>NZ_JBHRZI010000004.1:0-232207 GCF_042649515.1 Lentzea rhizosphaerae | reverse complement strand
AACAACCAGGGGCGACACGCCGTGTGCATCCTGACTGTTCAACCTCAGTAGTTTCGCCGACATGTCAAAGAGAGTGTCCACTGTGCTGGTCAACGGCAAGGGCGGGGTGAGCCTCGAAGAGTTCACCTACTTGCTGGGCGTCTGTCAGGCCACACCGGACGACTTCAAGCACCTCCTGGAGTCGAGGGAAAAGTGCTGGCTCCAACTCCTCGAGTTGGTGCTGACGCCGCACGTCCGGACGCTGAACCAGCACGAGCGGATCGCGAAGGAGATCGTGCACTGGAGTTCGCTGTACTTGCCGGGCATGCTGCAAATCGAGCTGTACGCGCGCGCTCTGGCTGAGGGATCCCCATTCATCGAAGCCGAGGGTGTTTCCGCGTGGGTAGCTGAGCGGATGGAACGGCGAAGTATCGTGGCAGCACACCGGAAGTTCGCCTTCTACGTGTACGAACCAGCTCTGTACGCGCCGGTCGGAGGCGCTGACGTGCTGACGCAGCGGCTACAAGGGCAGCATGAACACGGCGCTGTTCCTCGATGACAAGGCATCGATCGAGCTCTACCAGCAAGTGGTGAAGCAGCTGGACAGCGTCGCGCTGAGCGAAGACGACTCGGATGTGCGTCGGAATGCGCCACCCACCTGCCGGTCAGCCCGGCAGCGTGGACGGCGTTCCTGCGGTCGGTCAGTAGCCGCGGTCGGGCATGATCACCCAGAGCACGAGGTAGACGACGAACTGCGGTCCGGGCAGAAGGCAGGACAGCAGGAACAGAATGCGCACCGTGCTCGCCTTCATGCCCCAGCGCTGGGCGAGCCCCGCGCACACACCCGCGATCATCCGGTTGGTCCTGGGCCTGCTCAAAGCAACCTTCGTGGTCATATACCCACAATGCGCCAACTAGTCCACGTGTTGCATCGGGGATGAACCCTGATTTCACCCGGATGAGCTACAGCACGTAACCCCGACGCTCTGACCTGCGACTCCACGGTTGTCCCGCAACCCTTGGGGAGGCCGAGATGAGCATTGACCTTCTCGTCGACGCGGTCTTCGTCGCGGTGTACGTCCCACTGCTCTGGCGCGCGTGGCAGTGGCTGCGCGCCCAAGAGCTCAACGGGCAGCCGTCGCCGTTGCGCAGCGTCACTCTCGCGGAGAGTCCGATCCCGAGGGCTCTGCCGATCGGGGTGCTGGCCACGGCGCATCTCGCCGGCAACCCCATCGCGTTCGGCGCGCTCGGGCTTCTCGTTCTCGTCGCGGGGGAGTCCGCCTGGCGCAACCGCGAACGGTGGGTGCGTCAGCACCTGTGGGCCTTGGGGCGGCTCAGGATTCCGGCGGCGGTCGTCGCGCTCGTCGCGGCCGTGGTGCTCTTCGGTGACACGAAGTCGTTGCGGCAGCCCGGGGTTGGGCTCGCGATGTGGCTGGCGGCCGTGGCGACGGGAGCGAGTGTGTGGTTCGTGACGCGGCGGCTGGTGCTGACGTCGTGGCCGCAGAAGACGTGGCGCAGTGCTCGGCCGGAGCTGGGGTCGTTGATACGGCTCGGGTTGTGCGTGGTGGTCGGCGGGATCGGGTGGGTCTACGGGCCGCGGCAGCTCACGGGGTACGCGGTGGTGCTCGGGGTCGTCGTGTTCCTCGGGCTCGTGTGGGTGGTCTGGGAGCAGGGGGACGCGGAGGCGGCACGCAGCAAGGTCGGTGAGGCGGAACGGGTCAGGGCCAAGGTGGCGATGCGGCCGCCCGCGCCGCAGCGGCCGGCCGTCACGAGGGTCGCGCGGGTGTTGGCGGTGACGCCGCTCGTCTCGCTCGGGATCGCCTACGTGCCGATCGCGTACGAGGCCGACGGGCACGGTGTGCTCACGGCGTTGCGGGTGCTCGTGCTCACCGTCATCGCGGTGTTGTTCGGTGACTGGCTCATGGCCCACAGCGGGAAGGGGCCCTGGCACTCGCCGCACCACTGGTGGTTCACGGCTGCGATCGTCACCACCGCGGGCGCGTCGCTCGTCGCGGTGAACGCGATGGGGCGCACGATGCCGTTGGCGGTGCTGCTGCTGATGTTCGGCGGGCTGTTGCTGAGCGAGGCGCAGCGGTTCGCGGAGACCGTGCCCGTGCCGAAGGGGTTGCTGTTCCTCGGTTTCACGCGCACGCCGGTGGTGCTGCTGATCGTCCTGTGCGTCGCGGTCGGCGGGACGGGCTACCCGACGGACGCCGTGGAGAGCTGGTCGACGAACCTCAGGCAGGTGGTGCGCATGGCGTCGACCGTCATGGCCTTCGAGCCCGCCAGCACCTGAAGCGCGAGGCCGTCGAGCATGCTGACCATCATGTTCGCCAGCTCGACCGGGTCGCCCGGCGCGTGGATGTCGCCGGAGCGCTGGCCGTCGCGGAAGATGCTCGCCACGATGTCGCGCCACTCGCCGTAGAAGCGCTCGTTGAGCTCCTGCAGCTCGGGGTTGCGGATGGCCTCGACCCAGAGCTCGGCCCAGACCTTCCACGCCTCGACGGTCTCCGCGCCCTCCGGCAGGTACGACTCGACGACCATGCGCAGGCGTGAGAGCGGCGGCTCGTCCGACTCGAGGATCCAGCGGCGGCGCGCGACCGACTGTTCGAAGCAGTGCTCGAACGCCGCGTCGGTCAGCTCGCGCTTGGTCTCGAAGTAGTAGTGGACCGTGCCACCGGAGACGCCCGCGTCCTTGGCCACGTCGGAGACGCGGAGGTGGCGGAAGCCCTCGGCCGCGATCACCTTGCAGGTGGACGCGAGGATCTGCGCCTTGCGTTCGGCTTCCACGCTTGGACGGGGCATCCGTCACCTCCTGATTTACCTCGAACCTTACCGAAAGTGGGAACGAAGCTTGCGCTTGTCGACCTTTCCCACTTTCGTCAGAGGGAGCTGCGGAACGATCGTGACGCCTGTGGGCTGGTAAAGATCACCCAGTTCGGCCACCACCGAATCGCGAATCCTGTCGACATCGACATCTTCTTGCCCGTCGGTGACCAGGAAGAGGTGCACGACCTCGCCGAGCGCCTCGTCCGGCCGCCCGACCGCTGCCGCCTGACGGATGCCGGGAAGCGTGACGAGGAAGTCGTCAAGCAGGCGTGAATAGACGTTGTCCGAGGTCCGGCCGGTGACGATGACGTCTTTGCTGCGGTCGTTGAGGTACAGGTAGCCGTCGTCGTCGAAATAGCCCATGTCGCCGGTGTTGAACCAGCCGTCGGCCGTTTCGCTCAACGGCGGTTCGCCCCAATAGCCCTCCATGACGAACGGGCCGCGCACCCACACGTCGCCGTCACGGATCTCGACCTCCATCGCCGGGTCGGGCCTGCCGACCGTGCGCAGGGTTTCCGGGCGGTCGAGATCGATGTCGGCGCCGGGCATCATCGAGATGCCCAGTGCCTCGGTCATGCCGTACCCCTGGTTGACGACCGGGCCCACTTCTCGATCGCCTGGCGCAGCCGCCTCGGGGCGAGTGGCGAGCCGCCGACGAGGACCATGCCGAACTGCGGGCCGGGACAGTCCGGGCGGTCGAGCACCTCGTACAACATCGGTGGCACGAACATCGTCACGGCGATCTTCTCGTCGCGGGCCAGCCGCACGAACGTGTCCGCGTCGAACGTCGACGGGCCCAGCACCAGCTTCGACCCGGTGACCAGCGCGGCCTTCGACATGGAGGCACCGCTGCCGTGGGTGATCAGGGTGTTGCACAGCATGTTCACCGGAGGCATGGACGCACGTGGATCCGTGGCGGCGAGAGGGTTGGGCCGGTGCACCGCGAGCTTCGGCAGCCCGGTGGTGCCCCCTGTGTAGGCGACGGTGGCGAAGTCCGGGGCCGGGGTGCGTTCGACGGGGTCGCCGGGCAGGTCCTGGAGGTGCCAGCCGTCGATCTGCGTGCCGAACGACGGGTCGACGACCACTCCGGCGACCTCTGCCCGTTCGACGAGGGCCTTGAGCTCGGCGGGACCGGGCTCCGGCGGCACGTACACGAGCCGGCCGCCGAGCAGGTGGACGGCGAGGTTCAACAGAACTGCCTCGGGGGTGTTGCCGACGTACACCGCCACGCCGTCGCCCGGCTTCACGCCGCGTTGGACGAGACCGTCCGCGAGCCGGAACAGCAGGTCGCGTGCCTGGGAGCGGGTGAGTCTGGTGTCGCCACCGATCACCGCTTCACGTTCGCCGTCTGTGGAGAGCCGCTGCAACACAAGATCGACGTAGGTCATACCTTCTGTCTACTCCTGGGCCTCGTAGGCTGATCGGGTGGTCGCACCCCCCATTGCGCCGGAATCGCCGGAATTGCCCGCTCGCAAGCGCCGAGTGAGCCCGCCGGTGCTGTTGCGCGTGGCACTCGCCGTCGCTGGCGGCGTGCTGATCTACCTGAGCTTCCCGCCGCGCCCGCTGTGGTTCCTGGCGCCCGTCGGGTTCGCGTTGCTCGCCTGGACGATCCACGAACGGCGCGTGCGGGCCGGGTTCGGCTACGGGCTGCTGTTCGGGCTCGGGTTCATGGTGCCGCTGCTGCGGTGGACCGGTGAGTTCGTCGGGCTGATCGCGTGGCTGCCGCTGGCGCTGGCGTGCGCGCTGATGATCTCCATCGGCACGGCCGCGATGGCGTTCGCGTCGCGCGTGCCGGGGTGGCCGTTGTGGGCGGCGTTGCTGTGGGTGGCCGACGAGGCGTTGCGCGGGGTGTTCCCGTTCGGCGGCTTCACCTGGGGCAAGATCGCGTTCGGTCAGCCGGAGGGCTGGTACCTGCCGCTGGCCTCGCTCGGCGGGGCGCCGCTGGTGTCGTTCGCGGTGGTGCTGACCGGGTTCGGGCTGTTCTGGGTCCTCAAGAACTGGAAGCTCGGCGTGCCGTTGTTCCTGGTGCCGCTGCTGGCAGGGCTGGTCGTGCCCGTCGGGGTCGACGCCTCGGCCGGGACCGTCACCGTCGCCGCGATCCAGGGCAACGTGCCGCGCGCCGGGCTCGACTTCAACGCGCAGCGCCGGGCCGTGCTCGACAACCACGTGAAGAAGACCATCGAGCTGGCCGCGGACGTCGCCGCGGGCAAGGTGAAGCAGCCGGACATCGTGATCTGGCCGGAGAACTCGTCCGACATCGACCCGTTCCGCAACGTCGACGCGGCGGCGGCGATCGACGCGGCCGCCGACGCGATCAAGGCGCCGATCGCTGTCGGTGCCGTGGTGGTCGACCGGAAGGACGGGCTGCCGCGCAACACCGTGGTGCTGTGGGAGCCGGGCAAGGGGCCGACGGACACCTACACCAAGCGCAAGCTCCAGCCGTTCGGCGAGACGATGCCGATGCGGTCGTTCTTCCGGCTGTTCACGTCCACCGTGGACCGTGCGGGGGTGTTCCAGCCCGGTTCGGACCCGGACGGTTTCGTCATGGGGCCCGCGAAGGTCGCGATTGACACATGTTACGAAGTGGCGTTCGACTCAGTGGTCCGCGACTCCGTGACGGCCGGCGCGACGATCATCGCGATCCCGACGAACAACGCCACGTTCGGGTACACGGAGATGACCTACCAGCAGCTTTCCATGTCGCGACTGCGTGCCGTCGAGCACGGCAGGGCAGTGGTCGTGGCGGCCACGTCGGGGGTCAGCGCGATCGTCGAACCCGACGGTTCCGTCACTCAGAAGACTGGCTTGTTCGTGCCCGGTGCCCTGGTCGCGGAGCTGCCACTCCGGTCGCAGACTACGCTGGCGACTTGGCTAGGAGCCTGGCCCGAGTGGGTGATGACCGCTGCGGGCCTTGCCGCGTTGGCGCTGGGCTTCGCACGACGACGGAAGGACTCGAATGGCGCAGCAGCCTGACCAGGAACTCGGGCAGGTGCTGGTGGTGATCCCGACCTACAACGAGCGGGACAACATCGGAAAGATCGTCAAGAGACTGCACACGGCACTGCCCGAGGTGCACGTGCTGGTGGTCGACGACGGCAGCCCCGATGGCACCGGCCAGCTCGCCGACGAGATGGCGGCCGCCGACGAGCGGGTCCACGTCATGCACCGCACCGAGAAGGCCGGCCTGGGCGCCGCGTACGTCGCCGGCTTCCAGTGGGCGCTGGCCCGTGACTACGGCGTCGTGTGCGAAATGGACGCCGACGGCTCGCACGCCCCCGAGCAGCTGCACCGCCTGCTGGACGCGCTGCCGAAGGCCGACCTGGTGCTCGGCTCGCGCTGGGTGCCCGGCGGCGAGGTCGTGAACTGGCCGGCGAAGCGCAAGCTGCTGTCGCTGGGCGGCTCGCTGTACTCGCGGCTCGCGCTGGGCGCGTCGATCCGCGACATGACGGGCGGCTACCGGGCGTTCCGCGCGGACACCCTGCGCAAGCTGAACCTCGTCTCGGTCGCGTCGGCCGGCTACTGCTTCCAGATCGACCTGCTGTGGCGGACGCTGGAGCTCGGCTTCCGCGTGCGCGAGGTGCCGATCACGTTCCAGGAGCGCGAGTTCGGCGAGTCGAAGATGAGCGGCAACATCGTCCGCGAGGCGCTGATCCGCGTGACGAAGTGGGGCCTGCGCCGCCGCGGCACGCAGCTCAAGGAGCTGTTCACGGGCAAGAAGAAGTAGCACCGTCCACCTCGGACCGTCCACACCGGGCGGTCCGAGGTCGTTTCTGGCCGATCGCGGTTGCGGACTGGGCGCTCGACCAGGTGCTGGACGCCCGACCTCGCCACCATCACGCCACCTCCGCTCCGTCCTTTGGTGCACGCGGGGAGCTTTCGTTCGCTCAGGCGACACGGAAGGGCCCCGCGTGCGTCCGCGCCTCCGCGCTTTACGATTCAAAATCGATGCGACGGAGGTGAGCGGTGGAGTGGAGTGCTGGAGCGGTCGCGCGGATGCTCGGCATCTCGCCCACGACCCTGCGCACGTGGGACCGCCGTTACGGACTAGGTCCCAGCACACGGCACGAGGGCAAGCATCGCCGCTACAGCGAAGATGACGTCGCACGGCTGAAGAGCATGGTCGAGCTGACGAACTCGGGTGTGGCGCCCGCGTCGGCCGCCGCGTCCCTGGTGCCGTCCGGTGACCTCGACTTCGAGGGGGCCGCCGACCAGCTCGACGCGGCGAGGATGCGCAGGGTGGCTGTCGGGCTGATCGCGCGCCACGGTGTTGTGCACACGTGGGACGCGGTGTTGATGCCGTTCCTCGTCGAGATGGGCGAGCGGGTCTCGTCGCAGGCCTGCGGGGTCGAGGTCGAGCACGTCGCGAGCGGGAGCATCTCCGACGCGATGCGGGTGTCCGGGGTCGCGGTGGGGGCGCCTTCGGCGTTGCTGGCGTGTGCGCCGGACGAGCAGCACAGCCTGCCCCTGGACGTGCTCGCGGCGGCGCTCGCCGAGCAGGGGTGCGTGTCGCGCAACCTCGGCGCCCGCGTTCCGGCGGCCGCGCTGGTGAGCGCTGTGACGCGGGTGGGGCCGCGGATCGTCTTCGTGTGGGCACACGACCGGGTGTATGCGGACCAGGTGCCGCTGACCGAGATCAACAGTGTCCCGGTGCTGGTGGGCGGGCCGGGATGGGACGGCGTGGCGTTGCCGGAGGGCGTTCAGCGCGTGGACACGCTCCTGACCGCAGTTGAAACGATTTTGAATCGAATCTAGACTCCGGGGCATGAGCCTCGCCGACCGCATGATCCGCCTCGCGTGGGCGGTGGGAGGCGAGGACGTGGCCGAGCGCGTTCTGCGCGCGCACTGGCGGCTGTTGCCGTCCGACGACCCTGCCGGCCGTGCGTTGCGCGGACGGCTGGTCGAGGTGCTCGCGCGTGAGGTGCCCGGCCGGTGGGACGCGATCCGCCAGGCCGTGCTCGCCGACGAACTGACCCTGCTCGACGACGCCGAACGGGCGGCCCCCAGCCGCGCCACGGTGCTCGCCATCATCCGCGCCCTGCCTGTCGGGAGTTCTTCATGACCACGTTGCCGTTGCGCCACCACCCCGTGCGGGTCCTGTTCGTGTTCGTCGCGGCGGTCGTGGCGACCGCCGTGGTGGGATCGCTGTTCTCGGTGTCGGCGGGTGACGAGTACCTCGGCCTGCAGCGGCCGTCCTGGGCGCCGCCCGCCTGGCTGTTCGGTCCGGTGTGGACGGTGCTGTACGCGTTGATCGCGCTGTCCGGGTGGCTGGCGTGGCGCAACGGTGCCGGGCGCGGTGAGCTGACGATGTTCGGCGTGCAGCTCGTGTTGAACGCGCTGTGGACGCCGTTGTTCTTCGGGCTCGGCTGGTACGCGGTCGCGTTCGCGGAGATCGTGCTGCTGTGGCTGTCGATCGTGGCGTTGGCGGTCGTGTTCTGGTGGCGCAGCAGGACGGCCGCGCTGCTGCTGGTGCCCTATCTGGCGTGGGTGAGCTTCGCCGGCGCTCTCAATGTGTCGATCGCGGCGCTCAACTAAGCACCTGGTCAGAAGGCTTGTCCGACACCTATGAGGCTCGTGGTGCCGAGTGCGTCTGCAAGTACCACCAACTCTTGATCGAATCGCCGCTACCTGCACCCAACCCGCTCGTCGCCGGCTGTGCCGCACGGCCCTGTTGGTAGTAGGGAAGTGCCTGTTGATGTTGAGTTGGAAGCTTCTATGTCAAGCGGTGGCGGGTAGTTCGCTGTTTGTGCTGGCCAGGTCGGTGATGAGTGCTTTGTAGACGACGTCGGACAGGTGGCGTTTGAGGGCGCGGAGCGCGGCTTTGCGGGTCGCGTGCGGGCGGCGTTGCAGGTATCGGTCGAGGTAGTCACGGGCGGGCTGGTGGCGGCGTAGCTGGGTGATGGCCATGCGGTGCAGGGCGGCGTTGAGTTGCCGGTTCCCGCCGCGGGACAGCCGGAACGTCGGTTTGTTGCCGGTCCAGATCGGGATCGGCGCGGTGCCGTTGTGCGCGGCGAAGGCCGCGCTGGTGGGGAACCGGGTGATGCCGCCGGTCTCGCCGATGATTTTCGCGGCGGTGAGCACGCCGATCCCGGTCAGGTCGAGCAGGGTGGGCGCCATCGGCCGGACGAGCTCGCCGATGCGCCGCTCGAGTTCGCGGACGCGGCGGGTCAGTGCGGTGATGTCGGCCAGCAGCTCGTCCGCCAGGGCCTGGCGGACCGAGACGGGCAGGGCCCGCAGCCGCTCGGACAGTCGCTGCCGGCCGCGGACGCTGGTCAGGGTGGCGGTGGCCTCCAGGGCGGGGTCGAGGTCGTGCAGGTGCCAGCGCAGCCGGTTGATCGTCGCGGTGCGCTGCTCGACCAGGGTGTCGTGGTGGTCGGTGAGCAGCCGGACATCCAGTGCGTCCTGGTCGAGGTGCGCGACCGGCAGGTCGTCCTCACGCAGGGCGGCGCGGGCGACGGCGAGCGCGTCGATCGGGTCGGACTTGCCGCGCGTGCGGGCCGAGGAGCGGGCGCGGGCCATGAGCTTGGGCGGCACCAGCACCACTCGCTGCCCGGCGGCGAGCAGGTAGCGGATCAGGCCACCGGCCAGGCCGCGGCCGTCTTCGACCGCCCACAGCACCTCCCGGGCCTGGCCTCGCGCCCAGGCCAGCAGCCCGAGCCAGTTCTCCGGCCGCGCGCCGACCGTACGCTGGGTCAGCCTGCGGCCGACCGCGTCAGCGGTGACCGCAGTGAGCGTTGACTTGTGCGGATCGATCCCACAGACCACCATCGACACTCGTGTTCGTCCTCTCAGCCAAGGGAGACAGCACATTCCCTCGGACCGGCTGGACGACACACCTCAGTCGAGGCTGGTACAGCGTCTAGGCCACGCTTCTATCAAGTCAGGCCGGCCGGTCCGAGGACCCTGGTCGCGGTGGACATTTCCAACACAAGCCACCCGTTACCGGGGGCGTGGTACTTGAGAGTCACCCCACGACCAGGGCCGGACACTAACCACTGATCACCAGCGGCGACACCAACTCTGACACTGAGTGGTACTTGCAGACGCCATCAGAGCCGGAGGCACGTCCGGCGGGCGAGTAACGGACGAAACTTCTGCAGGTGCTTAACGGCCGGCGAAGCTCACGCGGTCACGCGGTGGCCGGGATGAACTCGCGCAGCACCTCCATGCCGCTGACCGCGGGCGCTCCCGACGGCTCGGGGCCGAGCACGCGGGCGAGGACGGGACCCAGCACCTCGCGGAAGAAGCGGTCCGCGTGGTCCTTCGAGTCCCACACGGCGATGATCTGGAACTTGCCGTCGGCCTGGCAGGCGTAGCGGGCGCGCAGGCCGTCCGGGACGACCGAGCCCATGATCTTGTCGAGCTGCTCGAGGGAGTCGGTCGGCGGGGTCGCGATGGTGAGCCACATGGTGTTCCTCCTGAAGTCGGTGTGACTTCAACCTAGGAACTTCGCGCTGGTCAGCCATCCGCCGGAGTACTCGCCCTGGTACTCATCCACGCCGCGATCTGGCTGCGGGTGCTGAAGCCGAGCTTGGTGAGGATGTGCTGGACGTGGTTCTGCGCGGTGCGTTCGGAGATCACGAGCCGCCGCGCGATCTGGCGGTTCGTCATGCCCTCGGTGACCAGCGACGCGACCTCGTGTTCACGGCTGCTCAGCTCCACCGTCGTGAACGCGGTCATGCCCAGGGAACGGATCGCGCGGTCGGCGGCGCGCTGCACGGCGTCCGCGTCCTCGCCCCGTGCGCGCAACGCGGCGGCGAGGTGCCAGCGGGCCTCCGCCGCGAACGCCTGGGCGCCTGCCCGCGACGCCTCGTCGACGGCGGTGGCGAGGTCGGTGACGGCCTGGTCGAGGTCACCGAGCGCCAGGTGGCCGCGGCCCAGCGCGAGGGACACCGGGCCCATGTACGCGACACCGTTGCCTGCCGCGTGCTCGCCGCGGAACTCCTCGAGTCTCGGCAGCACCAGCTTCAGGTCGTCGGTCAGGTCCAGGCCCGACGTCACCAGCACGGCGTCGACGAGACCGGGCAGCACGAAGAACGCGGGCAGGTCCCACTCGCCGGGCGGGCCGGTGCGGCGGTACCACTCCAGCGCTTCGTCGCGAAAACCCGCGCGCAGCAACAGGAACGCCCGCGTCACCTTCGCCATCAGGCGGAAGCGCGGTGGTGGGTCGTGGAAGTGGCGGGCGAGGGCGAGCCCGTCCTCGGAGACGGGGAGGTGGCACGCGAGTCCGCACTGCAGGGCGAAGTACGCGCCGGACGCCGGTTCGCGCTCGATCACCCGCATGCGGTCGTAGGCGCGCCTGCCGACCTCCTGCGCCTCGGCGAACCGGCCCTGCGCCTGGGAGAGGCACGCCGTCACGACGTCCAGGTGCCACTGCGGGACCTGGCCGCCCACGCGGTCGCACGCGAGCCGCAGAGCAGGCAGTTCCTCTTGCGCGGCAGCGAGTTCACCGCTCTCGATCAACGCGTGGATCCGCCACAGCGAACCCCACATCGCGCCGCGCGGGCTGCGGGTGCGCTGCGCCAGGTCGATCATCTCGGTGGCGAGCCCGAGCCGTTCCGCGCGGCCCGCCGGTCCCGGACAGGCCTCCTGCCTCGCGTGCAGGGCCTCGGCGAGCGCGCGGTCGTCGCCGCTGCGCCGGGCCTCCTCGAGGGCGTCGCGGCTGAGCTCGTCGAGACGGTGCTGCTCGCCGCGGTAGAACGCGAGGTGACTGCGCTGGGCGAGCAGCCGGGCGCGGGTGGCGGGGCTGACGTCGTGGCGCAACGCGTTGTCGCACAACGGGGTCGCGACCGCGTTCACCCCCGCGCCGGGGGCGGCTTCGAGGACCAGCGCGGCTTCGGCGATCTGCTCGGGCGTCCGCGCCAGCTCGGCGGCGCGCTGGGCGGCCTGGACGCATCCCGTGAGATCGCCCGCGAAGTACGCGGCCTTGCCCAACGCCACCTGGATCTCGTGGCTGTCCTCCAGCGACGCGGCGACGCGGTAGAGGCGGGCGCCCTCCTCGTAGGCCAGCCGTTCGACGGCGTCCCCGGCGGCCCGGATCGTCCACGCGAGGGCTTCTTTCGTGGCACCGCAGGCGTTCCAGTGCCGAGCGACGTCGGCGTAGTGCGTGCTGTCCGTCATCGCCTCGGCGATCCGGCGGTGGATCGCACGGCGTTCCGCGGTGGTCAGCGAGGCCTCGACAGCGTCACGGGTCAGTGCGTGCACGAACCGGTGCCCGGTCGCGTCGATCAGGGTCGTGGCCTCGTCCAGCGCGCTGATCGGCCGGCCGGACGCCGTGGCGGCGAGGTCCAGATCGAAGTCGCGGCCGATCAGCGCGGCCGTTCTGACCAGCTCGCGGGTGTCGTCACCGAGCCTCGCCAGGCGGGCGGTGACGATGTCGCGGACGCTGCGCGGTGGCTGGTCGGCCCGCCAGGTGCCGTCGGCGACCGCGCGGGCGATCTCCGTGACGAACAACGGGTTCCCGCTGGTCAGTGACGTGACGGCGGCAGCGTGCTCAGGCCCGACGAGCTCGGCGACCTCGTTCGCGGACAAGCCGTGCAGGTCGATGCGGACGGCGGAGCGCATGAGGTCCGCGACGGCGGGGCACGGGTCGCGGAAGGTCGCGAAGATCAGGACGTTGCGCTGCAGCGTGGCGAGGTGCGCGAGGACGAGCAACGACGCCTCGTCCGCCCAGTGCACGTCCTCGACGACGATGACCAGGCCGTCGCGGTCCAGCGCGGTCGCGATCGCGTCGAACACCCGGAACCGGTCCTGCGGCACCTCGGCGTCGTGCGCGAGCACCACGTCCGGGTCGGCGCCGACCGCCTTGAGCACCTGCCGCCACGGCCAGAACGCCGGTGCGCCGGCGGTTTCGACGCAGTGTCCCCACACGACCTGACGGCCCAGCGCGAGCGCGTGCCCCGCGAGCTCCTGCGCCAGCCTGGTCTTGCCGATGCCCGGCTCGCCGCCGCACAGCACCAGCCCACCGGTCGCCGCGTCCAGCCGCGATCGCACCAGCGCGAGCTCCCGGCCGCGTCCCACCACCTTCACGTCCCGGATATCGCGCAAACCCCGGGAGGTGTTTCGCCGAAATTCGGTTGAGAGGTCTCGCGTGCGACGCCATGATATCGGTGTTCGCGCAGCTCAAAGGCATGAGAAATGCATTTGAGCAATGGTGGAGATGGGGCTGTGGAGCCCCGCCCGTCTGTAAAACGGGAGCTGACGCAAAGGCGGTTCGACTCCGTCCTCCACCACCAGCCGTTGCGCCACCGGGGTGACCCCGGGCAACGACTCCGTTCCTCCTCACGACCTAGTAGAGGAGGAAGGGGAGTCACCATGTCGATCGATGTCCAGCAGCCGAGGCCGCTCGGTCTGGTCGGGAGCCACGTCCAGATCGCCGGTACCGCGGGCGGTGCGTTCGAGGCGCAGTTCAACTACCGGATCCACGAGGGACACGACGAGGTCACCGGCGGGTTCATGGCCGGTGACGGGATCGGCGGCCACGGCCAGTTCCAGATCAGCGTCGACGTCTCCGGCGCGTCGTTCGCGCTCGACCGGCTCTTCGTCGAGGTGTTCTGGCCGTCGCCCGAGGACGGCGCCGAGCTCGACAAGGTCATCGTGCCGGTCGTGTACGGGCCGCGGATCGTGCCCGGCTACCGCGTGTACCTGGAGTACACGATCCAGCCCGGCGACACGTTGTCCGCGATCAGCCTGCAGTTCTACGGCAACGCCAACCTCTACACGCGGCTGGTGCGGGCGAACCCGCACGTGATCACGAACCCGAACGTGATCCATCCCGGGGATGTGATCCGAATTCCGCAGGCATGACCTCGTGACGACCGGAGTCCACGACGGGATCGCGCAGCTCGAAGTGCACGATCCCGTTCTCCTCCCACACCACCTCGCCGAGGGACTCCCACAGGTCCAGGGCGCCGGGGGAGTGGCGGTAGGCGTGCAGGTAGATCGAGTGATAACCACCGTCGGCCTGCGCGAAGGCCAGCAGCTCGGCCACCATCGCCCGAGCGAGGCCGCGCCGCCGGTGCTCCGGCCGCACGTACACCCGCCGCACCTGCGCGGTCGCTCCGGACGGGTACCGCTGCGCGAGCCAGCCGGGTTCTCGTGGTCCGCGCGAGTCCAGGGCCGCGGTCCCGGCGACCGTGCCGTCCCGCCGGTCGATCGCGACCACCAGGGTGTGCCGCCGCGGCGCCAGGTAGTGGCCGGTCAGGTCGATGACGTCGTCGTGCCACTGCGGCACGTAGCCGGTGCCGAAGTCGCGGTACAGCGCGTCGAGCATGACCGACCGCGCGTCCCCGAGGTCCTCCGCCGTCGCCACCTTGATGCCATAGTTGTGCACTTGCCCATGATATGCAGCTGAGCGGGTTGTCCGGACGTGATCACGACCGGGTGAGGCTGTGGACCGACCGCGAGTTCGGGAAGCTCTGGCTCGCCAGGGTGATCTCGAACGCCGGGTCCGCGGTGTCGGGCGTCGCGCTGCCCGTCCTCATGTACTCGCTCACCGGCAGCGCCGTGCACACGGGCGCTCTCGCGGCTCTCACGGCCGCGCCCTATCTGGTGTTCGGGCTGCCCGCGGGAGCGCTCGTCGACCGCATGCACCGGCGCACGGTCATGGTCGTCACCGACCTCGTCAGCGCCGCGCTGCTCGTGAGCGTGCCGGTGGCCGCCGCGGCCGGCGCGCTGACCCCGGTCCACCTGCTCGTGGTGGCCGGGGGAGTGGCGAGCGTGACCGTGTGGTTCGACGCGGCCAACTTCGGTGCCGTGCCCGCGCTCGTCGGCAACGACAACCTCGTCCGGGCCAACAGTGCGATCTGGAGCGCATCGACCGCCGTGCACATCGCGGCACCGTCGGTCGCGGGCGTGCTGATCGCGGTGATCGGGCCGGCGGGGACGATGGCGCTCGACGCGCTGAGCTTCGCGGTGTCCGCGGTGCTGGTCCGGATGATCCTCAGGCCGCTCAACCAGCGACGGGAACCCCGGATCTCTCTCCGGGCGGACATCAGGGAAGGGCTCGAGTTCCTCTGGAGGGACCCCACAGTCCGGCTCTTCACCGCCTTGGGCGTCGGTCAGGCCGTCAACGGCGGTGCGGTGTCGGGACTTCTCGTCGTGTACGCGTTCCGGGTGTTCGACGTGCCCGAGAACGACGCGCGGATCGGGGTGTTGTTCAGCGCGCTGGCGGCCGGGTCGTTCGCGGCGATCGTCGTCATGCCCAAGATCAGCGACGCCTGCTCGCCCCGTCACGTCACGACGATCGGGCTCTCCGCCGGGGTGGTCGTGACGGCGTCGCTCGTGGGCGTGCACCTGTGGGAGCTGGCCGTGATCAGCACGGCGCTGTGGGGCCTGACCTCGACGATCGTGATAGTCAACGGCATCACGGTCCGCCAGATGATCACCCCTGATCATCTCCAGGGGAGGGTGAACCTGGTGGGGCGCATGCTGACCTTCGGTGTGGGGCAGCCCCTCGGGGCGATGGCGGGTGGAGTGATCGCCGACGCGCTGTCCGTCCAGACCGCCCTGGTGATCACGGCGTTACCGCTCGTGCTCGCGGCGGCGATCGGGTGGTCGCAGCTGAAGCCCGCGCCCGGCCGTGAGTTGGGACACGGGCTCAAGTGAAGCTGTGCCGAGGACCTGGTGCCTTGTTGGTTTCATACAAAGCACGCTGCTCAACTCGTTCCGATCCAGCGATTTTGTTACCCGGTAGTAGCCGAGAGTGTGTACGTCGAGTGGGCGGCGACTGCCGCTGAGGTCGTAATGTCCGCGAGGAGCCAAGTCGTTGTTCAGTCGTGTAGCGATCGTCAACCGCGGGGAAGCCGCAATGCGGCTGATCCACGCCGTCCGTGAGCTCGCCGCCGAGTCAGGGGAACGGATCGAGACCGTCGCCCTGTACACCGATGTCGACAAGTCCGCGCCCTTCGTCAGGGAAGCCGACCTCGCCTACAACCTCGGCCTGGCGGCTGATCGTCCGTACCTCGACCTCGAAGTGCTGGAGACCGCTCTCGTCGAGACGAAGGCCGACGCCGCGTGGGTCGGCTGGGGCTTCGTCGCCGAGATCCCCGAGTTCGCGGAACTGTGCGAGAAGGTCGGGGTCACCTTCGTCGGCCCGTCCGCCGAGGCGATGCGCAAGCTCGGCGACAAGATCGGCTCGAAGCTGATCGCCGAGGAGGTCGGCGTTCCCGTCGCGCCGTGGTCGCGCGGTGCCGTCGAGAACCTGGAGCACGCGCTGAAGGTGGCCGAGGAGGTCACCTACCCGTTGATGCTCAAGGCGACCGCCGGTGGTGGCGGCCGCGGCATCCGCAAGATCACCTCCCCCGACGAGCTGCGCGAGAACTTCGACCGCACCAGCATGGAGGCCGAGCGCGCGTTCGGCTCCGGCGTGATGTTCCTGGAGCGCCTCGTCACCGGCGCTCGGCACGTCGAGGTGCAGGTCATCGCCGACGGCCAGGGCACGGCGTGGGCGCTCGGCGTCCGCGACTGCTCGGTGCAGCGGCGCAACCAGAAGATCATCGAGGAGTCGGCGTCCTGCGTGCTGGAGCAGCACCAGGTCGACGAGCTGAAGGCGTCGGCGGAACGGCTCGCGAACGCCGTCGGCTACCGCGGCGCGTGCACCGTCGAGTTCCTCTACCACCCCGGTGAGAAGCTCTTCGCGTTCCTCGAGGTCAACACCCGTCTGCAGGTCGAGCACCCGATCACCGAGATCACCACGGGCTTCGACCTCGTCAAGGCGCAGCTGCACGTCGCGGGCGGCGGAAAGCTGGAGGGCGTCAAGCCTGCCGAGCTCGGCCACGCCGTCGAGGCCCGCCTGAACGCCGAGGACCCGGACCGCGACTTCGCACCGTGCCCCGGCACGATCGTTCGTCTCGAACTGCCCGCGGGCCCCGGCATCCGCGTCGACACCGGTGTGGCCGAGGGCTCGCAGATCCCCGCCGACTTCGACTCGATGATCGCCAAGATCATCGCGTACGGCCGCGACCGCGACGAGGCGCTCGGCAAGCTGCGCCGGGCCATGGCCGAGACGACCGTGATCATCGAGGGCGGCACGACCAACAAGAGCTTCGTGCTCGACCTGCTGGACGAGCCCGCCGTGATCGACGGCTCCGCCGACACGTCCTGGATCGACCGCGTCCGCGCCGAGGGTGGCCTGGTCTCGCACCGCCACTCCGCCATCGCGCTGGCCGCGGCCGCCATCGAGGTGTACGAGGACGAGGAGCAGATCAACCTCACGCAGCTGCTCGCGTCCGCCCGCGGTGGCCAGCCGCGCACGAACCACGAGGGCGCGCGCAAGCTGGAGTTCGTGCTGCGCGGTCAGCCGTACGTCGTGAACGTCGCCCGCATCGGTGCCGCGAAGTACCGCGTCGGTGTGTCGGCAGCGGACTCCGCCACCGTGCTGACCGGTGACGTCGACGTCGAGCGGTTCGACCACCACGTCGGCCAGATCACCGTGAACGGCACCAGGTTCCGCGTCGTCACCGGCACGCACGGCCCCGTCCACCAGGTCGAGGTCGACGGCGTCACCCACCGCGTCACCCGTGACGAGGGCGGTGTCCTGCGGTCGCCGATGCCCGCGCTCGTCGTCGCGACCCCGCTGGAGGTCGGTGCCGAGGTCGAGGCCGGCGCACCCGTCCTGGTGCTCGAGGCGATGAAGATGGAGACGGTGCTGCGCGCGCCGTTCCGTGCGCGGTTGAAGGAGCTCACCGTCGTCGTCGGCACGCAGGTGCCCGCCGGTGGTGCGCTGCTCAAGCTGGAGGAGATCGAGGACGCCGACGGCGCCGAGGTCGAGCAGAAGTCCGAGTCGTCGGTCGAGCTGGAGCTGCCGGCACCGCGCACGGACGTCCGGCCGGAGGAGCTCGTCACTCGCGGTCTCGACGACCTGCGCGCGTTGCTGCTGGGCTTCGACACCACGGCCGCGGACACCGACCGGGTGCTGAAGAACTACATGGACGCGAGGGGCGACCTGAGGGAGCGGCCGCTGGTCGCGGAGGCCGAGCTGCTCGGCATCTTCGCCGACCTGTGCGACCTCTCGCGCAACCGCCCGGCCGGCGAGGAGACCAAGCCGGAGAACCACATCCACTCCCCGCGCGAGCACTTCCACACCTACCTCAAGACGCTCGACGCCGACCGCGCCGCGCTGCCGGAGAGCTTCCGCGCCCGGTTGAAGAACGTGATCGGCCACTACGGCATCGCGGAGCTCGACCGCACGCCGGAGCTGGAGCAGGCCGTCTTCCGCATCTTCGTCGCGCTGCGCCGCGGTGTGTTCGACGCGGCCGTCGCGACGACCCTGCTGAGCCAGTGGGTGCAGGAAGCGCCACCGGTCGAGTCCGAGCGCGTGCAGGTCGGCCTGGTGCTGGAGCACATCGTCGCCGCCACCCAGGTCCGCTACCCCGCGGTCGCCGACCTGGCCCGCAGCGTGGTGTTCACCTGGTTCGCGCAGCCGTTGCTGCGGCGCACCCGCGCCCGCGTGCACAGCGAGGTCCGCAAGCACCTGATCCACCTGGACGCCCAGCCCCAGGCCGCCGACCGCGAGGAGCGGATCGCGGCGATGGTGGCGTCCGCCGAACCGCTGGTGCGCCTGCTCGGTCAGCGCATCGGCAAGCCCGGCGCGGACAACACCCCGTTGCTGGAGGTGCTGGCACGGCGCTACTACACCAACAAGGCGCTGGCGAACCCACGCGTGAACGGCGCGTTCTTCATCGCGGAGAACGAGCCGGAGCAGACCCGTCTCGTCTCGACCGCGGTGGAGTTCCCGGCGCTGGCGGACGCCGTCGGTGACGTCGTCAAGCACGGCAACGGCAGCGCCGTCGTCGCGGACGTGTACGTCAACTGGCCCGACGGCCCGTCCGACCAGGACGAGATGGCCGCGGCCCTGGGCGCCGCCCTCGCCGCGCACCAGCTGCCGCCCACGGTCACCCGCATCACCACCACGGTCGCGGGCCGCCGCGGCGAGTCGATGCACCACCACTTCACGTTCCGCCCGTCTTCCAACGGGTTCGCCGAGGAGAGGCTGGTGCGCGGGCTGCACCCGCGCATCGCCGAACGCATGCAGCTGGAACGGTTGCGGGAGTTCGACCTCACCCGTCTGCCCGCGGTGGACGAGGACGTGTACCTGTTCCGCGCGGTGGCCAAGTCGAACAAGTCCGACGAGCGTCTGGTGGCGCTGGGCCAGGTTCGCGACCTGACCCCGCTGCGCGACGACGACGGCCGGATCGTGGCCCTGCCCGCCGCCGAGGACGTTCTCGCGGCCTGCCTGGACGGCATCCGCCGCGCCCGCGCCCAGTCCGGTGGCCGGACCCGCCTCGCCACGAACCGGGTCGTGCTCTACGCGTGGCCGCCCACCGACCTGTCCTCGAAGGACCTCGACGCGGTGGCGCAGCGCGTGCTGCCGACCACGACGGGCCTGGACCTGGAGGAGGTCCTGTTCCTGGCGCGCCGCAAGGACAGCGAGACCGGTGAGCTGACCGACATCGGCGTCCGGATCGCGAACGACGCGGGCGCGGGCGTGCGGTTCTCGTTCGTGCAGCCGCCGACCGAGCCGATCCAGCCGCTCGACGACTACCGCCAGAACGTCCTGCGCGCCCAGTCGCGCGGCACGATCTACCCGTACGAGCTGGTCGACATGCTCGTGGGCGACGGCGGTTCGTTCGTGGAGCACGACCTGGTCGACGGTGCGCTGGTGCCGGTGGACCGCCCGCGCGGCGGCAACAAGGCGGGCATCGTCGTCGGTGTGGTGACCACGCCGACCCCGGCGTACCCCGAGGGCATGAAGCGCGTGGTGCTGCTCGGCGACCCGACCAAGTCGCTGGGCGCGCTGGCCGAGCCCGAGTGCTCGCGGGTGATCCACGCGCTGGACCTGGCTTCGTCGCTGGCTGTTCCGCTGGAGTGGTTCTCGCTGTCGTCCGGCGCCAAGATCTCGATGAGCTCCGGTGTCGAGAACATGGACTGGGTCGCGGCGGCGCTGAAGCGGATCGTCGAGTTCACCCAGGCCGGTGGCGAGATCAACGTGGTGGTCAACGGCATCAACGTCGGCGCCCAGCCGTACTGGAACGCCGAGGCCACGATGCTCATGCACACCAAGGGCATCCTGGTCATGACCCCGGACTCGGCCATGGTGCTGACCGGCAAGCAGGCGCTGGACTTCTCCGGCGGCGTCTCGGCCGAGGACAACTACGGCATCGGCGGCTACGACCGCGTCATGGGCCCGAACGGCCAGGCGCAGTACTGGGCCCCGAACCTGCGGTCCGCCTTCGACGTGCTGCTGGCGCACTACGAGCACAGCTACATCGCTCCTGGTGAGTCCGGCCCGCGCCGAGTGTCCACTTCGGACCCGGTTTCCCGGGACGTGTCCTCTTATCCGCACGTGGTCGGCGACAGCCCGTTCGCCACGGTCGGCGAGATCTTCTCGGTCGAGGCCAACCCGGACCGCAAGAAGCCGTTCGACATCCGCACGGTGATGCGCGCTCTGTCCGACCAGGACCACGACGTGCTGGAGCGCTGGGCGGGCATGGCCGACGCGGACACCGCGGTCGTCCAGGACGTGCACCTGGGCGGCGTCCCGGTGACGCTGCTGGGCATCGAGTCCCGAGGCGTTTCCCGCACCGGCTTCCCGCCCACCGACGGCCCCGACACCTACACGGCCGGCACGCTGTTCCCGAAGTCGTCGAAGAAGGCGGCCCGCGCGATCAACGCGGCCTCTGGCAACAGGCCTCTCGTCGTTCTGGCGAACCTGTCGGGCTTCGACGGCTCGCCGGAGTCGATGCGTGAACTGCAGCTGGAGTACGGCGCGGAAATCGGCCGCGCGATCGTCAACTTCCGCGGCCCCATCGTGTTCTGCGTGATCTCGCGCTACCACGGCGGCGCGTTCGTGGTCTTCTCGAAGGCCCTGAACCCGTCCATGACGGTGCTGGCGGTCGAGGGTTCGTACGCGTCGGTCATCGGCGGCGCCCCGGCTGCGGCAGTGGTGTTCGCCCGTGAGGTCGACGGTCGCACGGTCAACGACCCGCGGGTGAAGAAGCTGGAGTCGGCGGTGGCGGAGGCGTCCGGCGCCGAGCGCGCGGCGCTGACGGCCGAACTGGCGTCGACGCGGCAGGCGGTGCGGACGGAGAAGCTGAACGAGATGGCGGCGGAGTTCGACCGGGTGCACAGCGTGCAGCGCGCGGTCGAGGTCGGGTCGGTGGACGCGATCATCTCGGCTGCCGAGTTGAGGCCGGCGATCATCAAGGCGATCGAGGACGGGCTGGCTCGGGTCTAGTCGCTGGGTTTGGGGGAGCCCCGGTCGCTGTGGCCGGGGCTCTTTCTCGTGTGGGGGATGCTGTGCGTGACATCGCCGAACTCGTCGAGGTGGACGATCCCGGCTGGCCGGTGTGTTCGCGTTGAACGGCAGGGATCCGGACCGGGTCGGCAGGCCGGGAGATCGGGGCCAGGTCGTCTACTTCGCGCCGGACACCCTGGAGTGGGAGACCTTCGACGGCGGCGACGGCCACTGGCTCATGTCGATGCTGGACGGCGGGACGGGATCACGACGTGTCCGCCGTTGTGGTCGAAGGAAGGCTCGGAGAACATCGCGGCCGCAAGCCGCAAGGCGGTGCCGATGCGCGAACTCCTCTCGTTCCACGCGGCCACGTGCGGACAGCTCGGACTCGCCGCTCCCCGGACCCCTCGGAAAGGCCTGACCGTGGACTGGAAACAGGACCGCATCGGAACGTCGTTGCGCGGCACCAACCCCACCGTCCTGCGACGCCTCACCGCAGGCTTCGCGGCCATCGGCGACGTCCAGTTCCTCCCCGGCTACTGCGTCCTGCTGACCGACACCCCGGACGTCCAGCGCCTCACGGATCTGCCACGGCCACGGCGGCTCGAGTTCCTGTCCGATCTCGACGTGCTCGGCGAGGCGGTCGAACGCGTCTGCGCCCGCCGCGACGACGGGTTCCGCAGGGTCAACCTCGAGATCCTCGGCAACACGGACCCGTACCTGCACGCCCACGTCTGGCCGCGCTACGACTGGGAGCCGAAGCACCTGGTCGGCCGGCCCGTCTGGCTGTACCCGCTCGAGCGCTGGTCCGACCCGGGAACAGCGCTCGGCCCGCGCCACGACGACCTCCGGGCCGAGCTCACCGCGGAGATCGACCGGCTCAGGCGTCGAGCTTGAACGGGTCGTGCTCGGCCAGCAGCTTGTCCAGCCGGGCTCTGTCCACCCTGCTCGTGATGTACGTGTCCTCCTGCCGGTCCCTGATCACCTTGGACAGCGTGAACGCCGACGTGACCGTGTAGAGCATCGCGATCCCCAGGAACGCGCGCACCCACCCGTCGACCGGCAGGAACACGACTCCGATGCCGACCGCGGTCAGCGAGAGCCCGAACGAGAGGACCGCCTGCATGTAGAACGCACCGGTCGTCGGGGTGTGCGAGGGCGTCGTAGAAGTCATGATCCTGAGAGTCCTGGGTCACATCGGGACTGTCATGAGTACGGCTACTCAATGTCAGATCACGTTTCGTTCGTGACCCCGAACGGGATGTGCACGCACGGCACCGTCTGGACCAGGTGGCCGCGCTGGTCGTCGAAGAAGATGTGCGGCTTGAGCACGTCGAGGATCGGCGCCTTCTTGAGCCCTCCCAGGAAGAACGCGTCGTTCACCGTCAGTCCCCACGCCTTGAGGCTGTTGATCGCGCGTTCGTGCGCCGGGGCGGACCGGGCGGTGACCACCGAGACGCGAATGCGGTCCTCGGCCATGCGCTGGATCCGGTTGACGCCCGCCAGGAAGTTCCGCAGCGGTCCGGGATCGAGGGGCGTGACGACGTTCGTGGCCTCGTGCTGCTGGAACTGGTCGAGCCCGCCGCTCTGGTAGATCCGCTCCGCCGCGTCGTCGGCCAGCACGCCGTCGAAGTCGAACGCGATCCGCAACGCCGGGTCGTCGTCGTCCTGGAACGACGACTTGAGCACCTGGCCCGCGGGCATGCCGGCCGCGGTCGCCTTGCGCACGTCGTTCTCGTGCGCGGACAGGAAGAGCGACATGTTCAACGCGGGCATGAACTCGTGCGGGGCGCGTCCCTGCGTGAAGATCGCCCGCGAGATCGCGAGGCCGTGGTGGGCGGCCGAGCGGAGGATGCGCAGGCCCGTGTCGGGGGAGTTGCGGGACAGGACGATCACCTCGACCAGCGGTCCCAGCGAGTTGAGCTGCAACAGCCTGCGCAGGAACGGGAATGCGACGCCGGGCCTGAACGGTTCGTCCAGATGCGCTTCCTGGTAGGCGCGGTAGGCCTCCTCGCCCTCGGCGTGGAAGACCGCGTCGGACTCGGTCAGGTCGAACAGCGCGCTCGACGCGACGCCCACGACGAGCAGGTTCTCCAGGCTGGGCCCCATACGGCGTAGATCGTAGCGGGATGGGCGAGTGTTTCTGGTACGGTCGTACTAATGTACTGGGTGGTGCTGGTGGCCTCCGGGGTGCTGGAGGCGGTGTGGGCCACGGCGCTCGCGGAGTCGCGCGGGTTTCGTCGGCCGTGGCCGGTGGTGGTGTTCGTCGTGTCGATCGGGTTGAGCGTCGTCGGGCTCGCGTGGGCGATGCGCGGAATCCCCGTCGGCACGGCGTACGCGGTGTGGGTCGGCGTCGGTGCCGTGCTCACGGTGCTCGTCGCGGTGCTGCGCGGTGAGGAGAAGCTCGAAGTCGCACGAGCGCTGCTGCTGGTCGCGTTGATCGGCTGCGTCGCGGGACTGAAGGTGGTGAGCTGATGCACTGGGTCGTGCTGCTCGCCAGCGCCGTGCTCGAAGCGGTGTGGGCGACCGCGTTGTCGAACGAGCTCTACCTGCTCTTCGTCGTCGCCGCGGGACTGAGCATGGCCGGGCTTTCCCATGCCATGAAACGAATTCCGGTCGGAACCGCGTACGCCGTGTGGGTCGGGACCGGCGCGGCGCTGACCGTCGCGTGGGCGGTGATCACCGGTGAGGAGACTCTCTCCGCGTGGAAGATCGTGTTCCTCACCGGGATCATCGCCTGCGTCATCGGGCTGAAGTTCCTAGGAGAACGTCCAGCGCTGGTTGGGGCTTCCGGCGCAGTCCCAGAGCTGGAGCCTGGTGCCGTCGGCCGAGCTGGGGCCGGTGGCGTCGAGACATCTCCCTGACGCCGTGTTGCGCAGCTGGCCGTTCGACTCGGCGGTCCACTGCTGGTTGCCGGCGCCGGTGCAGTCCCAGAGCTGGGTCACGGCGCCGTTGGCGGTGCCGGACGCGTCGAGGCACTTGCCCAGGGCGCGCACGGTGTTGCCGTTGCGGGACCACTGCTGGGCGTTGGTGCCGTTGCACGTCCAGAGCTGCACCGCCGTGCCGTTGGCCGAGTTCGCCCCCGCCACGTCGACGCACTTGCCGCCGTAGCCCACGATCGTGCCGCCGGTGGGCGGGGTGCCGCCGGACGCGGCCTCCCAGATGGCGTTGAGCAGGCTGGTGCTGCCGGTGGTGTCCTGCGACAGCTCCCAGTTCATGATGCCGCCCGCGTTCGACACCGCCCACGTCGTCTTGCGCTTGATCGTGGGGATTCCGTTGTAGCAGTTGCCGTTGTAGCAGTCGCGGCCTGCGTTGGCCGGGTCCTGCGCGACGAGATCGCGGTAGGCGATGTAGGTCGGCCGGCTGTAGAACGGCACGCCGAGAACCGCTTTGCTGGCAGGAAGTCCGCGGCCCTTCCAGAAGTTGACCGCGTTGATCGACCAGTCGTAGTTCGCGTGCGGGCTGCCGCCGTCGTAGGCCATGATGTTCAGCCAGTCGACGATGCCGAACACCGCGGGCTGCACGCCGTTGGCCGTGCCTCCCTCACTCACCACGGCGGCCGTGAGGATCTTTCCGCGGCTGTGCAGCGCGTCGCCGAGCTGGCGCATCAGCAGGGTGTAGTTGTCACCCTCGGCACCGGGATCCGGGTACTCCCAGTCGATGTCGACGCCGTCCAGGTTGTACTGGTTGACCAGGTTGATCAGGGAGTTGACGAACGTCGTGCGGCCGTTGGCGCTGGCCGCGAGGATCTCGAAGTTGTCGTCGTTGCCGTTGTTCCAGCCACCGACGGCGATCGAGACCTTGACGCCGTTCTGGTGGCCGAGGCTCACCAGCTGCTGGAGTTTGGCGGGGTCGGGGGTGCCCTGGAGCGTGCCGTTCGAGTTCGGCAGCACGAAGGAGTAGTTGATGTGCGTCAGCTTGCTGTACTGGATCGCGCTGACGCTGCCGGACCACGACGGCATGTAGCCGACGCTCTTGAATCCCTGGGGATAGGCGGCCTGTGCGGCAGGCGCCATGACTGTCATCGTCGCCGCGGCGGCGGCCAGCGCGAGGCCGGCGGCACCGAGGCGTGAGCGGAGTGAACGCATTGCAGGGGTTGCCTTCCACTTTCGTCGAGCGCCCACTCGCGACGTTAGTGGTCTAGACCGGTTGTCGGGAAGATCAACTGGCGACCGGAACTGGTTCCGGTCGCCGTGCGGGGAATCACCGCAGGTGGGAAGCGCCGTTCACGTCGATGATCGTGCCGCTGGCCCACGTGGCGTGCTCGGTGGCCAGCCAGGCGACCGCGGAGGCGACCTCTTCCGGTTCGGCGACGCGGTTGAACGGGCTCTGCGCACGGATCGCGTCACCTTCCGGCCCGGCCAGGAAGTCGGTGACCATGTCGGTGCGGACGAATCCCGGTGCCACACCGGCGACCGCGATGCCCTGCGGGGCGAGGGACTGCGCGAGCGACTGCGTCAGCGCGTGCAGACCGGCCTTCGCGGCACCGTACGCCGGAGCGTCGGGCTCACCCCGGAACGCGCCCCGCGAACCGATGTTGATGATGCGGCCACCCTCGGTCATGTGCCGGACCGCGTGCCACGTGAGGTCGGCGGGGCCGTACAGGTTGAGCTCGATCGTGCGGCGCCAGGCCTGTTGCCACTCCTCGAAACCGGTCGTGGCGATGGGGTGGTGGAAGTAGATGCCCGCGTTGTTGACGAGGACGTCGAGCCCGCCGAGCTTCTCCACGGTCTCGGCGACGACCTGCTCCGCCTGGTTCGCCCCGAGATCGCCCTGGACGGTCACGTGGCCGCCGCCGGGAAGGCCCTCGGCGACGGCCTGAGCCGCGGCCGGGCCGGACCGGTAGTGGACGGCGACCTGGTGGCCGCCCGCGGCGAGGGCGTGGGCGATGGCCGCGCCGATGCCGCGGGAGGCTCCGGTGACGAGTGCGCGTCGGGTCATGTGGCGATCATGCCTGATTGTCGATCATCCACTTGCCGTTCTGCTGCACGAACGTGTACGTGTGCGTCTCGGTCGAGGAGACGGCCGAACCCTTCATGTACTGCAGCGTCACGGTCACGACGTTGTCGCCCTGCGGGACGAAGTTGGACAGCTGCACGCCGGTGTAGGCGCTCCAGAACCTCTGGTACTCCTGGAACGAGCTGGCGCGTGCCGCCTTGAACCTGTCGGTGAGCAACGAGTACCCGGTCTGGAGATCGCCGGGGATCAACGCGTAGTACGCGGTGATCGCCTCCTGGGCGTTCTTCGGCCCCGCGGGCGGTGGCGGCGGGGTCTCGCCCTGGCTCGAGGTGTTGTTCGGCGGGTTCGTCTGGGTGGTGGTCTGAGTCTGGGTCTGCGTCTCGGTCGGAGGCTGCTGCTGCGTCTGGCTCGTGGTGGTCGGGGTGGTGCTCGTGGAGCCCGACGCGGGCGGGTTGTTCGCCTGGTTGTTGTTGCCCTTGGGCCACAACAGGAACGACCCGACGCCGACCGCCAGCACGAGGAGGACGATCGCGATGGGGACGAGCGGGAACTTGCGGCGGTTCTGCTCGGGTTCGGCGGGAGGTGCCGGCGGGGGAGTCGCGAACACCGGCTCCGGAGCGGTCCGTGCCGGGGCGGGCTCGGGCTGCGGTTCCGGCTGCGGTTCCGGTTCTGGTTCTGGTTCTGGTTCTGCCGCAACGGGAACGGCCGGTTCGGCGGGCGTTTCCTCGGGCTTCGGAGCCGTGAGCTCGGCGGCCTCGGCGGCAGCGGCACCCGCCACCAGTCCGGCCGCGGCGGCCGCGGAGTCCTGCTTCGCCTTCTCCTCCGGCTGGGCCTCTGCCGGCAGCTGGACGGTGGCGGGGATGACGGCGGTCGCCTCGGACACCTGTGGCGAGTCGTTCACCACGGCGGCGAGCAGGTGGACCGCCTCCTCCATGGACGGCCGGCGCTCGGGATCGTTGGAGAGCAGGCGGAACAGCACGGGGGCGAGCAGCGGACCGGCGTTGGCCGGCGGCATGATCGAACCGCTGGCCACGCGGTGCAGCATCGCGATGTGGTTGTCGGCCGTGCCGAACGGCGGTCCGCCCTCGACCGCGTTGTACAGCGTGGCACCGAGCGAGAACACGTCGGAGGCGAGGCCCGCGTCCTCGCCGCGCGCGACCTCGGGGGAGAAGAAGGCCGGGGTGCCGACGGTGCCGGTCGCGGTGGCCGTGCCGTCGTCGGTGGTGCGCGAGATGCCGAAGTCGGTGATCTTGACTTCCTGGTCGCCGATCAGGACGTTGCCGGGCTTCACGTCGCGGTGCTGGATGCCGTGGCGGTGCGCGGCGGCGAGGGCGGCGGCGGTGTAGCAGCCGATGCGGGCGACCTCGCGCGGCGGCAGCGTGCCCTGCTCGGAGATGACGGCGGCGAGGCTGCGGGAGGGGAGGTACTCCATGATCAGCCAGGGCTGCCCGTCCTCCTCCACGACGTCGTAGACGCGGATGGCGTTCGGGTGTTCGAGACGGGCGGCGAGGCGGGCCTCGCGCATGGCTCTCGCCTTGGCGCGTTCGATCTTGGTGTCGTCGACGCCTTCCAGCACGAGCAGCTCCTTGGCTGCCACCACGCGGTGAAGCTGCTCGTCATAGGCCTGCCAGACGACTCCCATCGCACCCTGGCCGACCTTCTGCCTCAACCGGTAGCGGCTCCCGATGAGCCTGCTGCTCTCCTCCACGCGCGTGACCGTCCCCTCTGATCATCCGCAAGTGTGACGGTTGCCGCGTTCTCGATTGACTGTAACCCTATATGGGGGTATATATGGGGTTATGCCAAAAATCAACGTGTACCTCCCCGACGATCTGGCCGAGACCGTCAAAGACCTCAACCTCCCGGTGTCAGCGATCTGCCAGCGTGCGCTCGAGGTCTCGGTCAAGCGCATCACGGCGGTGCGCGGCTTCACCGTCGCCGACCTCGACGGTGAGCGGGGTACCCAGATGACCCAGCGCCTTCGCGCGGTGATCCGGCTCGCCGCCGTCGCACCGGTGGTGACCACCTCTGAGCTGGCGCAGGCGCTCGTCGACGAAGGCGGCAACCTGGCTCTCGACGTGCTGCGCGCGATCGACATCGACCCGCGGACGTTGAGCTTCCCGTCGGAGCCCCAGGAGGGCGCGGGGTTCGCGTCCGACGCGGTCAACGCGCTGGAGCTCGCCGTGGTCGAGGCGGTCGCACTGGGGCACAACTACGTGGGCTGCGAGCACCTGCTGCTCGGGCTGGTGGCCGAGCCGGACGGCAGGGGCGGCGAGGTGCTGCGTTCGCTCGGCGCGGACCTCAAGGGCACCCGGCGGGCCGTGCAGACGGCGCTCGCCGGCATCGTGCACGCGAAGAAGATGCAGTCCGTCACGCCGGACGCCACCAAGGTCCTGGAGATGATCATGGCTCGGCTGGACCGGCTGGAGAAGCACGCCGGTATCGGCTGACCAGCTCCTCGCCGATCGCGGCCAGGTGCTCCTGCACCTCGGGGGACTCGACGGTGATCAGGCCGCCCCACCCGGCGACGTTGCGCGCGATGTCGAGCGGGGTCGGCGCGGTCAGCTCGACCTTCACGTGGTCGTCCAGGTGCTCGACGACCGTGCAGTGGCGGCCGTGCTGTCGTTTGAAGATGTCGAGGAACCGGGTGGGCACCAGGACGGTCGCGGTCGTCGCCGAGCGGCGTCTCTCCATCGCCGTGACGATCTCGTCCCAGGTGCCCGCCAGTTCGAAGTCGGCTGGCCTCGACGCCTTCGCGCCGGTCAGCGTGGCGCCGAGGATCCGGTCGAGCCGGAACGTGCGCTGGCCGTCACTCGTGCCGGCGATGAAGTACCAGGTGCCGTCCTTGTCGACGAGTCCCCACGGGTCGACCACGCGCCCTTTCGGCGCTTCACCGCGCTTTTGATAGGTGAGCCGGACCCGGATCTGCCGCACCACCGCCTCCTGCAGCACCGCGACGAGGCCCGGCCGGTCCTTGGTGTCCTCGCCCCAGGCGGCGGTGTCGATGATCGTCGCTTCGGCGGCGGCCTCGGCGTCCGCGCGGAACGTCTGGGGCAGCGCGCGGACGAGTTTCCGCAGCGCCGACTTGATCTGCGGGGCGACGGAGGCGGCGGGGCCGGCTATCAGGAACAGTGCCTGCGCCTCCGCCGAGGTGAGCCCGCTGAGGTCGGTGCGGGCGCCGCCGATCAGCGACCAGCCGCCGCCGCGGCCCGGCTGGGAGTAGACGGGAACGCCCGCCGCCGACAGCGCCTCCAGGTCGCGGCGGGCGGTGGCTCGCGAGACTTCGAGCTCTTTTGCCAGGTCAGCGGCAGTGACCTGACCGCGGGCCTGCATCAGCAGAAGGGTGGCGACCAGACGGTCTGCGCGCATGTCTCCAGGTTTCCGGTGAAAGTGCTCACTGGATGAGCACTTTACGGCCGAAGGTGAAAACCGACCGACCCGAAAATTTCTGGAGGATCTCGTGTTGCGAGGCATGTCGACCGTCACCTACTTCGCCGACGACGTCGCGGAGGCTCGCGCCTGGTACGCGTCGTTCCTCGGCGTGGACGCGTACTTCGAGCGGAAGATGCCGGACGGGACGCTCGGGTACGCCGAGTTCCGGATCGGCGACCACCAGGCCGAGCTGGGCATCGTGGACCGCAGGTTCGAGGTGAGCCCTTCCGCGGGGCCGGCGGGGGCCGTCCTGTACTGGGCGGTGGACGATCTGGAGGGCACCTTCGCGAGGTTGCAGGAGCTCGGTGCGCAGGTGCACGACGAACCGCGCCCGCGTGGTGAGGGGTTCGTGACGGCGTCGGTGGTCGACCCGTTCGGGAACGTCCTCGGGATCATGACGAACGCGCACTACCTGTCGATGGTGGAGCAGACCTCCTGAGAAGCCCATTTGCCGCCTATCCTGCACAGATGACGACGCAGCTCGCCATCACCGGACATCGGGGCCTCTCCGCGGAGCTGGAGGCGGAGGTCGATCGCATGATCCGCGCCGTCGTTGCTCGGACGGGTGCTGCCGAAACCGGTGCTGTCGTGGGTGTTTCGTGTCTGGCGGACGGTGCGGACGCGGTGTTCGCGCAGGCCGTGCTGGACGCGGGCGGGTCGCTCGTCGCGGTGCTGCCGGCTTCCCGGTACCGCGAGACGCTGCCCGAGGAGTACCAGCCGGTCTACGACAGGTTGCTCGCCCGTGCGGGCAAGGTCGTGCAGCTGCCGTTCGTGACGCCCGATCCGCACGCCTACATGGAGGCGGGCAAGCGGATGGTGGACGAGTCCGACTCGCTGCTCGCCGTGTGGGACGGGCAGCCGGGACGCGGGCCGGGTGGAACGGCGGACGTGGTCGCCTACGCGCGGTCGCGAGGCGTGCCGGTCACCGTTCTCTGGCCTGAAGGCGCGATCCGCTGAGAACCCTTCCTGCCAGCCCTCTTCCTGCCAGCACCCTGCTCAGTATGGCCGGCCTGAGGAGCGCCGTCGGGTGGTCGACCATCTGCGAGACGCGGACGCACGCGCGATAGACCTGTTTGCTGTGGGGGATCACGTCGGCCAGACGCCTCGCGTACCACTGCGCGAACCGGGCGCTCGGCGACCGCCTTCTGGTGCTCCAGCCCAGGTCGTGGGTGGTCGCCGACGTCCACGGGGTCCATGCCGCCTTCGCGACCGCGCGCTGGAACAGCTGGGGTTCCTTGGCCAGGTCGTGGTCGTGGAGGAGCGTTTGGAGGTCCGCGCAGTTCAGGGCGGCGAGGGTCGTGCCGTGCCCGTGGACGGGGTTGAGCGAGACGACCGAGTCGCCGAGCGCGAGCAGGCCGCGGGGCCAGTTCGGCACCTTGTGAAAGCGGTTCCAGCGGCTGCGCAGATTGCCGGCGTGGTGGATCGGCGAGGCGGGCGTCGCCGTCTTGATGATCTCCGCGATGTCCTGGCACTCGAGGGCGGTGGCGTGGGAGAGGAAGCCGTCCTCGTCCGTCGGGGCCGCTTCGCCGCCGGCGCTGAACAACGTCACGAACCAGTGGGTGCCGTCGACGGAGGCGACCGCCCCACCGCGTTTCGTGGTGGGCGCGTGGGTGAACTCGCGGGCGGTCTTCCAGTCGAGCTTCAGGTCGGGGTTCACGTGGTAGAGGCGTGAGCTGCAGGCGAGGTGGCCGTTGACGATCATCGGTGCCGGGCAGTGCACGCCGAGTTCCGCGAGCCACGACACGAGCTTGCTGTTGCGGCCGGACGCGTCGACGACGAGGTCCGCGTAGTCGGTGAAGGTCGTGTCCGCGGAAACCGCGTCTCTGACTGTGTTTCTGGAAGGCGGGGCCTCGCGCCTGCCGTGGACCCCGGTGACCGTGCCGCGGTCGTGCAGCAGGCCGTCGATCGTCACACCGTCCACAAGGGACACGTTGGGCAGCTTCAGCACGCGGCGGCGGATGATCCGTTCGATCGTCGCGCGCGACGTCGAGAGCACGCTGAGGCCGACGTGGTCGCGCGGTGCCCATCCGGCGGCGGACCGGATGAGGAAGTCGCTGCCGACGTCGGCGCGGACCGCGCCGACGTACTCGAGCTCGGCGCCGAGACGGGGGAAGAGGGTGTCCAGCACCTCGGCGCCGCGGGCCAGCAGCGTGTGCGGGTCGTGGGCCTGGGGAGTGCCGGCGCGGTGTTCGGTGTCCGGGGCGATCTGGTCTCGTTCCACGAGGACCACGTCGCCGTACGACTCGGACAGCACCCTGGCCGCCAGCAACCCCGTGAAGCCGGCGCCGATGACGAGGGCGCGGTCGGAGTACATGGCGGTCATGCTGGCAGAACCGGGCTTGCGGAACGATCCTCCGAAAGTTCCTAGCTGAGCTTGGCGACGAGTTCTGCCCGGCTGCGCACCCCGAACTTCGCGAAGAGCGACTTGAGGTGGTCCTGCACGGTGTAGGGGGAGATGTCGAGCCGCGCCGCGATCTCCGAAGTCGGCTGCCCGGCGAGGACCTCGTGGCAGACGTCCTGTTCGCGGGCGGTCACGCCGTGGGCCTTGAGCAGCAGTCCCATCAGCTCGGTTCCGGAGGCCCGGCTGATCGTCACGGCCGCCTCGGAGCTGTCGTCGGAGAGGAGCTCGCTCGCCTCCAGCAGGATCCATCCGCCGTGCGCGTCGCGGACCCTCGCCTTGAACGCGCCGGTGCGTGCTCCCGCGGCGGCGGCGCGCAGCATCACCGCGAACCGGCCGGGCGCGATCTCTTCCAGTTCGTCCCGCCACCGCGTGGCGGAGGCCGTCGACGCCCGGATCGTGCCGTCGGTGGTGACCACGATGATCGCGGGTGTGTCCGGGTGCGATCGCCTGGCCGCAGTGAGGGCCGCAGTACGGGCCGCGAGGCGGGTGGCGGCGCCCAGCGCGGGTGCGACCGAGGCCATGAACTCCAGCTCGCGTTCGCTGAAGTCGCTCGTGCGCACCACGCCCGCCGCACCCCAGCACGTGTCGTCGGCGCGGAACAGCACGCGCAGCTCGTGGCTGAGTCCCAGCGGGCGCCAGACCTCGTTGAGGCGCGTGGACCGCTTGTCCTCCAGCCGGGCCACGGTGTCGCCGCGCTGCGCCAGTGCCGCGAACGTGTGCGGCTCGTCCGGCGCGTACTCGCAGGCAGCGAGCACCGGCTCGTACTGCGCAGGGATGCGGTTGACGCCGCTGGTCATCGAGCTGATCGCGCCCGAGTCGGGGTCCATCGAGGCCCAGCAGGTGAGCTCGCACGGGACCACGCGGTCGACCAGGGCGATGGCGGCCGCGTGCAGTTCCGCGACGTCGAGACCCGCGCTGGCGAGCGCTGTGACGTCGCGTCGCACGCCGAGCGCCCGACCCTCCCACATGGTTGGCAGTATGCGCGCGGTTCGAGCGGTTCGGGCATCCCAGTTTTCCGGGATACAGCCGTGTGCCGGGCGGGCGGACGCTTCTCGGCATGATGAGCACAGGTGGCGTGACGAACACAGGTGGCGTGACGAACACAGTTGGCGTGATGAGCACAGTCGGCGAGGGTGACGAGCTGACCGTCCCCGACGCGAAGATCACCGTCCGGATCTCGGGCGAGGACACCGGTGGCGCGTACGAGTTGTTCGAGGTGGACGCGCCACGAGGGGAGGCCGCGCCGCCGCACCGCACGCCGTGGCCGAAGGTCTACTACGTGCTGCACGGACGCATGGCCGTGCTGCTCGACGGCGAGCTGCACGACCTGTCGCCGGGGGACGCGATCACGATCCCGCCCGACGCGCCGCACACGTTCACCGTGCACACGCCGTCGGTGCAGTTCCTGGCGTTCGCCGTGGGGGACGTGATGGGTGCGTTCTTCCGCGATCTGTCGGAGAACGGCTTTTCGGCGTTGGAACGGCACGGGGTGACGATGTGAGCGTCGTGGCTCAGGTCGCCGCGGCGGTCGCGGCCCTGATTCACCTGGTCGTGTGGGTGTGCGAGGCGTTCCTGATCCACCGCGTCCACCACTCGATGTTCCGGCAGCCGGCCTCGGACGTGCCGGCGATCCGGCTGTGGGCGTTCGGTGTGGGGTTCTACAACCTGTTCCTGGCGTGCGGCCTGATCGCGGGGCTGATCGCGCTGCACTCGGGGCAGGAGCTGGTCGGTCGCACGCTGATCTTCTACGTGTCGTGGTTCATGGTGCTGGGCAGTGTGGTGCTGGCCGTGGCCGACCAGCTCGCGATGAGCAGGCCACGCAACCAGGCGTGGGGAGGCGTGGCCGCGGAGGGCGTTCCGCCGCTGGTCGTGCTGCTGTTCGCCTGAAGGGACCGGCTACTGCTTGAGGTCGATCGTGGTGCGCTTGTGCACCAGCGCGATCACTTCTGGCGGCACCGCGTCGCCTGCCTCCAGCAGCCGCGGCAGCAGTTCGGCCTCGGTGAGCACGGCGCGGAGGAACATCTCGACCGTGACGTCGTGGTCCGGCTTGTGCACGACGGTGATCTCGTCACCGGACGCGATGAGTCCGGCCTCGAGCACTCGGAAGTAGGCACCGGGCCTGCCTGCCTGGGTGAACCGCTTGACCCACCCGCGCTGCCCCAGGAAGCCGGCGAACGTCCGGCAGGGCACGCGTGGCGCGGTGACCTCCAGCAACGCCGTGCCGACCCGCCAGCGTTCGCCGATGAGGGCGTGCGTCTGGTCGATGCCCTGCGTGGTGAGGTTCTCGCCGAACTGGCCGTTGTGCAGGTCGACGCCGAGCTCGGCCTGCCACCAGTCGAGGTCCTCGCGGGCGTAGCCGTACACGGCCTGGTGCTCGCCGCCGTGGTGGTCGAGGTCGGCGATCGTGTCGCCGGCGACACCGCTTCCCGCGGTTCCCTTCGGCCCCTGCGGGCTGACCTGCAGCGGGCCCTCGACCGGCCGCTTGTCGATGCCGGTGGCGCCCTTCTGGGCGTAGTCGACCGGAATCGTCTGCTGGGCGATGTTCAGCGAGAGCACGACGGGCATGGACCCGAGGTTATTGCCCGACCGCCTTGGCGGCGATCGAATTGACGTAGTCCTGGTAGATGCCGACCTTGTGCGTGATCAGGTCCATGCAGTCCTGGAGCTGGACCATCTGCTGGCGGACCCGTTCCTGGTGCTCCTTGAGGATGTCGAGGCGCTGCAGCTCGTTGCCGTCGCCCTGGCGGACGAGCTCGGTGTAGCGGCGGATCTCCGGCACGGGCATCCCGGACATGCGCAGCATGATGCACATGCGCAGCCAGTCGACGTCCTGCTGCGTGTACACCCGGCGGCCGCCCGGTCCTCTGTGGACCTCGTGGGCGAGGATGCCTTCCTTCTCGTAGAAGCGCAGGGCGTGCACGCTCAGCCCGGTGCGTTCGGCGACCTGTCCGATGCTCAACTGCATACGCCCGAGCATAGGTTCTTGACCTAGAGACGACTCTAGTTCCTAGGTTTTCGCTCATGAACATGCGTTATCGCGTACTCGGGGGAACCGGCATCGAGGTCAGTCACCACTGCCTCGGCGCCATGATGTTCGGCTCCGTCGCCAACGACGACCACGACGAGGGCGTGCGGATCATCCACCGCGCCCTCGACGCGGGCATCAACTTCGTCGACACGGCGGACATGTACTCGGCGGGCGAGTCCGAGGAGATCGTCGGCAAGGCGTTGAAGGGTCGTCGCGACGACGTCGTGCTGGCCACGAAGGTGCACTTCCCGCTGGGTGAGGGCCGCAACCGCAGCGGCAACTCGCGCCGGTACGTCGTGCGGGCCGTCGAGGACAGCCTGCGGCGTCTCGGCACCGACTGGATCGACGTGTACCAGGTGCACCGGCCGGACTACGCGACCGACGTCGAGGAGACGTTGTCGGTGCTGACCGACCTGGTGCGGGCCGGGAAGATCCGGGCGTTCGGGTGCTCGACGTTCCCGGCGGAGGAGATCGTCGAGGCGCACCACGTGTCGCTGAACCGCGGGCTGATGCGGTTCCGGACCGAGCAGCCGCCGTACTCGATGCTGGCGCGGGGGATCGAGCGGTCGGTGCTGCCGGTCTGTCAGCGGCTCGGGATGGGCGTGCTGGTGTGGAGTCCGCTGGCGAGCGGGTTCCTCTCGGGCAGGCACCGGCGGGGTGCGAACGCCGACGCGTTCCGGGCGACGCTCACGCCGGAGCGGTTCGACGAGTCGCTGCCGGCGAACGCGGCGAAGTTCGAGGCGGTCGAGCAGTTCGCGAAGCTGGCCGCCGAGATCGGGGTGTCGTTGCCCGCGCTGGCGATCGCGTTCGTGACGACGCACCCGGCGGTGACGTCGGCGATCACCGGGCCGCGCACGATGGAGCAGCTGGAGTCGTTGCTGGAGGGCGCTTCGCTGGTGTTGACCGACGAGGTGCTGGACCGGATCGACGAGATCGTGCCGCCCGGCACCGACACCTACGACGTGAACGGGTTCTGGAAGCCCGCGTCGCTGCTGGACGTCCACCAGCGACGCAGGCCCGTCGATCAGCGCTGACTCACCACTCCTGGGTGGTCAGGCCGGTGCCCAGGTAGACCTGGTCGTAGCCGTTGCCGTCGTTGTCGTCGGTGTAGACGACGGTGATGCGGCCCCACGGGTCGACGCCCACGGCGGGCTCGTCCTGCCTGCCGGCGGCGTTCGCGACCGTGAGCTGGCGTGCCGGCCTGCCGGTGGTGGTGCCGTCGGGGTTGTAGACGTGCGTGTAGACGTCGTCGGCCTCCGCAGTGGTCACCGCGACGCCGAGCTGGTCGTCGATGCCGACCTGGGGGTCGGTGCCGGTGGTCTGGGCCGCGGCGCCTCGGGACGCTCCGGCTGCGGTGAAGGACTGGGTGCGCACCCCGGACTGTTCCCAGGCGATCGCGAAGTCGCCGTTGAAGTTGGCCGCCACGGCGGGGCGTTTTCCTGGCCCCGTCGTGGTCTGCGCCTGCTTCACACCGCCGGACGGGGTGAGGATCTTGCGGGCCACGTTCGCGTCCGCCTCCCACGCCACGATCGCGTTGCCGGCCGCACCCATCGCCACCTGCGGTTTGGCGTGGGTGCCGCCGGCGTTGTTGACCTGGGCCTCGTAGGTCTTGGACGAGATGGACGCGAAGCCGCTGGCTCGCACGGTGGGTGCGTTGGTGCCCTGCTTGTCCTCCCACGTCACCGCGAAGGCGCCGGTGTCGGGATCCGCTGCGACGCTGGGAAAGTACTGCTGGCCGTCGGAGCTCGCGTTGGCCGTGCCGGAGCCGGAGACGGTGCCGCTCGCGCTGACCGAGCGGACCGCGATGTTGTAGTAGCCGTTGCCGTCCGGGTCCTCCGACCAAACGACGACGGCGCTGCCGTTCTCGTGCAGCGCCACGTCGGGCTGCCAGTGGCGCCAGTTCCCGGTTCCGCCGTCGCTGAGCTTCTTCTCGTAGACCGACGTTCCCTCCTTGTAGAGCCGGATCCAGACGTCGGAGTGGACCGGGTCGGCGGGGTCGGTGGTGTCGCGGTCGTCCTCCCACACGACGGCCGTGTAGCCGTTGCGGGTGGCCGAGACGGATGCGCTGTCCTGGTCGCCGGTCGAGGCGCTGTTGACCGTGGACCACGTGATGGGGGCGGGGGCCAGCAGGAGGCTGGCGATCAGCAGTGTCTTCACGGTGCCTGCAATCCGGGGTTGTTCGCCTCGACGACGTAGCTGCCGACGGTCTTCACCGGGTAGTCGCGCACGGTGACCTTGTCGACGGCGCGGAAGTCGACCCGCATCTCGGTGGGGGTGGTGTGGGTCTTCACGAAGCCGCGCAGGTTCTTGAAGTACTTCACGTGCGGGTTCAGCGTCGGGTTGAGGCTGTTGTCGGCCGCGTTGCCGTCGCCGCCGGACGTGACCGAGGTGGTGACGAGCTCGGTGCCGATGATGCGGTTCTGCGTGCCGTAGTTCTGCATGAGGTTCGCGGCCCAGCTGCGGTGCACGTCGCCGGTGAGCACGACCGTGCCCTTGTTGCCGTTGGTGTCCCAGGCGTTCTGGATGCGGGTGCGGTTGGCGGTGTAGCCGTCCCAGGCGTCCATGCTCTTCGCGCCGTCCGCGTTCGCGAGCCGTTGCGCGAAGAACACCTGCTGGCCCAGGAAGTCCCAGGTGCCGAGCTTCTGCCGCAGTCCGTCGATCAGCCACGTCTCCTGCGACGTGCCGGTGAGCGTGCGCGAGGCGGCGTCGGCTTCCGGGCAGACCTTCGTGCCGTCGCCGCACGCCTGGTCGTCGCGGTACTGGCGGGTGTCGAGCATGTGGAACGTCGCGAGGCTGCCCCAGCGGATCCTGCGGTGCAGCAACATTTTCTCCGCGCTGGGAGCCTGGGCGCTTCTGAGCGGCATGTGCTCGTAGTAGGCCTTGTACGCGGCGGCGCGGCGGGCCTTGAAGTCACCGGCCGGGTTCGTGTCGTTGCGGACGAGGTTCGCGTAGTTGTTCTCGACCTCGTGGTCGTCCCAGACGACGAGCCAGGGTGCGGTGGCGTGGGCGGCCTGCAGGTCCGGGTCGGTCTTGTACTGGGCGTGGCGGACGCGGTAGTTGGCGATCGTGCTGATCTCGGCGGCGGGCGCGAACTCGCGGACCTTCGTGGTGGTGGCCGCGCCCTCGTAGATGTAGTCGCCGAGGTGCAGGATCAGGTCGGGGTGTTCCTGGGCCATGCGCCGGTAGGCGGTGAAGTAGCCCTCCTCGTAGTGCGCGCACGACGCGAAGAGCATGGTCAGCTCGGGGGAGGTGCCGACGGCCGGTGCGGTGAGCGTGCGGCCGACGGGGGAGATGTGGCCGCCGGTGCGGAAGCGGTACCAGTACTCGCGGCCGGGTTCGAGGCCGGTGAGGGTGACGTGCACGGAGTGCGCGCTCGCCTGGGTGGTGGTGAACGTGCCGGTGCGGGCGATGTTCGTGAAGCGCTCGTCGGTGGCGACCTGCCACTCGACGGCGGTGTTGGTGTTCGGCATGCCGCCGAGGCCGTCGGCGTTGAGGGGGTTGGGGGCCAGACGGGTCCAGATGACGAAGCCGTCGGCTGCTGGTTCGCCGGACGCGACACCCAGGGTGAAGGGGTAGCCGATCGCGTTGGCCAGTTTGGGGAGGAGGACTCCGGCGCCCGCTCCCGCGAGGCCACCCACGATGAAGGTGCGTCTCCGTAACGTGCTCATGACCCGCAGGCTTACCGAACGCGGGTAAAGGCCCGCCTAATTGCATGCGGCTTCAGAGTGGTTTCCCACCAGGCGAAAGCGGCGTAGTCGTCGGGGTGGATGTCGAACGCGTCGGCGAGGAGCTCGGCCGCGCAGAGCGGCATGCCGGTGTCGCGGACGGCGCGGTGGAGCAGGGCCACGTGGTCGCGGGACCAGGACTCAAGGCGCAGGCCGGGTAATCGCTCGGCCTCGCAGCACGGCTGGGCGCACACGACGACGTCGAACCACTCGTCGTCGTGGTCGTTGAACGCGACCGTGACGCCGAACCGGCCCGGGTGCAGCGCGGTGACGGTGCTGCGTCTGGTCTCGTAGTGCAGCGGGTGGGGGAGGGCGGCGAGCCGTTTCGCGGCGCGCAGGTCCGGGCCCGTGATGTCGACCGGTTCGTGGTGCACGCCGTGGTCGAGCACGACCACGTTCCACGTGCTGCGAGCGAGCCGGAGCGCGGTGGCGAGGCCGGAGATGGTGGCACCCACCACGAGTGCTGAGCTGTGCGCTGAGTTGATGTGCGCTGTGGCCATGACCAGCCCCTTCCCCCTAGGATTGAGGCTAGCGAACGTTCAGAAATTTCTGAAGACAGGGTGACTGTGACCGGCGAGACAGATCGCAGGGAAGCGGCCGAGCGCCTGGCGCTCGCGCTGGTCGCTGCCGGGATGCAGCGGATGGCGGCGCGGGCGCTGGCGGCGTTCCTGTTCTCCGACGAGGAGTCGCTGACCGCGGGGGATCTCGCCGACGAGCTGGGGGTCAGCGCGGGCTCGGTGTCGGGCGCGATCAGGACGCTCGCGCAGCTGGGGCTGATCGAGCGGAGCTTCGTGGCCGGGAGTCGTCGCGAGCACTTCCGGATGCGGGAGAACGCCTGGACGACGGTGTACTCGCGGCAGCACTCGATGGTCGACGACGTGCTGAGCGCTGCGGAGAAGGGGATCGACGCGGTCGGGCCAGGACTGGCGCACGACCGGCTCGTCTACATGCGCGACTTCTACACGTTCCTGCTCAACGAGGTTCCCGCGCTGGTGGAGCGGTTCGAGCAGCAACGTGCTGGGGCCCAGCGTTCTCGGCGCCGTGGAGGACCCCGGCCATGATCAGGTCGAGCATCCGCTCGGCCTGATCCGGGTCGCCGTTCTGGGCGACTCCGATGAGCAGTGCCAGCAGGTCCATCGGCTCGGTCCGCGCGCCGAGCGGGGCCAACAGGGCCGACACCGCCTCGGTCATCTTGGCGCGGCTGTGCTCGAACGGGTTGATGCCCGCCGCGATCACGGCCTGGAGCGCTTCCTTGAGGTCGTGTTTCGTTGCCGCGTAGGCGATGAAGCGGTCCATCCACTCTCGCAGCGCGGCCTCCGGCCCGTGCGTCTCGAGCAGTTCGGGGGCCGCGTCGCAGAGCTTCTCCAGCTCGGTGCGGTAGACGGCCTCGATCAACGCCTCGCGCGTCGGGAAGTGCCGGTACAGCGTGCCGATGCCGACGCCCGCCTTCTTGGCGATCGCGCCGAGCGTCACGTCCTTGTGGTGCGTGAACGCGTCGAGCGCCACCTCGATCAGCAACCCTCGGTTGCGGACGGCGTCAGCGCGCACTTCTTCACTCCTATGGGGTACGTCACTTGCGAAACGGAGGACCCTCCGTTTACGGTGGAACCCGAACCGGAGGAACCTCCGTTTCAGTGTACGACACAGGTTGGGGAAATCGGATGAGTGAGCGCATCACCACGCCGTTCGGCTTCGAGACCACCGCTCTCGAGGTGGTCGAGGGGGTCGACCTCTCGGGCCGTCGCGCCGTGGTCACCGGTGGGGCGTCGGGCATCGGCGTCGAGACCGTGCGGGCCTTGGCCGCCGCGGGCGCCGAGGTCACCATCGCGGCCCGCGACGTCGAGGCGGGCGAGCGCGTCGCCGCGACGCTGGCCGAGGCGACGGGCAACAAGGCGATCTTCGTGGCTCCGCTGGAGCTGACGTCGCAGGACTCGGTGAAGCAGTTCGCCCGCTCGTGGGACGGACCGCTGCACCTGCTGATCAACAACGCGGGCGTGATGGCGACTCCGCTGACGCGCACGCCGGAGGGCTGGGAGCTCCAGTTCGCCACGAACCACTTCGGGCACTTCACGCTGACGCTGGGCCTGTTCGACGCGTTGCGCGCCGAGGGCGCCCGTGTCGTGAACGTCAGCTCGGCCGGTCACCTGGCGAGCCCGGTGGTGTTCGACGACCTCCACTTCGAGCGCCGCGAGTACGACCGCTGGCAGGCGTACGGCCAGTCCAAGACCGCGAACGTCCTGTTCGGTGTCGAGGCGGGCAGGCGCTGGGCGTCGGAGGGCATCACGATGAACGCGCTCATGCCGGGCGGGATCCTGACCGCGTTGCAGCGGCACATCACGCCCGAGGAGCTGCAGGAGCGCATCCGGCTGCGCGGCGGAGACAAGCCGCTGAAGCTCAAGACGCCGGAGCAGGGCGCGGCCACCACGTTGGTGCTCGCCGTGTCCCCACTGGTCGAAGGCCGTTCCGGCCTCTACTTCGAAGACTGCAACGAGGCACTGCCGCACACCGCCGGCATGACCGACGGGCTCGCCGCCTACGCGGCCGACCCGGAGGCCGCGGCGCAGCTGTGGAAGGTGTCCGAGGAGACGCTGAAGGTGCAGGCATGATCACCACTGGATTCGGATTCGAGACGACGGCCCTGGAAGTCGCCCAGGTGGCCGACCTGGCGGGCCGCCGCGCCGTGGTGACGGGCGGCGCGTCGGGCATCGGCGTGGAGACCGTGCGAGCCCTGGCCGTGGCCGGCGCCGAGGTCACCATCGCCGCCCGCGACGTCGACGCGGGCCAACGCGTGGCGTCGTCCCTGATCAAGGCAACGGGCAACAAGTACATCTCGGTGGCGAAACTGGACCTGTCCTCCCAGGCCTCGGTGAAAACCTTCGCCCGCAACTGGGACGGCCCTCTCCACCTCCTGATCAACAACGCCGGCGTCATGGCCACCCCGCTGACGCGCACCCCGGAGGGCTGGGAGCTCCAGTTCGCCACGAACCACTTCGGCCACTTCACCCTGACGCTGGGCCTCTTCAACTCGCTGCGAGCCGAAGGCGCCCGCGTGGTGAACGTGAGTTCCTCCGCCCACCTGATGGGCGAGGTCGTCTTCGACGACCTCCACTACGAGCGCCGCGAGTACGACCGCTGGCAGGCGTACGGCCAGTCCAAGACCGCGAACATCCTGTTCGGCGTAGAGGCGGGCAAGCGCTGGGCCTCCGAGGGCATCACGATGAACGCCCTGATGCCAGGCAGCATCGCCACCAACCTCCAGCGCCACCTCACCCAGGAGGAGCTGCAGGAGCGCATCAGGCTGAGCGGCGCCGCAACCAAGCGCCGCATGAAAACCCCAGAACAAGGCGCCGCCACCACCCTGGTCGTAGCAACATCCCCGCTGCTCCAAGGCCGCTCCGGCCTGTACTTCGAAGACTGCAACGAGGCCCACCCCAACACCGGCGGCGTCCTCTCCGGCGTTGCCCCCTACGCCCAGGACCCAGAAGCGGCCTCCCAACTCTGGAAGGTCTCAACAGAAACCCTCTCCCTCTAACCGGCGCCGGGACCCTGAACGTCAAGGCAACCGGGCGATCGCGGCCGCACCACACAGACCGCGATCGCCTGCCACCGACCGCACCTACGTCGAACCCAGTCGCAGCAACCTCCCCGGTGCTGCAAGCCCGCTCCGGCCTCCACATCGAGACCTGCAACGAGGCCCAGCCCGACACCGGGGGCGCGCCCAGGTGCCGTCTCCGGTCCGACATCGAGGCACAGCAGTCGATCGCCCCGACGCCCAAGCCAACAAACCGGCCCCTGGCACCTTCCGCTCATCCTCCTAGCGGAGCCGGTGCCCCCAACAAGCGAACCCTGCGCTGAGCGCACCACCCAACCCCCCGACAGATGATCACCGGTCAAACACCTTCTCGGCCATGGCCCAGCACCACGTGTGGCCGGTACGGCGCGCGCAGCCTCGCCCTCTCGTCCTCGCTCAGCTGTGTCCGCACCGCCGCGACCGCGTCGTCCAGGTGTTCGGTCCTGGTTGCTCCGATGATCGGCGCGGTCACTCCGGGCTGGCCGAGCAGCCAGGCCAGCGCGATCTGCGCTGGGGGGAGGTCGCGTTCGGCGGCGATCGTGCGCACCGCGTCCACCACGTCGAAGTCGTCGTCGGTGTACATGTTGTCGGCGATGGGGTCGGAGCCGGACCGTGTGGTGGTGTGGCGGCCGCCGCGTTCGCGGGAGCCGGTCAGCAGGCCGCGTGCCAGTGGGCTCCACGGGATGATGCCGACGCCCTGGTCGAGGCAGAGCGGGATCATTTCCCGTTCCTCCTCGCGGTAGACGAGGTTGTAGTGGTTCTGCATCGACACGAACTTCGTCCAGCCGTGTGTCTCCGCGACGTGCTGCGCCTTGGCGAACTGCCAGGCGAACATGCTCGACGCCCCGATGTACCTGGCTTTTCCGGAGGTGACCACGTCGTTGAGCGCGTTCATGGTTTCCTCGATCGGCGTTTCGTGGTCCCAGCGGTGGATCTGGTACAGGTCGACGTGGTCGACGCCGAGCCGGTCGAGCGAGGCGTCGATGGCGGCCATGATGTGTTTGCGGGACAAGCCTTTTTCGTTCGGGCCTGGGCCTGTCGGGAAGTAGACCTTGGTGGCCAGGACGTAGTCGTCGCGGCGGGGGAACAGCTTGGCCAGCAACCGGCCGGTGATCAGCTCGCTGGCGCCGTCGGAGTACATGTCGGCGGTGTCGAAGAACGTCACTCCCGACTCGACGGCCTGGCGGACGATCGGCTCCGCGGCGTCCTCGCCGAGGACCCAGTCTCGCGCGTGGGGACTGCCGTAGCTCATCATGCCGAGGCAGATCCGGGACACGGTGAGGCCCGACGTGCCCAACCGGACGTGGTCCATCAGTTCTCCTTGTCATCCTGTGGTTCCTGGTGCACCGCGACGCCCGCCGCGATCAACGCGACGCCGGCCAGCTCCTGGGCAGAGGGGATCTGGGCGAGCACCACGATCCCGATCACCGTCGCGACCGCGGGCAGGATGCTCAGCATCAGCGCGAAGGTGCTGCGGCGTAACCGGGCCATGGCGAGCTGGTCGGTCACGTAGGGGATGACCGACGAGCAGATGCCCACGGCTGCTCCGGCCAGCAGCGTTGCCGGGCTGGTGAAGGCAGGGGCTGCGGCGACGGCGCAGAACGGTGCCGCGATCACCGCCGCGATGAGCATGGCGGCGCCGAGCTGGTCGATTCCGGAGAATCCGGCGCCGGTGTTGGCGATCCGGTGGCCGAGCACCACGTAGAGCATGAACAGCGCGCAGTTGACGAAGGCGAAGAGGAGCCCAAGGGGCTCACCGGTGAGCTGGAGGTCGGTCAGCGCGACCACCCCGCCCACGGCTAGCACGAGGGCGGTCACGTTGCGGCGGCTGCGCAAACCGATCGCGGCGAGCACGATCGTGCCGAGGAACTCGATCGCGCCGACCGTTGCCAGGGGCAGCCGGGCGATGGCGAGGTAGAACGTCGTGTTCATGGCCGCGAGCACCACGCCCAACAGGAGCAGGGTTCGTCGCTGCTCCGGGCTGAGGTGCCGGACCGACCGCCACGGCCTGCGCCACAGCGCGAACACCACTGCGGCGGCCGCGATTCGCAGCCAGACCACGCCTAGCACGTCCACGCGGGCGAACAGCACCACGGCGAAAGCCGGTCCGAGGTAGTGGAAGACGGCGCTGACGGCGAAGTACGCCGGTGCCGGCAGCCACGGCGCCGTGAGCCGCGCTGCGCTCCCGGGCGGTGTTGTCATGCGGAGTATCTTCCAAAAGCAACATCCACTGCCGGAATGGCACTATCCAGGAAGACGGCGCGAGTTGCCTGGAGAATCAAGCTCAAACGGCCAAAATTCCTTCACCGGACGTTCGTCGCTGCTGGACGAGGTGAACGTGCGGCTGCTCGACGAGCTGCACAGCGATCCGCGGCTGTCGATGTCCGAACTCGCCCGCCGCGTCGGCATGTCGGCGCCGGCTGTCACCGAGCGGGTGCAGCGCCTGGAGCGCGCCGGCGTGATCACCGGCTTCCGGATGGAGGTCGACCCGGCGGCTCTCGGCATGCCGGTCACCGCGCTCGTGCGCATCCGGCCAGGGCCCGGCCAGCTCCCGAAGATCGTGGCGGCGGCACAGGACACGCCGCAGGTGGTCGAGTGCTTCCGGATCACGGGTGAGGACTGCTTCCTGCTCAAGGTGCACGGGCCGTCCATCGGGCAGCTCGAGGAGGTGCTCGACCGGTTCCTGATGTTCGGGCAGACGACCACCTCGATCGTCGTGTCCGAGCCGGTGCCGCGGCGGCCGCTTCCCGTTTCCGCCTCGGACCAGCGTCGCCAGTAGAGGTCTGGACCATTTCGTGCTTCAATGACAACGGGTCGCCGCCTGAACGCGAAAGGTGAGCGAATGTCTGCCCGCTTGTTGCTGAGGGCACTGACAGCCCTGCTTCTGCTCATGACCACCGTTCTTCCCGCCACCGCCCAAGCGGCCGACACCTGTGCGCTCAAACCCCGGCCCGCGGGCAAGGTCCTGCACGGTTACTGGGAGAACTGGGACGGTGCGTCGAACGGGGTGCACCCGCCGTTCGGCTGGACTCCCATCACCGACAGCCGCATCAAGCAGCACGGCTACAACGTCATCAACGCGGCGTTTCCCGTGATCCGCTCCGACGGCACGGTGCTGTGGGAGGACGGCATGGACGCCGGCGTCAAGGTCGCGACGCCTGCCGAGATGTGTGCGGCGAAGGCGGCCGGCGCCACGATCCTGTTGTCGATCGGGGGTGCGACGGCGGGGATCGACCTGAGCTCCACCACCGTGGCCAACCGGTTCGTCGCGACCGTCGTGCCGATTCTGAGGAAGTACAACTTCGACGGCATCGACATCGACATCGAGACCGGGCTGGTGGGCAGCGGCAACATCAACCAGCTGTCGCCGTCGCAGGCCAACCTCATTCGCATCATCGACGGTGTGCTGGCGGCTATGCCGTCGGGCTTCGGGCTCACCATGGCGCCCGAGACCGCGTACGTGACGGGTGGCAGTGTCGTCTACGGCTCGATCTGGGGCGCGTACCTGCCGATCATCAAGAAGTACGCCGACAACGGGCGCCTGTGGTGGCTGAACATGCAGTACTACAACGGTTCCATGTACGGCTGCTCCGGTGACAGCTACCAGGCCGGCACCGTGCAGGGCTTCGTGGCGCAGACCCAGTGCCTCAACAAGGGGCTGGTGGTGCAGGGCACCACGATCAAGGTTCCCTACGACAAGCAGGTGCCGGGCCTGCCTGCCCAGCCGGGCGCGGGCGGGGGTTACCTGAGCCCGTCGCTCGTCGGGCAGGCGTGGGGCAGCTTCGGTGGTCAGCTCAAGGGGCTGATGACCTGGTCGATCAACTGGGACGGCTCGAAGAACTGGACCTTCGGCGACAAGGTGAAGTCGCTGCAGGGTCGCTAGAGCACCTTCGTGTTCTGCCCGGCGGCGATCTTCCACTGGCCGTCCTCTTTGGACACGACGTAGAGCGGTGATCCCTCGTTCTCGTCGGTCGCGGGAGTGCCGTCGGGCTTGAACGGACGCTGGCGGATCTTGACGGCCGCCACGTCCGGTCTGATGAACACGACGTGCACCACCTCGTACGTGGCGGTGCCCAGCTTCGTGGCGCCAGGGAGGACCTGGCGGGTGAAGGTGGCGATCTCGTCGCGGCCCGTGAGGCGCTTGCCGTGTGCGGTGGTCCAGATCGCGTCCTCGCGGAACTGGTCGATGAACTCCTCGGCGAGCTCGTTCTGCTGGGCGTGCTGGACGGTGGCGACGAGCTTCTCGATCTCTGCGATGTCGTTCATGGTCAAGATCTTGATACCTCGACCATGATGGAGGTCAAGCGCGGAGTGATGTGGGTAACGTGGGGACGATGGACTGGAAGCTTTCCGAGGAGTTCGTGACCCAGGACGGTGTGGTGCGCTGGGATCGGCGCGGTGCGGGGGAGCCGGTGGTGCTCCTGCACGGCACGCCGTTCAGCTCGGTCGTGTGGCGGGCGATCGCCGCTGACCTGGCCACCGACCACGAGGTGTTCGTGTGGGACATGCTCGGGTACGGGCAATCCGAGATGCGGTCGGGGCAGGACGTCTCGTTGCGTGCTCAGGGGCGGATCTTCGCCGATCTGCTGGCCGAGTGGGGGCTCGTCAGGCCGGTGGTGATCGCCCACGACTTCGGTGGTGCGGTCTCCCTGCGCGCGCACTTGTTGCACGGTGCCGACTACGCCGCGCTCGCGTTGTTCGACCCGGTTGCCCTGGCACCGTGGGGATCGCCGTTCTTCCGGCTGGTGCAGGAGCACTCCGCCGTCTTCGAACGGTTGCCGGGCAACCTGCACGAGGCGTTGGTGCGTGAGTACGTGCGCTCGGCCAGCAGTCCTGGCCTGGCGCAGGAGGTGCTCGACGAGCTGGTGTCGCCCTGGACCGGTGAGGCGGGGCAACCGGCGTTCTACCGCCAGATCGCCCAGGCTGATCAGCGCTACACCGACGAGATCGAGCACCGGTACGGGGAGATCGCCTTACCGGTCACCGTGTGCTGGGGCGAGGACGACGAGTGGATCCCGCCGGCCAGGGGTGAGCAGCTGGCCGCCGCCGTCCCGCGGTCGGAGCTGCACCTGGTGCCGCGGGCCGGGCACCTCGTGCAGCTCGACGCGCCCGGTCCGGTGCTCGATCTCGTGCGCCGGTTCCTGTCACGGCACGCGGGTCACGTGCGCGGTGCGACCCGGGACTCGTAGGAGTTCGGCCTGTACCCCGGGTTGAAGAAGCAGCCCGTGCCGTACCTGGTGTCGTGGCCGGGGCAGCTCGCCGCGACCAGGTACGGGTTGGCTCGCACGCCCCACTTCTCCCACGCCTGCAACGCCTGCATGGCCGCGGCGTACTCGGAGTCGCTGAACGCGCTGTGCGTGGCCTCGTTCGTGAACGTCTGCACGAGGTTCCACCAGCGGCCGGCCTTCAGCACCGTGTCGCGGTACGCGGATTCGTGTTCGACGAACGCGGTCGGGTCGCCGATGGCGTGCACCGAGAGCACCGGGATGTCGATTTTTCCGGTGAGGTCGCTGTCGTAGGCCAGCGCGGCGCGTGCCTCGGGGTCGGCGGAGAAGCGTTCGACGCCCGCGTTCAGCGCGGCGTCGTCGTGCGAGCCCTTGTACACGACGCCCGCGTTGCTCCACGGGTTCTTGTCGCCGAGGCGGTTGTGGACGATGTCGCGGAACGTGAACGTCGCGAAGTTCAGGTGCGAGTTCAGCGTCTCCTCGGGGATCTTCGTGACGGTGAGGACGTCGGTGAGCTTCTGCTGCTGTTCCGGGGTGCGGTTGCCTGCGGTGCCGAGGCATTCCTCGATGCGGCCGCGCAGGCCCGCGGTGGTCATCGTGGAGCCGGCGCGAAGCCCCTGCCACAGCGGGTACTGCACCTCGGACGGCCGCGGGTGGTTGCCGCAGTAGTACTGGTAGACCACGCGCAGGTCCACCCGGTAGTCGTAGCCGCGTGAGCCGCCCGCCATGACGCCGCTGGTGAGCAGGGCGGCGTCGTAGCCCTTGTACAGCTCGATGGTCTTCGCCGCGACGTTGCCGCCCCACGACTGCCCGTGGAGGTACACCTTGTGCGGCTTGAGCATCGCGCTGACCGTCCTGCGCAGGTTGTCGGTGTCCTCCGCGGCCATTCGCGTGCCGTAGCCGCCACGCCGGTACGAGGTGCCCGCCCAGGCGTAGCCCTCCTTCACCATCACGGCCCAGCGGTTCAGGTCGTCCCGCGTGCGTTCGGGAGTGGGGTCGCCCAGGTCGGGTCCGCCGTGCGAGTGCACGACCAGCGTCTTGTTCCACTTCTTCGGCACGGCGATCGTGTAGTACGCGCCGTTGGCGTCCCGGCCCTCGTAGCAGGTGGTGCCGCTGGGGACGTTCTCCGGGCACGGCGCGGCCGGGGGCAGGTGCACCGGGGACGTGAGACTCGCGGTGAGTGCGAATGCCAGCAGGACGTTCATGGCCGGAATCGTCAGTCCGGCTCGGCATGTGGTCCAGTTCACTCGCACAAACTTGGGACTTTCCTGACGTTGCGGTCCTGGTACCGGGAAATGGCAGGTGGCAGCGGTACGGTCGTGATCGTGCGCTATCCACCGGAACCGTGGCACATGCAGGGGACCGTCGTGCTCTCGGTGTTCCGCTTGCCGCGAAGACTGGTGCCGGACGACCACCTGCCGGTCGGCGCACGGGTGATCACGTTGGCGGGCAATGCTTTCGTGGCTGTGGCGTTCGTGTCGTACGAACCGGGCAGCGTGCTCACCTACGACGAGCTGCTCGTGGCGGTCCCGGTGTGGGACCGGGGTGCGGTGGCCGTGTCGGTGCCGCAGATCTGGGTCGACAGCGAGGCGTCGCGGCTGGGTGGGCGCGAGCTGTGGGCGATTCCGAAGCTGCTCGCGCGGTTCGGCGAGGGCTCGTCGATCGCGGGTGTCGCGGTGACCGGTGGCGTGTCGTTGCCGGGGCGGTGGCGGTTCGCGGGGCCGACCGCGCAACGTCTCGACGGCCGTGAGGTGCGTGCGCACGCGGCCATGTCGGGCCGGCCCAGGCTGGTGCGGGCGGGGTGGATGTTCCCCGTCGGCGGGCCGCTGGGCTACCTGACCGGGCGGACGCCGCTCGTGAGCGTTGCGATGGACGACATGCGGCTGACGTTCGGCCAGTCCCCGTACGCTCAGGCGCCGTAGCGGACGCTGTTCAGCACGTGCCGCGCCCACGCGTGGTCTGCGGGGTCGTCGTAGAGGCACGTCACGAGCAGCAGTTCGCCGAACCGCGCCACGTGGCCGTAGAACTCGTGCCCGCCGCTGTTCGTGGTGAGCCACAGGGCGTGCCGCAGCTCGACTCCGTCCCTGACCAGGAACTGCTGGTCCTCGGGCACGTCCGGTGCGCCGCTCAGCGCCATCTCGAGGAACCGCTCGGCCGGTGTTCCCTGCGCCTTGCGGGTGTCGACGAACACCGTGCGCCCCGGACCGGCGAACCGGAGGCCGTCGTCGAGCAGGTGCGGGGTGAGGCCGGCGGTGCGTTCGATGCTCCACGGGCCGCGCAACTTCTGCTGGACCGACACCGGCAGTTCCACCAGGAACGCTCCCAGCACCCGGTCGCGGTCCCACGTGTGGTCGAGCAGCGGGTGCTGGACGAGCTCTGGCGGCTCGTCCGGTTCGCGGACCTCGGCGGTGACCTTCGCGCCGTGCAGGTCGTCCCACGGTTTGATGTCGTGCGCGAACGTGCCGGTCAGGCGCAGTGAAGGACTGCCCCAGGCGGTCTCCGCACGGCGGGCGGCCGCGGTGGTGACGCGCATCCAGGCTCCGAACCACAGTTCCAGGTCGCCGGTCAGCTCCACGGGGAGCACACACCGGACGTACGCCGCGTCGCCTGCCAGCAGGACGTTGCCGCCCGCCCGGCGCTCCGCGTCCCTGGCGCCGGGTGGCAGGCCCAGGTCGAGGTCGAGGGCACCGGACTCGTCGACCTCCGCGCCGCAGCAGTGGCAGGCCGTCATCCGACGTACCGCACGCTGTTGAGCACGTGCTGCGCCCACGCCCGGTCGGCCGGGTAGCGGTGGACGCAGCGCACCGAGAGCATCACGCCGCGCCGGACGACGTGGCCGTGGAACACCTGCTCTTCCTGGCCGTCGATGACCTCGCTCAGCCAGAACGCGTGGCGCAGCTCGTCGCCGTTGTGCTCGACGGAGTGCTCGGCGCTCGCGGGGTAGCCGTCGAGGACCGCGCCGAGGAAGTCGCTCGGGCTGCCACCCGTGCGGTCGGCGTAGACGTCGAGGCCCACCCAGCGGTCCGGGCTCGAGAAGCAGACGGTGTGGTCCTCGACCACGCAGCGCATGCCCGCGGACCGTTCGATGGTCCAGACCTCGCCCAGGGTCTCGCGGACGGGGATCGGCAGCGGCTGCCGGATGCGGCACAGCACCTCGTCGCGGTCCCACTCCTGTTCCAGCGCGGGGTGCGAGGTGAAGTAGGGGAGCTCGTCGGTGTTGAGCACCGCCGCCTCGACCGGGACGCCGAGCAGGTCCCACGGCTGGATGACGTTCGCGAACTTGCCAGAGACGTGCAGGTTCGCGTACTCGGCGTCGTTGTCCCACACGGCGTGGGCGTACATCGCGTCGACCTTGCTGATCTGCATCCACGCACCGAACACCAGCTCGACTCCGCCGGTCAGCCGAACGGGGAGCAGGCATCGGAGGTAGGAGTCGCCGTCCGGTCCGACGAGCAGTCCGCCTGTCGGGGCGCCGAGTTGCTCAGCGGGCACGCCGATCAGTTGCTCCGGACGGTTCAACCGGTAGTCGATGCGGTCCGTAGACGTGATGTCGGCTCCGCAGCATCCGCATTGGACGGTCATGCGCAGATGCTAGAGCTCCTCGTCTGCGAGTAGACGGGAACGCACCAGAAAACGCACTCCCAGTGGTGCTTCCAGCGAGAAACCGCTCCCACGCCCCGGCACCACGTCGATCGTGAGGTGCGTGTGGCTCCAGTACTCGAACTGGGCCGCCGACATCCACACCGGCACGGCGAACTCGTCCACCGAGAGGTCGCCCAGGTGCACGTCCGACGAGCCCGTCCGGAACTCGCCGGCGGGGTAGCACATGGGGGCCGAGCCGTCGCAGCAGCCGCCGGACTGGTGGAACATCAGGTCGCCGTGCGAAGCCCGGAGGCGGCGGACAACTTCCGCCGCCTCCGGGGTCAGTGCCACGCGCGGCATCAGAAGAAGCCCTGGGCGTTCGGGGAGTAGCTGACGAGCAGGTTCTTGGTCTGCTGGTAGTGGTCGAGCATCACGCGGTGGTTCTCGCGGCCGATGCCGGACTGCTTGTAGCCGCCGAACGCCGCGTGCGCCGGGTAGGCGTGGTAGTTGTTCACCCACACGCGGCCCGCCTGGATGTCGCGGCCCGCGCGGTAGGCGACGGAGCCGTCGCGGGACCACACGCCCGCGCCCAGGCCGTAGAGGGTGTCGTTCGCGGTCTTCATCGCGTCGTCGTAGTCGGAGAACTGCGTGACGGCCACGACCGGGCCGAAGATCTCCTCCTGGAAGATCCGCATCTTGTTGTCGCCCTCGAAGACCGTCGGCGTCACGTAGTAGCCGCCGGACAGCTCGCCGCCGAGGTCCGCGCGCTCGCCGCCGGTCAGCACGCGGGCGCCTTCCTGCTTGCCGATGTCGATGTAGGACAGGATCTTTTCGAGCTGGTCGTTGGACGCCTGCGCGCCGATCATCGTGTCGGTGTCGAGCGGGTGGCCCTGCTTGACCGCCTTCGTGCGTTCCACGGCGTCGCCGAGGAACTGGTCGTAGATCGAGCTCTGGATCAGCGCGCGCGACGGGCACGTGCAGACCTCGCCCTGGTTCAGCGCGAACATCGTGAAGCCCTCGAGTGCCTTGTCGTAGAAGGCATCCCGCTCGGCCGCGACGTCGGAGAAGAACACGTTCGGCGACTTGCCGCCGAGTTCCAGGGTGACCGGGATGATGTTCTCGCTGGCGTACTGCATGATCAGCCGGCCGGTCGTGGTCTCGCCGGTGAACGCCACCTTCGCCACGCGGCGCGAGGACGCGAGCGGTTTGCCCGCCTCGACGCCGAAACCGTTGACCACGTTCACGACGCCCGGCGGCAGCAGGTCGGCGATGAGCTCCATCAGCACGTGGATCGACGCCGGTGTCTGCTCGGCGGGCTTGAGCACCACCGCGTTGCCCGCGGCCAGTGCCGGCGCGAGCTTCCAGACCGCCATGAGGATCGGGAAGTTCCACGGGATGATCTGGCCGACGACGCCGAGCGGCTCCTGGAAGTGGTAGGCGATCAGGTCTTCGTCGATCTGCGAGATCCCGCCCTCCTGTGCGCGGATCACGCCCGCGAAGTAGCGGAAGTGGTCGACCGCGAGCGGCAGGTCGGCGGCGAGCGTCTCGCGGACCGGTTTGCCGTTCTCCCACGTCTCCGCGACCGCCAGTGCCTCCAGGTTCGCCTCCATGCGGTCGGCGATCTTGTTCAGCACGTTCGCGCGGTCGGCGACCGAGGTCTTCCCCCACGCGCGGGCGGCGCCGTGGGCCGCGTCGAGCGCGCGTTCGACGTCGTCCGCGGTGCCGCGGGCGATCTCGGTGAACTCCTCACCGGTGACGGGGGTGGGGTTGGCGAAGTACTCGCCCTTGGCGGGCGGCACGTACTCGCCTCCGATGAAGTGGTCGTACCGGTCGCGGTACGTCACCACGCTGCCGGACTGCCCTGGAGCCGCGTACTTCGTCATTTCGCCTCCCGCATCGTTGCGCACTGGGTGGCGACGGTAGGTAGCGCAACGTTTCACGCACGTTGCATCCGAAAGGAGTAACGCGAGGCGCCAGAAGGGCCGTCATCCTGGGGTGGTGACGGACCTCGGCGAAGCAGCGCGGCCGGTGATCGCCGAGTCGTGGCGGCGGTCCCTCGCGGCGCGCGTGGACCCGGACCGGCACGAGGCCCCGGTCGTCTACGCGCCGGACGAGATCGAGGACCTGCGGGGCACGCACCCGCTCGCGTCGGCCGTGCCGCTGCTCGTGCACACGCTGTCGATGGACGAGACGATCATGATCGTCACCGACGCGGGCGGCCACATCCTGTGGTGCGAGGGCGACAACCAGGTGCGGCACAAGGCCGAACGCGTCCACCTCACCGAAGGGTCGCGGTGGAGCGAGGACGTCATCGGCACGAACGCCATGGGCACCGCGCTCGCGACCGGCAGGCCAGTCACCGTGCACTCCCGCGAGCACCTCGTGCGCACCTACCACGGCTGGACGTGCGCGGCGAGCCCGATCCACGACCCGCACACCGGGCTGCTGCTGGGTGTCGTCGACGTCAGCGGGCCGCTGCGCACCATGCACCCGGCCGTCGCGCAGCTCGTGTCGGCCGCCGCCCGGCTCGCCGAGCACCAGCTGCTCCAGGTCGCGCCGCGCCACCACGTGCTGACGCTGAACTTCCTCGGTGGTCTGCGCGCCGAGCTCGACGGCAGGCCGCTGGTGCTGACGTTGCGCAACGCCGAGGTACTGACCGCGCTCGCGTTGCACCCCAAGGGCCTCACGGCGGAACAACTCGCGTTGTTGCTCTATGGTGAACGTGGGAACCCGACCACGGTCCGCGCGGAGCTGCATCGGCTGCGCGCGCAGCTCGGTGGTGTCCTGTTGACGAGGCCGTATCGGCTGGACGCGGTGGTTCGCGGTGATTTCCTGGACGTGCGCACGGCGCTGAGATCGGGTGACGCGGGGAAGGCCACCCGGCACTACAGCGGCGAGCTGCTGCCCCGTTCGGACGCGCCGGTGATCCGCGAGGAACGCGTGGACCTCGCCGCCGCGGTGCGCAAGGGCGTGCTGGAGCGGGGAGATCTCGACGCGCTGCTGTCGTTCGCGGACAGCGGTGAGGACGCGGAGGTGCTCGAACGCCTGCGTCTGCTGCTCCCGGCCGCGGATCCTCGTCACGCACTCGTCTCCTCGCGCCTGCGAAGGGCGCTGGAATAGGCTTTCCCGCGGGGGAGGGCAAAGTGAAGCAGTGCATCAACTGCATGACCCGGTTGCCGCGCAGAGAGGTCACCGAGGTCGCGTGGTGTGCCTTGTGCGCGCCGTGCCTGAGTGCGGTGTCGGATCAGATGAAGGTGCTGCACGACAGGCCCGGTGGCGCTGCCGTGCAGATCCTGCAGTGCGGGTGGTGCGGTGTCACGCGGTCGTGCGGTGCCGGCTCGCGCACGCGGTGCCTGGTGTGCCTGGACGACAGGTCGGTGCCGGACCCGGCGGTGCAGAAGATCGCGGGCCGGCTCGAGCTCGACGGCACCTGGCGGGAGAACTCGGAGCTCATCGCCGCGACGACCGTGAAGATCCGCCTCGCCAAGTACTTCCAGCCGGGCTGGACCGTGCTCGCGACGGACGTGCACGGTCTGCCGTGGACCGGTTTCCGTTGGCTGACGAAGTCACACGGCACGTGGGGGCGCAACGACGAGACGGGTGAGGTGCAGCAGCTCAAGCACTCACGCGGCGAGGAGAACCTCCTTTACCTGGTGCGGTACGGGAAAGTGCTGAAGTTCGGGCGCGGGAACGCCGAACGCGTGGGCGGGCACGTTGCGCAGGGTGCTGTTCCCGTTCTGGTGCTGTCGGCGGCCAGGCAGGACGTCACGGTCGCGCGTGACCGGTTGAAACGCTTGCACCGCACGGAAATGGTGTCGCAGCGGACGCCGGTGGACCTCTTCGCGGTACTCCCCGACGGCCTCGACGTCACCGATCGGTACTCGCGGAGTTGATCGGAGCTCCACCGGGTAGTCCACCACCGTGGACGAGATCGTCGTGGTGGGACAGATGGCACGGGACCTGGTTCTCGTCGTGGACGAGGTGCCGGGTCCGGGCGGCACGGCGCCGGTGCGGGAACGCCGCGAGATGCTGGGCGGCAAGGGCGCGAACATCGCGGTCGGCCTGGCCCAGCTGGGCGCGGCGGTCGAGCTCGTGGGCGTGGTCGGAGACGACGACATCGGCGAACGGCTGACCGCCCGGGCCGCCGCGGACGGGATCGGGACCGGGGCCGTGGTGTCCAGGAAGGGCTGTGGGACCGGGTTGATCGTGAACGTCGTCGCCGACGGCTGGCGATCCTTCGAGGACCTGCCGATAGACCTCATCGCGCGTGCGGCGGCTGTGGTGGTGCAGCTGCAGCAACCGCCTGAGGTGGCGCTCAAGGCCGCACGCGCGGCGACGGGGTGCGTCGTGCTCGACGGCGCACCGGACCGTCTCGGCGACGAGCTGCTGGCGTGCGCGGACGTCGTGCGCGCGGACCACCAGGAGGCCGAGCTGCTGGTCGGCCGGAAGATCACCAGTGCGGACGACGCGGTGCGGGCGGCTCACGAGGTGCGTGAGCGGGGTCCGCGGTTCGTGGCGTTCGCCGTGGACGACGTCGGCAACGTGTTCGCGTGGGACGGGGGAGAGCTCGTGGTGCCGCTGGGGGACGTCGAGGTCGTGGACACGACCGGTGGTGGTGATGCGTTCGTGGCGGCGTTGACGTTCGCTCTCACGCGTGGAGACGGCCCCGAGGACGCGGCGCGCCGGGCGGTCGAGGCGGCCGGAGCCACCGTGACGCGTCCAGGTGGGCGTCCTGACCTCACCGGATGCTGATCAGCCGCGTTATCGTTGTTGAGGTCCGGTGAGGGGAGGTCCGCGTGCGAATGCTCGCAGTCGTGCTGTTGCTGCTGCTCTGCGCTGCCCCGGCGCAGGCCGCGACCGGCACGTACGTGCGCATCGGGCACTTCTCGATGGACCAGGCACGCGTCGACGCCACCCTCGACGGGGTGAAGCTCGGCACGCTCGACTACGCCGACCTCTACGAGTACCGGCGCGTCGAGCCGGGGGAGCACGTCGTCGAGTTCCGCACGGGCGGGGCGGACCCGGGCAGCCCGGTGCTGCGGTCCGTGCTGGTCAAGGCGGGTGCGGGCGAGGCGTACACCGTCATCGACATCGCGTCGTCGATGAAGGTCCTGGAGGACGACGTCAGCCTGCCGCCGAACGGGCAGGCGCGGCTGCGGGTGATCAACGCGGGCGATGCCGAGATGGACCTCGTGCGCGGTGGCACCTCCGTGCACCGCAACGTGCAGGCGAACTCCACCACCGGGTACGTCCTGGTGCAGCCGGGCTCGGGTGAGCTGCAGGTGCTGCAGCGCGGCAAGGACTCGACGCGGCTGGAGGCGCCCATCGAGGCGGGCGCCGTGTACTCGCTGCTGGTGAGCGCCCGGCGGATCGAGCTGCGGACCGACGCCAAGGCCGCCGAGGTCGTGCCCGGCGGCGGCACGGAGACCGGGTTCGGCGGCATGGCGGGCGGCTGGGACTGGTTGACCGCGCTGGTCATCGCGCTCATCGTGGGCATCGCGATGTTCTCGGTGCGCGGCAGGCTGTTCCGGTTCGGCTGATGAGCAAGGCCAAGCTCGTGATGGGCGCGGCGGTGCTGGTCACGTTGATCTACGTCGTCAAGGGCCCCGGCGCCGACGAGGTGCCGGAGCCGGTGACCGTGCGGATCCCGTCGATCGGCGTGGAGACCACCCTCGAAGCCCTGAAGGTCGACTCGGCCGGGGTGCTGGAGCCGCCGACGCGTGCCGACAAGGCCGGGTGGTACGCGAAGGGGGTCGCGCCGGGTGACGCCGGCCCCGCGGTGATCGCGGGGCACGTCGATTCGAAGACCGGGCCGGGGGTGTTCTTCCGGCTGCCGGAGCTCAAACCCGGTGCCGAGGTGCTGGTGGAGCGCAAGGACGGCAGCAAGCTGACGTTCGTCGTCAACCACACGTTCTCCACGGAGAAGACGGCGTTCCCGACGGCCGAGGTCTACGCGCCGACGCCGTTGTCCGAGCTGCGGCTGGTGACGTGCGGCGGCGAGTTCGACCGGGTGGCGGGCAGTTACCGGAACAACGTCGTCGTCGAAGCTGTGCTGAAGGTCTGATCTGCCAAAGCGGCGACCAGCTCAGTGCGACTCGCGGGCGACCTCGCTGCCGCTGGACCCGACCAGGAAGTCCAGGTCGGCACCGGTGTCGGCGCCCAGCACGTGGTCGACGTAGAGCCGTTCCCAGCCGCGCTTCGGTGACGCGAACGCCGCGGTCATCTCGGCGCTGGGCGCCCGGTCGGCGAAGTCCGGCGCTTCCACGTCGATCCGCCGGTTCTCCACGTCGAGCACGATGACGTCACCGGTGCGGACCAGGCCGAGCGGTCCGCCCGCGGCCGCTTCCGGTGCCACGTGCAGCACGACCGTGCCGTACGCGGTGCCGCTCATGCGTCCGTCGCAGATCCTGACCATGTCCCGCACGCCCTGTTCCAGCAGCTTCTTGGGCAGCGGCATGTTCGACACCTCCGGCATGCCCGGATAGCCGCGCGGGCCGCAGCCGCGCAGCACCAGCACCGAGTCGGCGTCGACGTCGAGGTCCGGGTCGTCGACGCGGGCGTGGAAGTCCTCGATGCTGTCGAACACCACGGCCTTTCCCCTGTGTTGCAACAGGTGTGCCGACGCGGCCGCTGGTTTGATCAACGCGCCGGACGGTGCCAGGTTGCCGCGCAGCACCGCGATCCCGCCTTCGGCGATGATCGGTTCGGTCCGGCTGTGGATCACCTCCGGGTCCCAGATCGGGGCGTCGTCGAGGTAGTCGACCAGCGGCAGGCCCGTGACCGTCAACGCGGTGGGGTCGAGCAGGTCGCGGACCTCGCGCAGCACGGCCAGGAGCCCGCCGGCGCGGTGGAAGTCCTCCATCAGGAACCGGCCGGCGGGCTGGAGGTCCACGAGCAGCGGCACGCCGGAGCCGATGCGGTCGAAGTCGTCGAGGGTGAGGTCGACGCCGAGGCGTCCGGCGATGGCCAGCAGGTGCACGACGGCGTTGGTGGAGCCACCGATCGCGGCCAGCGCGACGATCGCGTTGTGGAAGCCTGCCTTGGTCAGGAACGTGCTGGGGCGCCTGTCCTTCTCGATCAGCTCGACGATCAGGCGGCCCGTGCCGTGGGAGGCTTCGAGGAGCCTGCTGTCGGGCGCGGGAGTGCCCGCCACGCCGGGGACGACGGTGCCCAGCGCCTCCGCGACCAGTGCCATCGTGGACGCGGTGCCCATCGTGTTGCAGTGGCCGCGGCTGCGGATCATCGCGGATTCCGAGCGGGCGAACGCCTCCTGGGACAACGTGCCGGCCCGGACCTCTTCGGACAGTCGCCAGACGTCGGTGCCGCAGCCGAGGGGGATGCCGCGGAACGTGCCGGTCAGCATCGGACCGCCGGGCACCACGATCGCCGGGATGTCCACGGACGCGGCGGCCATCAGCAGCGCGGGGATCGTCTTGTCGCACCCGCCGAGCAGCACCACGCCGTCCACGGGGTTGGCGCGCAGCATCTCCTCGGCGGCCATCGCGGCCATGTTGCGCCACAGCATGGCGGTCGGGCGGACGTTGGTCTCGCCCAGCGACACCACGGGGAGGTTGAGCGGGATGCCGCCGGCCTCGTGCACGCCGTTCGACACCGACTTCGCGACCTCGTCGAGGTGCGCGTTGCACGGGGTGAGGTCGGAGGCGGTGTTGGCGATGGCGATCTGGGGGCGGGCGAAGGCGTCGTCCGGTGCGCCGCGGCGCATCCAGGCGCGGTGGATGTAGGCGTTGCGGTCCTGACCTGCGTACCAGTGCGCGCTGCGGAGGGTCACGCTCCCGTCGTACGGGTCGGCGTGCGAATGCGCAACCTTTTCAGCGGACCCGGTGCGGCTACCGGAGGCTCGCCAGGGCGTCCGTCGCCCGGTCGTCCAACGGGCTGCCGTGGCGGTGCACCATCCGCCACGCCCCGTCCTCGCGGCGGAAGACCGTGGTGACGCGCAAGGCGTAGGACTTCGGGGCCCCGGCAGGGTCGAGCACCTCGGACCGTTCGATCGCGCACACGTACCCGATGTCACCGCTCGACTCGGCGGCCACGACCTCGATGTCGAGGGATCTGCTGCCGTGGAACCACTTCTCGATGGTGTCGAAGATCTGCTCGACCTCGGACCAGCCGACGCCGCCCATGGCCGCGCCGAACAGCACCACGGGGTCATCGTGCGACCACATCTCCTTGCGTGCGGCGGGTCCGGCAAGCATGACTCCGCGGGTCGGCCCGCGCAGGCCTCAGAGCGGCAGGTCGGGCGGGAGCTGCAGCGCGATCGTGATCAGCGAGTGGACCCGGTTGGCGATCACCGTCAGCAGCCCGTGCATCTCCGGTGACGCGGCGTCGCACGCTTCCTGGAGCGTGCGCAGGTCCGTGTCGATCTGGCCGAGCACCGCCGCCGTGTCGGCCGGCCGGGCCGTGAACGCGCGGGCGATGTCCTCCAGTGGCAGGCCGTGGACCTCCAGGCGTTGCACGAGGTGGATGCGGTCCACGTCGTCCGCGCGGTAGAGGCGGTAGTTGCTGGCCGTGCGCTGGGCGGGGCTGATGAGGCCCAGGGTCGTGTAGTAGTCGACGGTGCGGATGCTGACGCCCGCGCGGGCGGCGAGCTCACCGATCTTCAGGAGCGATTCGGACAAATCGACCACCTCCGTCCTGAAGCTGCGGGCCGAAACCGTACAGTGCTACGTGCTACTGTTGGAGTATGCCTGATGAAGCCGACACAGACGGCTGTAGTACGTGGCCGGGTGCGACTTGTTGATCGCGTCCGGCTTGCTCGCCATCGTGGTCCTGACTGTGGCCACGGGCTATTTCGTTGCTCAGGAGTTCGCGTACATGGCGGTCGATCGCGGCCGTCTGCAGCAGCTGGCGGAGGCCGGTTCCAAGCCCGCCGAGCGTGCGCTGCGCGTGACTTCGAAGCTCTCCTTCATGCTGTCCGGTGCCCAGTTCGGCATCACGGTGACGGCGCTGCTCGTGGGGTACGTGGCCGAGCCGTTGCTCGGCACCGGCCTGGGCGTGCCGGGCTCGATGGTGATCGCGCTCGTCTTCGCGACCTTCGTGCAGATGGTGCTCGGTGAGCTGCTGCCGAAGAACCTCGCGATCGCCCGGCCCGAACGGCTGGCGCTGGCGTTGAGCGGGTCGACGCTCGCGTACCTGAAGGTCGCCGGGCCGGTGATCCGGTTGTTCGACGCGGCCGCGAACCGCCTGCTGCGCGCGATCGGCATCGAGCCGGTCGAGGAGCTGCCGCAGGGTGCGACGCCGGACGACCTCAAGCAGATCGTCGAGGACGCGGGGGAGCAGGGTCACCTGGATCCCGAGCTGACCCGGTTGCTGGAGCACGGCATCGGGTTCCGCGACCTGGTCGCGGAACAGGCGATGACGCCGCGCGTGAACGTCCACACGGTGCGGTTCGACGAGCCCGCCGCTCGCGTGGTCTCGTTGCTGGACACCGGGAACTCGCGTTTTCCCGTCGTCGGTGACGACCTCGACGACCTGCGCGGTGTCGTGGGCCTGGCCGAGGTGCTGACCCTGACGCCTGAGGAACGTTCCTCGGTGGCGATCGAGAAGATCGCCTCGCCCGCCCTGGTGGTGCCGGCGACGCTGCCGTTGCCCGCGGTGCTGGAGCGGCTGCGCACCGAACGCCGTCAGCTCGCCTGCGTGGTCGACGAGTTCGGCGGGTTCGCCGGCGTGGTCTCGCTGGAGGACCTGGCTGAGGAGCTGGTCGGCGAGATCCACGACGAGGACGACCTGGTCGAGGACACGATCGCGGCTCTGGGTGAGCACCGCTGGCAGGTGCCCGCACGGCTGCGGCTGGACGAGGTCGAGGACGCCACCGGTGTGGCGCTGCCGGAGGACGACGCCTACGACACGGTGTCGGGTCTCGTGCTGCACCGGCTCGGCCGCGTGGCGCAGTCCGGTGACGAGGTCGTGGTGGACGGCGTGACGCTGCTGGTGACGGCGGTGGCGCGCAACGTGCCGGACTCGGTGGAGATCAACGTGCTGGAGGTGGCCCGATGAGCATCGTCATCTCCGTGGTCCTGCTGGCGCTCAACGGGTTCTTCGTCGCCGCCGAGTTCGCGTTGATCGCGGCGAAGCGGCACCGCCTGGAGCAGGCGGCCGAGACGTCACGGGCGGCGCGTGCCGCCGTGGCCGGTGTCCGGGAGCTGTCGCTGATGCTCGCGGGTGCCCAGCTCGGCATCACGCTGTGCACGCTGGGGCTGGGCGCGCTGGCCAAGCCTGCCGTCGCGGACCTGCTGGAGCCGGCGCTGAAGCTGACCGGGCTGCCGGACGCGTTCGCCTACGGTGTCGCGTTCGCGATCAGCCTGGTGCTGGTGGTGTTCCTGCACATGGTCGTCGGTGAGATGGCGCCGAAGTCGTGGGCCATCGCGCATCCCGAACGGTCCGCGTTGATCCTCGCGCTGCCGTTCCGCGCGTTCGCCCGCTCGGTCCGCTGGGTCCTCAGTGGACTGAACTCGACGACGAACCGCCTGCTGCGCCTGATGAAGGTCGAGCCGCAGGACGAGCTGGCGCAGGCGCACCGGCCGGACGACCTGCGGATGCTGCTGCGGCAGTCCGCCGAGCACGGCCTGATCCCCGAGGCCCAGCAACGGTTGCTGACCCGGATGCTCCAGGTCCAGCGCACGACGGTGCGCGAGGTCATGGTGCCGATCGCGCAGACGTCGACGGTGTCCCCGCACACCACCGCGAGGGAGATCGAGCGGCGCAGCCTCCAGTGTGGACGGTCGCGCTTCCCGGTGGTCGACCTGCGCGGCCGGTACGTCGGCCTGGTGCACATCCGCGAGGCCATGCGGGCCACGGCGCGCGGTGAGGACCCGGCGGCGCAGGAGCTGATGGGTCCCGTGCTGACGCTGTCCGCGTCGATGCCGGTGGCGCAGGCCGTGACCGAGATGCGGAACGCGCGTGCGCAGCTCGCGCTCGTCGAAGACGGCGGAATTCACGGCATCGCCGCACTGGAAGACCTCCTCGAAGAGCTGATCGGCGACTTCGAGGATGAAACAGACACCCGTCCGGTCGGCGCCCGCTGACCGGAGTTTCCCTCCGAGAGGAAACGCGAAAATGTTCAAACGGATGCTCAGCGCTTTCGGCGTTGGCGGCCCGTCGGTCGACACCGTGCTGGACTCGCCGCACGCCGCGCCCGGCCAGGTCGTCACCGGGCAGGTGCGCATCCAGGGTGGCAGCGCGGACGCCGAGATCGGCCAGGTCGTGCTGTCGCTCGTCACCCGCGTCGAGGTCGAGCACGGCGACCACGAGTACGGCGGCGTGTCCGAGTTCATGAGGGTCGTCGTGCAGCAGGGCGTGCGGGTCGCCGCAGGTCAGCTGCTGGCGATCCCGTTCCAGCTGCCGATTCCGTGGGAGACCCCGATCACCGCGGTGGGCGGCGCGCCGCTGCCGGGCATGACCGTGGGCGTGCGGACCGAGCTCGTGATCGCGGGTGCGCCCGACAAGGGTGACCTCGACCCGGTGCTGGTCCACCCGCTGCCCTCGCAGGACGCGGTGCTCAACGCGTTCGGGCAGCTCGGGTTCGCGTTCCGCAGTGCCGACGTCGAGGCGGGGCGCCTGCACGGCGTGCCGCAGGAGCTCGGTTTCTACCAGGAGATCGAGTTCTTCCCGCCGGCCCACTTCGCCGGCCGGATCCAGCAGGTCGAGCTGACGTTCGTGGCCAACCCGCACGAGCTCTACGTGGTCCTCGAGGCCGACAAGCGCGGCGGGATGTTCTCCTCTGGCGGTGACGCGTTCGGCCACTTCCGGCTGTCGCACCAGGAGGCCCAGGTCGCCGACTGGGCGTCGTCCATCAACGGCTGGCTCTCGCAGATCGCCGAGCGCGGCGCCGCGATGTACGGCTACGACCAGCACGGACACCACGGCGGTCACCACGGTCGCGGTCCCGGCATGGGCACGGTCGTCGCGGCGGGTGCCGCGGGTGTCGTGGGCGGCATGGTGATGGGCGAGATGCTCGACGACGCGTTCGAGGACTTCGGCGACTTCGGCGGCGAGTGAAGAACGACGGCTGAGCGAGGTTTGCCCGGTTTCCGGTCGGCGGAACGGGGTATTCGGCCCCTGCGTCAAGCAGTCGGCGCTGTTGCCCCGTTCGGACGGAAGGCGGTGACGACGTGGTGGCGCTGGCGCAGGTGCTCGACTACGCGCTGCGAGTGACGCGGGAACTGGGTCTGAGCGGCGAGTCGTCGTGCGTGGACAGGGACAGGCCGTTGCGGGTGTACATCGCGGTCGACGGCAGGCTGCCGGGCCATCCGGACTGCGATGTCGCGCTGCTGTGGTCGGAGTGCCACGGGTGGGCGATCGCGGTCGAGGAGCCCGGCGGCTCCGAGCTGACCGTGGTGGCCCACCTGGGTGGCGCCGTGGAACCGCCGCCGCGCACAGTCGCGCGGTGGGTGCGCCGCGTGTTCGCTCAGCCGTCCCGGCCGGCGACGGTCAACACGGCCGTGCACAGTGGACACGTCGCCTGACCGGAAATCGGTTCACAAATGTTTTCGGGTAATTCTCGGCGGAATTGCCGCTTCTTGAAAAAATGTTTCAGAACTGCGGCGTTATTCCATGCGAGTGATCCACGTGTGCGACGTTTTGGATTGCGCCGAAGTGCATGCGACGAGTTCACCTGCTGTGCCACCCTGAACAAAGGGGAGGTACTGGGGGAGCATGGTGTACTTCAGAATGCTGGGTTCGTTGCGCGTTGAACGAGAGGGTCAGGAGATCGCGATCGGCACCCCGCAGACGCGCACGGTGCTGGCGCTGCTGGTGTGGCACGCGAACGACGTCGTGCCGCTGGGGCGGGTGTTCGACGAGCTGTGGGGTGACGCGCCGCCGTCGTCGTCGAAAGTTCAGGTGCAGGGGATCATCTCGCGACTGAGACGTCTGCTCGGCAGGGAGCGGATCCGGACCACGGCAACGGGGTACGTCCTGCGCGCCGATTCGGGGGAACTCGATGTCGAGCTGGTGCGCGAGGACCTGGCCAGGGCGCGGGAACTCGTCGCGAACGGTGACGTGGCGCTCGGCGCGACCCGGCTGCGGGAGGCGCTCGGCCGCTGGCACGGACCCGCGAACCCGGAGTTGGCCGAGCCGGTGGCCGGTCAGCTCGCCGAGCTGCGGATGACAGTGCTGGAGGAACGCGTCGACGCCGATCTCCTGCTCGGCGGCAGCGCGGACCTGGTCGGCGAGCTGACGGCGGTGGTGGCCGAACACCCGCTGCGGGAACGGGTGCGCGCCCAGCTGATGACCGCGCTGGCCCAGCGCGGCCGCGTGCCCGAGGCGCTGGAGGTGTTCCACGCGTACCGGCGCACGATGATCGAGGAACTGGGTGTCGAGCCGTCCGCGCGGCTGACCGCGCTGCACGCCAGGATCCTGAGTGGCGAGGAACGGCCGACATTTCCGTTGCGGCGCAAGGAACACCGGCCGAACCAGCTGCCCCCGGTGCCGTCCGACTTCGTGGGCAGGGCAGGCCTGCTCGCGGAACTGGCCGCCGCGCTCACCGCACCGGAGCGCGCCCGGCCGCCGCTCGTGGTCATCTCCGGCACGCCGGGCGTGGGCAAGACGTCGTTCGCGGTGCAGCTCGCTCACCGCGTGCGCGAGCGGTTCCCGGACGGCCGGCTCTTCGCGACGGTGCACGGTGACGACACAACGCCTGTGCTGCACCAGTTCCTGCGCGCGCTCGGGGTGCCCGCCGACCTCGTGCCGGACGGAGGGCAGGAGTGCTCGGCGCTGTTGCGCGACCTGCTGACCGGCCGCAGGGTGCTGCTGGTCGTCGACAACGCGGCCGACGCGAGCCAGGTGCGCCCGTTCGTGCCCGCCGAACCCGGTTGCGCGGTGCTGGTGACGAGCAGGCGCGCACTCGGTGAGCTCGAAGGTGCGCGACTGGTCCGTCTCGGGCTGCTCACCGCGGGCGACTCGGTCGAGCTGATCACGAGGATCGCCGGTGCGCCACCCGGTGACGCGCTGGTCGCGTGCTGCGGCGGTCTGCCGCTGGCGTTGCGGATCGCGGGCGCGCTGCTCGTCAGTCGTCCACATTGGACCTGCGACGATCTGGCCGGCCGGCTGGCCGATCACCGCACCCGGCTCGACTGGCTCGAGGCGGGTGACCTGGACGTGCGGGCGTGCTTCACCGCGTGCTACCGGCGGTTGCCCGCGGAGCACCAGACGTTGTTCCGCCGCATGGGTCTGCTGCCCGCGGCTCCGGTGCCCGCGCGGGTCGCGGCCGCACTGCTCGACGGCGGACTCGACCACGCGGAACGGGTGCTGGAGGACCTCGTGAGCTGGCACCTGGTGACCGTGGTCAGGCGTGGCGGCACCACCTGCTACGGAATGCACGACCTGTTGCGCTGTTTCGCCGCCGAACAGGCCGAACCCGACCAGCACGCGGTCGTTTAGCAAGGACGCAGCGACGACACCTGATTGCTCATGGACGGCAGCAGGTTCCCGAAGGTGTTGGGCGCCACTTCAGCGAGAAGTCCCCTGTAGTTGCGTCCGTCGTAGAGGCACCAGGGCACCTTGGTGCGGTTGAAGACGCTCGCAACGTTGTTGTCGATGCCGACGGGCAGCTCGGGGGCGCCTCTGGTGAACGAGGCGAACAAGCCCGTGGCGCCGGGGCCGGTCCACACGCAGAACCGGTTCACGGCGCACTGGTCGATGGAGGCGGTGGAGGCCGGGGAAGCGACGGCCGGGGCCGCTGCGAGCAGCGACCCCGCCATCACCACACCGGCGATCAGCGCCGATGTCGTGCGTGCCATGTCAGGGACACACCCGCAGGGAGGTGATCCTGTTGCGGTACTGGGCGTCGAGGTTGCCCTGGACGCCGGGCGGGATGTGGCCGAGCAGCGACGTGTAGTTGGCGCCGTCGTAGAAGCACCAGTACTGGCTGGTGCGGTTCCACGCGCTCTCGGTGTTGTTGTTGAGCCCGCTGGGGCCGGGAGCGGCACCCAGGTTGGCGTCACCGACGGCGAAGTAGCCCCACGGGCGGCCACCGTTGAGGTTGTTCCAGATGCACATCCGGTTGGCGGGGCAGTCGCTGTAGGCGGTGATCGACACGTCACCGGCGGGCTCGACGATTCCCCGGCTGGGAGTGGACGCACTCGCGGGCATCGACACCAGCGCGGCCGCGAACGCGGCGCCGGCCAGGACCGTCATCGTCTTGCGAATCAAGAGAGTTCCCCCTTCTCGGTGAGGCGGGGTTCGCCTCACCGAGAAGACTGGGGAATGCCGCTATGCGCCCGCTAACCGCGGCTAACCGCGCCGACGGGTTCCGGCTCGTCCGTCTTGGACAGCTCGTCGAGTGCCGTGCCCTCGACGTCGAGCTCCGGCAGCCAGCGCAGCCCCTTCGGCAGCCACCAGGCGCGCTCACCGATCAGGGCCAGCGCGGCCGGCACGAGCACCATGCGGACCACGAACGCGTCCACGAAGATGCCCACGGCCAGGGCGAAGGCGATCGACTTCACGGTCGCCTCGCCCGCGGGGACGAAGCCCGCGAACACCGAGAACATGATCAGTGCCGCGGCCATGACGACCGGGGCCGCCTGGCGGAAGCCCGTGGTGATGGCCTCGATCGGCTTGGCACCGCGGTGGTGCGCCTCGTGCATGCGGGACACCAGGAAGATCTGGTAGTCCATGGCCAGGCCGAACAGGATGCCGATCACCAGGATCGGGGTGAGGCTGATCAGCGGGCCGGTGGCGTCGAGGTTGACCGCGCTGGAGAGCCAGCCCCACTGGAACACCGCCACCGTGGCGCCGAGCGACGCGCCGATGGTCAGCAGGAAGCCGAGGACGCCGACGAGCGGCACCAGCAGCGAGCGGAACACCAGGATCAGCAGCACGAGTGCGAGGCCGACGACGACCGCGAGGTAGATCGGCAGCGCGCGGTCCAGAGACGTCGCCACGTCCACGCTCACCGCGGTGGCGCCGGTGACGTAGGCCTTGCCACCCTCCACACCGGACAGTTCGGTGCGCAGGTCGGCGACGAGCTGTTCGGTCGCGGGGCTGTCCGGGCCCGACTTCGGGATGACGGTGACCATCGCGGCGCTGCCGTCCGGGCTCGGCTGGGCCGGCGTCACGAGAGCGACGTCCGCCATCTTCGCGATGGGTTCCGCGGCCTTGGTGGCCGTGGCGGCGGCGCCGTTGCCCTCGACCAGGACGATGATCGGGCCGTTGAAGCCCTCGCCGAAGCCCTGCGCGAGGATCTGGTCGGCACGTTCCTGGGTGGAGCCGGCGGGCGGCTTCTGGATCAGCGTGGTGTCCATGGACGCCACCGGGATCGCGACGACGCCCAGCGCCACGACCGAGAGCAGCAGCGCGACGACGCGGTTGCGGGTGACGCCGCCCGCCCAGCCGCGGATTACCCCGCGGTCCTTCGGTTCGGCGTCGGGCTGCGAGCGTTCCTTGCGGGTCAGCACGCGGCGGCCGAGCATGCTCAGCACCGCGGGCACCAGCGTGATGGCGATCAGCACCGCGACGACGATCGTGGCGGCGGCCGAGACGCCCATCTGCGTCAGGAACGGGATGCCGGCGATCGCGAGGCCGACCAGCGCGATGACCACGGTGAGACCGGCGGTGACGACGGCGGAACCGGCCGTGCCGACCGCGGTGGCGACGGCGTGTCCGACGTCGGAGCCGCGGCGCAGTTCCTGGCGGTAGCGGTTGATGATGAACAACGCGTAGTCGATGCCGACCGCGAGTCCCAGCATCGAGGCGAGGACCGGCGTGGTCGACTGCAGGTCCATGAACCCGGACACGATCGTGATGCCGAGCGTGCCGATGCCGACGCCGATGCCGGCGGACAGCAGGTTCATGCCCGCGGTCACCAGCGAGCCGTACGTCAGCGCGAGGATGACGAGCGCCAGCACGACACCGAGGACCTCGCTGGGCCCGCCGACGTGCGGCGTCTCCTGCATCGCGGTGCCGGTGACCTCGACGGTCAGCCCGCTCGCCCGCGCCTTGTCGACGGCCTTGGTGAGCTCGGCCCGCTGATCGTCGGTGACCTCGCCCGGCTTCACGTCGTAGGTGACGGTGCTGTAGCCGACGTTGACGTCGCGGTTGACGCTGGGCGCGGCGGGGTCGAGCGGGTTGGTCGCCGACCGCACGCCCTTCAGCGCGGACTCGTCGGCCACCAGGTCGGTGATCGCCTTGACGTGCTGCGGCAGCTTCTGGCCCTCGGGCGCCTTGACGACGACACGGGCGGTCGCGGTCTCGCCGGAGCCGAACTTCTGCTGGATGCGCTCCAGGGCGGTCGTGGACTCCTGGCCGGGGATCGACATCGACTGGGACGTCTCACCGCCGAGCGTGAAGGCGCCGACACCGGAACCGACCAGCACCAGCAGCCAGATCAGGACGACGGAGAGCCGGTGCCTGTGCGCACCCAGTCCCAGTCTGTAGAGCAGTTTCGCCATGGTGGTCAGGCCTCCTGGTGGCCGAGTGCGTCGTAACAGGTAGCGAGGATCAAGGGGCGCCACGTCGTCTTGTCGCCCTCCTTGTTGGCAAGGAGGGTCAGCACGGCCATGGCGCTGAGCGCGCCGACGATCCGGACCGCGCGCGGGAGCTCTTTCTCGGGGTCGATGACGAACATCTCGTTGATCAGCAGTTCGTCCTGCGCCTGCTGCGGGTCCTCACCCGGTGCCGTCATCGACCGGAACAGCAGTGAGACCAGCCCGGGACGGTCGAGCGCGACGTCGGTGAGCAGCTCCAGCGCCCGGCGTTCCCGCGCGTGTCCGGCCGGCATGGGGGCGACGAGGTCGGCCACCTGCTTGCTCAGCACGCGGCTCTGCGCCCACGCCGCTTCGAAGAGAGCTTCCTTGCTCGGGAAGTGGTGCAGCAGGCCCGCTTTGGACAGGCCGACGGCGTCCGCGAGCGACTTCAGCGAGGTCTGCTCGAAGCCGTGCCGGGCGAAGAGCGCGGCGGCGGCGTCGAGGAGCTTCTCGTCGACTCCGGTCCTGGGCTGTCGTGGCATGCCGACGACTTTACGACGTTTACCGACCGGTTCGGTAGGTAAACCGACCGAAATGGTCGGTGGCGTTCGTCACCACAATGGGTGAGTGATCGAGATGTCCGCCGTGGTCGCCGCGCACCACCTGGATGGGGGAGGAGCTCGCCGAACGGTTCGACGAGCACTTCCAGATCAGCGCGCCGCTCTGGCGACCCTGGTGATCCCGCTCCACACCGCGCAGCCCACCGCGATGCACACCACCCAGACGATCGCCGCCGGCACCTCCGGTTGCAGGTGCGGGAAGACGGCGTAGTGCGTCAGGTAGATGGCGAGTGAGGCGCTGGCGAGCAGGCTGAGCGGGGTGAGCAGGGCGCGCGGCACCGGCAGGCGGGACAGTGACAGCAGCAGGATCAGGCCCGCGATCACGACGATCTCGCGGGAGAGGTCTTCCATGCGGCCGGGGACCATCGCGACCACGACCACCACGACGAGGCCCTTCTGCCACAGCGCGGCGTGGTTGATGGCACTGCGCTGGGCGAGCCAGCCCAGCGCGATGAACCACGCCGCGCCGAGAGTGGTCATGTTGCGCATGAAGAAGTCGCCTTCGACGGTGAACCTCAGCGCCAGCGTCAGGCCGAGCAACGCCAGCGCGAACGCGTAGCCGTGCCGTTGTTCCCAGCGCCTGAACGCCGGGATCACGAAGACCAGGGCGCACAACAGGAGGAAGTGCACCAGGACCTCGGCGAACCAGTAGCCGGCGGCGCCGACCCGTGTGAAGTTGTTGACCAGCAACACGTTGTCGAGCGTGACGTCGTCGGTGACCGCGGCCCGGTAGACGAGCCAGAGCGACGTCGGCACGGCGATAAAGGCGGTGGCGCGCAGGATTCGCACCGGATCGGCGGGCAGCAGGAAGCGGGCGAGGTTCCAGCCCGCCACCACGAGCAGCAGATGTGCGCCGCCGAGCAGCTTGAAGAACCCGACGTGCGAACCGACGATCAGCAGGATCGACAACGCCCGCAGCACGATCGTGGTGTCGATCATCGGCAGACGACCGCGCCTGCCGCGGAGTTCTTCCAGTGACGACACCGGCGTCGTCGGCCAGTCGCGGGGCAGGTCGCCCAGCAACCGTTGCAGCCGCACGGTCATCTGCACGTAGCGCAGGGAGTCGCCGCCCAGCGAGTTGAACGTCGCGTCGGACGGCACCGACCGCACGCCGAGAACCGTCGCGAAGATCTCGCGCACCGACGCCGACTCGGGATCCTGGGGCGCGGCGACGGCCTTGTAGTCGATTTTCCCGTTGGACAGCAACGGAATCGACGTCACCGAGTAGGCGCGTACGGCGGACGCGGGGAGGCCGGTGAGGGCGCGGATCAGCCGCACCGCGCGGTCGGCCGGGCCGAGCACCGCGACGACCAGACCCTCGTCGTCGCCCGTGCAGGCCACGCGGAGGCCGTCCGCCAGCAGGGAGCGTTCGACCTGGTCCAGGTCGACGCGCAGCCCGAACGGCTTCACGAACCGGTTCTTGCGGCCGGTCACCGAGTACACGCCGTCCTCGACCGAGCCGAGGTCTCCGGTCCGCAGCTCGAACGTCGTGCGGCCGAGCGCCAGGTCCGCGGGGGAGTGCGCGTAGCCGAGCATGACGTTGGGGCCGCGGAAGACCAGCTCACCGTCGTCCAGCAGCAGCTCGCCGCCGGGGATGGCGACCCCGATCGCGGACGGGTGGGTTGCTGCGAGTTGCGGCGGCAGGTAGGCCATGCGCGCGGTGGCCTCGGTTTGGCCGTACATGACGAAGAACTGCCAGCCGCGCTCCAGGCCCAGCGCGGCGTATCGTGCGACGTCCGCAGGGGCCAGCCGCCCGCCGGCCTGCGTCACGTACCGCAGCGACGGCACGTCCATGCCGGCGAACCCGACGCCGTCGAGGAGCCCGAACGTGTGCGGCACGCCGTGCAGGCTCGTCACGCCGTGGGAACGCACGAGGTCCCAGAACTCCGGCTCGATCACCGAGCGCCCGGTCAGCACCAGGCCGGCTCCGCGCGCGAGGTTGCTGTTCACGACGGACAGGCCGTAGCAGTAGTGCAGCGGCAACGACGTGATGGCTCGGTCGGACGGCCTGATGTCCAGGTAGGTGGCGATCGCTGCGGCGTTCGCGGTGAGGCTGTCGAGGCTCAGCCGCACCAGCTTCGGTGATCCGGTGGTGCCGGACGTCGACAGCAGAAGGGCGAGTTCGGGATGCAGGTCGTGGACGGTGCCGTGGTGCCGTTCGATCCACGTGCCGGAGGTCCTCGCGTCAGAGTCGTGCGCCGTGCCCTCGTGCCGGTCGTCCCACGAACCGGAGATCACCACATCCGGGTCGTAGGCCGACACGAGCGCCGGAACCTGCGCCGCCGCCGCGAGCACCACCGGGTGCCGCCCACGCAACGCCGCCAGGTACGCCACGATCGAGTCGATGTCGTTCTCCGCGGCGAGCAGCACGAGCCGGCGCGTCGTGCCGAGCCGTTCGCAGGCCGCCGCCACGCGCCGGTCCAGCTCCTCGTAGGTGAGCGAGCCGTCCTCGGTCACGAGGGCGAACCGGTTTCCGTGGACGGCCAGGTCGTCGGCGAACCCGAGGTCCGCGGTCGCCGTCACGGTGTGTCCCCGAAGAACAACGCCGGACCGTCGACCGACACCGAGACCGAGTCCCCGGCCCGCACCTCGACGCGTCCCTGGACTCGGGACCGCACCTGCGTGCCGTCGGCGAGGCGCAGCAGCACCGTCGCGTCGTGGCCGTGGAACCGCACGTCGTCCACAGTGGACATCACTCCGCCGGAGCCGAGGATCAGCTGTTCCGGGCGCACCAGGACGGTTCCGGGTCCGTCGCCGGACGTCCGCAGCTCGCCGAGCGGCGTGGCGACCAGGCCGGAGCGGGCGACGCCGGGGAAGGTCACCGCCTCGCCGACGAACAGCGCCACGCCGAGGTCGGTGGGGGAGGTGTAGATGGTCTGCGGCCTCGCGAACTGCGCCACGGCACCGTCGCGCAGCACCACCACGTGGTCGGCGATCCCCAGCGCCTCTTCCTGGTCGTGCGTCACGAGCAATGCCGTCGCACCGGCCGCCTTCAGCGTCGCGCGCACGTCGGCCCGGAGCTCCTCGCGCAGGCCGGCGTCCAACGCGGAGAACGGCTCGTCGAGCAGCACGACTCCCGGTCGTGGTGCCAACGCACGGGCCAGCGCGACCCGTTGCGCCTGGCCGCCGGACAGCTCAGCGGGCATGCGCGCACCGAAGCCCGCGAGTCCGACCAGGTCGAGGAGTTCCTCGACCCGTGAGCCGCGGTCACCTCGCCGGAGGCCGAACCCGACGTTGCCCGCCACGGTCAGGTGCGGGAACAACGCGCCTTCCTGCGGCACGATCCCGATCCCGCGCTGTTCGGGCGGCACGGCGGACGTCAGCTGCCGCCCGCCCAGCCACACCTCGCCCGACGACACGGGGTGAAAGCCCGCCAGCACGCGCAGCAACGTCGTCTTGCCGCACCCGGAAGGTCCCAGCACGGCGAGCAGACCGCCTTCCGGCACCTCGAAATCGACCTCGCGCAGCACGGGATCCCCGCCGTAGCCCGCGACCAGTCGTTTCACGCTCAAGCCGCTCACCGCTCACCTCCCAGGAACCTGTCCAGCACCACCGCCGGAATCGCTGCCACCACAAGAAGAACCGCCGCATAGGGCGCCGCCGCGGCATACGCGGCGACCTCCGTGCGCGTCCACAGCTCGGTCGCCAGGGTGTCCATCCCGGTCGGCCGCAGCAGCAACGTCGCCGGCAACTCCTTGGCACAGGTCAGGAACACGAGCGCGGTCCCGGCCAGGATCCCCGGCGCGGCCAGCGGCACCGTCACCCGCCAGCCCGTCTCCCAGCGCCCGACGCCGAGCGACCGGGAGACGTCCTCCAACACCGGTGGCGCGTGCGCCACACCTGTGCGCACCGCCCCGATGGCCAGCGGCAGGAACAACACCGCGTACGCGAACGCGAGCATCGGCGTTGTCTGGTACAGCGCCGGGGCGAACCGGATGCCGAAGAACACCAACGCGAGTCCAACGGTGATACCCGGCAGCGCGTGCCCCGCGAAACCGGCCAGCTCGACCCCTCGTACGAGCCGGCCCTGGTGCCGCGCGGCCAGGATCCCCACGGGCAACGCCAGAACGAGAGTCAGCAGCGCGCCGAACGCCGACACCGCGACCGTGTTCCCGGTGGTGGCGAGGACGTCCGCGACGGAGAACGTCGACGTGCCCGCCACCAGCCACCACACGAGACTGACCACCGGCACACCGAGCGTCAGCAGGACCAGCACGACCGTTCCCGCCAACGCCGGCACCCGCGCCCGTCCCAGCGGCACGGTCGACGGCTGCCGCCGGCCGCGATGCGCGACCACACCACGTGCTTTGCGTTCGCCGATGGTCAACGCGATCGCCAGCACCACCAGCACCAGTCCGAGAACCGCCGCCGGCGTGCGGTCGAACGACGCCCGGTAGCTCGTGTAGATGCCGAGCGTGAACGCCTCGTACCGCATCAGCGACACCGCGCCGAAGTCGCTCAGCACGTACAGCGCCACCAGCAGCCCACCGGCCAGCGCCGCGGGCCGGATCTGCCGCAGCGTCACGGAGAAGAACACCTGACGGCTGGTCCGCCCGAGTGACCGCGCGACCTCCTCCACCGCCGGGTCGGCCGTGCGCAACGCGGCCGCCACCGGCAGCAGCACGTACGGGTACGACACCAGCGTCAGCACCACGAACGCGCCCGCGAACCCGGTGAGGTCCGGCACCACGGAGATCCACGTGAACCCGGCGACGTACGACGGCACCGCGAGTGGCAGCACCAGCAGCACGCCGAAGGCCCTGCGCCCCACCAGGTCCGAACGCACCACGAGCCACGCGCCGAGCACGCCGAGGACGAGGCACGAGGCCGTCACCGCCACTGCGAGCGACAGGCTCCGCAGCGCCAGTTCCGCGGTCCGGGTCCGCGCGAGCACGTCCCACACGACCTCCCCGCCGCGTTCGAACGACCGCACGGCCAGGTACGCCAGCGGCAGCACGGCCGCCGCGGCGACGAGGAGGGAGAGCGTGGTGAGTGCAGGTGCGGCCCGGTGGGCGGGCCTCAGGACAACCCCGCTTCCTGCAACAGCTTCACCGTCTCCTGCAGGGACGAGAGCTTGGAGAGGTCGATGTCGGGGGCGTGCAGGTCCGTGATGGGCGGCAGCTGGTGCTTGCCGGGCTTCACCCCGGGATTGGCCGGGTACTCGGCGGTCACGTCGGCGAAGTGCCGTTGCGCCTGCTCGGACAGCAGGAACCGCACGGCCTTCTGCGCGGCCTCGCTCTGGTTGCTGCCCTGGACGATCCCGACGCCCGCCACGTTGACCAGCGCGAGCGGGTCACCGCTGCCGGCGCGGTGCAGCCTGGCCTTGACGTTCGCCTCGCCGCCCTTCTCCGCGACCATCGCGTACCAGTAGTAGTGGTTGATCAGTCCGAAGGGGAGCTGGCCGTCGTCGACGGCCTTGAGGATGCTGTTGTTGTTGTCGAACCGCTTGGGCTCGTTGGCGGCGAACTTCGTCAGCCAGTCCTTGGCGAACTCCTCGCCCTTGAGCACGCGGACCGACGTCACGAACGCCTGCCACGACCCGTTGGTCGGCGCGTACCCGATCTTGCCCTTCCACTTCGGGTCGACGACCTCTTCGACCGTCTGGGGCAGCTCGCTCTCCTGCACCACACGGGGGTCGTAGGCGACGACGCGAGCACGCGCGCTCGTGGCCACCCACCGCTTGTCGCGCGCCTGGTAGTTCTCCGGCACCATGCCGAGCACGTCCGCAGGCAGCTCGGCCAGCCTGCCCTGCGCGCCGACCGCGCCGAGCGCGCCCGCGTCCTGCGAGAAGAACAGGTCGGCCTCGGTTCCCTGACCTTCTTCCAGCAGCTGCGCGGCCATTTCCCCGCTGCCGCCGTAGCGCACCTGGACGTCGATTCCGACGGCGGCTTCCAGCTGGTCGAGGAGGGCGCCGACCAATTGTTCGTTGCGGCCCGAATAAATGACCAGGTCGTTCGCGGAACTGCAGGCCGTCAACGTCGACGCCAACAGAGCGGCGACCAACGTCACGGTGCGTGCACGACGCCTCACCAGCAGTCCTCCTCGACTCGCGCCCCAGGTCAGAGCGGGCGCAGACAAGGTAAAGCTAACCTAAGGCAGCATTCAAGACGTGGAGGCCATTACGTGATGCGACGACGGACACATCACCTGTTTGGCCCCGTAATGTGGGCATGCTCGTCTTCGACGCGGAATTGTGGCTCTGGGACGCCCGGCGTATGGACACGTAACCTTTCCTGACGCGTGGGCTCGGTGTCTCGACGTGGTCGACGTCGGTGTTCCCGGACAAGCAGTCCGGCTGCTACGTGCTGCCGATCAAGGCCGCTGTGCGCAAGAAGAACGACGTGGTGCCGGGAGACGTCGTGGAGGTGACCGTCGAGGTCGTTCAGGCGCTCCAGTCGATGTCGGCGTAGATCGCCGCGTGGTCGCTGGCCGCGTGCACCTCGTTGGTCAGGGTTTCGTAGACATCCCAACGGTTCTTCGTCCGCGGCCCGCGCCACACGCCCTTGCGGAAGACACCGCCGCCGGTGGCCTTCGCGAACAGCTCCGGGGTGAGCAGGACGTAGTCGATCTTGCCCTTCTCGTTCACGCCGCGGTACGTGCCGAGGCGGTGGTCCCAGTCGAAGTTCTCGTGCTCGCTGATGTCGCGCAGGCCGGTGCGCTGGAAGAGCGGCCGCAGCGCCTCGCTGTCGGCGGTGTCGTTGAGGTCGCCGACGACGGCGACGTGCTCGTGGCCCTCGTCGCGCAACCGGTTCACGATGCGGGCGATGCGGACCGCCTGGCGGAACCGGCGGCGGGCGCCGATCGGGTCGCCGGGAGCGCCGTAACCCTTGGACTTCAGGTGGTTCACGAGCACGACCAGTTCGGGGCCGGCGGGTGTGCGCACGTGGTACTCGGCGCAGTCCCTGGAGAAGATCACGCCCGAGTTGTCCTTGGCGTACACGTGGGTCCGGATGGTGATGACCTCGTGCGCGTCGCGTGTCAGCAGGCCGACGTTGATGCCGCGCTCGTCGTTGCCGTCGATGAGGTGGACCTCCTCGTACGGGGTCCAGCCGACGTTCTTCAGCATGCTGGCGGAGAACATGTGCAGCAGCTCGCGGGACTCGGCCTCGACCACGCCGAGGACGTGGGCGCCGACGTCGCGCATCACCTGGGCGGTGTGCCGCGTGGCGAGCTCGCTGATGGGTTCGGTGGTGAGCTCCACCCAGCCGACCCAGGACTCGCGACCGCTTGCCACGACTGAGGTTTCGCCGGTGCGGTGCCGCGCGAGGAACCGGCCGCGGATGCGTCGCAGGATCGCGTACCTGCTGCGGTCGCTGCGCAGCAACTCGAGCGTTGCCAGGTGTTCGAGCAGTTCTTCCTTGACCTCTGGCGAGTAGGTCTCGGCGGCGATGAGCTCGTTGAAACGCGCGTGGGCGGCCAGAACCGGGGCCGCGTGCTTCGTCGCGCCCCTGGCCATCACCTTGGGGCGCTCGAACATGTTCTCCACGTTGAACGACCCGATTCGCGTGGTGCTCATCGGTTCCAGGGTCGCATGTGGAGGAACGCCTCCGCCCTGGTCTGGTCGGGTGATCTTTCGCTGGTCTGGTGGTGGAGGGCCCCGCGGCTGGGCTGCCGGCTGGTGTCCGGGGCCCTCCAGGTATCAGAACCCGATCACGGGCAGCGGCTGCCGCCGAGGATCGACACCTTGTTCGGCATGCCGTGGTCGATCTTCTTGTCGCCCTTCGTCCGTGCCGGTGCGACGAAGCACTTGTTGAAGCGCTCGCCGCTCTCCTTCACGAACTCCAGCTCGATCGCGCGAGCCTGGTTGCAGTGGTTGTTGTAGTAGACCGTCGTGCTGACGTTGCCGTCGCCCCAGGAGATGTTGATCTTCTTGCCTTCCGGCGTGCGGCACTTCGCCGACTTGCGGTGCACTTCCTGGACGGACACGTCGCCGGAGGTCTCCGCGCTGGCGACGGCGGGAACGAGCCCTCCGAGTGCGAGCCCCAGACCCGCGACTGCCAGGACGAAATTACGAGACTTCACGAATACCCCTTGATATCTGAATCCGGAGAGATGTCCCGCGAACCGTTCGGTCCGCGACCACGACGTTGCACCTTCGATCGAGAGCGAACCTAGGATGAACCTTGAATTCGCTGCTGAGGGGTGGGAAGTGGAGTTCGGGCTGCTCGGTGCCGTCGAGGTGCGAGACCGGGGTGAGGTGGTCGAGATCGGCCACGTCCGCCAACGGTCCGTGCTGGTCGCGCTGCTGGTGGAGGAGGGGAGGCCGGTACCGGTCGACCGGCTGCTCGACCGCGTGTGGGGCGAGCGGGCGCCGCTGAGAGCGCGCGAGACGCTGTACGGATATGTGTCAAAGCTTCGCAAGGTTCTCGGGGTCGACATCGAGCGTTCTCCCGCCGGTTACCGGCTGGCCGTGGATTCGCCTCGGGTCGACTTGTTCCGATTCAGGGCACTGGTGCGGGAAGGCGATTTCGACGCGGCACTCGCGTTGTGGCGCGGGCAGGCGCTGGACGGGCTCGAGTCGCCGTGGTTCGACGCGCTGCGGGAGAGCCTGCACGCCGAACGCGAGGCCGCCGAGCTGGACCGCAACGACGTGGCGCTCGCGGACGGCAGGCACGCCGCGGTGCTGCCCGCGTTGCGGAGGGCAGCCGACGAACGACCGCACGACGAACGCGTTGCCGCGCAACTGGTGCTGGCGCTGCACCTGTCGGGCAACGACGCGGAGGCGTTGCGGCACTACGACTCCGTGCGCCGCCGGCTCGCCGACGAGCTCGGGGTGGATCCGAGCAGGCCGTTGCAGGAGGTCCACCAGCGGATCCTCGCCGGAGACGTGGAACCGCGCCCGAGCGGGCCTCGGCAGCTGCCGGCGCCGCACCCGTGGTTCACCGGCCGCTCCGACGAACTGGCCGCACTGGGGTCGTCGGGCACCGTCGTGATCACCGCGATCGGTGGCACGGGCGGCATCGGCAAGACGGCGCTCGCGTTGCACTGGGCACACCGGCACGTCGAGGAGTTCCCGGACGGCCAGTTGTACGTGAACCTGCGCGGGTTCGACCCGTCGGCTGAGCCGACGCCTCCGGAGACCGTGCTGCGGGAGTTCCTGGAGGCGTTGGGGGAGAAGACGATCCCCGCCGGGCTGGACGCGCTGGCCGCGCGCTACCGGAGCGTGGTCGCGGGCAGGCGGATGCTGGTGCTGCTCGACAACGCCCGGTCCACCGAGCAGGTCGTGCCGCTGCTACCGGGCTCGACCGCGACGGTGCTCGTCACGAGCAGGCTCAAGCTGGCGGGGCTGGTGGCCGCGCACGGCGCCAGGTCGGTGTCGCTCGACGTGCTGCAGCCCGCCGACGCCCGCGAGTTCCTGGCCGCGCGGCTCGGCGTGGAGCGGGTGACGGCCGAGCCCGGTGTGGTCGCCGACCTGGTGAGCTGGTGCGGCGGGCTGCCGCTGGCGTTGTCGATCGTCGCCGCGCGGGCCGCGATGGAACCGGACTTCCCGCTGGCGGTGTTCGCCGAAGAGCTGCGCGAACAGCCGCTCGACGCGCTGGACGCGGGCGAGATCGGCACGAACCTGCGCGCGGTGTTCTCGTGGTCGGTGGCGGCACTGCCGGACGAGGCGGCGCGCGCGTTCGGGCTGCTCGGCACCGTCGGCACGGCGGACGTGTCGCTCGCGGCGGTCGCGGCGCTGCTGGACCGGTCCGTCGCGCGGACCCGGATGGTGCTGCGGGAGCTGGAGAACGCGCACCTGGTGCAGCAGCACGTGCCCGGCCGGTACCGGATGCACGACCTGGTCGGGTTGTACGCGGCGGACCTCCCGGCTTCCCCCGGCTCCCGGCTGGCGGACTTCTACGCCGCGACCTCCCGTGCCGCCGCGCTCACGCTGGAGCCGCACAAAGCCTTGCCGGAGCACGAAAGCGGTCACGTCCTGTCGTTCGCGGACCAGGCCGCGGCGATGGCGTGGTTCGACGCCGAGCACGCTTGCCTGATGACCGAGCAGCGGCTCGCGCTGGAGCGAGCCGATTTCGAGGTCGTGTCGATGCTCGGCCACACGATGAACAGCTACCACCTCCGTCGCGGACGCACCTCCGACGACGTGGACGCGTGGCTGATGGCGTTGCGCGCGACCGAGGCCCTGGGCGACGAGTTCAGGCAGGCGACCGCACACATGTGCCTCGGCGCGGACTACGTGGAGCTGGGCCAGTCCTCGTTGGGGCACAAGCACTTCGCTCGCAGCCTGGAGCTGTTCGCGCGAACCGGCGACCACGTGGCGCACGGCTCCGTGCACCGGTTGATCGCGTGGGCCGCGGAGTTCGAGGGCGACCTGGAGAAGGCGCTGGAACACTCGTTGCTGGGACTGGAGAAGTTCCGCGCGGCCGGTGCGGAGATCCGCGAGGCCGAGTCGCTGAACGACGTCGGCTGGCGGTACGCGTGCCTGAACCGCTACGCCGAAGCCAGGACGTACTGCGAGGACGCCAGGCTGCTCAACGCCAAACTCGGCCACACCGAGGGCTCAGCGGCCACTTTGGACAGTCTCGCGCACATCGCCCACCACGACGGCCGGCACGCCGACGCCGTCGCGCACTACCGCGAGGCGCTGGCGCTGTACCGGGAGCTGGACAACTCGGCGGAGCAGGCCACGGTGCTGGAGCACCTCGGTGACGTGCACGCGGCGGCCGGGGAGGACGACCTGGCGCGCGAGCAGTGGGGGCGGGCTCTGGAGCTGTACCGGGTGCAGGGGCGGGTGGCGGAGGCGGCGGCCCTGGAGCGCCGCGTCTAGACCCTGCTCATCTGACGGCCGCTCTCGATCAGCTCGTCGGTGAACGAGTCGAGTGCCTGCGCGAAGTCGCGCTGGTCCGGTTCGTGCCAGTCGTCGAGCTGGTCGAGCAGCCACTGCCGCCACGCCCTGACGAGCTGGGCGAACACGTCCGCGCCCTCGTCGGTGAACCGGTAGCCGTCGTCGCTGAACGCCAGGTGCCCCGATCGCACGAGGGCCTGCGCCGTCGGTTCGAAGATGCCGCCGGGCACCTCGGTCATCTCGGCGATCTCGTCGAGGGTGGCCACCCCGTCGTCCCCGAACGAGCTGCCCATGGTGCGCAGGAAGCTGATGCCGGACGTGGCGACGCCGAGGTCGGTGTAGTTCGTGGTGCTCTGCACGACGATCACCGGCACCTGCATCACCAGGCCGATGCCCGCGCCGAGCACGACCATGAACGCGCCCATGACCCAGTAGCTCGTGCTCGCGTCCAGAAAGGACAGCAGCAGGAGGCCGATCGCGAGCCCCACGGACCCGGCCAGCGGGAAGATCCGGTACCTGCCGGTGCGGCTGATCACGTTGCCGGTGAGCAGCGCCGTGGCCATGAGCCCGGCGATCAGCGGCAGCATCCACAGCCCGGAGGCCGTCGCCGACTCGCCGCGCACGTACTGCAGGTAGATCGGCAGGTAGGTGATGCCGCCGAGCATCGCGAACCCGACGACGAAGCTCAGCACACCCGACACCGTGAAGACCCGGCTGCGGAACAACCGCATCGGCAGCATCGGTTCGGCCGCGCGCTGCTCGACGAACACGAACGCGACCAGCAGCACGACCGATCCGGCGGCCATCCCCAGGATCGTCGGCGACGTCCACGGGTACTCGGTGCCGCCCCAGCTCGTGACCAGCGTCAGCCCGGTGGCTGCGAGCGCGATGAGCGTGCCCATCGACTCCGACCAGCCCGCGAAGAACGACCCGGCCAGGAACAGCACGAGGCTGACCACGAACGTCTTCTTGCGCCCGTAGAGGTCACCGAACTTGCCGATCAGGACCGTCATGACGGTCTCGGCGAGCAGGTAGGACGTGACGACCCACCACAGGTGCGCGCCGCCGCCGAGGTCGGCGACCATCGTCGGCAGGGCGGTGGACACGATGGTCTGGTCGAGGGCGGCCAGGAGCATGGCCAGCAGGACGGTCGCGACGACGAGGTTGCGCCGGCGGGTGTCGATCATCTCGGGCACTGGGGGATGATCGCGCAGGTTTTGTGACGTCGCAGAGGGAGGAGGTCAGGTGGGGTCCAAGGCGATGCTGCTGGCGTTCGGTGAGGTGCGGACGGCGTTGCGGAAAGGAGGAGAACCGGACCGGGACGAGGCGGAAGCGGTGATCCGCGCGCTGCGACCGGGTTGCGCGGTCGAGCCGATCGAGGACAGCACGCTGGCCGACGAGGTGTACCCCGGCCACGCGCTCGCCTACGTCGCGGTGCTGCCGGACGCGACGATCGTGTGCGACCAGGAGCTCATGATGCTCCCGCCGCCGGATCACGTGCGGGAGTTCGCCGCCGGGCGGCCGATGATCGTGTTCAGCTGGCACTCGGGATCGGGGGCGTTCGGCTTCGGGGAGTGGGACGCGGACGGCACGTTGCTCCGCGAGCACCACGCCGAGTCGGACGACCAGTACGAGTTCGCCCAAGCCACGATGCACGAGATGTTCGGCTTCGCGCCGGAGGGTGTGCGCGGTGAGGTCGATGCGTCGGAGATCGTGGTGCACGGCTTCAAGGTCACCTATCCCGACCAGGCCGAACGTGACGCCCGGCTCGACGCCCTGGTGGCGGAGATGGTCCGGCAGGGGCCGCAGCGGATGGCGCCGGACGGTTCGCTGGTCCCCGTCACCGAGTCCCCCTAGGCTCGGGGCGCGATCACGCGAAGGAGGCAGCCTTGATCTTCATCACCGCGAAGTTCCGCGTCCTGCCCGAATACGCCGACACCTGGCCCGAGCTCTCCCGCGCCTTCACCGAGGCCACCCGCGGCGAGCCCGGCTGCCTGTGGTTCGACTGGTCGCGCAGCCTCGACGACGAGACCGAGTACGTGCTCGTCGAGGCGTTCCGGGACGGGGACGCGGGGGCCGCGCACGTGCAGTCCGCGCACTTCAAGGTCGCGCAGGCCGAGCTGCCGCCGTACCTGCAGGAGACGCCGCGGATCGTCAACGCCGTGCTGGAGCAGGACGACTGGTCGTTGCTGGGCGAAATGGCGGTTGGGCCACGCGGGTGAGCCTTGGTCAGATCGTTTGGCGCAGGACAGGGGCTCCGTGAGGATGGCGCGATGGACGCCTTCGTGGAGTTGTCCGCCGAGCTGACCGGGTTCTCGGCGGAGGAGCTGAGGTCGACCGGACTGGTCGAGCAGTACCGCGCGCTGGCACAAGGCGCGTCGGAAGCCGACATCATCGAGCTCTGGTACACCGGGGTGTGGCGCGGGGTGGTGCCGAGTGCCCGCGCCTACGCCGAAGGGCTGGCGTGGAAGGCCGTCGGGGTGGCCGCGCCGGGCACCAGTGCGCCCGGTTTCGGGAGCTGGGAGCGCAGACCCAGAAGAAGCACCTCGTGAGGGCCGTGGTCGTCGGCGCTGGGTTCGCCGGCTCGCTGGTCGCGAAGGTGTTGGGGGACAACGGGTTTCGCGTGCTCGTGCTGGAGGCGGGGGCGCACAACGACCACGACGAGGCGGTGCGCAGGTTCCGGACCGCGCTCGTCAAGACGCCGCTGGCGCCGTACCGGACCACCGCCGCGGCGCCGTCGAGCGACTGCCTGATCAACACCGGGCCGTTCGCCTATTGCAGCCCCTACCTGCGCATGAACGGTGGCACCGGCACCGCGTGGACCGGCATCACGCCGCGGATGCATCCCGAGGACTTCCGCACCGCCGACCTCGGGCACGGCCGCAACTGGCCGCTCTCCTACGACGACCTGGAGCCCTACTACCGCGCCGCGGAGTGGGAGATCGGGGTCGCGGCCGACGCCGACGAGCAGCGCCAGCACCTTCCCGTGGCGGACGGCTACCGCTATCCCATGCACGCCCTGCCCCGCACGTACCTCGACGAGGCGATCGCGTCCGTTGTGGATGGTCAGAGCATCGACGGGAACGAGCTGCTGGTCGTCGGAACTCCTCAGGCGCGCAACGGGATTCCGGTGCACGGCTACCGGCCGCACGGGCAGCTGTGCGCGGGCTACGCGAGCTGTGTGCCGATCTGCCCGGAGAACGCCAAGTACACGCCGCACCGCACGCAGAAGCAGTGGTCCGCCGCCGTCGAGCTGCGCACCCGCTGCGTCGTGAACCGGGTGCACGCCGATGAGTTCGGGCGCATCACCAAAGTCTCCTACCAGCGCTACGAGGACGACACGAGCGGCAGGCACACACGGCACGAGGAAGAGGCGGATCTCGTCGTCCTCGCCGCGCACGCCATCGAGAACGCCAAGCTGCTGCTGATGTCCGGGCTCGCGAACAGCAGCGACCAGGTGGGCCGCAACCTGATGGACCACCCGGCGCTGCTGACGTGGGCGTTGATGCCGCAGCAGATCGGCCCGTTCCGCGGTCCCGGCTCGACGACGGGCATCGAGGTGTTCCGCTCCGGCCCGCAGCGCTGCACGCGGGCACCGTTCCGGATCGAGATCGGCAACTGGGGCTGGGGCTGGTCGGCGGGCAGTCCCGTCTCGGACACGGCCGAGTTCGTCGCGGCGGGCCTGCGCGGCAAGGCGCTGCGGCAGGCCGTCGCGGACCGGGTCGGCCGGCAGTTCGCGCTGCAGTTCGAGATCGAGCAGGAGGCCGATCCGGCGAACCGGGTCACGCTCGGCACGGACCTCGACGCCCTGGGCAACCCGCGGCCGAGCGTCCACTACGGACTGTCGGACTACGTCAAGGACGGTCTGCTGGCGGCGAAACGGGCGTCGGACCGCATCTTCGAACTCCTCGGCGCCGAGGACCACACGTCGTACAAGCCGGACGACGAACGGTACTTCGAGCACGACGGCGAGCCGTTGAGGTACTGGGGAGCGGGCCACGGCGGTGGCACGCACGTGATGGGGGACTCGCCGCGCGACTCGGTGGTGGACCGGTGGCAGCGGTGCTGGGACCACCCGAACCTGTACGCGGTGGGCTGCGGGAGCATGCCGTCGCTCGGCACGTCGAACCCGTCGCTGACGATGGCGGCGCTCGCGCTGCGGACGGCCGGCCACCTCGTGTCGCGCCGTCCGGAAGAAGTCGTCTGCACAATGTCGAAAGCTCCGTGACGTCGTTCGACGCAGGGGTGGCAGCTGTTCGACGCTGCCAGTCGACACCGAGGAGAGAACATGCGGTTCATGCTCATGCACCGGGTCCCCGAAGACGACCCGGCCTCGTGGGAGCCGAACGCCGAGCTCATCGACCGGATGAACGCGTTCGTCGAGAAGCTGACCGCGGACGGCGTCATGCTCGGCGCCGAGGGCGTGCAGAAGGTCGGCGCCGTGGTGCGCAGGCGTGGTGCGGCGATCAGTGCGATCGACGGCCCGTTCGCCGAGGCCAAGGAGGTCGTCGGCGGGTTCCTGCTGATCAACGCGAAGGACCTGGCCGAGGCCACGGCCGTCGCGCAGGAGTACATCACCTGCTTCGCCGGCGTCGAGGAGATGTCGGTCGAGGTGCGGCAGGTCGCGGAGTTCGAGGACCTGGAGCCCTACCTGAACAGGTAACTCAGTTCGACGACGAACCACTCGCCGTCCACCGTGCACGACCCTCCCGCGTGGAGCTGCACGTCCTCGCCGTCCAAGGCGGCGAGGACGTGTGGCCCCTCCAGGTCCAGGGTCGTGTCGGCGACCGTGCGCACGCTGACGTCGTCGGGGCGGATGTCGAGCGGCTCGTCCAGGTTCTCGCCGAGGTCCTTCAGCTCGACGAGCCGGTTGCGGTAGAAGGTCGTCCCGATGTTCGTCAGCCGGTGCACGGGCGACACGGGCCGGTAGACCCAGCCACCTCGGTGCTCGGAGATGAACCGCGGCTCGCTGCCGTCGAGCCAGTCCATGCGGCCCTGCGAGCCGTCGATGCTCAGCACGACGTACGGGTTGTGGTGCAGGTGCCACGGGTGGGTCTCGCCCGGTTCGAGCGTCACCTCCCACACCCTGATCACCGGGTCGTCGTGGAGCACACGACTGCCGACGTCGGCGAGGACGATCTTCTCCCCGGCCGGTGAGAGCACGACGTCACCTCGCAAGGCGCACCTCCTGCAGATAGCGGTCCTGGACGTTCTGCCACGACGAGGCGGTCCAGGGTTCGACGTGAGCGACGTGCGCGTCCGGTCGCAGCAGCACCACGGCGTCGCCGAGGCCGAAGCGGTCGCGCACGGTGGATCCCGGGTCGAAGTACGCGCGGGAACGCAGGCCCGAGTCGTGCGGCGCGTCCCAGCGGCTCACGATCACCTGACGCAGCCCGGCTGGGCCGTCGGGCAGGTGCGGGCGGCGGCGCGCGTCGGTGAGGTGCAGGGCCACGAACTCCTCGCGGCACAGCTCGTGCAGGTGGACCGGGCCGCGCAGGCCGAAGATCCGCAGGTCGGGCACGCGGTCGCCGACGCGCAACGGGCCCGGTGGGCGCGTGATCGACCAGTCCTCGCCCAGCCGCACGCCGAGCAACGTGCGAGTCATCGCGTCGCTCCAGCCCGCCACCGACTCCAGGCGGCGGTCCATCACGGCGCGCGCCGCCTCGGCCATCGCGCCGGAACCGTGGACCGCCACCGGCCTCTGCTCGGCCTCGTAGCCCTCCAGCAACTCCGCGCCCGCCCACCCGCGGTGCACCCACGCGAGCCGCCACGGCAGGTTGGACGCGTCGAGCACGCCGGTGTTCAGGCCCAGCGCCCACATCGGCGTGATCAGGTGCGCCGCGTCGCCCAGCAGGAACACCCGGTCGCGTCGCCACGACGACGCCACGCGGTGGTGCACGGTGTAGACGTTGCTGCCCAGCACTTTCAGCTCGTCGACCTCGCCGATGAAGTGGCGTGCCTTGTCCCGCAGCTCGTCCGACGACGGCGCCTCCCGTCCCGCGGCGAGGGGGAACACGAAGCGCCAGCAGTGCGGCTGCCGCACGAGGACCATCCACTCCTCGCGGTCGCCGAAGTAGGCGAGGTACGGGTAGTCGCGCGGATTGCCGACGTCGAGGTCGCACACGAGGTCGACCAGCACGTACCGCTGCTCCAGCGTGTGCCCGGTGACCTCGACGCCGAGCCGTTCGCGCACGGTCGAGCGCCCGCCGTCGCAGCCGAGCACGTACGCCACCTCGACCTCCACCTCGCCGTCCGGAGTCGACAACCGCAGGACGACGTGATCCGCGTGCTGCGTGAAGTCCACCAACCGGTGCCGCATCCGCAACGCGCCCGGCGCACGTTGTTCCAGCACGGACGCGAGCGCGGGCTCCAGCTCGTGCTGCGGAACGTTGACGACGAACGGGAACCGCGTCTCGCCGGCCAGCGCCGAGGTCAGGACGCTTCCGGTCGACGTCCCGGTCGCCCGGTCCAGCTCGCCGATCTCGTCGAGGCGCAGCGAGGCCTCCAGCACCGGGCCGAGCGCGTCGTACCGGTCCAGGACCTCGAGCGTGCGCGTCAGGACGGTGCCCGCCCTCGTCTCGCCGGACAGATAGCAGGCCGCCTCGAAGACGACCACCGGCACGCCGTGCGCGACCAGCCCCAGCGCGGTGATCAAACCGATCGGGCCCGCGCCGATGACGGCCACGGGCGGATTGGTCGTGTTCATTCGTCCTCCCCGACCTCTATGTTCGACCAGAAGGACGTTTCCGGGGGAGGGGAACAATGCGGAAAGTCGTCGCAGCTGTCCTGGTCGTGTTGGCCGTCGCCGCCTGCGGCACACCGCCACCGAGGGACAACACGGGCTTCAGCAAGATCAACTATCTGACGTCGTTCAGCACCTTCGGCCGTGACGCGTACGTGTACATCGCGTTGGAGAAGGGCTTTTTCGACGCCGAGGCCATCGAGGTCACGGTCACGCCGGGCACCGGCAGCGTCGACGTGCTCAAGCTGGTCGCGGGCAACCGCGCCGACTTCGGCATCGCGGACTTCACCGCCACCGCGATCACCGTCGCCAAGGAGAAGCTGCCGGTCACCGCCGTCGCGGCGATCCACCAGCGGTCGCTCGCCGCGATCGTCGCCCTGGAGGGCAACGGGATCTCCAAGCCGGCCGACCTGGCAGGCAAGAAGATCGGTGACCAGCCCGGCTCCACGAACCAGGTGATGTTCCCGGTGTACGCCAAGGCCGCCGGCATCGACCCTGCGCAGGTCGAGTTCGTGCCGTCGCCTCCGCCGTCGCTCCCGCAGCTGCTCGCGGCCGGGCAGGTGGACGGGATCGGGCAGTTCGTCGTCGGCACACCGTTGATCGAGGCCGCGGCGAAGGGGCGGAAAGCGGTGGTCCTGCCGTACGGCGACCTGGTGCCCGACCTGTACGGCAACGTGCTGGTGACGTCGAAGCAGATGGCGCAGAACGATCCCGGTCTGGTGCAGCGGTTCACGGCCGTGCTGCTGCGTGCCCTCGACTACGCGGTCGAGCACCCGGAGGAGACCGGTCAGATCCTCAAGAAGTACCAGCCGACCCAGGACGCCGCCGTCGCGCGCGCCGAGCTGGACCTGATGAAGTGGTACGTCAAGCCGGTCGGCTTCCGCGGTCCCGTCGGCGAGCTGACCGAGCCGCGGGTCGAGACGATCCTCCGCACGCTCGTCGGGGCCGGTGCGATCCCGGACGGGTCGGTGCGTCCCGGCGACGTCGCCTCGTTCGACCTGGCGCCGAAGTGATCTCGCTCCAGCTCCTCGCGCGGACCTTCGGGCCGGTGCACGCGCTGGCCGGCATCGACCTGGAGGTGGGCGGGCACGAGTTCGTCGCGGTGATCGGCAGGTCCGGCTGCGGGAAGTCGACGTTGCTGCGGCTGATCGCCGGGCTGCTCGCCCCCACCTCCGGGCGGATTCTCGTGGCGGGGCAGGAGGTCACGAGGCCGCGCCGCGACGTCTCGCTCATGTTCCAGCGCCCGGCGTTGCTGCCGTGGCGGTCGGTGCTGGCCAACGTCCTGCTGCCGGCCGAGGTCCTCGGTCTGGGCGACCATCGCGATCGTGCTCTCGAGCTGCTGGACCTCGTCGGGCTCGCCGGGTTCGAGAAACGGTTGCCGCACGAGCTGTCCGGCGGCATGCAGCAACGGGTGTCGCTGTGCCGATCATTGATCCAGAGCCCTCGCGTGATGCTGATGGACGAACCGTTCTCCGCCCTGGACGCGATCACTCGGACGGAGCTTTCCGAGGAACTGCAACGGGTTCAGCTGGAGCACCCGCGCGCGGTCGTGTTCGTGACGCACTCCATCGACGAGGCCGTGCTACTCGCCGACCGGATCGTCGTGCTGAGTCCGCGCCCCGGCCGGATCCACGAGATCGTCGACGTCCCCTTGCCGCGGCCGCGTGCGCTCGGGCAGGTCGAGCTGGACGAGGTGAGCCGGTCGTTGCGCGGCTTGCTGGGCGAGGTGACGGCGTGAGGATCGCGTTGCCGGTGCTGGGAATGCTGGTGATCGTCGGTCTGTGGTGGCTCGCGACGATCGTGTTCGGGATCGAGCCGTTCCTGGTGCCGTCGCCGGCCGACGTCGTCGCTTCTTTCCTGGAGCTGCCCGGATATCTGCTCGAACAGACGCTGATCACGTTGTGGGAGGCCGTGTCCGGCTTCGGACTGTCCGTGGTGATCGGTGTGCCGCTGGCACTGCTGATCGTCGGGTCCCAGGTGCTGGAGCGGATGTTCTACCCGTTGCTGGTGGCGCTGAACGCCGTGCCGAAGGTCGCCATCGCACCGATCGTGGTGGTGTGGTTCGGGTTCGGCATCTCCTCGAAGGTGCTCATGGTGGTGCTGGTGTGCATCTTCCCGATCGTCATCTCCACCGCATCGGGCATGAAGTCGACGCCCCAGGACCTCGTCGAGCTGTTCCGGTCGCTGGACGCCTCGCGCACGCACGAGTTCTTCAAGCTGCGGCTGTGGCACGCGCTGCCGCAGATCTTCGTCGGCTTGAAGGTGGCGGTGACGCTCGCGGTCATCGGGGCGGTGATCGGCGAGTTCGTCGGCGCACGCGGGGGACTCGGGTACGTGATCTCCACTTCGGGGGCCAGCGCGGACACCTCACTGGCGTTCGCGGCGATGGCGTTGCTCGCTGTCATCAGCGTCGCTTTGTTCTACGGCTTGACGTTCGCCGAACGGAAGTTGTTGCCGTGGGCCGAGGAGCACCGGGACTTCTAGCTTGAGTTTTAACCGGTGACGGCGAAGCCTGGACCCTCGTTGATCATGGGTGAAGCCCTTGGTTGATCATTCTTCTTGTCTAGGGAAGAAGATCGCTACCGAGGGCTTCAGTTGATCAGTGTGCAGGACGCCGGTGAGTCCGGCGCGGGCGGGGACCTGCCCTGGTTCCGGCGGGAGTTCTACCGGTGTCTGTCCAGGCGGGCGGACGCGTTGTTCGAGCTGTGTGACGCGGTGCTGTGTGCCGATGGGCCGGTGCGGGTCGATCGCGGAGTTGTCGCTGGCCGGTGAGCATCGTCGCGGGCATGGCAGCGGCTACGCCGCGCTGGCCCGCGGCCATGTGGAGATCGACCGGCTACGGACCACGCTCGCCGGCAGCCGACCAGTGGACCTGGCTGCTGATCGCCACCTACACCCAGCTACGCCTGGCCCGTCACCGCACACGCGATCTGCGCCGCCGCTGGGAGAAACCCGCCGCGGAGCCACAGCACCTCTCCCCGGCACGCGTCCGCCGCGGGTTTCGGAACCTCCACAGACACACCACCTGTCCCGCCCAGGCCCCGAAACCGTCCCGGCCCGGACCCGGCCGCCCCGCGGGCACACCCAACAAACACCCCGCACCACGCCACAACGTCTACATCGTCACCAGCGCAGACAGACGCAAACACAAGCACCACAACACAACCGAGCCCAGCCACCAACACCCCGACCAAACCGGTTAAAACTCAAGCTAGACGATCAACGCCGCGTTTTCACTCGATCGTGAGGCCCTGAGCCCCCTTTGCGGTTTTTGATCACGAATAAAATTGGGGGCATGGAAGCGGTCGAGGTCCTCGATGCTCTCGATTATCACCACAAACAGATTGCCTATCACCAGGCGCAGTCGTTGCGCGTGCTCGCGGACTACGCGATCGCCTGTGAGGGCGAGGAGTTCTTCGACGCCGAGATCGCGGCGGCGATGCGCTGGACGTCGCGCTGGACCACCGACCAGATCGCGCTGGCGTTGGACCTGGCGTCCAGGCTGCCGCAGACGCTCGATGCCCTGGAGAAGGGGGAGATCGACTTCTACAAGGCCCGCGTGCTGCACGACCAGACCATGCCGCTGTCGGCCGACTTGGCCGCCGAGGTGGAGGCCCGCGTGCTGGCCAAGGCCGCGGGCCAGACCGGCGCACAAATGCGTCAGCTCACGCGCCGCGTGGTGATGAAGGTCGACCCGGAAGGCCACCGGGAGCGCGCTGAGGAACGCAAGAAGCAACGCTGCACCGGCCTGGACGCGGTCGAGGACGACATGGCGCGGATCTGGGCTTTCCTGCCCGCCCACCTGGCCGCCGCGTGCTCGGCACGGGTCGACGCGATCGCGCGTCAGGCGCACACGCCGTCCGATCCGCGCACGCTGGATCAGGTTCGCGCGGACGTGTTCGCCGACCTGCTGCTCGCCACGCCCGACAAGACCAGCGCGGTCAAAGTCGAGCTGTACGTGACAGTCTCAGCCGCCACGCTGATGGGCTTGTCCTCACAGCCCGGCGAGTTGGCTGGCTACGGCCCGATCACCGCCGAACTGGCCCGCAACCTCGCCGGAGACGCCACGTGGCGACGACTGCTGACCGACCCGACCACCGGCGAGGCCCTGGAATTTGGCACCAGCACCTACCGCCCACCCGCAGCGTTGCGCCGCTTCGTCTGGATGCGCGACCGGACCTGCCGCTTCCCCGGCTGCATGCACCCCTCGCACGAATCCGACCTCGACCACACCGTCCCGTTCCCGCGCGGCTCGACCTCGGCGGCGAACCTGGGCGCGTTCTGCCGCCGACACCACCGCGTCAAACACCGCACGGCCTGGCAGGTGAGCCAACCAAACCCCGGCAGATTCTGCTTCCGCAGCCCCGCAGGAAAAAACTACGAACGCCACCCCGAACCAGTACTCGGCGACCCACCGCCATTCTGAAAAATTCGCAACCCGCACCTAAGAATCCCCACCGCAACCGGCGGCCACCGCACGGCACTGAACCACGCCCCGCAACCACCCGAGCAAGGTGACCACAGAAATTCGGTCCGGCACACGCCCGACGAAGGAGGGCATGTGCCGGGTCGGCGAAGCCGTGCTGTCACACCAGACGAGAACCTGTCGGGCAATTCGTTGATCAGGTACCAGGCGGGTCGAGGTGAGCGGCGATTGAGCGGTTGTTGCCGAGGGCAGGACAGGCGTCTAGTTGGCCGCCCCGCCCGCAGCGAGCCGCATCAGGTCGGAGTCGAGGTCGATCGACAACTCGGTCCCGCCCGCACTGCCGAACTCGTGCTGGTAACGCCCCCACGACTCGTCGCGCACCGTCTTCTCGAACCCGGCGGCCATGAGCGCCACGAGTTCGAGGGCGGCGCGGTCGATGCGCTTGTTCAGCCCGGTGTCCGTCCAGTCCTCGGTCGCCGCGAACAGCGACGTCGGCACCACGACGGTGCGCAGGTAGGCGAACAGGCCGCGCATCTGGTCGTCGACCACGAGCGCGTGCCGTGCGGTTCCGGCAGTGGCGGCCAGCACGACGGGCTTCGCGATCAGCAGGTCGTTGTCGAGGATCTGGAAGAACGACGTGAACAGCCCGCTCGCGCCCGCCTTGTAGACCGGCGTGCTCGCGACGATGCCGTCGGCGTGCTGCAGTGCGGTGATCGCTTTCTGCAGACGGGCGCCGATGTGGTTGGACACCAGGGCGTTCGCCATCTCGCCGGCCAGTTCGCGCAGCTCGATCGTCTGGACGTCGACGGTGAGCTTCTTCTGGGTGCCGAGCGTGGCGACGCGCTGGGCGACGCGGTCGGCGAGCAGGCGCGTGGACGACGGGTCGCTCGTGCCGGCCGACACCACCACGAGCTGGAACTGTGTGGTCATTTCTCCTCGTTTCCGGCCAGTTTGCCGGTGATCACGGCTAGCTGTGAGATCTCTTCTGGCGTCAGCACGCTCAGGGCGCGCGTGACGCTGCGGGCGTGCGGGCGGCCGATGGCGCGCTGGGTCTCGCGGCCCGCCGGGGTGAGCGACAGGCGCACACCCCGGCGGTCGCCCTGGTCCGGGCACCGTTCGACCAGGCCGCGTTCGACCAGGCGGTCGACCATGCGGGACAGAGCGGGCTGGCTCAGCAGCACGTGGCGGTTCAGCTCGCTCAGCCTGAGCGGACTGTCGCACTTGGACAGCTGGTACAGCACGTCGTACTCCCGCATGGTCAGCTCACCCCAGACGTCCTCCGCGTTGAACTGCTTCATCAACACGGCGTAGGCCTTCATGAGCGACTCCCACGCCTCGTTCGCGCGGGTCATGGTCTTACTCGGCGTCCTGGTAGGGCGAGCCACCCGTGACGTTGTCGCCCCGGTTGGCGTTGGGCCTGGGCTGACGCGCGGGCTTGTCGCCGTACTTCTCCTTGACGCGCAGTGCGTGCGTCGGCGGCTTGGCGGTCTCCGGGTCCTGGCGCGACTCGATCTCCTTGCGCAGCACCGGAACCACCTCTTCGCCCAGCAGGTCGAGCTGGTTCAGCACGGTCTTCAACGGAAGGCCCGCGTGGTCCATCAGGAACATCTGGCGCTGGTAGTCGCCGAAGTGCTCGCGGAAGGTCAGCGTCTTGTCGATGACCTCCTGCGGGCTGCCGACCGACAGAGGCGTCATCTCCATGAAGTCCTCCATCTTCGGGCCGTGCCCGTAGACGGGGGCCTCGTTGAAGTAAGGGCGGAACTCCTTGATCGCGTCCTGTGACCGCTTGGCGATGTACGCCTGACCACCGAGGCCGACGACGGCCTGCTTCTCCGTGCCGTGGCCGTAGTGCGCGTACCGCTGGCGGTAGAACTTGATCAGCCGCATGTAGTGCTCTTTCGGCCAGAAGATGTTGTTCGCGAAGAAGCCGTCGCCGTAGTAGGCGGCCTGCTCCGCGATCTCCGGCGTGCGGATCGAGCCGTGCCACACGAACGGCGGCACGTCGTCCAACGGCCGTGGCGTGGAAGTGAAGCCCTGCAACGGCGTGCGGAACTTCCCTTCCCAGTCCACGACGTCCTCGCGCCACAACCGGTGCAGGAGGTTGTAGTTCTCCAGCGCCAGCGGCAGGCTCTGCCGGATGTCCTGACCGAACCACGGGTAGACCGGCGCGGTGTTGCCGCGGCCCAGCATCAGGTCCATGCGGCCCTTGGCCAGGTGCTGCAGCATCGCGTACTCCTCCGCGATGCGCACCGGGTCGTTGGTGGTGATCAGCGTCGTCGCGGTGCTGACGATCAGCTTCTTCGTCTTCGCCGCGATGTGGGCGAGCAGCGTGGTGGGCGCGGACGAGAAGAACGGCGGGTTGTGGTGCTCGCCGATCGCGAACACGTCGAGCCCGACCTCCTCGGCCTTCTCCGCGATCTGCACGATGGCGTCGATGCGCTCGGCCTCGCTGGGGGTTTCGCCGCTGACCGGGTCCCTGGTGATGTCGCTCACCGAGAACACTCCGAACTGCACGGTCCCCGCCTCCTTCGATCTGAGTTCCATGCGTTTGCATCTACCTTAACGCACGGGCGGCCGAGCTATTCCCATTGCGCTGATCACATGCTGGAGGTGCGGGACGTCCGCAAGAGCTACGGCGACGACCCCGTGTTCTCACCACTGGCCTTCACCGTGAGGGCGGGGGAGGCGGTCGCCGTCGTCGGCGGCAACGGACACGGCTTAGGCAAGTGAGCTCGCCAGTGGACCGGGCGGCGCTGCTGCTCTATTCGTTGTGCGTGGTGCAGGTGGTTCTCGGCTAAGGTCATCGCCCTCGAAGAGGGGGAGATCATGTTCGCGGGTGAGTTCGAGTTGCACCTGACCGGCTCGGAGTGGCAGGTCGACGAGCTGGGGGAGTTCGCCGGGCGCCACGGGCTCAAGTTCACGCACATCGAGCTGGAGCGGGGTGATGTGCCGTCGCAGCCGATGCTCACGATCGGTGCCAAGGGCACGATCGACGAGGTCAGGGCGATCGCCGACGGCTGGCGCGCGAGGTTGTTCGAGGCCGAGCTGCACCTGGTGCGGGTGAAGATCGAGGCAGCGCCGTGGAACGACGGCGTGCCGCAGACCGACGACGACGCTGATCCCGCGCTGTACTTCGAACACCACGTGAAGCTGCGGTTGCACGGGTCGTGGCGCGACTACTACATGGGTCTCTACAAGGCGATGGAATCGCACGACGCCCATGTCTCCCGCAACGCGCGCCGCATCAGCGAGGACGGCACGGAACAGCGGTTCGTCACCCAGCGCTGCTTCGGCGTCGGCAGGTCCACGGCGAAGCAGCGGTTGAACGCGCTGCTCGAAGACCTGAGTGCGTTCGAGGTGCTGGAGGTCGAGGAGGAGTACGTCGTCGAGGACGACGCGCTGCACATCGACAACGGCTGGATCCACGGCAAGACCGGACTCAGCCACGACGAACGCCTGCGCCGGGCACCGCGCTGGGTGCGGGGCTTTCCCCCGACCTTCCACCCGCTGGAGATCAAGCCGGGCCAGGACATCACGCAACGCGCGGTGTTCGACCCCGCCCTCAAGCAGTTCTCCCACGCCTTCCGCGGCGGTGAACCGAGGTTCGGCGACCCGGCGGAGGGAGCGCGGTGGCTCGACGCGCGCAGGAAGGCGATGGCGCACGTCCTGAATCTGATCGGGAGCTCGGACTGGGCCGAGAACCTGGTGCTGCGCGGCAGCGTCGTGATGCGGGCGTGGTTCGGCGACGCCGCGCGGGAGCCCGGCGACCTCGACTTCGTGGTCACCCCGCGGTCCCTCGCCTTCGAGAGCCCGAGGGCGCAGCAGCTCATCGACGACATCGTCGACGCCGTGGCGGACGATCCCGGCCCCGGCGTGTGGGCGAGCGGGGCCGAGACCTCGCACATCTGGACGTACGAGCGGGTGCCCGGACGGCGGATCGTGTTCCCGTTCGCCGTGGACGGCCTGCCCGACGGTGCGGTCCAGATCGACCTGGTGTTCAACGAGGAACTGCCGATCGCCCCGGAGCCCGTGGAGGTCGCCGGCACGACCCTGCTCGCCGCCGGTCAGGAGCTGTCGCTCGCCTGGAAGCTCCAGTGGCTCGTCACGGACAGCTACCCGCAGGCCAAGGACCTCTACGACGCGGCGCTGCTCGCGGAACGCACCACCGTGAACACCGGTCTCGTGATCGAGCTCCTGGAACCCGAACTGGGTGACCGTGCGCTGGACTTCGACCGGAAGTCCGTGCTGGCGCTCGACCACGTCGACTGGGACAACGCGCCGTCCGAGCTGCCGGTCACCAAAGCCGACGAACCGGCTCTGCTGCAACGGATCGCGGCGTCCCTACGCTGACAGCAGCGAGGCGACGCGCTCCGCCGTGGCCACGGTGGACTGCGGGTTCTGGCCCGTCACGAGCGTGCCGTCCACGACGACCGTGCTCGACCACGGCTCACCCGTGGTCACGCGTCCGCCGAGCTCCGCCAGCCGGTCGGCGACGAGGTAGGGCACGTTCAGGCCGCCCTGGCGCTCCTCCTCGTTGCTGAACACCGTCATCTCCTTGCCGGCGAACACGAACGTGCCGTCCGCGCGGACCGCGCTCAGCAGGCCGGCCGGCCCGTGGCAGAGCGCCGCGACGACCTTGCCGCCGTCGTGGAAGTCCGCCAGCAACGCACCCAGTGCCGGGTCGGACGCCAGGTCCGCCATCGGGCCGTGGCCGCCGGGCAGGTAGATCGCGTCGAAGCCGGCGGCGCCCAGCTCGGACAGCGTCACGGGCGTGCGCAGGTCCTCCAGTGCGGTGACGGCGTCGTCGAACCGGCCGTCCAGGCTCGCCTTGTCGACCGTCGGCAACGCGCCGCCGGGCGTCGCCAGGGTGACCTCGACGCCGGCTTCCCGCAGCACGCGCACCGACTCGACGACCTCCTCGGCCCAGAACCCCGTGGGGTGGCTCGTGCCGTCCGCCAGGGTCAGCGAGTCGGCGGCGGACACGACCATCAGCAGCTTCTTCATGTCCGCCATACCATCACGAATTCGCAGGACGTGTCGGCTGAGCCATAAGCTGCCTTATGGCCGAGAAGTTGACAGACCTCGATCTGCTCGCGACGTTCCTGGAGATCTACCGGGGCGGCTCGATCACGGCCGCGGCGAACAGGCGTGGTCTCACCCAGCCCGCGGTGAGCGGCCAGCTCGCGAGGTTGGAGAAGGAACTCGGCGAACCGCTGTTCGTCCGCGGCGGCCGCGGGGTCACGCCCACGGCCAGGGCCGACGAGCTCGCGCGCCGCGTCGGATCGCACATCGACCAGCTCAGAACCGCTCTCGACCCCGCTCCGGCCGTCGAGGCCACGGTGCGGGTCGGGGGAGCCTCCGAGTTCATGACGGTCCGAGGGCTGGCCGCGCTCGCTCCGCTGACCCGGCGCGGTCTCCGGTTCGAGATCACGCTCGGCCTCGCGAACGATCTCCTCGCCGCGCTCAGGACGGACGAGCTCGACGTCGTGCTGTCCGCGGTCCGGCCAGGCGAGGGCTTCACCGCGGCACCGCTGACGGACGAGGAGTTCCTGCTGGTCGGGCCACCGTTGCTGGCCAGGACCGTCGACCAGGAGCTGCTCGCACGAGACCCGGCGCGAGCGCTCGAACACCTGCCGCTGGTCGCCTACTCCGACGACCTGCCCATCATCCGGCGGTACTGGCTCAGCGAGTTCGGCGAGCGCCCGAAGAACCCGACCGCCGTCGTCGTGCCGGACCTGCGCGCGGCCTTGGCCGCGGTGGTCGCGGGTGCGGGCGTGTCGGCACTGCCGCGCTACCTCACCGAGTCCGCGCTCACCGCCGGTGCCGTCGAGCTGCTGCATCACCCGGAGGTCGCGCCGCTCAACACCCTCTACGTCGTGACGCGTGGCGCCACGACTCCGGCCACGGACCTCGTGGTCGAGCACCTCAGGTCACGCGACTGGGGCGTGCTTTAGACGCTGCGGAGCACCGAGACGACGATGCCGAGGATCACGGCCTTGTCGCCGTCGATCACCGGGTAGTCGGGGTTGCGCGGTTCGAGGTACACGTGGCCGCCCCGGCGCTGGTACACCTTCACCGTCGCCTCCTCCTCGATCATGGCGGCGACGATCTGCCCGTTGTAGGCCTCGTGCGTCTGCCGCACCACGACCATGTCGCCGTCGCAGATCGCGGCGTCGATCATCGAGTCACCGCGCACGCGCAACGCGAACACGTTGCTGCCGCGGCCCACCAGCCCACGCGGCAGGTTCAGCACGTCGTCCACGTGCTCGACGGCGGAGATCGGCGTGCCGGCGGCGATGTCACCGACGACGGGCACGGAGATCGAGTCCTCGGAGACCTGGCCGGGCACCGCCGTCCCGTCCAGGAAGACCCGCACGTCCATCGGCCGCGTCACGGAGGCGCCGCGCTTGAGGAAACCCTTGTCCTCCAACGCCGACAGGTGTTTCGACACGCTGGACGAGGACTTCAGCCCGACCGCCTCGCCGATCTCGCGGGTGCTGGGGGAGTAGCCGTGCTCGACGACCCAGTCGCGGATGGCGAGGAGGATCTTCTGCTGGCGTTCCGGCAGCACCGTCGTGTCGAGCTCAAGATCGTCGTAGGCGGTCACCGGGCAGATAGTAGTAATCCGGTTGCCGGACACGATCGGGTGGTCGTTTGATCACGGCATGAGCTCATCCTGGGTGGGGAACCTCGTACGGCTCCGCGGCGTGGAACCGGAGGACTGGGAGGTCTTCCACGGCATCGTCGAGAACAGCGTGGACATGCGGAGGATGGACAAGATCTACCCGCCGCGCTCGGCCGCGAGGCAACGCGAGTGGGCCGAGAAGACGGCGCTCGAGAAGCCGGAGGACGACACGTTCCAGCTCGCGATCGAGTCACTGGCCGACGGCGCGCTCGTGGGGTCGGTGTCGACGGCGCTGATCGACCACCGCGCGGGACGGTTCTCGTACGGCATCGCCATCGGTGGTGACCACAAAGGACGCGGCTACGGATCGGACGCGGTGCCACTGCTGCTGAACTTCATGTTCGGCGAGCGGCGCTTCCACAAGTGCGAGGCGAGCGTGTGGGCGTTCAACGAACCCTCTCTCGCGTTTCAGCGCAAGCTCGGTTTCACCGAAGAGGGCAGGCTGCGCGACCACGAGTTCCACGCGGGACGCCACCACGACGTGGTGCTGTTCGGGATGACGGCGTCCGAGTTCGCCGCACGCCACCCGTTCCCGAGCGAGATCTGATCACAGCCTCCACCATGTGGCGGTGAGCACACGCCGGGAACGCTCCTGGGGCCTGCGGCCAGGTAGGGGTGTGCGAAGCGACGTGGCGCCAGTGGCGCTGACACCCGAAGAGGCGCCCGCCGTGCTCGATGAGGCAGCGCTGCTCACCCTGTACGAGTCGACGGCCGAGCGGTTGCACCGTTACGTGGCCAGGAGAGTCGGTGCCGACACCGCGCAGGACGTCGTGTCCGAGGCGTTCCTGGTGCTGTGGGACCAACGCGCGGGACAGGCCTATGAAGCCGATGCCGTGCGTGCGTGGCTTTACGGCGTGGCGACGAATCTCTTGCGCGGGCACGTGCGCGCGGAGGAGCGCAAGTTGCGTGCGTGGAGCAAGGCCCACGCCGCGCGCACGGACGAGGCGGACATCGGTGACCGGGTGAGCGCCGCGGCGGACGCGGACGTGCTCGCGGGACCGCTCACCGCGTGGCTCGCCGAGCTGCGCGTCGAGGAACGCGAGGTGCTGCTGCTGCACGCGTGGGCGGACTTCACGCCCGCCGAGATCGCCGTGGCGCTCGACGTTCCGGTGGCCACCGTGCGCACCAGACTGCACCGCGGCCGCTCCCGGCTGCGCACCCGCCTCGCCGCGACCGAACACGACTTCACCGAGGACCGCCATGTCTGAGCCGACCAAGCCCGAGACCCTCGACCGGGTGCTCGACGCCGCGCTGGCCCGTGCCGCCGACGAGCCCGTCCACTTCGACGTCGCCGCGGGCAGGACCGCGTTGGCCGCGGCGCTCAAGGCACGTGCGGAGGAACCCGCGGAGCTGCCCGCCGCCGTCGGAGCAGGGCACCGGCCGCGCCACCGCACCCGTTGGCTCGCCGCCGCGGCCGCCGTCGCCGTGCTGACCGGTGGTGGCCTGGTCGCGTCGACCGTCGACCTCACCGGCGTCGGCAGCAACTCCGCGACCGCCGCCGAGGAGCTGATCCGTGCCGCGGACCTCGCGTCCCGCGTCGTCGAACGGCCCCTGTCGCCCGGTCAGTACCGGTACGTGCGCAGCCGGTACGCCGGCATCACCGTGGAGCTGGGCTCGACCAAGGCGTACTCGAGCGAGCAGGCCACCGAGCAGTGGATTCCCGCCGACCGCCGCGACGAGTGGATGCTGAGGTTCAGCGTGCAGGCTCCGGAGTGGCTGGACGGTCACGAGGGCGAGGGCAAGCCGGACGGTGGCCCGTTCAAGGACGGTCAGGAGTTCCGCGGCAAGTGCGGCAAGTACTCCTACTACGCCGAGGGCCAGCCGGACCGCTGCACCGCGGGCTCCTTCTCGAACCCCACGCCCGAGTTCATCGCCTCGCTGCCGAAGGACCCGAAGGAGCTGTACGCCAGGCTCAAGGAAGAGGGGCAGACCGACGACTCGGGTGTGCTGACGTCGGCTCGTGAGGCGCTGCGGTCGGGCCAGTTCCCCGCGGAGGTGCGGGCGAACATCTTCCGCGCGCTCGCGCTGCTGCCCGGACTGGTCGTCACCGACAAGAAGGCGAACCTCGACGGCAAGGAAGGCGTCGCGCTGGGCATCAAGTACTACGACGACTTCACCGAGATCATCATCGACCCAGAGAACGGTGACTTCATCGGCGGCAGGGACACCGTCGCCGAGGACCAGCCGGACGACAAGGGCGCGCTCGAGAAGGGCACGGTCCGCCAGTCCTACGCCGTGACCTCGGCGGTCGTGGACTCGCTCGGCGCCCGTCCGTAAGTTAGGCGCGTGCCCAAGTCAGCCGACCGCGGTCGCCGCACCCGTGAACAGCTCCTCGACGCCGCCGCCGGGCTGGTGGGCGAGGTCGGCTGGGGTGCGGTGACCACGCGGCTGGTCGCCGAACGGGCGGGCGTCAACGCGGCGCTCGTGCACTACCACTTCTCCTCGGTGCAGGAGCTGTTGTCGACGGCCGCCCTGCAGTTCGCCGCGAAGGTGCTGGAGGAGTCGGCGCAGGCGCTGTCGCTCGCGGACCCCGCCGACGGCATCGAGCGGATGCTGGAGGAGCTGGCGCGCTACACCGGCACGGACCCCGAGTCGTTGCTGCTGGCCGAGGCGTTCCTGGCCGCGCACCGGCTTCCCGCGCTGCGGGCCGGGCTGTCGTCGCTAGTCGCGGAGTTCCGCAAGCGCGTGGCGGACTGGTTGCGTGCCGCGGACGTTCGTGACGCCGAGGCGGTGGCGTTGTTGTTGGGAGCGTCCATCGACGGGTTGGTGCTGCACCGCGCGTTGGACGAGTCAGTCGACGTCCGCGTGGTCGCGGCCCCGTTCCGGCGTCTCGTCACGGGCTGACCAGCGCGGTTCGCCCCCGGCCTCGGTGAACGCGGTCAGCGCCTCGACCAGGCCGTGCCGCAGGTGTCCCGGCATGCGGGCCACGATCGAGCTGATCTCGGCACGCCGGCGCACCATCACCTGGCCGACGACCCGGCGGCCCTCCTCGCTGGCCACCACCACGACCTCGCGTTTGCTGGAGGGGTTCTGCTCGCGGTCGACCATGCCGGACGTGATCAGCCGGTCGATCATGCGCTTGGCGGTGGACGGGTTGACCTCGAGGAGGTCGGCGAGCGCGGTGAGGCTCATCGGGCCGCGGTCCTCCAGCAGCACGACCATTCTGAACTGCGGCAACGTCAGCGTTTCCTCGACCGCCGCGAGCGAGCGCGCCGACACGGCGATCAGCAGGCGGGACGCGGTGAGGACCGCGTCGGTCAGGTCGTCGACATCGCTCACCCGTCAGTTCTACAGGTCCCGCTTTCGGTAACGAACCGATAACCATTGCACTGTGCAACGGTCGGCGCTTCCTGCTCCGTCCGTACCTCCCGGCATGCGGATACTCCTCGTCACACTGCTGATGGCGTTGCTCGGCTCCCCGTCCGCGTTCGCGCAGCCGGACCTGGGCCCCGACTACGTCCAGACCCAGTTCGGACCCATGGGGCCGGCCGGACGCGACCTGTTGCAGAAGGTGGCGCTCGCCGGGTTGTGGGAGGGCCCCGCCGGGCGGATGGGCCTGGAGAAGTCGGCCAACCCGCTGGTGCAGGAGGCCGGTCGGCACCTGATCGATGGTCACGCCGACCTGGACCGGCGGACCATCCAGCTCGCCCGGACACTGGGCGTGGACCTGCCCACGCAGCCCAACGCCGACCAGCAGGGCTGGTTGAACGAGATGCAGGCCGCCCCCGCGCGCAGTGCCGAGTTCGACCGGATCTTCGCGAACCGGCTGCGCGCCGCGCACGGCGGTGTCTACAAGTTCCTCGCGAGCGTGCGCACCGGCACGCGCAACACCGCGATCCGCGACTACGCCAAGGTGTGCATGGACACCGTGCTCGACCACATGACGGTGCTCGAAGCGACCGGGATGGTCGACTTCTCCGACACCAAGGCGATCCCGCTGGCGCTGGTGGCGCAACCCTCCTCTGCCGCTCCCGTGACACCTCCTCGTCAGGCGCCGGTCGTCAGTCAGAACACCTCGCAGCAGCAACAGCAGCAGGACGTCGGCGGCGTTCCGGACGGCCTGATCGGCCTGGGTGTGCTGGTGGCGTCGGCGATCGTGATCTGGCTGTGGAGCGGCGGGCGGAGCAGTCGCAAAATGCACCCGTGATGCTAGATTGGGCATATGCCTAAGTCGAACGCCCAACGGGCGTTGGTGGTGGGAGCGGGAACAGCCGGGCTCGCGACGGCGTGGTGGCTGGAACGTGCCGGTTGGGACGTCCTGGTCGTGGAGAGGGCGCCGTCGTTCCGCGCGGGCGGCTACATGATCGATTTCTTCGGCCCCGGCCACGAGGTGGCGCGGCGGATGGGCCTGCTGCCGGCCCTGGAGGCGCGGCGGGCACCCATCTCGTCGGTGACCAGCGTGGACGCCCGCGGCCGCTCGCGCGCCACGATCTCCGCCGAGGCTTACGAGTCGGTCGCGTCCGGGGTGATCAGCCTCCTGCGCGGCGACCTGGTGTCGGTGATCCGGGACGACGTGCAGGCTCCGATCCGTTATGGCACAACGGTTTCTGAGATCGATGACGGTGCCGTGACGTTCTCGGACGGTTCTCGCGAGTCGTTCGACCTGGTCGTCGGTGCGGACGGAGTGCACTCGCGGGTCCGTGAGCTGGTGTTCGGCCCGTCGTCGCAGTTCGTGCGGTATCTCGGGCACCACACGGCGGCGTTCTCGTTCCAGGACGCCTCTCTGAGCGCCCGGATCGGCTACCGCTACCAGATGCTGACCGTGCCGCACCGGATGATCGGCTGCTACGTGGTGCGCGACGGGGCGATGGCGGCGCTGATGCTGTACCGCTCCTCGTCACAGGCCTTGCCGACGGACCCGGCGGCGGCGCTGCGCGACCGGTTCGGCGACCTCGGCTGGGTGGCGCCGTCATTGCTTTCCGTTGTGCCAAAGGACATCTACTACGACGAGGTGTCCCAAGTGGACATGCCGACATGGCACCGCGGCAAGGTCGTACTGGTCGGTGACGCGTGCGGGGCGGTCTCGCTGTTCGCGGGTCACGGCGCGTCGCTCGCGATGACGGGCGCTTGTGTTCTGGCGGAAGAGCTCTCCGGTGGCTTCGAGGGCGCGTTCGACCGCTACCAGGCGCGGATGAAGCCCGCCGTGGAGCACACCCAGGAGTTCGGGCGGCGGTTCATCGGTTGGATGGCGCCGTCGTCGCGGTGGCGGATCTCGTTGCGCGACCTGGCCTTCCGGCTGTCGGGGCTGCCGGTGGTGCGGGGGATGATCCGCGGCTCGGTGATGCCGGACGTCGACGGCGTGCTCACACCTGCTTGAGAAGTGGTGGACGCGCTCGCGGTCCACCTCGGCCGCCTATCGGGCGTCGTAGTTCTCGCGGTTCTCCAGCACCTCGGCGATGTGCTCCTCCGCCCACCGGCACAACGCCAGCAACGGCTCGTGCAGCGTCAGCCCGAGCGGCGTCAGCTCGTACTCGACCCGCGGCGGGACCTCGGCGTGCACGTGCCGCGTCACCAGCCCGTCGCGCTCCAGGTCCCTGAGGGTCTCCGTCAGCACCTTGCCGCTGATGCCCTCGAGCTGCGTCTTCAGATCACCGAATCGCAGACGTCCGTTGCCCAGCACCGCTACCGCCATCGCCGTCCACTTGTTCGCGATGCGGGCGAGGCTCGTGCGCGAGGGGCAGGTCGCCGCAAGCACGTTCCAAGCCGGCACGACCCAAGGTTGTGACATGGCGCACATCCGTCCGTTAGTTACGTTGAGGTAATTGGTTACCAAAGGTGAGCATAGGGCAACACCAGCGAAAAGGAGAAGCCATGACCACCCCGCTCGCCGTCATCACCACCTACTTCGAGGCCCTCGAGTCCGGTGACTTCGCCACCGTCGCCGCCCAGTTCGCCGACGACGTCGTGTGGCACCAGCCGGGCGACAACCAGTTCTCCGGCGTCCACCGCGGCAGCGAGGCCGTCGGCGCGATGATCGGCGGGATGATGAGCGTGTCCGAGGGCACCTTTTCGTTGCGGCGCAACGCTCCGTTGATGGTGAACGGTGACGTCGTGGCGGCGTCCGTGCACTGGACCGGCAAGCGGTCGGGGGCCGAGATGGACGGGGTCGGCGTCGACGTGATGCGCGTCGCCGGCGGCAAGGTGGTGGAGGTGTGGCTGTTCACCGCCGACCCCGCCGAGGAGGACGCGTTCTGGGGGGCCGCGCGGCTCGAAGTCGTAACGCTGCCGCATGTCTGCCACCCGTTCGGGCTAGATCACGACAGACTGTGCGCGTGGAACGGGAACGCAGGTGGGCGGACAAGGGTGAGGCCATCGGGCACGGCGTGAGCTGGCTCGCGCGGTGGAGTCTGCGGACGGCACTGGCCGTGCTCGGCTTCTGGATGGTGTTCTGGCTGGTCGGGAAGCTCTGGGTGGTCGTCATGCCCGTGCTGCTCGGCCTGCTGATCACCACGGTGCTGTGGCCGCCTGCCCGGTGGCTCATGTCCAAGGGGCTGAACTCCGCGCTGGCGGCCACGATCGTGCTGGTCCTCGGGCTGGCGGTGCTGGTCGGGGTGATCGCGGCGATCTCGTCGTCGATCGCGTCCGGTGTGCCGGAGATCGCCCAGAGCGCGCAGCGGGCCATCACGCAGCTGCAGGACTGGGCCGGTGGGCCGCCGCTCAACCTGCGCGACACGGACCTCGACCGCCTGATCGCCCAGGGCGTGGAGCAGGTCAAGTCGAGCATCGGGTCGATCGCCAGCGGGCTGCTGACCGGTGCGGGCGCGGTGACGTCCGGCGTCGTGACCGGGCTGGTCGCGCTGCTGCTGGCGTTCTTCTTCGTCAAGGACGGCTCCCGGTTCACGCCGTGGCTGCGCGGCGTGATCGGTGAGCGCGCGGGCGGCCACGTCACCACCGTGCTGGAGCGGGTCTGGGTCACGCTCGGCAGCTTCATCCGCAGCCAGGCCGTCGTGTCGCTGATCGACGCGGTCTTCATCGGCCTCGGACTGGTCATCCTCGGCGTCCCGCTGGCGATTCCGCTGGCGGCGCTCACGTTCCTCGGCGGCTTCATCCCGATCGTCGGCGCGTTCATCGCCGGCGCGCTGGCCGTGCTGGTCGCGTTGGTCAGCAACGGTCTGACCACGGCGATCATCATGCTGGTGATCGTCATCGTGGTGCAGCAGGTCGAGGGCAACGTGCTGCAGCCCATCCTGCAGTCGCGCAGCCTGCGCCTGCACGCGGCGGTCGTGCTGCTCGTCGTCACTGCGGGCACGTCGCTGTACGGCATCGCGGGCGCGTTCTTCTCCGTACCGGTTGCCGCGGCGGTGGCAGTCGTGGTGCGCTACCTGGGTGAGGTCATCGAGGCCAGGTCAGTGCCCGTAATGGATACGTCACAACTCGACGGGGATGAACCGGCAGAGACCGAACGTTCTCCTGAATGAACACCGAACAGAGGAGAACCACTGTGACGGAGAAGGCTGTTCTCGCGGGCGGCTGCTTCTGGGGCATGCAGGACCTGTTCCGCCGCCACCCCGGAGTCGTCTCCACCCGCGTCGGCTACACCGGCGACCCCAGCACGCCCAACGCCACGTACCGCCGCCACGGCAACCACGCCGAGGCGATCGAGATCGTGTTCGACCCGGCCCAGCTGAGCTACCGGCAGATCCTGGAGTTCTTCTTCCAGATCCACGACCCGTCGACCCGCAACCGCCAGGGCAACGACATCGGCGCCAGCTACCGTTCGGCGATCTTCTACACCGACGATGCGCAGAAGAAGGTCGCGGAGGAGACGATCGCGGACGTCGACGCCTCCGGGAAGTGGCCGGGCAAGGTCGTCACCGAGGTGACGCAGGCGTCGGACTTCTGGGAGGCCGAGCCTGAGCACCAGGACTACCTGGAGCGGTACCCCAACGGTTACACGTGCCACTACGTGAGGCCGGAATGGCAGCTCGGCGAGAGGTAGAGATCGTCGCGCTGCACGTCTCACCCGTGCACGCCTACGAGGGCCGTCCGTCGGACGGCCCTCGTCCCGATCCCGGGCCTGTTTCGCGTGACCAGGTGGAATTGCGGGCGGGGTTGGGAATCGTCGGCGACCGCTATTACAACCACCCCGCCCACCGCAACGCGGCGGTCACGATGATCGCGGCCGAGTCGCTCGACCCGTGGCCGGTGGACCCGTTGGTGGCGCGGCGCAACGTGGTGGTGCGCGGGTTCGACGTGGACTCACTCCCGCGTGGCACCGTGTTCAGCCTCGACGGTGTGCGGTTCGAGGTTCATCGGCCGGCGAACCCGTGCGCCTGGATGGACGCGGTCATCGCGCCGGGCGCGTTCAAGGCGTTGCGGGGCAAGGGCGGCATCCGGTGCGTGCCGCTCGACGACGGGGTGCTGCGCGTCGGAAGATCTTCATTGGCCATAGTGGGTGCATGAAGTGGTTGCGCCGCAAGCCGACGATCATCACCGCGGTCGGTCTCGTCGTCGTGCTGACCGCCGCAGTGACGCTGTGGAACGTCAGCAGCTCCCGCACCTTCCAGTTCTTCGGTGAGCTGGTCGACCGCGTCGAGACCACCGACAAGGTCGTCGCGCTGACGTTCGACGACGGCCCCCACCCCGCCGGCGGCCGGTACGTCCTCGACACGCTGGCGGAGCAGCAGGTCCAGGCCACGTTCTTCCTCATGGGCCGCGACCTCGCCACGTACCCCGAGCTCGGCAGGAAGATCGCCGTGGCCGGACACGAGATCGGCAACCACACGTACAACCACCAGCGGATGGTCGGCGTGCTGCCGTCCACGGTGGCCAGGGAGATCGAGGACACCGACACGAAGATCCGCGAGACCGGCTACCGCGGTGACATCCACTTCCGGCCGCCCAACGGCAAGAAGCTCTTCGCGTTGCCGCACTACCTCAGCGAGCACGATCGCAAGACGATCATGTGGGACGTCGAGCCGGACTCCGCGGGAACGCCCACCGCGCAACAGATCGAGCAGGACGTCCTGCAGCGGACCAAGCCGGGCTCGATCATCCTGCTCCACCCGATGTACGCGGGCCGCGACCAGACTCGGCTGGCCCTCAAGCCGATCATCCAGAAGCTGAAGGAACGCGGGTTCCGGTTCGTCACCGTGTCCGCGCTCCTCGCCGCTCGCTAGATCAGGTCGGCGAGCTCGACCCGCCGCAGGAACTCGCTGCGCACGCGGTCCGCAACAGTGTCCTCGTTCTTCATGGGCTGTCAGATCAGGTCGGCGAGCTCGACCCGCCGCAGGAACTCGCTGCGCACGCGGTCCGCAACCTTGTTCACGACCTCCGCGCCGTCGTCGGACGGGTCGACGTGCACGCGGAACGGCGGCCTCGAAGCGTTCACGACGCCCACGATTGCTTCAGCGACAGCTGAAGCTGATGCCCAGGCGGGCTCCAATTCGGCGAGGCGGGCACCGACCTGGTCCATGAGGCCGGGATAGAGCTCCTCGTACGCGGCGGCGACCTCGCCGTCGGCCGGGCTGCCGCTGTGCGCGAAGTGGTTGGTGCCGTGGGTGAACGCTCCCGGCACGACGATCGTGGTCTCGATGCCGAACCGCAGCAGCTCCGCGCGGTAGGAGACCGCGACCGCGTCCATCGCCGCCTTGGCCGCGAAGTACGGCGCGAGGTACGGGGGAGTGCCGCCGCGCGTCGACGAGGAACCCACCCACACGACGTGTCCGGAGCGCTGTGAGCGCAGGTGCGGCAGGGCGGCGCGGTTGACGCGTTGGGTGCCGAGGACGTTGATGTCGTACAAAGCCGCGTACTGCTCCGGTGTGAACGCCTCAGCCGGGCCGGTGACCATGTGGCCTGCGTTGTGCACGACGACGTCCAGCCGTCCCTGCTCGGCGACGATCAGCTCGATCGCCGCGTCGGCCGACGGTTGCGACTGCACGTCGAGCTCGACGGCATGGACGTCGACGCCGTTCTCGGCACCGAACGCACCGAGCTCGGCGACGGCCGGGGCGTTGCGGCCGGTGGTCTCACGCATGCCCGCGTAGACGGTGTGCCCGGCGCGCGCCAGTGCCCGCACCGCCAGGGCGCCGAAACCGCTGGACGCTCCCGTGACGACGATGATCCTGCCCATCAGATGATGCCTCCGTTCGCACGAATGGTCTGGCCGTTGATCCAGCGGGCCGGGCCCGCGAGGAAGGAGATGACCTCGGCGATGTCGCCGGGTGAGCCGATGCGCTCGAGCGGCGCCTGCTTCGCGAGGGTGTCGATCGTGGCCTCGTCCTTGCCCTCCAGGAACAGGGCCGTGGCGGTGGGGCCGGGCGCGACGACGTTCACGGTGATGTCGCGGCCGCGCAGCTCGCGGGCGAGGACCAGCGTCAGCGCCTCGACGCCGCCCTTGGACATCGCGTAGGCGCCGTACCGGGGGAAGCGCAGGCCCACGACCGACGACGAGACGTTGATGATCGCGCCGCCGTCACGCACCCTGCGCGCGGCCTGCTGGGCCACGACGAACGTGCCGCGCCCGTTGGTGCGCTGGACCCGGTCGAACACCTCGAGGTCCATGTCCGCGACTGTGCCGAGCGGCATGATCCCGGCGGAGTTCACGACGACGTCCACGCCGCCGAAGGTCTGCTCCGCCAGGTCGAACGCGGCGGCGACGGCCACCTCGTCCGCGACGTCGGCCTGTGCGGCGACGGCCTGGCCGCTGGCCGCCCTGATGCCCTCGACGGCCGAGTCGGCCTCCGTCTTGTTGCCGGCGTACACGATGACGACGGCCGTTCCGTCCGCGGCGAGACGCTCGGCGGCTGCCCGTCCGATGCCCCTCGATCCGCCGGTGACGATCGCAACGCGAGTCATGACAGTGCTCCTAGCTGCTGTTTCCGTCGATAACGCAATCAACGTAGCACTGATATCGAATCACCGCTACCTGTCATGTGTTATCGTCGCTACATGGACACGAGGGAGCGGTTGGTGAAGGCCGCGGCCGAGCTGCTGATCGACGGCGGCAAGGAGGCCGTCTCCACCCGCGCGGTGGCGTCCGCGGCGGGCGTGCAGGCGCCGACGCTGTACCGGCTGTTCGGGGACAAGGACGGCCTGCTCGACGCCGTCGCCGCGTACGGCTTCTCCGACTACCTCGCGACCAAGCACGCGATGGGCGCCAGCGACAACCCGGTCGACGACCTGCGCCGCGGCTGGGAGCTGCACATCGGGTTCGGCCTGGCGCGGCCCGCGTTCTACCTGCTGATGTACGGCGAGCCGCGCAAGCGTGAGGCGCGGCTGGAGGCGGACGCGATGCTCCGCGAGATCATCAGCCGCATCGCGGCGGTGGGCCGGTTGACGGTCCCGGTCGAGCAGGCCGCGCAGTTCGTGCACGCGGCGGGAATGGGCGTCGTGCTGTCGTTGATCGCGACGCCGGAGGAGGAACGGGATCTGGAGCTGATCACGTTCTCGCGCGAGCAGGTGATCAGGGCGATCACGACGGACGTGCTGCCGGACGAGCCGACCGACATCCCGAGCCGCGCGATCGCGTTGCGCGTGGCGCTGGAGGAGGACCCGCCCCTGATGCTGTCTCCAGCGGAACGGGCCCTCCTGGCCGAATGGCTGAACCGCGTGGCCAAGTAGGCCTTACGCGTTCGGGTCGAACGGGATCCCGGCGGGCTTGGCGTTGGCGAGGTTGTGGTTGAACGCGCTGTCCTTGATCGCCAGCGAGGCGCTGCCGAAGTTCGCGTTCACGAGGATGTCGCGCACCCCGGCCGGGAACCGGTCCCAGCTGACCAGTGCGGGGTACTGGTAGACCCCGTAGTGGTTCTCCGCCTGCTCGTTGAAGCCGGCCAGACGGAAGCAGTGCGTGCTGGCGCCGTCCTTGTGGTAGATGATCTTCGCGTGGGTGCCTTCCCAGGCCACCTTGTCACGCGAGTAGGTGCTGTACTTGCCGTGCGCCGACGTCGAGACGTACTGGGCCACGTCGTTCTGCACCCAGATGACCACGTGCTCGATGTCGTGCCGGTGCCCGCAGCAGTCCCAGCCCGGCACGGCCTGGTCCTTCTCGAAGTACAGGTCGTACAGGTAGGCGCACCAGCCGTTGTTGCACTTGGAACGGCTGTAGGAGTTGGTGTTGTCCAGGTCGGACCTGTCGTGGCACTGGCCGTTGAGCGCACCGGAGTTCTTCAGGCCGGTGGCCACCTGACCGGTCGGTGAGATCGCCGGGGTCGGATAGCAGCCGTCGCCGTCGTAGTCGAACGCCGGCTGCCACTTGCCGTCCTCCGCCGTGAAGTTGGCGGGGATGGCCTGCGGCGGGTCGGCGAGCGCGACACCGGGGAGCAGGGCGGTGATCAGGAGCGCGCCGGCCAGCGCGGGTAGGAGTTTCCTCAACAGTGGCCTCGATTCCGGGGGAGCAGGGTTGCGGAGAGGCTTGCGAGGCAGAAGGTGGTACATGAACGGCGTTCACGTCTAGGTGGTTCGCCGAATCTTTGCCGACCGGCAATTTCACAGCTGCGGAACGGAATCGATCACGTCACGGTGGAGCCGGTCGTGCTGCGCCCGTTCGTCCGAGGCCGGCCGCTGCGGTACAAGTGCCTCGACGCCGCGCTGGCCCGGCTCGCGGTAGACCCCGTCGTGTGGCTCACTACCAGCGACGACATCGCTGAGGCGCAACTAACAGAGCCCCCAACGTGCATGCTCATACATTGTCGTGCATAATTCTCAACGTGTCCAAGGTGCTCACTTCACTTCCCGCCGGCGAACGCGTCGGCATCGCCTTCTCCGGTGGTCTCGACACGTCCGTCGCGGTCGCGTGGATGCGTGAGAAGGGCGCGGTGCCATGCACGTACACCGCGGACATCGGTCAGTACGACGAGCCCGAGATCGAGACGGTCCCCGGTCGCGCCGGCACGTACGGTGCCGAGATCGCGCGTCTGGTGGACTGCCGCTCGGCGCTCGTCGAGGAGGGGCTCGCGGCGCTGGCGTGCGGCGCGTTCCACATCCGCTCCGGTGGCCGCGCGTACTTCAACACCACCCCGCTCGGGCGCGCGGTCACGGGCACCATGCTCGTGCGCGCCATGCTCGACGACGACGTCCAGATCTGGGGTGACGGTTCTACCTACAAGGGCAACGACATCGAGCGGTTCTACCGCTACGGCCTGCTCGCGAACCCGTCGCTGCGGATCTACAAGCCGTGGCTCGACGCGGAGTTCGTCACCGAACTCGGTGGCCGCAAGGAGATGTCCGAGTGGTTGCAGGAGCGGGACCTGCCCTATCGCTCCAGCACCGAGAAGGCCTACTCGACCGACGCGAACATCTGGGGCGCGACGCACGAGGCCAAGTCGCTCGAGCTGCTCAACGAGGGCATCGAGATCGTCGAGCCGATCATGGGCGTCAAGTTCTGGGACCCGTCGGTCGAGATCGCGACCGAGGACGTGACCGTCGGCTTCGACCAGGGCCGCCCGGTCACCATCAACGGCAAGGAGTTCGGCAACTCCGTCGACCTGGTGCTGGAGGCGAACGCCATCGGCGGCCGTCATGGTCTCGGCATGTCCGACCAGATCGAGAACCGCATCATCGAGGCCAAGAGCCGCGGCATCTACGAGGCGCCCGGCATGGCGTTGCTCTACATCGCCTACGACCGTCTCGTGAACGCGATCCACAACGAGGACACCGTCGCGGCCTACCACAACGAGGGCCGCAAGCTCGGCCGCCTGCTGTACGAGGGCCGCTGGCTCGACCCGCAGTCGCTCATGCTGCGCGAGTCGCTGCAGCGCTGGGTCGGTTCCGCGGTCACCGGTGAGGTCACGCTGCGGCTGCGCAGGGGCGACGACTACTCGATCCTCGACACGTCGGGCCCGGCGTTCAGCTACCACCCGGACAAGCTGTCGATGGAGCGCACCGAGGACTCGGCGTTCGGCCCGGTCGACCGCATCGGCCAGCTGACCATGCGCAACCTCGACATCGCGGACTCGCGCGCCAAGCTGGAGCTCTTCGCGGGCCTCGGCATGGTCGGCACCCGCCAGTCGGCGCTCATCGCGGCCCAGGTCGAGCCGACCAAGCTCATCGGCGAGGTGCCGGACGGCGGCGCGGAGGTCATCGCCTCGCGCGGCACCGTCTCGGCGGCCGACGCGCTGCTCGACTCGGCGGCGATCGAGTCGGGAACGGACTGATTCCGGCGCTCCCGGTCCCTCGTGTCGATCACGCGGGACCGGGAGTGGACCGCCGTGCAACGGCCAGTGCCGCCAGGAGCACGAGCAGCAGTCCCGCGAACCACGTCATCACCGTCGTCGGCGCGAGGAACCTCGTCGCGAGACCGATCGACACCGACGGCACGCTCATCCCCAGGTAGGCCACGAAGAACAGGCCCGCCAACGCTTCCCCGCGCTTCTCCGGCACCGCGGCCTTCGTGACGGCACCGATCGCCGCCTTGAACTGCACGCCCGCGCCGACACCGGCGATCGCGCCGCCTGCCAGGAACAACGGGAAGTTCGCCGCGTACATCCCGGCGACGACCAGCACCACACCGATTCCCTGCCCGCCCAGGCCGAGCCTGCGCAGTGCCGTCAGGGACAGTCCGCCCGTGACGGTCTGGGCGAGCGCCGCGCTGCCGAACACGGTGAACACCACGAGACCGGCGAGCGTCCGCGACGGGTGGTGCAGCTCGCCCGCCACGAAGCCCGGCGAGACAGAGGTGAACACGCCGAACACTGCGAACGCCGAGAACGCACCTGCCGCGGTGGTGAAGCCGTGGTTCGCGCGAATCCGTTGTGGACGGTAGGCGAGCGGTTGCCTCGCAACGGTTTCCGGCGTCAACGCCACAGCGACGATGCTCGCGACCAACAGCACCGCCAGCACGACGTACGGGGTGGTCAACGGCGAGGAGACGTGCTGGGCGAGCAACCCGGCCACCAGTGCACCGACACCGAGGCCGCCGAGGTTGGCGGCGGTCGAGACGATCTCGAAACGGCGCGGGGAGGCGCCGGGGCGGTGGCGGGCGTGCAGGTCGTGGAGGAACGCGGTGGCGGTCGCGGCGATCATGCCGACACCCAGGCCGTTGGCCACGCGGGCGAGGACCAGGACCGGCAGCGACGTGCTGGTCAGGAAGAGCAGTGCCGACACCACCTCGAGGCCCAGGGCGGGCAGGAGGACGGTCTTGCGGCCGACCCGGTCCGAGACGTGGCCCGCGAGGACGAGGCTGATCACGACGCCGACGGCGAAGGCCGCGAACACGACGGTGATGGCGAAGGTGGAGAAGCCTTCGCGGGCGACGTAGAGGGGAAAGAGCGGGGCCGGGACGGTCGAGTAGGCCATGGCGACCAGGAAGGCCGCGCCGACTGCCCAGAAACCGGCGCCGTGCCTGCGGGAGACGGGTCGCTGGGAGACCGGCGAGTCGAGGAGCAAGGACATGCCTCCACCCTGCGTGCCTCGATTCATCACGTCCAACGAAAGTTGAAGCTGACGATCATCAGTTTCTGAGATACTCGCTGGTGTGGACCTCCGCCAGTTGGAGTACTTCGTCGCCGTCGCCGAGGAAGGCAGCTTCACCCGCGCCGCCGCCCGCGTGCACGTGGTGCAGTCCGCGGTCTCGGCCGCGATCAAGACCCTCGAACGCGAGCTCGGCGCCACCCTGCTCGACCGCAACTCCAAGCGGGTCCTGCTGACCGACGCCGGCGAGGCGCTGCTGCCCAGGGCGCAGGCCGTGCTGGACGCCGTCACCGAGGCGAGGGATGCCGTGGACCAGGTCCGAGGTGGGCTCAGAGGCACGGTGCGGCTCGGCACGCTGAACTCGGTGACGCTGGCCGGGCTGCCCGCGCTGCTCGGCGAGTTCCACCGGCGTCATCCCGGTGTGCTCGTCCGCACGAGTGTGGCGGCCGCGGGTTCGCTGGGGCTCGTCGAGCAGCTGCTGGACCGGCGGCTCGACCTCACGTTCGTGTCGCTGCCCGGTGAGGTGCCGGACGGGATCGTTCTCGACGAGCTGACTCATTCGGTCATGGATCTCGTTGTGCCCCGAGGACATCCGCTGGCGACGCGCACCGAGGTGCCCATCGTCGACCTGGCCGGAATGGACTTCATCGACTCGCCGCTGGGCTACGGCAACCGGGCGGTGGCGGACCGGGCGTTCGCGGCGGCCGCCGTGCCCCGCCGGGTGACGCTGGAGATGTCCGACATCTTCACCGGCGTCGACTACGTGCGGCACGGGCTCGGCGTCGCGTTCCTGCCCGGTTACGTCCTCGCCGACGCGCAGGGCGTGGCCCGGCTGAAGGTCACCGGGGCGGACCTGCGCTGGCCGCTCGGGCTCGCGCGACCGGCTGACCGTGCGCCCGGCGCGGCCACCAGGGCGTTGATCGCGGTGGTGCACGAGTTCTTCGCGCGCGAGAACCTCAGGAGCGGTACGCCTGGCACGCCAGCGTGATCAGGTCGCCGAGGTGCTGCGGTGGCTGGTCCTTCCACCACGCGAGCCACACCGGGATCGGCGGCGCGTCCACCACCGCCCGGTACGCCACGCCGGGGCGCGGGTTGAGGCTCGCGGTGGCCTCGGAGGTCATGCCGACGGCCTGTCCGGCCGCGATGAGCGTCAGCCACTCGTCGACACCACGCGTGTTGCGGACGACCGCGGGTGCCTGGTCCGGCTGCCACAGGTCCAGGGTGGTGGTCCCGGTCCGGTCGTCCACCGCGATCCCGTACCGGGCGAAGTCGGCGAGTTTGAGAGAACGCTTGCGCGCCAACGGGCTGTCCGTGGCCACTACGCCGTAGCGCCGTTCGGTGCCGAGCAACGCGGTCTCGAACCTCGGGTCGTCGAGGGCCTTGCGCACGACCGCGACGTCGGCGGTGCCCTCGGCGAGGCCCGCGGTCACCGAGTTCGTGTAGACGAACACCAGCGGCACGCCGGGGTGCTGTGCGGCCCACGCCTTCTGCACGCGCCGCGTGTGCTTGCCGAGCGCGGACCAGGCGTAACCGATGCGCAGCTCGGTCAACGACTGCGCGGCGATCCGGTGCAGGTGCGCGACCTCGTCCAGCACTCGCCGGGCGCCGGCGAGCACCTGGGCGCCCACGGCGGTGAGCGCGACGTGCCGGGTCGACCGCTGCAGCAGCCGCACGCCCAGCGACGCTTCCAGCGCGGCGACCGACCGGGACACCGACGCCTGGGTGAGGTCGAGCTCCCTCGCCGCGTCGGTGAACGTCCCCGCGTCGACGACCGCCACGAACGCCCGCACGTGCCGCAGATCCATGCGTTCAGCGTATAGGTGGCACAGCTCATGCATTTCCCGTATCGATGCCGTGGACGCAGGATCCAAAAGTGTGAAGAGCATCGGTGGATTCGCGACGATGACCGCGAGTGCGGCCAGCAACCAGCTCGGCGCCGCGGTGGGCGCCCAGGCGTTCGCCGCGATCGGCCCGGCCGGTGTCGTCGCGGTGCGGCAGCTGGTGGCCGCCGCGGTGCTGCTCCCGATGGCACGACCGGATCTGCGCAGGTTCACCTGGGCGCAGTGGTGGCCGACGATCGGACTCGGCCTGGTCTTCGCGACGATGAACCTCAGTCTGTACATGGCGGTCGACCGCATCGGGCTCGGCCTGGCCGTCACGCTGGAGGTGCTCGGGCCGCTCGCGGTCGCGCTGGGAGGCTCGCGCAGCCGCCGGGACGTCCTGTTCGTGCTGGTCGCGGCCGTGGGCGTGTACGTGCTGGTGCTGCCGGGGCCGAGCAGCGACTACCTCGGCGTCGGGCTCGGGCTGCTCGCCGCGGCGTGCTGGGCCGCGTACATCCTGCTCAACCGGCTCGTCGGCGCACGGCTGCCCGGGCTGCAGGCACCCGCCGTCGCCACCGCGATGTCCGCGACGCTCTACGTCCCGGTCGCGGTGCTGCTGGTGCTGCACGGGAAGTTGACCGGGATGTCGCTCCTGTACGCGATCGGCGCCGGCGTGTTCTGCAGTGTCGTGCCGTACGCCGTCGATGTGATCGTGCTCAGGAAGGTGCCCGCGCGCCTGTTCGGGCTGGCGATGAGCGTTCACCCGGTGCTCGCGGCGCTCGCGGGACTGTTGGTGCTGGGGGAGGAGCTCGCACTCCACCATTGGGCGGGAATCTTGCTCGTCGTCACCGCGAATGCACTCGCAGTGACTTGCTCGCAGTGGCCTGGATCACCTACCGTTCAGCGCGAAATGTGAATCCAATTCACTTAGCGGGGTGTCCATGCGGACCAAGATCTTGACGCTCGTCGCGGTTCTCGCCGGTGCGGCCCTGGTCAGCGGACCGTTCGCGTGGGCGGAACCCGAGCCCTACCTCGTGGGCAGGGGCATCTCCGATGTCACGGGCCCCGCCGCCGAGAACGGCATGATGGGCTACTCGAAGTTCGACCAGAAGACGACGGGCATCGTGCAGCGGCTGCGGTCGCGGGCGTACGTCGTGGTGGACCGGACGACGAACAAGCGGGTCGCGTACGTCAACGCCGACCTCGCGATGATCTTCCGCGCGGTGCAGGAGGGCGTGCTCGGCAAGCTCCAGGCCAAGTACGGCAGCACCTACACCCGCGAGAACCTGCTGCTGTCGGCCACCCACACGCACTCTGGGCCCGGCGGCTATTCGCACAACCTCGCCTACAACCTCTCGATCCTCGGCATGCAGCCCCAGGCCCTGCAGGCCGTGGTCGACGGCATCACCGAGTCGGTCGTCGAGGCGCACGAGGACCTCAAACCCGGTTCGATCAGCCTCGGCTTCGGGGAACTCACGAACGCGTCGGTGAACCGGTCGCGCGTCGCGTTCGACCGCAACCCCGACAAGGGTTTCTTCCCGCAGGGCATCGACCCGCAGATGACCGTGCTCAAGTTCCGCCAGTCCGGCACCGACGTCGGCGCGATCAGCTGGTTCGCCACGCACAACACGTCGGTCACCAACGCCAACACGCTGATCAGCCCGGACAACAAGGGTTACGCGGCCTACCAGTGGGAGCACGACGACAAGGGCGTGCGGTACCTGGACAACGCCGCGGGCTTCGTGGCGGCGTTCCCGAACACCAACGCCGGTGACATGTCGCCGAACCTCAACCTCAAGCCCGGTTCCGGCCCCACCGAGAACGAGTGGGAGAACGCCCGCATCATCGGCGAGCGCCAGAACCGCAAGGCGCAGGAGATCTACCGCGGCCCGCAGTCCGCGGTGTCGGGCGGCGTCGACTACCGGATGCGGTTCGTGGACATGTCGACCGTGCAGGTCGAGGGCCGCTTCACCACGACCGGCCAGCCCGGCACGACGTGCTCGGGCGTCGTCGGCGCGTCGACGATCGCGGGCAGCGTCGAGGACGGCCCTGCGATCCCCGGCTTCTCCGAGGGCATGCAGTCGCCGTTGAAGAAGCTGTTCGAGCCGCTGCAGATGGAGGTTCCGCAGTGGCTGCGGGACTGCCAGTTCCCGAAGGCCTCTTTGGTGCCAACGGGTCTGGTCGCCGCCACGCCGAACGTCCTGCCGTTGCAGATCATCCGCATCGGACAGCTGCACCTCGTCGCGGTGCCGGGCGAGGTCACGATCACCGCGGGCCTGCGCATCCGCAAGGCCGTCGCGGGCGAGCTCGGCGTGCCCGTGCAGAACGTGCTGATCCAGGGCTACTCCAACGACTACAGCCAGTACGTCACCACGCCGGAGGAGTACGACGCGCAGCAGTACGAGGGCGGCTCCACGTTGTTCGGCCGCAACACCGCTCCCGCCTACCAGCAGGAGTTCGGCAAGCTCGCGGCGTCGATGAAGGCCGGCACCGAGCTCCCCGCCGGTCCGACGCCGGGCAAGCCGCCGTTCACCGACATCAACCTGCAGACCGGTGTCGTGCTCGACGACAAGCCCGCCGACAAGAAGTACGGCGATGTCCTCAACGCGCCCAAGTCGTCCTACGCGCGCGGTGAGACCGTCACGGCCGTGTTCGTCACCGGGCACCCGAAGAACAACCTCCACCGCAACCACACGTTCCTCGAAGTGCAGCAGCAGGTGAACGGCCAGTGGGTGCGCGTCGCCGACGACGGCGACTGGTCCACGCGCTACAAGTGGGAACGGGTCGGCATCGCGTTCTCGAACGCCACGATCACCTGGCAGATCCCTGCGGACACGCCCGCGGGCACCTACCGGATCCTGCACCACGGTGACGAGAAGAGCGGCTGGACCGGCAAGATCACCGGCTTCACCGGAGCGACGCCGGCCTTCACCGTCTCCTGACCGGACCGGCACGAAGATCGTGAGGTGGTCGGGCCGATGGTCGACAGGCTCGCGGAACTGGCCGCCGGTGGCAGGACCTCGTCTGCCAGCAGATGCTCTCGTACCACCTCCGGTTCGGCGACGACCAGGAGACGCGGTTGTTCCGCACCGCCGAGCTCGACCTGACGGCGCGGATCGCCGGCTTCGAGCTGGAGAGCAGGTCTCGGTCTACTGGCTACCCGTCTTGACTTAGCTACTGAGGTCGAACGGTCAGGACGCAACATCGGCGTGTCGCCAGCGTGTCGCCCCGTGTTGTTTGGCGGGGGGNGCGCGAAAAGCACGTTCGGGCCATCTATCGGCCCGAACGTGCTTTTCGCGCCAAACAACACGACGTACTCATTCAGGTTGCCGGCGGGTCGAAGACCTGACGTTCAGCCTCGGCAGAGTCGTCAGTGACCGTCGAGGTGCACCTCGTAGACAGTCTCCTGGTGGTAGGTCTCGCCCGGCCGCAGCACGGTGCTCGGAAAGTCGGGGCGGTTCGGCGAGTCGGGGAAGTGCTGTGCCTCCAACGCGAAGCCCGCGCGGGGCTGGTACGGCCCGCTCGGGCCGGTCAGCGCGTCGGACAGGAAGTTGCCGGAGTAGAACTGCAGGCCCGGCTCGGTCGTGGACACGGTGAGCGTCCGCCCGGAGCCCGGGTCGTGCACCCGTGCGGCGAACGAGAGCGAGCCCGCCTCGTCGAGCACCCAGTTGTGGTCGTAGCCGTGCGCGAGCTGCAGCTGGGGGTCGGGTGCGGCGATGCGCGCGCCGATCGTGGTGGCCTCGCGGAAGTCGAACGGGGTGCCGCCGACCGGGACCGGGTCGCCCTTCGGGATCAACGCGTCGTCGACCGCGCAGAACGATCCGGCGCGGATCGTCAGCAGGTGGTCGTGGACGTCGCCGGCGCCTTCACCGGCGAGGTTCCAGTACGTGTGGTTGGTCAGGTTCAGCACCGTCGGCGCGTCGGTCTCCGCGCGGTAGCTGATGCTCAGCCGGTTCCGCGCGTCGAGCCGGTACGTCACGGCGACCGCGACCCTGCCGGGGAAGCCCTGGTCGCCGTCCGGGCTGACGTGGGTGAGCACGACACCGGCGCCGTCGGAGTCGCTGAACGGCGCCGCCTGCCACACGTGCGTGTCGAAGCCCGCAGAGCCGCCGTGCAGGCACTTGCCGTTCTCGTTGGCGTCGACCCGGTACTCCTCGCCGTCGAGGCTGAACGTCGCGTTCGCGATCCTGTTCGCGTAGCGGCCGATCAACGCCCCGAAGAACACGCGACCCGCGTCCGGCGCGTTGTTGGCCACGTACCCGGCGAGGTCGGAGAACCCGAGCACGACGTTCGCCCGCTCGCCCTCGCGGTCCGGCGCGTCGATCGACTGGATCACGCCTCCGAGGTCCAGCACGCGGACGGTGATGCCACCGGGATTGGTCAGCACGAAACGGTGGACGTCCGTGTCACCGACTGTGCCGAAGTGCTCGGTGGTGACCGTGGGAGTCCCGGTGCTCTGAACGGTGTCGGAACGGCTCATTGCGTCATGTTAGCGCTAACAGTCGAAGCTTTCGTCCAGGTCGGGGCCAAGGCCACGGAGCGATCACCTCACGCTGATCGGCACGGTCGGCGAGTAGTGCAGCCTGCCGTGCGCCACCACCCTCACCAGCGCCCACCAGTGCGCGCCGCGCCGGGCGGTGGCCGCCGCGGTGGCCGTGACCGGCACCGTGATCTTGCCTCCCGGCGGGATCACGAACGGCTGGGTCGCCGGACCGATGGCGACGTCACCGGACCAGGTGCCGAACGGACTGATCACGGCCACCTCGCCGCGGATCTCGCTCTGCACCCGGTTCTGCAGCGTCACCGGCAACAGTGCGTGCTCGCCGGGTGCCAGCAGAAGCGCACCTGCCCGGAGCTGGACGTCCACCAGCTCCCGGTCGGTGGTGTGGCCGGACACCACCTCGACCGTGTCCTCCAGCACCTGGCCGAGGTGGTCGCGGACGCGTGCCGCGTGCAGGTGACGGCCCGGCCTGGCCTTCACGGTCGCGGTGAACTCGGCGAACTCACCGGCGGCCAGGTCGTAGTCCCACGACTGGCCGTCGGTGAACTCCAGGCGTCCCTTGGCGGGGGAGGCGCTGCAGCTGACCGTGATGCGCACCTGGCCGGTGGCGCCGGGGGCCAGTCGCGTGAACGACGGCGTCACGTGCACCGCCACCGGGAGGTTGCCGGTCGGAGCGGGTCCGGTGTTGTGGCGCCAGTACTTCGTGTAGAGGTGGCTCGGCTCGGGCAGTGCGACGGGCGGGCGGGCGGGAACAGACGCCGGCACGAGCCGCAGCGTTGCCACGTCCGCCGCGCCGAGCGCGACCTCCGCCTGTCCCGAGTGGACGGTCAGTGGTTCGAGATCCCGTTCCTCCAGGAGATCCGTGCGGTGGGCGGCGGTGATGCCTCCGTGCACCGTCACCGACGCGGTCACCGGTGAACCCGCCGACTCGTACAGCCGCACCGCGAGGTCGGAACCGGGGTCGTCCGACAGACCGGACGCCAGCGGGTTGCCGCGGACCTTGACCGCGGTCAGCAGCACCTCGGGCGGTGACACGGCCATCAGGCTGAGCTCACGAGGGAGATCGCCGGTCGTGGACGGCACCTGCTGGGTGTGGACGGGGTGGTTGACGTCCTGACCGGTGCGCGCGAACCCGGCCCGACGCCAGTCGCCCGCGCCGGAGACCAGGCTCAGCTCGAACGTGTGGGACCAGTGCTGCCAGGCGAAGCTGGACCCGTCCGGCACCCGGCGGCGGTCGCCGTCGATCCACACCCCGGCGGGCCATCCGCTGCACGACCGCATCAGTGACACGTGCAGCGTGCCGTCCGGTGCCACGACGAAGCCCGGCGTGCCGCGGTTGACCACGGCCACCGAGTGGTCGGTCAGCGGATCGGTCGTCCCCGGGCCCGCCACTTCGACGCAGGCGTCGGCCAGGTCGTCGACCAGCGCGCCGGCGTCGGTGACGATCAGCACCGGCAGGTCACGCGGCCCGCGCAGGTCGGCGTCGGGCACCCACTGCTCTGCTCGCGACCGTTCGGCGGGCACGAACACCCTACCGGTGGTGTCGAGCAGGGAACGGAGCTCGGGCGAGCCGTCGAGCACGGCGGCCGTGAACTCGTTGTCGCCCACCACGATGCGCACGTCGGGCAGGTTGGAGTCGACGTCGAGCGCGCCGTAACGAGGACCGTCGGGACGGGTGCAGGTGGCGGTGACGCCCTTGGCGGCCAGCGCGGCCACCAGGTCCCGCCCGTCCTCCGCCACGACCTCGGCGACCCCGACGGCGTGCAGAGTGCCGTCGGGCAGCCGCAGGCGCACGGTGGAGGAGAGCCCGGCCCACGTGTGCGCGGGGCTGTCCAGCGTCCACAGGTGCTTCGCCGCGTCCACGTCGGGGAAGCCGAACGACCGGCCCACCGCGGCGAACCCGACCTCGGCGACCGGCAGCGCACCGGGCAGGTCGAAGGCGAACCGGCTGCGCAGCAACCGGTCCTGACCGATCGAACCGTCCACGAAGGACTTGAGCTCGACGCGCGGCAGGCCGTGCCACAACGTCACGTGCTGTGTGATCCGCAGGTCGTCGAGAACCGTGCGGGTGACGAGCCGTTCGCCCAGGGGGCTGGTCTCGACGTGCACGTCAGCCGGGCCCGCGGTGGTGCCGGGGCCCTTGGGCAGCAGGTGCCACGGACCCTCGCCCCACACCGGGTGGCCGGAATGTTCCTCCTGCACGAGCAGTTCCGCCGCGAGACCGCCTGGCCGCACCAGCTCACGGTCGGCGACCCGGTCGTACACGCTCTCCAGCGCCCCGCCCCGCGCCGGATCCGCCTGGACGGAGAACCACTCGGAGGCGGTGGCCGTGCCGGTGCGCGGAGTCCAGCGCGGCGGCGTCGAAGGAGCGTCGACCACCCGGTACACCCGGTAGCCGGTCGCCGGAACCCTCTGCGCCAGGAAGGTCAGCGTCAGTTCGAGCGTGTCGTCCGTGTTGCGCACCACGGCTTCGGTCACCGCGGGGACCTCTGCGCCGTCGGCGTCCATGACGCGAGCGCCGCGGAAGCCCGGCAGGAAGACCGTCACGGTCGCGACGGCGTCCCGCTCGAACGCGAGGGCGTTGACGACCATCACCGCCTCGCCGTCCCCTGTCGTGTCCGCGCGGGACGCCAGGTGCGAGATCGCGCCGGTGACGACGGAACGGCCGAGGTCGTCCGCTTCCCGCCACCCCGTCAGCAGGTCGAGGTAGACCTGGTCGGACTCGGTGCCGGTGATGGCGTCGTGGTGCGCGCCGTAGACGAGCTGCCGCCAGGCCTTGTCCAGCGCGAGGTCCGGGTACCCGGCGCCGAGCAACGTCGTCAGCGCCGCCAGCCGTTCGCCGTCGAGCACCGCCACCTCGGCCGCGCGCTGCGCCTGCTTGGTGTCGATGTACGAGACGTCCTTTCCGGTGTAGACGGGGTTCATGTCCCTGGTCTGCGGGCTGAACGTCACCGAGCGCGCCGACGCGTCCGCGCGCACCGCGGCGAAGAAGTCGCGGGGGAGCCCGACGACGAACCGCGGCCAGACGTACTTGGCGTTCCAGGCGCGGTGGATCTCCGTGCAGAACCGCGACGGCACGTTGTGGTCGTGCCCGACCGGCAGCAGCACGTTGCGGGTGGCCGCGACCTTGCGCAACGTCGAGAACTGCCGGTACGCCTCCGCCATCGCCTCGTCCAAAGTGGACTTGCGCTCGATGTCCCACCCCGCCACGTAGTGGTCGGCGAGGTAGGCCGTCAGCACGCCGCGACCGCTCGGCGAGATCCACTCGAACTCGGACGGGAACTGCATCCTGGTGATGTCGCCGGTGTGCCGCTTGGCCCCGACGTGGTGCCACGGCCCGCGCGCCCACACGCTCGACGTGAGTCCCGCGTCCGCCATCAGCCCCGGATACGACGGGTCGTGGCCGAACACGTCGAGCATCCACGCGGACTGCGGGTCGGCGCCCAGCACGTCCCGCTGGAAACCGACGCCGTAGACCGCGTTGCGCACGGTCGACTCGGGATGGGTGAGGTTGGTGTTGGCCTCGTTGTAGTTGCCGCCGACGATCTCGATGCGGCCCTCGCGCAGGAACCGCCGCAGGTCGGACCGGTCACCGGGGAACGCGTCCCAGTGCGGCTTGAGGTAGTCGACCTCCGCGAGCACGAACCGGTAGTCCTCGTCCTCCCTCGCCGCGTCGAGGTGCGCGCGGACGAGGTCGAACGCCGAGAGCTGGAACGACATCCGCTTGGCCTGCGCGCCCGGCAGGTCGAGCCACGTCTCGGTGAAGCCCGCCTGGGTGTTCCACCACACCGGGTCGTAGTGGAAGTGCGAGACCATCCACATCGTCCACCCGGCCTCGGCCACCGTCACGGTGACGTCCCAGGCGTGCGGCGGCGCGCCGCTGACGGGCGCGACCAGGACGGTCGCCGGATAGGCGGTGCCCGTCGTGGTCGGCGCGGAGAAGACCACGCCGACCTCGGCCACCACCTCGCCGTGACCTGCCGCCACCCGCACGGGCTCGGGTGTGCGGACCAGCGGCCCGGTGATCCGCACCCACACCGGTTCGGGCCGCGGCACCGCCACGGTCACCCGGACCAGCTGCCGTGGCGCGGAAACCGGGCCGACGAACAGATCCGTGCTTTCGACGACCACCCCAGGATTGCTCGGCACGGTGTTACTTGGCCCCTTGAAGTGCTGCCTCGGCGTCGCGGAAGTACTGCGCGACCGCGTCGGGAATGGACATCTTGCCGAACGCGACCTGCTTGGCCGCCGCGTCGAGCGCCGTCTTGGCGTCGTTGTACCCGGGAGGCGCGGTGGGGGCGGGCGGGAGCGCGTCCTTCGCCACCTCGTCGGCCACGTACTGCGCGTACGTCACATCGCGCTTGTCCGCCGCGGTGAGGTTCGGCGACAGGGTCTCCAGCGCCTTGGCCGACGGCGGGATGCCGCGGGTCATGGCCATGGCCTTGATCGCGTCCACGTCGCTGATGAACAGGTCGATCAGCTTGGCGGCCGCCTCCGGGTTCTTGCTCTTGACCGGGATGCACAGCAGCACACCGCCGCTGAGCGCCTGGCCGGTCTTGCCGTTGCTGCCGCGCGGCACCACCACGATGTCGAGCGTGTGCTGGGTCAGCGGCGCCATCTGCGCGAGTCCCCAGCCCGTGGTCATCGCGATCGAGCCCGAGATCAGCGGGTGGTTGCCCGTCGCCGAGTCGGTGTTGGACAGCATCTCCGGCGGGCAGATCGCGCCGGCCTTGCGCAGCTTGTCCCACATCGCGAACCACTCGGAGAGGTCGTCCTTGGTGAAGCCCAGCTTGCCGTCGCCGGTGTAGAGGTCCTTGCCGCGCTGGCGGAGCCACGGCTGCAACGCGCCGGAGTCGTCCTTCGACGCGTCCAGGGCGCCGTACTTGCCTTGGCCGAGGGCCTTCGACATCTCACCGGCAATGCGGCCGAAGTCGTCCCACGTCCAGTTGTCGGCAGGCACCGGGATCTTGGCCTGCTCGAAGAGGGTCTTGTCGTACAGCACCGGCGCGTACCCCGACCCGGACGGCACGCCGTAGGTCTTGCCGTCGACCACGCCCGCCCCGCGCACCGCGGAGTAGAGCGTGTCCATGTGGATCGTGCTCGGGATGAACGAGCCCAGGTCGGTCAGCACGCCCTTGGCGGCGTAGGTGCTGACCAGCGCGGTGTCCATCTGGAACAGGTCCGGCGGGTTGCCGCCCGCGAACTCGGTGTTGAGCTTGTTGAAGTACCCGTCGTAGCCGGAGTACTGGGGATCGACCTTGGTGCCGTTCTTCTGCGTGAAGATCTGCAGGGCGCTCTGGTACGCCTTGTTGCGCGCTTCACCGCCCCACCAGCGGAACGTCAGCGAGTTGTTCGCCGCGCCACCGCTGTTGGTCGGCGCGAACCCGCAGCCGGCGACGGACGCGGCGGCGAGACCACCGGCCAGGCCGAAGAGGCCCCTCCTGGAGATGGACATGTGGATCCCTTTCTTGGCGGTGAAAGGCGATGAACGGCGCTTTTGTGCACCTGAGGTGGACAAAAGCGCCGTTCATGCGTTACTTGATGCCGGTGGTCGCGACGCCCTCGACGAGGCGGCGTTGCGAGACGATGAAGACGGCGACGGTGGGGACGAGCGTCACGACGGACATCGCGAGCATGCCTCCGTAGCTGGAGCCGCTGGCCCGGTCGACGAACGCGTTGAGACCGAGCGGCGCGGTGTAGCGCGAGTGGTCCGACAGGTAGACCAGCTGGCGCAGGAAGTCGTTGAACGTCCAGATGAACGTCAGGATCGTGGTGGTGAGCAGAGCCGGCCTCAGCAGCGGCAGGATGACGCTGAAGAACACCCGCACGTGCCCCGCGCCGTCCAGTTCCGCCGCCTCGTCCAGCTCACGCGGGATGCCGCGGATGAACTGCACCATCAGGAAGATGAAGAACGCGTCCGTGGCCAGCAGGTAGGGCACGACCAGCGGCAGGAACGTGTTGATCCAGTTCAGCTGGTAGAAGATCGTGTACTGCGGGATCAGGGTCGCCTGGAACGGCAGCATCATCGTGCCGAGCATCAACGCGAACCAGAACTTGCGGAACGCGAAGTCCAGGCGGGCGAAGGCGTACGCCGCCACCGAGCAGGCCGCCACGTTCGCGACCACCGTGCAGAGCGAGACCGTCAGCGAGTTGGCCAGGTAGAGCGTGAACGAGTTGCCCGTGGCCGTCCAGCCGGTGATGTAGTTGCTGATCGTGAAGGCGAGCGGCAGGGGGTTCATCGTGGAGAAGATCTGGTTCTCCGGCTTGAACGACGCGCCGACCAGCCAGACCATCGGGTAGATCATCGCCACGAGCACGACGATCAGCACGGCGTGCGCCCGCCAGTGGACCTGCTTCTTCTCAGTCCGCATAGTTCACCCACTTGCGGGCCGACCAGAAGTAGATCGCCGTGAAGAGGCCGATCACGGCGAACAACACCCACGCCATCGCGGAGGCGTAGCCCATCTGCATGCTGCCGAATCCCTTGAGGTACAGGTAGAGCGTGTACAGGAGGGTCGAGTCGATCGGTCCGCCGAGGCCGTTCGAGATGACGTACGCCGGCGTGAACGTCTGGAAGGCGTTGATCGTCTCCAGCACGAGGTTGAAGAAGACCATGGGGGACAGCAGCGGCAGCGTGATCTTGAAGAACACCGTGAACCGGCCGGCGCCGTCGATCGCGGCGGCCTCGTAGAGGTCCTGCGGCAGCTGCTTGAGCCCGGCCAGGAAGATCAGCATCGGCGTGCCGAACTGCCAGCCGGACAGCAGCACCAGCGTCCACAGCGCGTACCGCGGGTCACCGATCCAGTCGGCGCCCTGGACGCCGAACAGCCCGAGGAACTGGTTGACCAGGCCGTCGCGGGAGAAGATCTGCCGCCACATCACCGACACCGCGACGCTCGCGCCGAGCAGCGACGGCAGGTAGAAGGTCGCGCGGTAGAAGCCCAGCGCCTTCAGCCCGCGGTTGAGCGCGACGGCGACCAGCAGGGCCGCGGCGAGCTTGAGCGGTACAGACGTCACGACGTAGAGCAACGTGACCTTGATGGACTGCAGGTACCGCTCGTCGGAGAACAACCGGACGTAGTTCTCCGCACCGATCCACTGTGGAGGCGTGAGCAGGTTGAACTTCGTCAGCGACAGGTACAGCGAGTACACCATCGGGATCAGCGTGAACGCGAACAGGCCGATCAGCCAGGGCGTGAGGAACGCGTAACCCGCGAGGTTGTGCTTGTGCCGCTTGCGCTTGCGCCGCACCGGTGCTGCCGGCTGGTCGATGACCGGCGGGTCGAGCACGGCGGTGCCGCTGTTCTCCGACATGAGTGCCACTCCTGGGACGTCATCGCTGGACGGGTCGTCTGTCGATGCCACGCACGGCGCGGTTCCAGTGGTCCGTCCCAGGGAGCTGGAAAGCGCTTTCCGGGACTGTAGGAACCGGGTGGCCGACTGTCAAGAACATCTTCTGGAAACCTTGTTGCCCACGGAATCTGCTGGTTTTGTGACTTGACTTCACGTGGGTGAACAAGTTTACGTTTCATCCAACTAGGCGGGTCCCAGCCGCGTCGCACACGAGAACGAAGGGGAGGAAGAGCACTCCGGCCACGCACGCCCACCTCCGCTGACCGACCCGGGCGAGCGACCCGCGAGGAGTACCGATGACCACCGCCGCCGCGGTGTACTTGCCGAGCCAGCACGCGAGCGTGCACGACCTGCCCGACGACGACGAAGAGCTGCGGACGGTGCTCGCCGAAGCCGTGACCGCCGCGATCGGCCGGCAGCGTCCCGACGGCAACCTCGAAGATCTCGCCGCTGTCGATGACATCGGTGACATGGCTCTCGGCGTGGTGTCGTTGCTGTGTCTCAGTTGGCACCGCGGTGACCGGCGCGACACCGAACTGGTGGACGCTGCCCGCCGCGGCCTGGACTTCGTGCTGGCCGAACGGATCTTCCGGACGGACAACCCCGGCGAGCCGTTCCTGCGCGTGCGCGACAGCGGCCTGCCGTACGCCCGTTACGTGCTCGAAGCCGGTGACCACCCCTTCGGCGACTGGCCCAGCACCGTGTGGGCGCTGCTGCACGCGGTCAACGTGCTGGAGTTCGGCCGCGGGCTGATCACCGAGGCGCAGTGGACCGCGCTCGCCGACGTGGCGACGGGCTTCTGGCGCTGGCTCACCGAAGCGAGCATGTTCAACCCGCAGCAGACGGCGAACCAGGCGATCGGTGCCGTGGTGGCCGGTTTGACGCTCGGGCGCCTGTTGTCCGAAAAGTCCATCGTGGACGATGCGATGTTCCTGTACCACAGCGAGGTCAGGGCCGCCCGCGTCGTCGACCGCGGGCTGCGGCTGCCCGTCGAGCACGGCGCGGGGCACGACCAGAACTACCTGCCCATCTCGCTCACGTTCCTGGCCAGGGCCTACCAGGTCAGCGGAGAGCAGTGCTTCCTCGAGGACGGCGACGAGATCGCCCGGCACCTGGAGATGCGGCTGTCCGCCCGCGGCTTCGACTACGGCGGTCCCCGCTACAGTGAGCAGCACAGCGGGTGCGAGGGCATGCTCGGCCTGAGGTTCTTCAGCGGCCGCGTCGAGGCCGAGCTCGGCCGCTACCTCGGTGACCGCCGGGTCGCCTACTACAACGCCTCCACGCCGGGCCTGCCGAGCGGCCACTTCGCGTTCGCCACCGTGTGGTTCTTCGTCGACGAGCACCGCTGGTACCGCGCACCGGCCGAGGCTCCTGTGCACACCCGCTACTCGCTGCGGCACGGCCAGGCGTCGGTGTCGCTGACCGGCGACCTCACCCCGTACCTGATCGATGCAGGTGCGACCGCGGTGATCGAGTCGATTGTGGACCACCAGCACGGCATCGGGCCGCTGGTGCGCTACGCCGACGGCCGCAGGACGCTGCTCACCCGGCCGCTCGGCCCGGCGCGCGTGCGTGACGTGACCGGTGACGGCTTCGGCGCCAAGCTGGTGACCAAGGCGGTCGTGTCGTGGGACCAGGTCATGCTGCCGGTGCAGCAGCTGTACGTCACCGACGGCGAACGCCTGCACCTGATCGCGGTGCTCGACCGGTCCGCGCTGCCGGTCAGCGCCGAACTGGCCTTCCTCGCCGGACTTCCCTACGCGAGCGCCGACGGGCAGCGGCAGCGCCGGATCCGCACCGTCAGCGAACCGGACGGGAGCCCGTTCGACCTCGCCGAACCCTGGCGTGCACTCACCACCACCGGCGGCACGCTGCTCGCCGGCCGGCTCGCGCTGAGTGCGGCCGCTGGTCTGCGCGTCGAGAACCCGCCGCAGGGCCCGGCGTACTTCAACAGCGTGCGCACCGCGGACATGACCCTGGAGCAGCTGTCGTTCTGGCTCGGTGACGACCCGAGGGGTTACGGCAACCCGGACGCGGGCTGGCGCCGGGTGATCGCGACGAACCACGTGCTGGCCGACCCCATCTTCGACTCGCCGCACGGGCGCGCGGTCTTCGCGCTCTGCTACGGCCCCGAACCCGTCGCGCTGGAAGTGTCGGCGGAGGAGGCCCCGGACGGCGTGCTCGTGCGCACCCCGTTCTTCACGGCGCTCGTGGGGCATCCCGCCGGCGACATCGCGGGCGAGCCGGTGCTGCACGTCGGCACACCGTGAAAGGTTAACGCTCACATCACCCCGAATTCGAGTACGTTCCCGTTTCGCTGCGTATTGTGCACCACAATCCCTGTGTCGCCACACATGTCCCTGAAGGACTGTTGGGAGCGTTAACATGACCACCGCCGAAGGGTTCGACCGCAGAACGCTGCTGCGTCGTTCGGCGATGCTGTCCGCCGGCCTGCTGATCGGCCCGACCGCGCTGGACCGGGCCCTCGAAGCGAACGCCGCCGAACTGCCCACGGGCGCGGCGCCGTTCGTCGACTCCTACCGCACCAACGTGCTCGCCAACCAGACACCGGAGACCAACGCGGCAGTCCGCGTCCTCTCGGGGATGCAGGACCTCTGGCGCACCGGCAGCAGCTGGGACAACGGAGTCGTGCTCAACCGGAACGTGCTCGAGGCCAACGTCCGCCACTGCGCGCGGATCACCAGGGCGCGCACCGCCGATCAGGCCAAGCGAGCGTTCATCGTGGACCGTCAGCACCAGAGCTACGCCGCCATCGGAGGCCTCGGTCCGCTCGCCGAGCTGTACAAGGCTGGGGCGAAGGCCGTCACGGGCATCACCGAGGCGCCGGACGGCACGCCGCCGTCCACTGTGGACGAGAAGCTGCCGCCGGACGCCCCGGCGGGATCGGCGCTCGGCGCGGGCTCACCGGACTCCGCGCTGGGACAGGTCGTCACCCTGGTCAACACGGTGCGCGGGCCGTTCGCCTCTGGCAACCCGTCGAAGTTCGCCTACCAGTACCCGCGCCCGTGGCGGCTGAGCCCGGAGAGCACGGTCGTCCCGACCGGTGAGACCGACGAGTTCGGCTACCCCGTGTACCGCACCGACGTCGTGGTCGCCCCGCAGCTGCTGCGCCAGCGCAGCACGAAGCCCGCCGAGGACGGCGGCTACCCCAGCGGCCACACCAACGCGCTGCACCTCGCGTGCCTCGCGCTGGCCTACGCGGTTCCCGAACGGTTCCAGGAGCTCGTGACCAGGGCGTTCGACCTGGCCGACATGCGGATCGTGGCGGGCATGCACTCCCCGGCCGACGTGATCGGCGGCCGGATCCTCGCGACCGCGCTCACTGCCGCCACCCTCGCCGACCCGCAGAACGCCGCGCTCAAGGCCGCCGCCAGGACGCAGGCGAGCGAGTACTTCCGCCAGCACGCCGGTGCGGACCTGTTCGAGTACGCGCATTCGGCGGACACCGCGACCGACCCGTACGCCGACCGCGAGGCCAACGCGGCACTCGTCGCGCCGCTGCTCACCTACGGGCTGCCCAAGACCGGGCGGCGGGTGCCGATGACCGTGCCGAAGGGCGCCGAGGTGCTGCTGGAGACCCGGCAGCCCTACCTGACGGCGAACCAGCGGCGGGAGGTCCTGCGCACCACCGCTCTGCCGTCCGGGCACGCGCTGCTCGACGGAACGGAGCAGTGGGGCCGGCTGAACCTGTTCGCCGCGGCCGACGGCTTCGGCGCGTTCGACGCGGACGTGCGCGTCGAGATGGACGCGAACCGCGGCGGCTTCCACGCCGCCGACACCTGGCACAACGCGATCGGCGGCCGCGGCGGGCTGGTCAAGCGGGGGAGCGGCACGCTGACGCTCGCCGGTGCCAACAGCTACACCGGTGCCACCCGCGTCGAGGGCGGCACGCTCGTGGCCGCGTCGGCTTCCGCGCTGGGCAAGGGAGACGTCGAACTGCGCTCGGGAACGCTGCGGCTGGAGAACGCCGTCCGCGTGCGGAGCTACCGGCAGGGTTCGGGATCGGTGCTGGCGGTGACGGCGCGCAAGGGCGGCTGCGCACCGCTGACCGCCGGCCGCCCGATCACGTTGGCGAGCGGCAGCACCCTGGAGATCACGCTGGAGAACGTGCAGGTCGGCACCGTCGTCCCGGTGCTGGCGGCACCGGTGCTGGTCGGCAGGTTCGCGCAGATCACCGTGGCGGGCGGCGGGCACCGGGTGGAGGCGCGCTACGGCCTGGCGGGCCTGTCGGTGCGCGTGTTGAGCTGATCGTCCACAAAGGAGCGTTGTCGAACGGGGAGTCTCCGTTCGACAACGCCGTTCGACGATGTTCGACTGGCTTGCTTGACGCTCGCGAACCCCCGATGCAGACTCCGGAAAGCGTTTTCCAGCCGATGGGGTCAGGGGTTCATGAGCGCGTTAGACGAACTGCGCCAGCTGCGTCGCGGCGGTGTCCAGGTGCGCAAGCGCGACAACAAGGCGGCGTTCTGGTTCCTCGCGCCGTGGTTCGCCGGACTGATCTTCATCACGGTCGGCCCCGTGCTCGCGTCGTTCCTCCTCGGCTTCACCAAGTACAACCTGATCCAGCCGCCGAAGTTCATCGGATTCGACAACTTCGCCCGCATCTTCAGCGACGAGCGGTTGCACAACGCGCTGGGCGTCACCTTCACCTACGTGCTCGTGTCGGTGCCGCTGCAGCTCGCCTGCGCGCTGGGGGTGGCGCTGCTGCTCGACCGCGGGCTGCGCGGGCTCGCGTTCTACCGCTCGGCGTTCTACCTGCCGTCGCTGCTCGGGTCGAGCGTCGCGATCGCGGTGCTGTGGACCCAGGTCTTCGGCGCGGAAGGCCTGATCAACCGGGTGCTGAGCTTCGTCGGTATCGAGGGCAGGGGCTGGATCTCCGACCCGGACACCGCGCTGTCGACGCTGATCGTGCTGAACGTCTGGACGTTCGGCTCACCGATGATCATCTTTCTGGCGGGCCTGCGGCAGATCCCGGCGGTCTACTACGAGGCCGCCGCGATCGACGGCGCGAGCAAGTGGTCGCAGTTCTGGCGGATCACCCTGCCGCTGCTGTCTCCGATCCTGTTCTTCAACCTGGTGCTGCAGATCATCCACGCGTTCCAGTCGTTCACGCAGGCGTTCGTGGTCTCCGGCGGCACGGGCGGACCGTCCGACTCGACCATGTTCTACACGCTTTACCTGTACCAGCAGGGATTCAGCCGGTTCGACATGGGTTACGCGTCGGCGCTGGCGTGGTTCCTGCTCCTGATCATCGCGGCGTTCACCGCGATCAACTTCTGGGCGGCGAAGTACTGGGTGTTCTATGACGACTGATGTGCGCCGGCCGACGACGTCCCCGCTCCCGGCACCGCCGGTGACACCACCACCGGCCCGGACTTCCCTGCGACGGCGGCTGATCGTGCCGGCCAAGCACCTGGGCCTGGTCGTCATCGGGTTCATCATGCTGTACCCGGTGCTGTGGATGATCGTCAGCTCGCTGCGGCCGGGCGACGAGATCTTCCGCAACCCCGGCCTGATCCTCGACAGCCTGCAGACCGAGAACTACACCGAGGGCTGGAACGCCCTCACCCCGTCGTTCGGGACGTACCTGCTCAACTCCGCGATCCTGGTGCTGGGTTGCATCATCGGCAACCTGGTGTCGTGCTCGATGGCGGCCTACGCGTTCGCCCGGCTGAACTTCAGCGGCAAGCGCTGGTGGTTCGGCATCATGCTCGGCACGATCATGCTGCCGGTGCACGTGATCATCGTGCCGCAGTACGTGCTGTTCTCGCAGGCCGGTTGGGTGAACACGTTCCTGCCGCTGATCGTGCCGAAGATCCTCGCCACGGACGCGTTCTTCGTGTTCCTGATGGTGCAGTTCATCCGCGGCCTGCCGCGCGAGCTGGACGAGGCGGCCCGCATCGACGGCTGCGGTCACCCGCGGATCTTCGCGCAGATCGTCCTGCCGCTGATGAAACCGGCGCTGGCCACCACGACGATCTTCACGTTCATCTGGACGTGGAACGACTTCTTCACCCAGCTGATCTACCTGACGGACCCGGAGATGTACACGGTGCCCGTCGCCCTGCGCTCGTTCGTCGACTCGACGGTCGCCACGTCGTGGGGCTCGCAGTTCGCGATGAGCGTGGTGTCGCTCGTTCCCATCTTCCTCGCCTTCCTCATCGGCCAGCGGTACCTCGTCAAGGGGATCGCCACGACCGGGGGCAAGTAGTCGAAAGGAATGGACATGCTCAGAGGTGTTCGCCGTCGCACCGCGTTAACGGTCCTGGTGTCGTTGACCGCGTCGATGCTGGCGGCCTGCGGGTCCGGTTCCGAGGCGGGCGGTGACCTGACCGCGGAGCCGGTGACGTTGCGCTTCACCTGGTGGGGCGCGGACGACCGGCACAAGCGCACCCAGCAGGTCATCGACATGTTCCAGAAGAAGCACCCGAACATCACCATCAAGGGTGAGTTCAAGGAGTGGAACGGCTACTGGGACAGCCTCGCCACCACCATGGCGGCCAACGACGCGCCGGACATCATGCAGATGGACGAGCTGTACATCGCCTCCTACTCCGAGCGCGGCGCGTTGCTCGACCTCAACGAGGCCAAGAAGCACCTCGACACCGCGAACTTCGACCAGAAGGCGCTCGCGACCGGTGCCGTCGACGGCAAGCAGTACGGCCTGCCGGTGGGCCTCGGCATGTACTCGATCATGGTCAACACCGACCTGCTGGCGAAGTACGACATCCCGGTGCCCGACGACACCAAGTGGTCGTGGGACGACCTGAAGAAGATCGGTGACCAGGTCTCCAAGGCCGGCGGTGGTCAGGTGTTCGGCGTGCAGTCGCCGGGCATCAACGACACGGCCGGGCTGAGCATCCGGGCGCGGCAGCAGGGCAAGTCGCTGTTCGACCAGCAGGGCAAGGTCGTCCTGCCGCCCGAGATCGCCACGCAGTACTGGCAGTACATCCTCGACCTGTCCAAGACCGGGGTGGCCGCACCGCCGTCGGTGACGATCGAGAAGGCCTCCGCCGGGCTGAACCAGTCCGCGACGGCGACCAACACCGCGGCGTTCGGTCTGTGGTGGAACACCCAGCTGACCGCGCTGACCGCCGCCAGCGGTGCCAAGCTGAAGCTGCTGCGTCTGCCCGGCGAGACGCAGGGGCAGAAGCCCGGCGCCTACTACAAGCCGTCGATGTTCTGGTCGGTGTCGGCGCGCTCCAAGCACCCCGCGGAAGCGGCGGCGTTCGTGAGCTTCCTCGCCAACGACGAGGAAGCGGCCAAGATCCTGCTGACCGAACGCGGCGTGCCCGCGAACCTGAAGATCCGCGAAGCGATCGCGGGCCAGCTCAAGGAAACCGACAAGGCAGCCAAGGAGTACCTGGACACCGTGCCCGTCAGCGACCCGCCCCGGATCACCCCGAACGGCGCCAGCACCCTCGACGCGATCCTGAAGCGCCACACCGAGGACGTCCTGTTCGGCCGCACCACGCCGGATGCGGCGGCCGCGTCGTTCATCAAGGAAGTCCAGTCCGAAGTGGACGCGGCGAAGTGAGGCGCGCGGCCATCGTCGGCACGGGCGCGATCGCGTCGTCGCACGCCGAAGCGTTGCGGGCGGCGGGAGACCGCATCGAGCTGGTCGCCGTCGTGGACGTGGACGAGGCACGGGCGAACACGTTCGCCGGCGAGTGGGGCGGACCGCGCGTCTACCCCAGCCTCTCTGCGGTGCTCGACGCGGAGAAGCTGGACGTGGTGCACGTGTGCACCCCGCCACGCGCGCACGTGCCGCTCGCGCTCGAAAGCCTCGCCGCCGACGTGAACGTGCTCGTGGAGAAGCCGCCCGCGTTGTCGTTGAGCGAGATCGACACGCTGATCGCGGCCGAACGCAACTCGGCGGGCCGGGTGGCGACGGTGTTCCAGCACCGCTTCGGGCCCGCCGCGGTCCGCCTGCGCCGCATGATGTCGGAAGGCCTCCTCGGCCGGTCGATGGTCGCGAAGAGCGACACCCTCTGGTACCGCGGCGACGCCTACTTCGACGTGCCGTGGCGCGGGTCGTGGGACAGCGAGGGCGGCGGCCCGACGATGGGCCACGGCATCCACCAGTTCGACATGATGCTGTCGGTCCTCGGCCCCTGGCAGGAGATCCGCGCCATCGCCGCCAGGCAGGCGCGGGACGTCGCGACCGAGGACGTGTCGATGGCGTTGGTGACCTTCGCCGACGGCACCGTCGCATCGGTGATCAACTCCGTGCTGTCGCCGAGGGAGACCTCGCAGCTGCGGTTCGACTTCGAGCACGCGACGGTCGAGGTCGAGCACCTCTACGGCTACACCGACGCCCACTGGACCGTCACGCCCGCGCCCGGTCACGACGACGTCGCCGACCGCTGGCGGGAGGAGCAGTCCGCGGTCGTCAGCGGCCACGGATGTCAGATGGCGGCGTTCCTCGACGCCCTGGACAGTGGTGAGACGCCGCCGGTGACGATGGCGGACACGCGCAACACCATGGAGTTCATCGCGGCGCTGTACGCCTCGGCGTTCACCGGAACCGCGGTGAAGGCCGGTCAGATCGGGCCGGACAGCCCGTTCTACGCGACGATGGAAGGAATCGGTGCCCCATGGGCGAACGCCCGGTGATCACTCGGCACGACGACGAGGTGCTCGTCGCGTCGGTGGGCGACGTCGAGCTCTTCACCTACGTCCACCGGCCGTCGACGCCGGCGTTCGAGGGGCCGAAGCCGTACCTGCACCCCGTGCGGACCCTGGCCGGTGACGTGGTGACGGCGTTCCGGCCGCACGACCACCGCTGGCACAAGGGCGTGCAGATGACCGCCACCGACGTGTCGGGCGAGAACTTCTGGGGCGGCAACACCTACGTGCGCGACCAGGGTTACGTGGCGCTGCCGAACGTCGGCAGCATGCGGCACGACGAGTTCACGTCCACGGACTCGGGCTTCGAGGAGACGCTGTCCTGGTTCACCGAGGCCGGCGAGAACTGGGTGCGCGAGTCGCGGTCGCTCACCGTGCGCGACGTCGAGGAAGACGCGTGGACGCTGGAGTTCGCGACCACGCTTGCGAACCTGCGCGCTGAACCGCTGGTCTTCGGCAGCCCGACGACCAACGGCCGCGAGCTCGCGGGCTACACCGGGTTCTTCTGGCGCGGCCCGCGTTCGTTCACCGAGGGCACGGTCATCGCCGCAGACGGCGGCTCCGGGCAGGAGATGATGGGCAAGGCGGCGCGGTGGCTCGCGTTCGTCGGTCAGCACGACGAGGTGGACCGTTCGTCGACGTTGTTGTTCATCGACCACCCGGAGAACAAGAACACCCACTGGTTCGTGCGCTCCACACCGTTCGCGGCGGTGAACCCGTCGTTCGCCTTCTTCGACACCGTGGAGGTGGCTGCGGGCGAGTCGTTGAGCCTGCGGTACCGGCTCGTCGTGGCGTGTGGTGAGTGGGACCGCGAGCACCTGGAGTCCTATGTGGAGGCTCACCCGTGGTGACGCCGTTCCCCGGTGGCATCGGCATCTCCGGCCTGCGGGTGTACGACTGGCCGACGGTGGACGGGCTGTGCGGAGGATCGCCGCACGTCCACCTCACCTGCGCGGAGTGCTACTACGTGATCGGCGGGCGGGGCAGCGTGCAGACCCTGACCCGCCGCGGTTTCGCCGAGACGCCGTTGCGCGAGGGCACGGTCGCGTGGTTCACGCCGGGCACGATCCACCGCCTCGTCAACGACGGCGACCTGCGGATCATCGTGATGATGCAGAACAGCGGCCTCCCCGAGGCGGGCGACGCTGTGTTCACGTTCCCGGCGCCGGTCCTGGCCGACGCGGAGGGGTACGCCGCCCGCGCTCAGGCCGGTGACGAGGAGTCCGCGCGCCGCCGCCGGGATCTCGCTTTGGAAGGGTTCCTGGAACTGCGCCGACGGGTCGAGGCGGGGGATTCTGCGGCGCTGGACGAGTTCTACGCCGCCGGACTCGCGCTGAAGCAGGAGTCGCTGGACGCGTGGGAGAAGCGGTGGCGCGCCGGTGCGCTGGCGTCGGCCGAACGCACCGGCGAGCACCTGGACCGGTTGCGGGAAGGCGACCTCGGACACCTCGCCGAGGCCGACATCCACGTGATGCGGCCGGAGGGGCCGCAGCGGCTCGGCATGTGCGGGCGGCTCGACGTGCACGACCCGTCCGAGGGGAAGTCACCGCACGACTGAGGTTTCACGGGCACAGGAAGAACGTCAGCACGGCGCCGAGTACGGCGGCCACCAGGATCGCCGTTGCCAGGACCACCAAACGCCGTCTTCGTGCCGCCCGAGCCAGCCGCGGCAGCACGGTGGCCGGCACACCGACGGCTGGCTCGAGCGACTCGACCGCCCACTTCGCGGGCACGCGGGACAGGAGACCCGCCGTGCCCGCGAGCCTGCCCACCTCGTGCTCGCACGGCGGGCACAGGGCGAGGTGGCGTTCGTAGACCTGCCGGTCAGCCGGGGGCAGCGAGCCGAGCACGTACGCCACGTCCCACTCGCGGTACGGGCACGTCACCGCCCGGTCACCCCGTTCTCCTCCAGCGCGAGCCGCAGCGCGCGCAGGCCGTAGTGCAGGCGCGACCGCACCGTTCCGGGCGGCACCTCCAGGGCGTCGGCGAGCTCCGCGATCGACTCGCCCCGGAAGTACGCCCGCACGATCACCACCTTGTGCTCGGGTTTGAGCTGGGACAACGCGTCGGCGATCAGCCACGAGTCGAGTGTCGTGTCTGTCTGGTCGCACCGGGACTGTTCCGGCACGCGGGCAGACCCGATCTCCCAGCGGGCGCGGGCGCTACGGCGTTCGTCGATGGCGAAGTTGCGCGCCACGGCGTAGAGCCACGCCTTCGACGCCGCCGTGCCCTGTTCGAGGATCGAGGGATTGCGCCACGCCCGCAGGAGTGCTTCCTGGACGACGTCCTGGGCGAGTTGCTCGTCGCCGGTGAGGCGCAGCGCGTAACGCCAGAGCGCGTCGGCGTGACCGTCGTGCAGTGCGCGCAGCAGAGTGCTGTGATCGTTGATGATGCACCACCTAGTGCCGGAAGTCCGGCGTGCGTTTGGCCAGGAAAGCCGCTGTGCCCTCGCGCATGTCGTCGGTGGTGAACGTCCGCCGGAACGCGTCGAGCTCCACGCGCAGACCGTCGTCGACGCCGAGACCGTCCACCTCGTTGATCACCGACTTGCAGGTGGCGACCGCGGCGGGGGAGTTGGCGGCGATGTCGGCCAGCACCAGGCGGGCGGCGGCGAACATCTCCTCGCGGGTGTCGAACACCGCGTTCACCAGCCCGAGCCGGCAGGCTTCCTCGGCGTCGACCCGGCGTCCGGAGTAGATCAGCTCACGCGCCCTGGCCACGCCGACCCGGCGGAACAGCCGGACGCAGCCGCCGAAGCCGGGGATCAGGCCCAGCAACACCTCCGGCTGCCCGAACACCGCTTTGCGGGTGGCGTAGACGAAGTCGCACGCCATGGCCATCTCGCAGCCGCCGCCGAGCGCGAACCCGTCGACGCACGCGATCACCGGCACCGGGAATCGTTCGATCAGCCGGGTCACCTCCTGGCCCAGCGCACCGAACGCCTCGCCCTCCTCCGGTGTCATGGCGGCCATTTCGCGGATGTCGGCCCCCGCGATGAACGCCGGGCCCTCCGACCCCGTGAGCAGCACGGCGCGCGGTCCCGTGAGGTGGCTGAAGAGGTGGCGCAGTTCGGAGAGGGTCTGCTGGGACAACGCGTTGCGCGCGGGTGGCCGGTGCACCGTCACCGTCAGCACGCCGTCGTGCTCGTCGAGTACGAGCGTCTGATAGTCCACAGTGGTCTCCTCACGAGTCCCAGATCGCGCCGTAGGCCGGAATCCCCCTCGACTCCAGCTCCTCGACGACGTGCCATGTGGTGGGTTTGTTCGAGATGCAGATGACCGCTTCGGCGTCGAACCGCTGGCAGGCGTCGTACGCGAGCGCGACCAGGTCCGGCTTGCCCTGGCTCTCGGTGTCCCAGACGACGGCGTCGGGCTGCACGCCGAGGATCTCGTCGACGAGCGCGTCCCCGTAGGTGCGGCGCGGGTTGCGGGTCGACCACACCAGCACCGACGGCGTGTCACCGGCCAGCAGGTGCGGCAGGCACGGGCCGATCCCGCTGCCGGTGGCGACCCACACCACCCTGGTGAACAGCTTGTCGATGTTGCCGACGCCCGCGGTCGGGATGCCCTTGACCCACACGTGACTCGGCTGGTCGGCGATGAACTTCGCCGTCCAGTCGCCCGCGCGGGAGATGGTGAGCCGGAAACCGCTGCGACCCGGCGCCGGGACGTTGGCGAAGGAGTGCCACTCCAGCAACGGGTTGCGGCTCACCGTCGTCGACGAGCCCGCGAACGGCGTGACGCCGTGGTCGAAGGACACGAGCGCCACGTGCGGTGACGGGCTGACGATGTGCACCGGGACCCGCCGCAGTCTCAGCCACGGCAGGACCACGCTCGCCACCACGAGGGCGAGCGGCCAGAGGAAGACCGGGTTGGACACCGCCGCCAGCACCCCGAACAGCACGAGCACCGACCAGCCGCCGAAGCGGTGCGCCCGCTCGAACAGGTCGTGGTGCTTGGCCCGCAGGCGGGGGAGTGCGAGCACCACCAGCGTCACGAGGACGGCCATGATCGTCCAGGTCAGCGCGAGGACGAGCGGCGGTCCGGTCGTCGTGGCCGCGAGGACGAGGAACCAGGCCGTGGCGCAGATCGCCGCACCGACGTGCAGGCCGCCGAAGTGGTAGACCTTGCCGAGCGTCCAGCGGAGCCGCAACGGCCAGTGCTTCGGTGCGCTGGTGGCGAGCCAGAAGAGCAGGTTGATCACGAGCTGCTGGCGGATGAGGGCGGCGAGCGTCAGGTTGGCGACCACCAGGGCGGTGACCCGGTCGGTGTCGCCGCCCCACCACCCCAGGAAACCGAGGTTGACCAGCACGACGAGGGCGACGAGCCGGTTGTGGTGGGTGAACGGCCGGCGGCGCAGGAGCGTGCGCCACGAGCGGTCGGCGGGTGGGAGCGCAACGGCGCGAACTGAGGTCATGCCACCGTTTCCTTCTGTCCGTCCAAACGCGACAGCAGTGCCCGCCGGTCGACCTTGCCGCGGTCCGTCGTCGGCAGCGTGTCGACCGGCACGATCAGCGTGGGCACGCAGTAGTACGGCAGCCGTTCCGCGACGGCTCTGCGGGCCTGCTCCGGCGCCGCGCTGGCCGGGCTGATGAACCCGACGAGCTTGCCGTTGTGCAGCAACGTCGTGGCCCGGTTGCAGTCCACCGCGCCCTCCAGCGCCGACGTCACGGCGTCGAGCTCGACCCGGAACCCGCGGACCTTCACCTGGTCGTCGGTGCGGCCGTGGTGCTCCAGCTGGCCGTCACGCGTCCACCGCCCGAGATCACGGGTCCGGAACATCACGTGGTCGCCGCCCAGGAACGGGTCAGGCCGGTAGCGAGCGTCCGTCAGCTCGGGATCTCCCAGGTAGCCCGCCGTCACGCACTCACCGCCCGCCCACATCTCGCCGACCTCACCGATCCGGCACGGCCGCAGGTCCTCGTCGAGCACGTACACAGTGGTGTTCGGCACGGGCCTGCCGATGGTCAGCGGGCCGCCTGGTTCGTAGCGCTGGACCGTGTTGACGATCGTGACCTCGGTGGGCCCGCACGCGTTGTGGAAGGTGGCCTGACGTGCCCACGCCTCGGCCAGTGACTGCGGACACCGCTCACCGGCCACCGCGACCGTCCGAACTCCCTTGCACACGACGGGATCCAGCGACGCCAGCACGCTGGGCGTGGCGATGACCACGTCCACCGTGCTCGCCGTCGCCTCGATGTCGCTGCCGCGGACGACGAGCGTGCCGCCGTGGGCCAGCGTGCCGAGGACCTCCCACATCGCCATGTCGAAGGCGATGTTCAGCAGCTGCGACACCCTGGTGCCGGGCCTGACGCCGAGACATCCGGGCGCGGTCAGCAGGACGTTGCACAGGTTGGCGTGCGTGACCTGCACCCCGTTGGGACGTCCCGTCGTGCCGGAGGTGAAGATGACGGCGGCGACCGCGGAGTCCTCGGTGATGGTCCGGTGGAAGTCGCCCGAGTGCGGCACGCGGTCTATTGCGATGATCGTGCCGAGGTTGTCGGGCAGCGCGGCCTCGTGCTCGCTGGTGGTGAGCACGAAGTCGATGCGCGCGGTGCGGACGATGTGTCGCAAGTGGACTTCCGGTGCGATGCGCACGTCCTGCGGGACGTAGGCCGCACCCGCCTTGAGCACGCCCAGGATTCCGACGACCATCGAGATCGACCGGGTGAGGAACAGTCCGACCCGGTCACCGGGACGCACTCCTGCGCGGCTGAGGAACTCGGCGAGCAGTTCCGCTCTGCGGTCGAGTTCGGCGTAGGTCACGGACTCGCCGAGATGCTCCACAGCGGTCAGGTCCGGATGCAGCAACGCCTGTTTCTCCACGGCGTGGTGGATGTGGTGGAACGGTGGTGTCCGGACAGGTCCGGCGCCGAACGACTGGAACAAGGCGCGGTCCACCGGCGGCAGATCGCGCAGGGCGGAGTCCTGGAACACGGCATTCACTGCGGGTGCCCTTCCATGAGCGAAGCGCGGTCACCCGTTCTGAACGAGACACCCCCTCAGATTGTTCACGCCCTGTCGAACCGTCGTCGAACCTCTGTCGAACGGACGAACCCGTTGTGCCACAGAGACTCTTTACTGGACGGTGGAAAGATGAGAATCGCGGCGAGCACTTCGTGTCTCACGAGTGGCTCACCGTGGTCAACAGTCCGTTCGGATGAACCTGCGAAGTCCACATCGGACAGACCTGGGCATGAGAAAGGGGCGACCCCGAAGATCCGGGGCCACCCCTTCCCGTCAGGCACCCGCCGGTTTGCCCGACCAGGCCTCCTGCGACGTCAGCGGCCGCAGCGTGAGCGTGTACTCGTAGGTGGAGTCGGGCCGGACCTGGCTGCGCTGCCGCACCGGGTTCGGTGTGTCACCGACACCGGTCACGGCGTGGTCGGCGTGCAGTGTGAAGTACCCCTTGTTGCGTTGCAACATGAACGGGTACGCGGCCCGTTCGAGGTCGTCGTACTGCGTCACGCTGACGTCCTTCGCGCCCGACACCAGCAGGCCGGACGTGCGGCCGTCGGTGAGCAGCGCCCACCGGGTGTCGGTGTGGTTGCCGTGGTCCTGCGGACGGTGGTACTGGACGTACTGGTCGGCCACCGAGCTCGAGTGCACCCCGATCGGCGTGCCGTCCTTGCGGTCGACGTAGCTCTCCGCCTTCCGGCCGTACCAGGCGAACTCCGAGTAGCGGTCCGGCACCGACAGCTGGACGCCGATGCGCGGCAGGTAGGGCAGTGTCCGCATCGAACCCTGCGGCGTCACCCGGTGGCCGAGCCGCAGCACGCCGGCCGAGTCCACCGAGTACACCATCGTCTGGTCGAACCACGCCCCGGTCACACCGGGTGCGGCGACCTTGCTGTCCACGACGATCCGGGTCGTCTTGAGACCGTCCTTCTCGACCCGCACACCGGCCACGGTGGTCTCCAGCCGGTCGAGGCCCGCCTTGCGCCAGTCCTCGCCCTCGGCACGGCCCCACGTGTAGGTCTCGTTGCTGATCGGCGCCCGCCACGCGTCGAGCTTCGGGCCGCTGGCGAGCAGCTCCTTGCCCCACGACTTGATGGAGGTGAGCACACCGGTCTTCTTGTCGACCGTGTAGGTCGTACCGGCAGCGGATGCCGTGACCTTGTTCGCGTCCTCGTGAGTGAACACGACGAGCCAGTCGAGCGGCGCCTTGTCGAGACCCGGCACCCGGCTGCCACCCAGCGAGAACTGGTCGTGGGCGAGCACGTGCCCGCCGTGCTGGACCGTCTCGACGGTCAGGAACCGTTCGCGGTCGGCGTCGTTGACCGGCACCGGCAGCGAGATCGGCGCGGTCGTGGCGGCGGCGACCCGCAACGGCTGCTCGCCGCTCTTGACCGTCCGCGAGCCCTCGGTGACCCGCCACCGCAACGTGAGGTCGTCGGTGCCGCTGAACTGCCGTTCGTTGGTCACCGACAACACCCCGCCGGAGTAGGCGAACCGGATCGGCTGGTGCGCCCACGCCATCTGCAGCGTCTCCGGCTGCGTCGTGCGGTCGGTGTTGATCAAACCGTCCACACCGGACAGTGTGGAGCCGTAGGCGAAGTGCGTGCCGCGTTCCTGCACGCTGTCGAAGTCCAGCGCCAGCACGGCACCGCCCACAGGAGTAGCGGCGTTGAGCTCGGTCGCCGACAGCGCCCGGTCGTAGATCCGCACGTCGTCGACATCACCGCGGGACAGCCAGCCGACCGTCGACGGGTCGTTCCACGACATCTCGAAGTCGCGGCCGATGTTCACGTCCGCCGCCGAGTGGTCGATCGTGCCCGTGAACGGCAGCGTGCCGACCTCGGCGCCGTCGAGGTAGAGCCGCAGCGCGGTGCCGTCGTACGTGCCGCTGACCCGGTGCCACTTGCCGTAGAAGTCGGCCGGCACCTTCGCCTGCACGGCCCGCCAGGTGCCGCTGTGGATGAAGAACTCGAGCGTGGTCTCGTTCTTCATCTTGAGCGTCCACTGGTGGTCGCCCTTGGCGATGATCGGGAACTGGCCGGTCCACTTGCCCGGCTTGACCCACGCGTCGAGCGTCAGCGCCGTGCCGGTGATGTCGAGCTTGCGGTCGCGGTAGACCTCGACCCAGTCGTCCAGGCCGGACAACGACAACGCCTTGCCGCGGTGACCGTCGACGAGCTTCGGCGCCCCGGCGAGCATCGCGGTGATGTTGTTGCCGGACGTGTCGGGTGCGATCCGGGTCTTCTGCTTGATGTTCTGCTCGGCCCAGTCCCAGATGAAGCCGCCCTGGGTCGCCGGGTTGGCCCGGATGATCTCCCAGAACTCCCGGAAGTTCCCCAGGCTGTTGCCCATCGCGTGCGCGTACTCGCCGAAGATCAACGGCTTGGTCGTGCTCTTCGCCTGCTCGGCGAACCGTTCCGGCGACGGGTAGCGCGGGCCCCACACGTCGGCGAACGGCGCGTCACCGTCGGGGTTGTTGGACTGGTGGTAGATCGGCCGCGACGGGTCGGCGGCCTTGACCCACTTCGCCATGTCGTAGTGGTGCGCGCCGAGTCCGGCCTCGTTGCCCGTGTCCCACAGGAAGACGCTCGGGTGGTTCTTGTCCCGCTCGACCATGCCGATCATGCGGTCCATGAACGTGTCGCGCCACTCCGGCTGGTTGGCCTGGCACCACCGCGAGCAGTTCTCGTGGTTGTGGGTCTCGATGTCGACCTCGTCGTCGATCCAGATGCCGTGCTTGTCGGCGAGGTCGTAGAAGTACGGGTCGCTCGGGTAGTGGGAGGTGCGGACGGCGTTGACGTTGAGCTGCTCCATCAGCTCCACGTCGCGTTCCTGGGCCTTGCGCGGCACGTGCCGGCCGTGCTCGGGGTCGGTCTCGGCGCGGTTGACGCCCTTGAACAGCACGCGCTTGCCGTTGACCAGCAGCGTCTTGTTCCTGATCTCGATCTTGCGGAAGCCCGTGGTGTCACTGGTGATGTGCGTGACCTCGCCGTCGGGCGCGGTGAGCGTCAGCACGACGGTGTAGACGTTCGGCGTCTCGTCGGTCCACTTGGCGGGGTTGCGCACCGGCAACGTGATCCGTGCCGTGCTGCCGTCGGTGTCCTGGCTGGCCGAACCGACCTCGGTGCCCTTGGCGTCACGCAGACTGGCGGTGACCTTGTGCGTGCCGGCGGTGCCGCCGGGCTTGTGCCCGAGCTCGACGTCCGCGGTGAGCGTCGCGTCGGTGTAGGTGGCGTCGAGGTCGGTCTTGAGCGTGACGTCCTGGATGTACGTGGCGGGCGTCGAGTACAGCGACACCGAGCGGAAGATCCCGCTGTAGCGCCACTGGTCGTAGTCCTCGAGGTAGGAACCTGCGCTCCAGCGGTGGACCTGCACGGCGACCTTGTTGCGGCCGGGCCGCAGCGCCGAGGAGATGTCGAACTCGGCCGGGGTGTAGCCGCCCTGGTCGTAGCCGACGTACTTCCCGTTGACCCACACGAAGTAGCCCGACGTCACGCCCTCGAAGCGCAGGAACGTCTCGCGCTTCGTCCAGTCGGCCGGCACGTCGAAGTCGCGGACGTACGCGCCCGTCGGGTTGACGTCGCGCGGAACGCGGGGCGGGTCGTCCGGCTGGACCTCGGTGGCGATGTTGCGGAAGATCGGGTGATCCAGGCCGTCGGTCTGCCAGGTGTGCGGCACGGTGACCGTGCGCCAGCCGGACGTGTCGTAGTCGTCGGCGTAGAACCGCGCCGGAACGTCGGCGGGCTTGTCCGCCATGGAGATCCGCCACTTGCCGTCGAGCGACTGCGTGAACGGCGTGCGCTCGTCCCCGCGCACGGCCCCGGCGACGTCGGCCTGGGGGAGCAGCAACGCGTGGTGCGGCTCCTGCCCCTCGGCGATCTTGCGCGGATCTTCGAGATAGGTGTGCACGTCAGGTGGAGGATCGACGGCGGCGGCGATCGGGGTCATCGAACCTGCCGCAACCAACATGACTGTCGCAAGAACAATCGCGCGCCGCACGCTGAACCTCCATGTTCAGACAGAAATGAACACAAGTGAACAGATCGCGGTCGAACGCGACAAGGGGCCGCGAGGTCCGCGCCCTTCACAGGTTCGAACGGTGTTATCGAACGAGGACTGTCTTGCGTTCGACTTTGTTCGACTGCACGCTGCCGATCAGCAGGCCCCCTCGACGAAGAGGACGTGCAAGATGAAACGCAGAACAGCGCCGGTCGTGCTGGCGGCCGCGGTGCTGCTGGCGTCGGTGGCAGTACCCGGAAACGCGGCACCCCTGGCGGCACCGGCGGTCAGCCTCGTGGGCGACACGCTGCTCGATTCGTCCGCGCTGTACTTCGTCTCGTACGACGGGGTGGTGAACAACAACTCGTTCCAGCAGGACGCGATCGTCACGTACATGGGGCGTCAGTACGCCACGTGGTACACCGGGAGCCGCAACGCCGTCATCGCGCGGCGGAGTCTCGGCAGCACGCGGTGGGAGACCGTGGTCCTGCCGCACCGGCTCAGCGTCGACGACTCGCACAACGTGATCTCCATCGGGATCTCCCCGCAGGACAACACGATCCACGTCGCGTTGGACACGCACAACACGCGTCTGTTCTACCTGAAGTCCAAGCCGGGCCTCGCGATCGGCGCGCAACCGTGGACCGCCGAGTCCTTCGGCGCGGTGCAGCGGACATTGGGCGGCGTCGAGCTCGGGTCGATGACGTACCCGCAGTTCGTCGTGACGCCGGAAGGCAGGCTGCAGTTCAGCTACCGCACCGGTGGTTCGGGCAACGGCGTCAACGAGCTGGCCGAGTACTCCGGCGGAACGTGGAGCAAGCTCGGCGGCTGGTCGTCCGCGACCGGGTCGTACACCGGCCCGAACGGCGTCGTGTCGAACACCAGGAACATGTACCTGCACGGCCTGAACTACGACCGGAGTGGACGGTTGCACGCTGCTTTCACCTGGCGTGAGGGCAACACGGGCGTGCTGTGCAACTCCGGCGGGCTGACCAACCACGACACCGGCTACGTCTACAGCGACGACCGCGGGCGGACGTGGCGCAACGGTGCCGGCGCCGCGGTGGGCACGACGGGGTCCAGTCCCGTGAACGTGAACTCGCCCGGCCTGGTGGTCGACCCGCTCGACCCGAACCACGGCCTGATGAACCAGGAGAGCCAGGCCGTCGACGCCGACGGCCGCCCGCACGTGGTGATCAGCTACGTGCCGGGCCGGTTCACCCAGTGCGTGTCGAACTACGCGCAGCAGCGCGCCCAGTACGGCCGCACGTTCCACGTCTTCCGCGGTGCGGACGGCAAGTGGACCAAGATGGAGGTTCCGATCGCGCCGAACCACACGCAGCGCACCAAGATCGTGCTCGACCGCAACGACAACGCGTACCTGGTGATGCCGCGCGGCAGGATCGTGGCGGCGAGCAAGGCGAGCGGCTGGACCGACTGGACGACGGTGTTCGACCGCCCGTCGCTGCAGGCGTTCGGTGAGGTCAACGTCGACACCTCCCGCGTCGCGTCACTGGGAATCCTGTCGGTGCAGTACCAGCAGACGTCCAGCGGCACGACCCCGTCCCCGATCCGCGTTGCCGACTTCCGCCTCGGAGGCTGACATGGCGAGATTGCTGCTCGCCGCCGTCCTCGTCGCGGCTGGTCTCGCCACACCGGAAGCGGCGGCGGAACCGTTGCCGCAGAACGGGGTCACGGTCCGCATCGACCCGTCCTACCAGCAGCCGGAGTTCGAGGGCTGGGGGACGAGCCTGGTCTGGTTCGCCAACGCCACCGGCGGCTATCCCGAGCCGATCCGCCGCAAGCTCGTCGACCTGCTGTTCGGTGAGGACGGCCTGCGCCTGAACATCGCGCGGTACAACATCGGCGGTGGCAACGCACCCGACGTCCGCCAGGACTACATGAAGCGCGGCGCGACGATGGAGGGCTTCTGGAAAGCCCCTCCCGGCACGACGCGCACCGACGTGGACTGGTGGCGCGCGGACAACCCCGGCCACTGGAACCTCGACGCGGACGCCAACCAGCGCTGGTGGATCGACCAGGTCAAGCGCAAGGTCACGAAGTGGGAGGCGTTCAGCAACTCACCGCCGTGGTTCCAGACCGTCAGCGGGTACGTCTCCGGCGGTTTCGACGCGAACACCGACCAGATCCGCCGGGACCGCGTCGACGACTTCGCCACCTACCTGGCTCGGGTCACCCAGCACATCGAACGCTCGCACGGCATCAAGTTCGACACGCTCGCGCCGTTGAACGAACCCAACACGAACTACTGGGGCACCCAGCTCGGCCCGGACGGCCAGCCGACCGGTGGACGTCAGGAAGGCGCGCACGCCGGACCCGAGCTGCAACAGGAGGTCCTGCTCGCCACGCGGCGCGCGCTCGACCAGCTCAGGTCGAGAGTGAAAGTGTCCGCAATGGACGAAACCAACCCGGGCACGTTCGTGCGCAACTGGAACGGCTACGGCCCGGCGCGGGACGTGATCGACCAGCTCAACGTGCACACCTACGGCACGGGCCAGCGCACCAGCGTGCGCGACATCGCCAAGGGTGCCGGCGAGAAGCTCTACATGAGCGAGGTCGAGGGCACCTGGGGCAACGGCACCACCGACTACACCGGCATGGAACCCGGTCTGGGCATCGCCACCCGGATGCTCGAGGACATCCGCGAGCTCGAACCGTCGGCCTGGGTGTTCTGGCAGCCGATCGAGGACTCGATCCCGCAGCAGGCCGCGGGCAAGAACTGGGGCAGCGTCCACGTCCCGTTCAACTGCACGGCATCCGACACCCTGGAGACCTGCCCGATCAGGACGAACTCCAAGTTCAACACCATCCGCAACTTCACCCACTTCGTCCGGCCGGGCGACAGGTTCGTCAAGACAGACGACCCGTCCAGCGTCGCCGCGGTGAAACGGTTCGGCCTGGACGCGACCGTGGTGCACGTGAACAACGGCAACACCGAACGCACGGTGACCCTCGACTTCTCCCGGTTCGGTCTCGTGTCGCCGCTGGCGAAGGTGACGCCGGTTGTCACGAACGCGGCCGGTGCCCTCGTGCGCGGCAAGCCCGTGCCGGTGGCAGGAAAGGCCGCGACGCTCGCGGTTCCGGCGAAGTCCGTCACGACGTTCCTCGTCGACGGCGTGGCCGGGGTGTCCGGTGACGCCGCGCTCGTGCAGCCCGGTCACGTGTACCGGATCGGTGCGGGCGGCAGGTCGATCACGCCGTCCGACGACTGGTCGAAGGCCGTCCTGCGCCCCACCGACACCGCCAGTGCACGACAGCTGTGGTCGGTGCGGAAGCTGGGGCACGGCAACGGGAACCGGGAGCGGTACGAGATCGTCAACGCGGTGACCGGCACCCGGCTGGCGGCCTCGGGTGAGGCCGTCGTCCTGCAGTCCGGGGACACCGCCGCACAGTGGATCATGTCCACGACCGGTGACGGCACCTGGACGTTCGTCAACGCCACCACCGGCACACTGATCGAGGCGACCGGCGAGACCGTGTCGGCGAAGACCCCCACCTCGGGCGCGAGCCAGCGGTGGACCCCGGTCGACGAAACCGTGCTGCGGACCCAGGACGCCGCCGTGTTCACGGTGCCGAAGCTGCGGCCCGTGCTGCCGCAGACCGTGACGCCGGTGCACCCGGACGGACCGCGAGGCGCTCTGCCGGTGGTGTGGAACGTCCCGCCGGACCTGATGTGGGAACGTCCCGGCACCGTGCGGGTGCACGGCACGGCGACGGACGTGCTGGGCCGCAAGCACTCCGCGCTGGCCGTGGTCACCGTCGACACGATCGCCTCGACCCTGCCCGCCCGCGCGAGGACCTACGTCGGCGGACGGCCGGACCTTCCCGCCACCGTCACGGGAATCGGCAAGCGCGGCGGTAAGGCCGAGCTCCCCGTCACGTGGGACGCGGCGGTGTTCGACCACGTCGGCACCGTCACCGTGAACGGCCGCGCCCAGGTCGTCGACGGCAGCACCGTCGCCGCCACGGCCGTCGTCGAGGTCACCGAACCCGTCGAGGTGAACGCGGCACCGGACGCGACGGTCGCGGCGACGTACACCGAGTCCGGCTACTCCGCGGACCGTCTGCGCAACGGCGTCACCGAGGAGAAAGCGTGGTCGAACTGGAGGTCCGGCACCAAGAATCCGTCCGACACGATCACGTTCACCTTCCAGAAAACACGTGATCTCACACGGGTCGCGGTGCACTCCTACCGCGACGGTGACGGTGGAATCGCCAAGAGCGTCAAGGTCCAGGTGCGCACGGCCGACGGCACGTGGGCCGACGCGAGCGGCGAGGTCGAGGTCACCGGCCTGGTGACGGACGTGGTGCTGAACCCCTCACCTCCCGCGACCGCCGTCAGGGTCGTGCTGACCGCCCGTCCTTCCGGCTACCTGACCCTCGGTGAGATCGAGGTGTTCGCCAAAGCACCGTCCCCGTGATCTGGCCGCACGCGGGGCCCCTCCGTCCTCCAGGAGAGTACGAAAGCTCCCCGCGTACTCGCATGCGTCACCCGCAAGCGTGAATTCGACCACGGTCAGCGGTCGAATCGACTCGAAAATGTCAGTGTTGATTGAACTGAAGAGAGCGCCGCCGGACACTTCGCGAAAATAGCCGAGAAGGGATTTCTCGATGCGGAGAGCTCTCGCAGGCGCACTGGCGGCGGTGACGACGGCCGCGCTCGTCGTGGTGGCACACACGGCGGGCGCGGACCGTTCCGCGGCCGCGGCCGAGACCTACTCGTGGGGCAACGTCGAAATAGCGGGCGGCGGGTTCGTCCCCGGAATCGTGTTCAACCAGAGCGAACCGAACCTGGTCTACGCGCGCACCGACATCGGTGGCGCGTACCGGTTGAACCCGCAGACGAACAGATGGATCCCGCTGCTCGACCACGTCGGACTCGACAACTGGGGCCTCAACGGGGTCGCGAGCCTCGCGACCGACGCCGTCGACCCGAACCGCGTGTACGTCGCCGCCGGCATGTACACCAACAGCTGGGACCCCAACAACGGCGCGATCCTGCGCTCCTCCGACCGCGGCACCACCTGGCAGGCCGCGCAACTGCCGTTCAAGGTCGGCGGCAACATGCCCGGCCGGGGCATGGGGGAGCGGCTCGCGATCGACCCGAACCGCAACAGCGTGCTGTACTTCGGCGCGCCCAGCGGCAAGGGCCTGTGGCGCAGCACGGACTTCGGCGCGACCTGGAACAAGGTCACGGCGTTCCCGAACGCCGGCAACTACGTCCAGGACCCCAACGACCCCAACGGTTACCTCACCGACAACCAGGGCGTGCTGTGGGTGACGTTCGACCCGCGCACCGGATCGGCCGGCTCGGCGACGCAGACCATCTACGTGGGCGTCGCGGACAAGGAGAACAACGTCTACCGCAGCACGAACGGCGGCACGACGTGGGAACGGGTGGCCGGGCAGCCGACGGGTTTCCTGCCGCACAAGGGAGTTCTCCAGGGCGACACGCTCTACCTCGCCACGAGCGACACCGGCGGTCCCTACGACGGCGGCAAGGGTGACGTCTGGAAGCTCGACACCGCGACCGGCGCGTGGACGCGGATCAGCCCGGTGCCGTCGACCAGCGCCGACAACACGTTCGGCTACAGCGGCCTGACCGTCGACCGCAAGAAGCCCGGCACGCTCATCGTCGCCACCCAGATCGCGTGGTGGCCGGACGTGACGTTCTTCCGCAGCACCGACTACGGCGCCACGTGGACGCGGATCTGGGACTGGACCAGCTATCCGAACCGCAGCTTCCGCTACAAGATGGACATCAGCGCCTCGCCGTGGCTCGACCTCGGCGCGACTCCTGCGCCGCCCGAGACGTCCCCGAAGCTCGGCTGGATGACCGAGTCGGTGGAGATCGACCCGTTCAACTCCGACCGGATGATGTACGGCACGGGCGCGACGATCTACGGCACCACGGACCTCACCGCGTGGGACCGCGGCACCCAGTTCACGATCAGGCCGATGGCCGCCGGGCTCGAGGAGACCGCGGTGAACGACCTGATCAGCCCGCCGTCGGGCCCGCCGCTGATCAGCGCGCTCGGCGACATCGGTGGCTTCCGGCACGACCGCCTGGACGCGGTGCCCGCCAGGATGTTCACCCAGCCCTACTTCACCACCACGCGCAGCCTGGACTTCGCCGAGCTGACGCCCGCGACGATGGTGCGGGTCGGCGACTTCGACAAGTCGAGCAGGCCCAACGACAACCGCGTGGCGTTCTCGACCGACGGCGGCGCGAACTGGTTCCAGGGCCAGGAGCCCGGCGGCGTGACCGGTGGCGGCACGGTCGCCGCGGCGGCGAACGGCAGCAGGTTCGTCTGGAGTCCCACCGGCGCCGGCGTGCACCACGCCGTCGGCTTCGGCAACTCGTGGACGGCCTCGACGGGCATCCCGGCGGGCGCGGTCGTGGAGTCGGACCGGGTGAACCCGATGAAGTTCTACGGGTTCTCCGCCGGGAAGTTCTACGTGAGCACCAACGGTGGCGCGACGTTCACGGCGACGGCCGCGACCGGGCTGCCGGACTCGGCGCGGTTCCAGGCCGTGGCGGGCAGGGAAGGTGACGTCTGGCTCACCGGCACGGGCGGGCTGTGGCACTCCACGGACTCCGGCGCGAGCTTCGCGAAGGTCTCCGGGGTGGCGAGCTCGCTGAACATCGGCTTCGGCAAGGCCGCGGCCGGACGCACCTACCCTGCGCTGTACCTGATCGGCGAAACCGGTGGGGTCAAGGGCGTTTTCCGTTCGGACGACACGGGGGCGAGCTGGGTTCGGATCAACGACGACCGCCACCAGTACGGCAACATCGGGGACGCGATCACCGGTGACCCGCGGGTGTACGGCCGCGTCTACCTCGGCACCAACGGCCGCGGTGTCGTGCTCGGCGAGATGACCGGAACTCCGCCCACCACAACGACCACGACCACGACCACGACGACGACCACCACGACTACGACCACGACGGGCCCGCCTCCGGGGACGGGGTGCGCGGTCAAGTACACCGTGCCGCACCAGTGGCCTGGTGGCTTCCAGGGCGGTGTCGACATCATCAACACCGGCTCGACGGCCATCAGCGGCTGGACTCTCAAGTGGACGTTCGCCAACGGCCAGGTGATCACCCAGCTGTGGAACGGGAAGCACACCCAGACCGGTGCGGCGGTGACGGTGGCGGACCAGGGCTACAACAAGGACATCGCACCGAACGCGACCGTCGGCTTCGGGTTCACCGCGAGCTGGACGGGCACGAACACCAAGCCGGTGTCGTTCACGCTCAACGATCGGCCGTGCGCGATGCCGTGATCCAGGGCCGCTCAACCGTTGGGTCAGGATCGCTGTGAACGTTCACAGCGATCCTGACCCATTTTTCGTCGTCGAATTCGGTCGAAGGTTCCGGTCGCGTTGTGTTCGATTCATTCGACGCTAATGTTCTTCTGATGAAACGTTTCAATTTCGTAGAAGGGCGAGGTCCATGAAAAAGATCACGCGAGCGCTCGGAACAGCGCTCGCCGCGATCCTCGTCGCGGGCGGTGTTCCCGCGCTCGCGGCCGGAACAGGGTCGGACCGCGGGCTCGTCAGCATCCGGTCGGTCCGCGGCGACGGCAACTTCGTCTCGTGGCGGCTGCTCGGCTCCGACGCCGCGGACGTGGCGTTCAACGTCTACCGCGACGGGGTGAAGGTCAACCGCGCGCCGGTGACGACGGCGACGAGCTATCTCGACGCGGGAGCGCCCGCGAACGCGTCCTACTCGGTGCGCCAGGTGAGCGGGGGAGGCGTGGAATCGGCGGCCACGCGGTCCGTCGGCACCCTGGCGACCAGCAGGGACGTGCCGATCCAGAGCCCTGGATCCGGTTACGTGGCGAACGACGCGTCGGTCGGCGACCTGGACGGCGACGGCGAGTACGAGATCGTCCTCAAGTGGGATCCCGCGGACGCCAAGGACAACGCGCAGGCGGGTCGCACGGGCAACGTGTACCTGGACGCGTACAAGCTCAGCGGCACGCGGTTGTGGCGCATCGACCTCGGCCGCAACATCCGCGCCGGCGCGCACTACACGCAGTTCCAGGTCTTCGACTACGACGGCGACGGCAGGGCCGAGATCGCCGTGAAGACCGCGGACGGCACCCGGTCGGGCACCGGGCAGGTGATCGGCAACGCGAACGCCGACCACCGCAACGCGGACGGCTACATCCTGACGGGACCGGAGTTCCTGTCGGTGTTCCGCGGCACGGACGGCGCCGTGCTCGACACCGAGAACTACGTGCCACCACGGGGAAACGTCTCGTCGTGGGGCGACAGCTACGGCAACCGCGTCGACCGGTTCCTGGCGGGCACGGCCTACCTGGACGGGTCGCGGCCGAGCATCGTCATGGCGCGCGGCTACTACACCCGCAGCGTGATCTCGGCGTGGGACTTCCGCGGCGGGCAGCTCACCCAGCGCTGGACGTTCGACTCGGCGGCGCAGTCGAACCGGCCGGCCTGGGAGGGCAAGGGAAACCACCAGCTGTCGGTGGCCGACGTGGACGGCGACGGCCGCGACGAGATCATCTACGGCTCGATGGCGATCGACGACAACGGGCGTGGCCTGTGGCAGAACAACACCCACCACGGCGACGCGCTGCACGTCGGCGACTTCATCCCGTCCAGGCCGGGCCTCGAGGTCTTCAAGCCCTCGGAGTGGACCACCGAGGTCTCGCACTGGATGGGCGACGCGCGCACCGGCCAGATCCTGTGGAGCGCGCCGACGTGCGGCTGCGACAACGGCCGGGCGGTGGCCGCGGACATCTGGGCCGGCAACCCCGGTGCGGAGGCGTGGTCGGCGTCGGTCGGCGGGCTCCGGTCGGCGACCACGGGAGCCCAGGTCGCGGCACGCAAGCCGGGCTCGATCAACTTCGTGATCTGGTGGGACGGCGACGCACAGCGCGAGCTGCTCAACGGCACCACGATCGACAAGTACGGCCCCAACGGCGACACGCGGCTGCTCACCGGTTCGGGCGTGGCCTCCAACAACGGCACCAAGTCCACGCCGGCGTTGCAGGCGGACATCCTCGGCGACTGGCGCGAGGAGGTCATCTGGCGCACCTCGGACAGCCGGGCGCTGCGGATCTACTCCACAACCGAGCCGACGACGATCCGGCGGCCCTCGCTGATGGAGGACCGGCAGTACCGGGAGGCGGTGGCGTGGCAGAACACCGCCTACAACCAGCCGCCGCACCCGAGCTTCGCCTCGCCCTGATCTCGGTGGATGAAGGTTCCCTTCATCCACGTCGGGCCCGGCCCCTAAGCACCAGGCCAAAACTCCTGTCCGCACCGTCGCTGCCCGGTTTTGGCGCGAAAAGCACGTTCGGGCCGCTAGATCGCCCGAACGTCACGTTCGCTCCCCAGGCCCGTTTGGCGCGAACGTGACATTGGGGCCGATAGATGGCCAGAACGTGCTTTTCGCGCCAAACAGGAGCAGTAGCGGACAGGACTCTTGGCAGCCCGCCTAGATCTTCGCGCCGACGATCGGTGCGAGACGGTCGGCGATCTTGCGGTGCCCCTGGTCGTTGGGATGCACGTTGTCGGTGGTGTCCGTGGCCTCGTCGATCCAGCCGGTGGTGTCGACGAACTGGACGTTGCGGTCCCCACCGTCGACCAGCGTCTGCACCGCCGCCTGCGTCTCCGGCAGGTACCGCTTGCGGAACGTGCCCAGCGCGAAGATCGCCGCCGTCGGGTACTTCTCCCGCGCCCGCCGCAGCAGCGTGACGTAGGAGGTGCGGAACTGATCCTTGGTGACGCTGTGCCCGACGTCGTTCGTGCCGAGGTTGATCACGACGGCGTTCGCCTTGTACCGGCCGAAGTTCCACGCCGGCGCGTCCAGGTTGAGGCCCGTGCGCAGGAAGCCTTCGCGCATGCTCAGGCAGCCGTCGGCCGCCGGGTGCAGGCAGGCGCCGCCCACCGCGATCTGGGTGTGGCCGGTCCTGAGTTTCTCGCCGGTGAGCCAGCCGTAGGCCGTGAGTGCCTGCTTCGACGACTGCTGGCCGACGGTGATGGAGTCGCCGACGAACTCGATGATCTTCGACGGCACGGTCGGGGCGAAGGTTCGTGCGCCGCTGTCGATCTCGATGCCCTGGTACACCGCGTCGCCCTTGTACGAGCCCGCGATCGGGCGGTAGGAGACGCGCAGGGTGTGGTTGCCCGCGGCCAGCGGGGTCGGCGTGAGGTTGACCGTGCCGCTCACGTTCTTGTACGCCACGTCGGGGCCGCCGTCGATGCTGACGAAGAAGTCGATCGTGCGGCGCTGCTTGAGCTTCACGGTGCGTCCGGTGAAGCCGACGACGAGGTAGGCGCCCGCCCACTCGGAGACGTAGGCGCTCGGCGAACTCGTGTTCCAGCGGCCGAAGTACTTCACGTTCGGGTCGTTGGGCGCGCTCGCCGCGGAGGCCGCCGGTGTGATCACGACGCTGCTGACGAGAACCGTTGCTGCGACCAGGAGTTTCACGGTGACACCTTTCAGCGCGAGGGCAGGGGAACGCGCGACCAGTCGACGTCCGAGGCGAAGTAGAAGCTCGGGTACGACGGCTGGTTGTAGGTGGTCTGCTGGCGGGCGACCTCGACGCGGTACTGGCGGTCGTGCATGAGCGTGTACATCTTGTGGTTCGTCGGTTCGGTGCTGAGGTAGAAGCGCAACGCCGAGCTGTCCTGCGTGCGCATGATCAGCTCCTCGCGCCAGTCGCCGAAGACGTCGGCCACGAGCGACGGATTCCCCTTGGTGCCGTTGTTGGCGCGAGTGCCGGTGGCGGTGAGCAGCGTGCCGCGCCGCCAGTCGTCGACGGTGGGCGTCACGTCCTGGGCGCCGTTCACGATCTGCGTGGTCAGATCGCCCGCCCAGCGGATGCTCATGTTCGTTCCGGGGGAACGTCTTTCGAGCTGCTGGCCGTCCGCGCTCCAGATGCCGGCGGAGTCCGAGCCGTTCGGCATGGACGCCCACGTCTCGAGACCGCGCACGTCCGGGCGGACGTCGCCGACCATGCCGCGGCCGGTGTCCGTGCCGGAGTACGCGCCGTAGATCGTCTCGCCGGTGCGCGCGTCCCGCAGGGCGTAGCCGTACGGGGCGTACCTGGCACCCTCGTGGACCATGTAGATCTCGAGTCCGGGGCGGTTCGGGTCGATGTCGGTGACGTGCAGGGCATCACCGTGACCGACCCGAACCGCGGCTCCCGGATCGACGCTGCCGGGTGGCAGCACGCCGACCGAGCTGTACTCGAGCGAACCGTCGTCGTCGAGCGTCGCTCCACCGTAGATGATCTCTTGCCTGCCGTCGCCGTCCACGTCGGCGACGCTCAACGAGTGGGAACCCTGCGTGGTGAGCTCGGCGTGGCTGGGATTGGTGCCGTCACGGCCGTGCGGGGTGTCGCGGAACGGGTTCGTCATCGGGACCCAGCCGCTGTCGACGAGCCAGCGCTTCTTCAACCGCCTGCCGTCCCAGTCGTACGTCGCGACGGTGGAGCGGGTGTAGTAGCCGCGGGCGAAGATCGCGGACGGCCGCTTGCCGTCCAGGTAGGCGACTCCGGACAGGAACCGGTCGACGCGGTTGCCCGGTTCGATGCGGGGCATGGCGTAGTCGCCCCACATGAGCCCGTCGTCGGTGCGGCCGGGCTCGTACCTGATCGTCTGCAGTTCGCGTCCCGTCGCGCCGTCGAACACCGTCAGGTACTCAGGACCGTCGACGATGAACCCGGCGAACTGGCGCAGCTTGTTGTTGGCGCTGCGGGAAGGCGCGTAGACGTCGATGAAGTGGTCCACCAGCGCGGTGGCGTCCTCTGTGGACAACGGGTAGGAGTAGCGCGGTTCGATGCCGAACGCCTGCTCCAGTGTTGCGGGCCACCGGCCCGCGACCACTTCGGGATGCTTGTCCCAGCCGCGGAACACGCCGATGAGGTGGGTGCGGAACCCTTCCGGGCTGAGCCGGTAGTCGTCGGTGTTGCTGTACCCGGCGCGGACGTCCTCGCGCGGCATGGTGATGTAGCGGCCGCGACCGTCACGGGTGCCCGGTGCGGTCTTCGTCATCAGCTCCGCGCGCCCGTCGCCGTCGAAGTCGTAGACGAGGAACTGGGTGTAGTGCGCGCCCGCGCGGATGTTCACGCCGAGGTCGATGCGGTGCAGGAAAGTGCCGTCGAGCCGGTACGTGTCGAGGTACACCGGTCCGGTGTAGCCGACCTGCGAGACGTCCTTGGAGTTGCTGGGATCCCACTTGACGACGTACTCGTACTGCCCGTCGCCGTCCACGTCGCCGACGCTGACGTCGTTGGCCGAGTAGGTGTAGCGCTCACCGGCGGGCGTCACGCCGTCCGCGGGCCTGCGCAGCGGCAGGTCGTGGTACGAGGCCGCCCAGGCGGCGACGGACTTGCTCCGCCCCAACGGGATCCCGCGCCGCACGGGTGCGACCTGGTACCGCGCACCGGGTGTCGCACCGGTGTCGAGGTAGGTGGTGCTGTCGGTGACGGTCGCGATGCGCTTTCCGTTGCGGTACACCGCGAAGTCGGGTCCCGCGAGCCCGGTGGCCGTCGCGCCGGTGGCCTCCCGGCCGAGCAGGCGCCAGCTCAGGTGCACGCCGTCGCCGGCCGTTGCCGCCACGAGCCCGCGGTCGAGGTGCTCGCCGGACGAAGGGTGTGCGGAAGCGGGCAGCTGCCCGGCGAGGACGGCTGTGACCGTCAATGGGAGCACAACGCTTCTTCGCAGGTCCACGGCGGCAACGATGACCCGTCCCAGCACATGGCGCAAGAGTCTGAATGCGTTGGCACGCAATGTGGAAAGCGTTTTCCAATCGAACGGTCGAATCGAGCGCGACGTTCGACGCGAACACTGTCGAACAAGTCGAACCGGGCGTGATTTCATGACTGTCAACCGTCAATGTGAACGTTCCCACCATCGGGGGTGAACGAAGGTTGCACTCCGCTCGTAATGTTGTCGAAACGCTTCAACACACGGAGGTGCCGACGTGGTCACCATCGCGGATGTGGCGAGGCATGCCGGCGTAGCGCCGAGCACCGTCTCCTACGTGCTCACGGGCAAGCGGTCGATCTCGCCGCAGACCCGCACCAAGGTCAGGGAGAGCATCCGGCTGCTGGGTTACCACCCGCACGCCGGTGCCCGTGCCCTCGCGACCAGCAGAGCGAACGTGGTGGCGCTGGTGCTGCCGCTGCGTCCCGGCGTGCACCTGCCGGTGTTGATGCGGTTCGTGACGGCGGCGGTCACCACGGCTCGCCGGTACGACATGGACGTGCTGCTGGTGACGGCGGACCAGGGCGCGCAGGGCCTGCGCAGGGTCGCGGGCAGCGCCCAGGTCGACGGTTTCCTCGTGATGGACGTGGAACTGGACGACGAGCGCGTGCCGTTGCTGCGGCAGATGGCACAGCCGTCAGTCCTCATCGGACGGCCGGCGGCCGCCAAGGGACTCACCTGCGTCGACCTCGACTTCGAGGCCGCCGGAGCGCGGTGCGTCGACCACCTGGCGGACCTCGGCCACCGCTACATCGGGTTCCTCGGCGCCCCGAGCGTCGTGTACCAGCGCAACACCGGCTACGCGCAACGCACGATGGCGGGGTTCGGTGCGGCCGCCATGCGACGGGGCATCGCGTCAACGGCGATGCCCGCGGAGGACGACTACGAGTCCGTGCTGGCTTCCGTGCGTTCGTTGCTGCGCACCCAACCGGCCATGACGGCGCTCGTCGTGCACAACGAGGCCGCGCTCGGCTGGATCGCGGGAAGCCTGCGCGCGTTGGGGCGCAGGGTTCCCGACGACGTGGCCGTGGTGGCGATCTGCCCGGACGAACTGGCCGAGCAGATGCAGCTCACGTCGGTGCAGCTGCCGGCGGAGGAGCTGGGGCGGCAGGCGACGGAACTGCTGGTGGCCAGGCTGAACGGGCATCCGACGGCACCGCTGACGCTGTTGCCGCCGAAGCTGTCGGGGCGCGCGAGCACCGCGCCCCGACTGCGCCGGGCCTGACGGCGCCGGGCTTGATGGCGCCGGGCTTGATGGCGTTTACTCCAGCACGAACGTCGCGTCCGCGCGGCCCTGCGCGTCGCTCACCGCCTGCAGGTTGACCAGCCCGTTGCTGTTGCGGACGTAGAGACCGGGGAAGTTGACCGACTCGAACGACACCGCCGAACTCGCGGCGAGCCCCGCCCGCTGGGAGAAGCTCGCGTCGTTGCGGAACAACGCGCTGCCGTCGTTGCGCTCGACCCAGAGCTCGTTGTTGCGGTGGCGCAGGTAGTAGCCGGGGAAGTTCGTCGACTCCAGCGACACCGTGCCGGAGCCGGTCAGGCCCGGGACGAGTTTGAACTGCGAGTCGGCGAGCGGCGACACGTTCGCCTCCAGCTTCGCCCGGTACTCCCAGTGCCGCACGAAGCTGGTGGCGTTGTAGGCCTTGAGCCGGACCGGGACGGGGCCGTCGGCGACCGGGATGCCGAAGTCCGGTGTGCCGTCGGCCTTGTAGTAGACCTTCTGCACGCGGGTGCGCCGGTTCGGGTCGTTGAGCGGATCGCCGTTGATGTCGCGGTAGTTGCGGTCGTGGTAGACCATGACGTCGCTGAGGCCGTCCTCGGACACCGTGAACGAGTTGTGGCCCGGTCCGTACTGGCCGGTCGCGTCGTTGGTGGTGAACACGGGGTTGGGGTTCTTGGTCCACGACGCGGCGTTGAGCAGGTCCGCCGACGCCGAGGCGGTCAGCAGGCCGAGGCAGTAGTTCGCGTCGGTGGCGCTGGCCGAGTACGTCAGGAAGATCTTTCCGTTGCGCTGCAACACCGTCGGCCCTTCGGCCACCTTGTACCCGCGCGTCTCCCAGGCCAGTGTCGGCACCGTCAGCCGGGTCACCGTGCCGGTGATCGTCCAGGGGTTCGCGCCCATGCGGGCGATGTAGACGTTCGAGTTCGTCGAGATGCCCGGTTCCTGCTGGGCCCAGAGCAGGTAGCGCACGCCGTTGTTCACGAACGTCGAGGCGTCCAGCGAGAAGGTGTCCCAGGGGGTCGTGATGCGGCCGCGTTCGGTCCACGTGCCGGTCACCGGGTTGGCGCTCGAGCTCTCCAGCACGTACATCCGGATGCGCCAGATGTCGTCGCTGCGCCCGGCGGCGAAGTACACGTACCACTTGCCGTTGATGAAGTGGATCTCCGGCGCCCAGATGTGCGCGGCCATCTCACCGCTCGAGTGCTTGCGCCAGATCACGGTCTCGGGCGCCGAGGCGAGTCCCTGGATCGTGGTCGCGCGGCGCAGGACGATCCGGTCGTACTCCGGAACCGTCGCGGTGAAGTAGTAGAAGCCGTCCGTGTGCTTGAAGATGTGCGGATCGGCACGCCGTTCGGCGATCGGGTTCGTGTACCGCACCGCCGGGGAAGCGGTGGCGCTCGGTACCGGGAGGCCGACGACGCAGATCACCGCGGCCAGCACCAACGCTGCGACTCGACCAAGCCTGTTATCGCTAACAACGGACACCATCGGCGAACCGTAACCCAACGTTTTCTTGGGTGACAAGCTTTGTCGAACGCCGCGTCGAACGTGTGGTGAGCGTTCACATACGTGTGTGGATTTCGGCAGACGAACGGGTCTACCACGAGCCGGAAACCGCTCGGCAGCATCGGGCCGCATGACAGTTCAGCTGAAGGCACTCCGGACGATCGTGTCGTTGGGCGTGCTCACCCTGTCCCTGACCGCTGTCCCGCCGGTCGCGAGCGCGGCCGACACCAACCTCGCGCTGAACAGACCGGCGACGGGCTCCGCCGCCTGCGCGGGCACCGAAGGGCCGGAGAAGGCCGTCAACGGCAGCGTTTCCGGCGGCAACAGCGACAAGTGGTGCTCGACGTCGTCCACCAAGTACCTGCAGGTGGACCTCGGCGTGCCCGCGTCGGTCACCGGTTTCACCGTCAAGCACGCCGGTTCCGGTGGTGAGCCGACCGTCTACAACACCAAGGCGTTCAGCGTTCAGCTGTCCGCCGACGGCACCACCTGGACCACCGCGGTGACCGTCACGAACAACACCGCCAGCACGACGACGCATCCGATCACCGCCACGAACGCCCGCTACGCGAAGCTCCTCGTCACCACGCCGACCCAGAGCACCGACCAGGCCGCGCGGATCTACGAGTTCGAGGTGTACGGCACCAGCAGCGGCACTCCCGGCGGCGGCGTGATCACCGTGTTCGACCGGATCCCGCAGTTCGGCATCTACACCAGCGAGGACCCGGTCGGCTACACCCCGCCGGCGGGCGTGCTGATGTGGAACCGCGGCACGGAGTTCGCCAGGAAGCTGACCGACGCGGAGAAGGCGCTGATCGGTGACGACCTGCGGGTGCGGGTGAGCTATCACGCGCAGTGCGACAACTACGACCGGATCGGCACGGTGTTCTACGTCGCCGTCCCGAAGGGCACCACACCGACCGCGACCACGCACAGGGTGACCCTGCAGGACTTCATCACGCCGTTCAGCAACTACTGGCGCGGCGCCAAGGCGAACTACACGTTCCCGGACGCCGACCTCGGCCCGTACGCCGGCGCGCTGGCCGACCCCGGCAAGGACGTGTACCTCGGCATCGGCGGCGGCTCCAACCCGTACCGCGGCGACCCGTGCGATTCGCACCCCGAGGTGACCCCGGAGTTCAGGGCGATCGGCTTCAAGTACTCGATGTCGCTGGTGTCGAGCGTCGAGCTGACCGCGCGGGACCACGACGTCACCGGAATGATCTCCGGCGTCCGGGAGACCACGAACTCGATCACCGCGGGTCCGGTGAAGCACACCGCGGCCGGCAACCGCGGCGACATCGCGCTGGTGATCGCCGGCTACGGCTCGGCGGCGGGCGGTGAGGAGTACTCGAACACCACGGTCACCGTGTCGGTGAACGGAACCGGGGTCGGGTCGTTCTCGACGGCGGTGGACTGCGCGAACCTGGAGCAGTACAGCCCGGACGGCAACCCCGGGATCTTCCGCAACAACACCACCAGCAACCCGCGCAGCTGGTGCCCCGGCGGGTTGATCCCGAGCCGTTACTTCCCGACCGGTGACATCACCGGGAAGGACGTGAACGTGACCATCGGCATCGGGCGTCCGGTGCCGTACGTCGGCGACTCCGGTTACCGCACGAGCGTTTCCCTGCTGGAGCACTGAGACGTAGGGGCGCGGACGTCGTGAACTGCGTCCGCGCCCCAGCGCTGTGCTCTTTTTCTAGGCGGGCACGAAGATCGCGCCGAGCCGGTCGACCTCGTCACCCGACCGGCCGGTGAAGCCCGCGAGGCGCCACCCGGCCGGTGCGGTCGCGGTGATCGTCTCGCCGGTCTGCTGGCCCGCGGAGAGCGTGCGCCCGCGGTTCGTGGTGAACGACGCCGAGAAGACCCGCGTGTGGCCGTTGTACTGGCCCTGGCTGAACTTCGCGGACACGAAGTGCTCGCCCGGTTCGAGGGTGAGGCTCGTCGCCGTGCCGCCGTTGCCGCCGTGGGTGAACGTCCTGCCGGTGGCCAAGGTGAAGGACACCTGGTCGAGCCGGCTGCCGCCGCGCAGGGTGAGCGTGCGCACGGCACCCAGGTCGACCGCGGCGAGGTCGGTGAACGGCGTGCCGTGCGGGCCGCCCGACTCGGCGCTGAGCCGGATGTTGTCGTCGGCGGACCAGTCGAACCTCGTGGCGATCGGGTAGTGGTCCGACAGCGGCTTGCCCTGTGCGTCAACGAAAGCCGCGTTGTCGTTGCGGTAGTCCCGCGCGGTCAGCGTGATCTGCCGGTTGCCCCGGTAGAGGATCTTGTCGACCACCTCGCACGCGTCGGTGAGCGCCGCCGGGTCGCACAGCACCGCGGGAGCACCCGCCGCCGGAGCCTGGCCGCCGCGTTGGAGCTGCACCCACGCGTCGGTCAGGCCGTTGGTGGTGACCAGCTCACGGATGTTGTCCTCCGCGCGGGTGTAGCGGGTGTTGGTGTCGCCCATGACGATGACCGCGTTGCCGGCCGAGTTCGCGGCGATGTAGCGGGACAGCTGGCTGATGTTCGACCGGCGCGCGGCGAGGTCGGCGTTCTCCGTGCCGGCGTTGGGGTGCAGGTTGTAGAGGTCGACGTACACGCCGTCGGCCAGCCTGATCCGCTTGTAGGTGAACCCCTTGGGCGTCAGGCAGTCCGTGCCGTTGCAGGACGACCACTTCGTGCGCTCGAGGTCGCTGTAGGGCAGGTGGGACAGGGTGTTCAGGCCGCTGCCGAACGGCACTCCGCCGCTCGTCGGCGTCCGGTGCGCGTGGTTGTCACCCGCGTACAGGGCCGCGTGGTAGTTGAAGTCCTCCTGGACGTTGATGATCTGGTAGGGCGCCAGGCGCGGGCTGATCAGCGGGGTGTTCACGGCCGGGTCGCCGGAGGAGAGGCCGTCCGGCAGGCCCGCCACGTTGTAGGTCAGCACCTCGAAGGTGCCGCCGGTCGCCGCGTGGGCCGCGGGCGTCACGAGCGACGCCAGGACGGCGGGGATGACGAGCAGGGTGGATCGTCGCATGGTGCTCCTTGCAGGGTTGGAGCGTTCGCAACACGGGAACGCGGCACGATGATCCACGATTTGTGATCGCTCACAAACAGGCCGCTCGACGGCTCGCGTCGAATTCGACGTCGAATTCGGACTCGGCTTCGTCTCGACGGCTCGCGTTGGCGTGACGTTGGCCCGCCGTTGGCGAGATCAAGTGCACTCCACAGTGCACTGGTGTCGCTATTGGAGGCTGCCTTGGATCCGTACGCGTGGGTCAACGACTTCAAAACCCGGGCGGCCGAGTTGCAACGGAAGAACGCCGAGGTGCAGGAGAACCTCGGGGCCGTCTCCGGGACCGCGTCCAGCAAGGACGGCGCGGTCAAGGTCACCGTCGGACCCAACGGCGGTCTGATGAACCTCCAGCTGGGCCACCGGGCGGTCGAGCTCGGCGCGCCCCGGCTGACGGCCCTGATCCTCGAGACCGCGCGGCAGGCGCAGAAGAACGCGGCGACGCAGGTGATCGAGGCGTTCCGGCCGATCGGCGAGGGCACGCAGGCGATGGCGATGATCACGGACGTCGTCGAGGAGGAGTTCGGCGAGGAGGCCGAGGAGGAGCACACCCTCGAACGGATCGAGGAGGACGACGCCCCGCCGGCCGCCGCGCCTGCTGCGCCTGCCGAGCCACCTCAGGCCCGTGCGCCTCGCCGCGCGGACGACGAAGACGACGACGACAACCAGCCGTGGTGACGGGAGATCAGCTGTGAGCGACGACCCGTTGCTGGTCAACATGGACGAGGACAGCAAGTACAAGGGAACGCTGTTCATCGAGGCCTACGACAGCCTGATCGACTCGATCACCGGCGAGGCCCAGAGCGAGCTCGACCTCGCGTTCAACGCGATCGGCGCGGTGGCGTCGACGGTCTCGCTCGTGCTCGACCCGTTCGGCTCGCTGCTGGGCGCCGGTCTCGGCTGGCTGATGGAGCACATCAGCATCCTGAAGGAAGCCCTCGACGAGGTGATGGGCGATCCGGAGGACATCCAGGCCAACGTCGAGGCGACCAAGGCGAAGGCCGCCGAGCTGCGGGTGCTGGCGGAGGATCACCGCCGCAGCCTGGCGACGTTCGACGGCTGGACCGGTGCCGCGTCGGAGAAGTTCCAGACGAGCATGGACACGATGGGCAAGGAGCTCGACGGCCTGGCGGACGGCGTCGAGGGCAAGGCCAAGGTCGTGGCGATGATGGGCACGCTCGTCTCGGTGCTGCGGGACGTCGTGCGTGACGCGATCGCCCAGTTCGTCGGCTCCGTGATCGCCAACGCCGCGATCGGCCTGCTCGGCGCGATCTTCACCTTCGGCGGCTCGCTGGCCTACGCCGCCGCCCAGATCGGCCGCGAGGCAGCAGAGCTGGCGCTCACGCTCGGGTCGAAGATCCAGCGCGTCATCTCCGCGTTGTCCAAGCTGATGGGCAAGGTCGGCAACCTCGACGACGTCATGGAGAAGCTCGGCAAGAACTGGGAACGCTTCGACAACGCGGCCGACGCCGCCGAGATCAGCTACGCGGCCTACCAGGCCGCCGACGGCGTCGACAAGGCGGTCGACAAGGCCGTCCAGGACGACATCGAGAGGGACAAGCTCGACGAGGCCACCAAGGCCTCCGCGGACGCCACGGCCAAGTACCAGACCACGAAGGACGCCGAGTCGAAGCAGGCCGACGAGGTGGGCAGGGCCAACGACGCGTTGTCCGCGGCCGGCGACAAGACCCAGTCCGCCGCTGTGGACGTCCAGCGCGCCGCCGAAGAGGTCAACCGCGCGGCGGCGTCCGGCAACCAGGCCGCCTACGACGCGGCGAAGGCCAAGTACGACGCGGCGGACGCGAAGTACGACGCCGCCCGTGCCGAAGCCGTGACCGCGGCGCAGAACGTGGCCCGCGAGACCCGCGAGCTGAGCGACGCCGCCAAGGCCAGCTACGACGCCCTGCAGGCCGGAAAGCCCGCGGACGACGCGGCGCAGAAGGCCTACGACGACTACCTGAAGTACACCGGCACCACCGCGGACCCGGCGGTGACCGCGAAGAACGACGCCGCGAGGGCAGCCAACGAGGCCTACGAGAAGGCCAACGTCGACTTCATGGCCAAGAACGCGGCAGCGGCCGAAGCCAACGCCCGCGCGTTCGAGTCGGGCTCGGACGCCGACGTCGCGGCGGCCGAGAAGGCGGCGCAGGAGGCTCAGACGGCGGGCAAGTCGCTCGAGTCCGCCGCGGCCGAGGCCAAAGCGGCGGGCGAAGCAGCCCGAGCCGCCGCGGGCGCGGCTTCGGGTTCCGGCGGCTCTGCCACGCCCGAAACGCCCGATGTGGACGATCCGCTGGAGTACGCCCGCAAGGTGAACGAGTCGACCGGCTACACGGATGCGCTGAAGGGCGCCTTCGGAGGTACGAGTTCGGGCGATGCCGTGGACCCGTCCAGTCCCACCGTGAAGCACTAGTCGTCTCCTGGAGAACCGGCAATGGCCAAGGGGAACGTCAACCCCAACCCGTCCGTTTCCTCGAATCCGGCGCCGACCCCGCCTGCTCCTTCTCCTGTCGGAGCTGGTTCGGGGCCGACCGGCAACACCGGCTTCTCCATGAACGACTCGTCGATGCAGCGTCTCCAGAGCAGCGCCGGAGACCTGCAGTCCCGCCTGTCCTCGATCTCGTCAGGCCTGCGGGGCCTGAACCTGGGCGCGAACTCGCTGGGCCCGATCGGCCTGTTCGCCGTGCCGTCCCTGAACGCGTCGAACGACAGGGCGGTCGCTCAGGCCGATGCCGGTGCGCAGGCGTTCGGGAAGGTGCAGTCGGGGCTCAAGGCGACGGCCGCCACCTCTTTGGACGCGGACACGCACAACGCTTCGACGTTCAAGGGGGTCGACCCGACCACCAACGCGAAGCCGCCGCGGGGTGGGCCTGCGACGTGGGCTTCGCGCGGGAGTGGGCCGGGTGGGCCTGTGGTGTCGAAGCCCGGGTCGATTGCTGGTGGTTCGGGTGCTGGTCCGGCGAAGGCTGCTGCGCCTGGTGGGCCGGCTGTGTCGAAGGCGCCGACGATCGCGGGTGGTTCGGGTGCTGGTCCGGCGAAGGCTGCTGCGCCTGGTGGGCCGGCTGTGTCGAAGGCGCCGACGATCGCGGGTGGGACGGGCGCTGGTCCGGCGAAGGCTGCTGCGCCTGGTGGGCCGGCTGTTTCCAAGGCGCCGACGATTGCCGGTGGTTCGGGTGCTGGGCCGGCCAAGGGTGCCGCGCCTGGTGGGCCGGCTGTGTCGAAGGCGCCGACAATCGCTGGTGGGACAGGTGCTGGTCCGGCGAAGGGTGCCGCGCCTGGCGGGCCTGCTGTGTCGGCCGCGCCGACGATTGCCGGTGGGACGGGTGCCGGTCCGGCGAAGGCCGCCGGTTCAGGTGGGCCTGGGGTGTCGAAGGCGCCGACAATTGCTGGTGGTCCGGGTGCTGGTGCGGCCAAGGGTGCTGCGCCTGGCGGACCGGCTGTGTCGAAGGCGCCGACGGTCGCCGGTGGTCCGGCTGCTGGCCCGGTGAAGGGTGCCGCGCCGGGTGGGCCTGGCGTGTCGGCGGCTCCGACTATCGCTGGTGGTACCGGTGCTGGTCCGGCGAAGACCGCGGGTCCTGGTGGGCCTGGGGTGTCGAAGACGCCGACGATCCCAGGTGGTACTGGCCCTGGTGCTTCGAAGGGTGCCGCGCCGGGTGGCCCTGGCGTCTCGGCCGCGCCGACCATCGCTGGTGGCACCGGTGCTGGTCCGGCCAAGGGTGCTGCTGCGCCTGGTGGGCCTGCCGTCTCGAAGGCGCCGACGGTTCCCGGTGGTCCGGCTGCTGGTCCGGCGAGGGCCGCTGCTGGTGGTGGGCCTGGGGTGTCGCAGGCGCCGACGGTCGCGGGTGGGCCTGGTGCGGGTTCTGCGAAGGGCGCTGTTCCTGGTGGACCGGTCGCGTCGACGGCGCCCACGATCCCCGGTGGCGTGGGTGCTGGTCCGTCGAAGGGTGCTGGGACTGGCGGTCCCGCGGTGTCCGCGCCGGGGACGGTTGCGGGCGGTCCGGGTGCCGGGGCGGCGAAGAGTGCTGGGTCGGGTGGACCCGCTGTCTCGCCGGCGCCGACGGTCCCGGGCGGTTCGAGTTCGGCGAAGGCTGCTGGTGGGCCCTCGGTGTCGCAGGCGCCGAAGGTTGCCGGTCCGAGTGGCCCGGCGACGGTCGGTGGCGGGACCACTAAGGGTGTGGAGCCTAGTGGTCCGGCGGTCTCGAGGCCGGGCGGTGTCGGCGCCGGCCCGGTGAAATCTGCCGCGGCGCCTGGCAAGGGAACCGTTGGAGATGGCACCAGGCCGTCGCCTGTGACGAGCGGCGGAGGTTCGGGGAAGGCGGCGATCCCGTCCGTTGGTGGTGCGCCCGCTTCCACTGGGGGCGGCGGAACTCGTGTTGGTGGTCAGCCCGCTGCGGCTGGCGATCGAGGCGCTTCGCCCGGTGGGCTCGGTGTGCCCGGAGAACGGAGCGGGCCGCAGGCGAGCGGACCTGGTGGCCGATCGGCGGGACCTGGTGGTCCGGTGGCGGCGAGCGCGCCATCGGTCACGGGTGGTCCGGTGGTGGGGGAGACGAAGTCTGGTTCGGGGTCTGCGGGCAAGGTGGCCGGACCTGGGCCGGGCGGTGTTGCGGGGGCTGGCACGCCGACGGTTGCCGGGCCGGACGTGCGGGGCACGCGGACCGGCGCCGCCGACGGTGGCAAGGGCACGGGCCTGGGCGCTCCGGCCGACGTGAGGGCTGGCGGTCCGTTGGGCGGCAAGGGAGTGGGTGCCGCGCCGGTTGGACCCGAGGCCAGGGTGGGCGTCCCCGTCAGTGAGAGGGGCGCTGACCCCAGTGCTCCCGGTGGCAAGCCGGCGCCAACTGGTGGGCCTGCGGTCCCTGGTGGCAAGCAGGTGCCAGCGGCTGGGCCTGTGGTTCCTGATGCCAAGCCAGCGGGTGCGCCTGTGGTCCCTGGCGGCAAGCCGGCACCATCCGGAGGGTCCGCGGTAACCAGTGGCATGGCGAGCACGCCAGCCACCCGCACCGGCGGCCTCGGCACCGCCCCCTCGACGCCAGCCGCCCCGAGCGGAACGCCAGCACCTGCCACGGCCCCGACGGGTGCACAGCCGTCGGCGAAGCCGACCCCACCAGCGCCACAACCAATCAGCCCTCAACCAACGGTCGCACCCTCCCCAGCCAAACCGGGCGCCCCAGTTCCGTCTGTCACCCCGCAATCAACCCAGCCCATCGCGGCAGCAGCAGCCCTGTTCCCACCAGCCCCCACCAACACCCCGAAACCGAAGCACCAAACCGAAAGCCGAACCGAACCCCACACGCCGACCCCGGTCGACCTGGCCCTAGAACTCCACGGCCTGGAAGCCGTGGAAGTCCCAGGCACCGACCAGCACACCAGCCTGGCCAACGCCATCGCCACCACGCTGGACCCCAACGGCCCAATCCCCAGCGCCACCGGCACCCGCGACGACATCGCCAGGGCCGCCGACGCGAGGGTTCACGTGCTCGGCCAGGACGGGCGGTTCACCTCGTTCGGGCCGGTCACCGGCAGGCCGGTGCACGTCGTCGAAACCACCAACGCCAACGGGGACGTGCGGTACCAGGCCACGAAGGTGACAGTCCACATCGGACGGCCCAACGTGTCGTACCCCGGGCCCACCAAGCGCGGGGTCGGCGAAGAGTGGCACGCCTTGCACCGCGGGGAGTTCGAGATCGAGACGATCGCGGGGCGGCACCACGTGCGGCTCTACACCGCGGTCGTGAACCCGGCCGACCTCAGCGTCGCCCAGCCGCCCTTCAAGGACATCCAGCAGGATCCGCACACGGGCGCGCTGAACATCGCGCCCGGCAACAACTCCCAGCTCTGGGCCGGGGGTGGGCGGCCGCTGCGGGCGCTGCAGTGGCTGGCCAAGTACGAGCAGACCGACGGCGGCAGGCCCGTTGATCCCAAGAATCCGTCGTCCAAGCTCAAACGGCCCGTGCTGCGGTCGTTCCTGGTTCCGCTGGACACGTTCAACCGGATCACCAGCAGCGCCACGATCGAGGCCGTCACCGACGCCCCCACCCTCAACGTCGACGTGCGCGGCGAGGCCAACCAGTTCGGCGTTGGTGGCGCCGAGCTCGACGAGCTGATGGCCGAGGCCGTGCCGGGGTCGCTGATCAGCTACCCGTCGAATCCCGACGAGGGGTTCGACTTCCCCGCCCTGGCCGGCCGGGTCGTGCCCGTGGCGGAGCTCTACGACCGGGTCGGGCTGGACCCGGACTTCCGCAGCGACGCCTTGGGCAAGAACTACGACCCCTGGTTCAAGTGGGCGATGAAGAACGGCGAATGGGACGCCAAGTTCCTCAACGACGCCCACAGGTTGCACGAGATCGCCACCAAACTGCGGGAGCACCACCTCACGTGGGTTCAGTCCACACAGGACATCCGCATCCCCGACGCCCTCATCGAACCCGACGCCGACAGCATCCCCAACGCCGGGAAGCCGGTCGCGCCGCCGAAGGACACCAGCTTCGAGGCGCGCATCCAGCGGCTCAACCAGTTCCTCAACGAGGTCGGGCCGGCCGCGGCCAACGTCAGCAAGGTCACCAACGTGCTGTCCACGGGCGGACCCGCGCTGCGGGACCACCTCGCCCACACGGACACGCCGGGCGTGAACGACGCCGTGTTCCAGAAGGCCCTGCGCGAGAAGGTCGTGCCGCAGGCCGTGGCGGACTTGCCGAAGGCGGTCGACAAGGCCGTCAAGGACATGAAGTCCGGTGTGACCTCCCGAAAAGACATGCACGCGGTGATGAAGAACGGGGTCAAACCGAAGAGCGGCAAGCTCAAGACCTTCGACGCCGCGGTGGTCGACGTGACGGTCGCGAAGTTCAAGGAGAACGTCGCGGCCCACCCGGACCTCGCGCTGCTCGACGAGCAGAGCCGCCAGGACGTGGCGAACGCGCTGGGCGACCAGATGCGCGACGTGCTCAAAGCAGAGGTCGACGGGCTCACCGCGGTGCTCGGGGAGGTCGTCGCGAGGAAGGTGCCGGAGAAGATCGACGGCCCCACGCTCCAGGCGTTGAAGGACGAGTTCGGCCCTCTCGCCGAGGTCGTGGCGGCCGACAGGAGCGGCGCGAAGGGCAGCTGGCTCAGCGGCGACCGGGTCAAGGTGCTCGGCGACATCGTCGTGCAGCGCATGGCAGGCCTGGAACTGCCCTCGGTCGACGCTCGCCTCGACACCGCCCGGATCGCCGACGTCGCCGAGAACAAGGTGCTCGGCCCGGCGGTCAGCGGGGCGCTGAACTCGTTCACCGGCAAGGACCTCGCCGGCACGCAGCCCGCCGAGCTGCGGGCCGTGGTGCAGAACGAGGTGCTGCCGGACCTCGAAGCCGCGATCAGCAGCGCGTTGAAGAACGACCCGGCGCTGGCGCTGGCGGACCAGGACTTCCGCAACGCCATCGCCGACGCCGTCGCGCACGACGCGAGGACGCGCGCCGAGCACGAGCTGGCCGGGTTCGTCTTCGACCCGGTCGACCGGGCCGCGGTCGACGCGTTGATGGCCAAGGTGCCCGGCATCGCCACCCAGGCCGAGATCGGCGCGCTGATGTCCACCGACGCCGAGCGCATCGGCCTGGACTTCAACACCCGCCCGTACGGCGAGACGCCGTTCCCGAACTCGTTCCACGAGTGGAAGCAGCAGCGTCCGGCCGAGCTCGCCGCGCAACGGCAGACCGGCGACCAGCTGAGCGCGATCATCGGGGAGACGCGCGACCCGGAGGCCGCGGTCAAGGAGCTGATCAGCCGGCATCCCGAGCTCGACCGGAAGTTCGACGAGGTCGCCACCAAGGTCCAGAAGGAGCCCTTCCGCGCGCCCGGCACCAAGGGCGTCTACACGTTCTACGAGCACGCGCAGATGGTGCTCGGGCAGTACCTCGACCTCACCGCGAACGAGAACCCCGGCACGCGGTTCCTGCCGGTGGACGCGCTGGCGAAGGCGATCCTGTTCCACGACATCGAGAAGGTCAACGCCAAGAACCAGTTCGGCGACGGCCAGGGACAGCACGACCGCGAACCCGAGCACAAGCTCGCCGTCGAGATGATGGACCGCTACCGCGGGCTTTGGGAGAACGACAGGGACTTCAAGGCCGCCAGGGCGATCGTCGACTCCGACCCGTTCGGCTTCTACCTGCGCAACAAGATCACCGCCGACGAGACCTTCGCGTTCCTCAACGACCTCGCCGCCAAGATCGACCCGGAGGCCCGCCCGGAGAACGCGAAGAAGCTGTTCGAGGAGTTCCACCAGTACTACCAGGCGGACTTCTCCTCCTACACCACCCACAGCAGCTACGTCGACCGCGACGGCGAGGTCCACAAAGGACCCAACTCGTTCACCAACCGGTTCGACGCCGGGCCGGACGGGATCACGAAGACGCCGGACGGCAGGCACTTCGAGTACACCAGGAACAGCGACGCCGCCGAAAAGATGGCGAAGCTCGCGGACATGTTCCGCGACGCGGACACCATCCGCGAGCACCAGGCCCGGCTCGGCAACACGAGCCCCACCGTCGCGCCCGCCCCGCGGACCGCGCCGGTCGAGCTGTCGTTCGACTTCGAGCCCGGCGTGAACGCATTGACGCCACAGCAGTCGGCTCAGGTGCGCACGCTCGCGGACAGCCTGGTGGACGCGGTGACCAGGCGCGCGGACCTGGGTTACCTGCCGCCGAAGGTCGAGGTCTCCGGCCCGCACGCGGCGGCGGTCACCAGCGTTCTCGGCGCCAGGCTGAGCGGGCTCGTGGACGTCCAGGTCGTGCCCGGCAGGACGACCGGCGCCGACGTCCGGGTGGACTGGGAGCTCAAGCGACCGGACGGGAAGGTGCCAGCACCGCTAACGGCGCCCGAGCCCGTGTCGCAGAAGAAGACGATCGACGACGAGTCGTGGCGGCACAGCTCCGCGGCGACTGCGGACTGGTTCGAGCCCCACGATCCCGTGTCGCCGGACGCGTGGCAGGACCGCCGCGACGGCGCGCACGTGCGCACCGTGGACACCGAGATCGCCGGCGTCACCACGAACAGCACGCCGTCGAACATCTCGATGTACCGCACGCTGGTCAACTACGACCTGCGCCGGATCGAGGTCGCCCCCGGGCAGTTCGTCCAGGAGTACACGGTCAAGGTGCACCTGAAGCCCGCGACGGGGATCGATCCCGCCGTGCTTGACCAGGTGCGCGCGAAGACGCACGAGGGCGTGGACTCCCTGCTGAACCAGGGTTATCGGCTGCCCAGCGGTGACCAGTTCCACCTCAACGTCGAGTTCACCGACAACGCGGCGGACGCGCACACGACGGTCGAGGTGAAGGACGTCCACTCGAACCAGCTGGAGTGGAACCCCGCCGCCACGCCCGGCGTGTACGCGCACGAGGTGCTGCACTACCTCGGCGCCCCGGACGAGTACGTCGACGCGACGCGGGTGTTCCTGGAACGCGAGTCCCGGTCCGGCGTGCACACCGACGACGGCGGCATGATGGGCGCGGACCTCTACCTGCCCGACGCCGCGGTGCTGCCGCGCCACCTGTGGCTGATCGAGCGCATCGCGAACAGCCAGGTGATGGTCCCCGACACCCGCCTGAACGACCAAGGAGCCGCCCCCGCATCGGCTCCAGCGCCCCGCACGGCACCAGACGCCGACACGACTCCCGCTCCACTCACCCCGTCTGCCCCGCCCGCAGGTCCCAGCACGTCCGGCCTGCCGCCGATCCCCGAGCACTCCGACTCCCTGGCGTCGGACGACTTCCTGTCCGCGGACGACGCCTCGTTCACGGAGGACGACTTCGCCTCTGCCCGCGACGTTTCGGTGGCGGGCGAGCTGCCGTCGTTCTTCCAGGACGGCGCGGCGCTCGGCACCATCGCCGCCGTCGAGGTCAACGGCGGCCCGGAGGTCACCCGGGCCGTGGCCGGTCTGCTGCCGCAACGCGCGGGCGTCACCCCGCGCGGCCTCGACCAGATCACGCCCGCGTTGAACGAGAACTTCGAGTCGTTCCTGGGCAACGGCCGCAGCTTCCAGATCAAGGTCGGCAAGGACTGGTTCGAGGCGAACGTCAAGGCCACCTTGGGCATGCGGGCCGACAGCGACCTCGTGCCCAAGACGAAGGTCGACTTCACCGCGCAGAGCGGCAACTCCACCACGCAGACCGGAACCATCGGCACGGCGGGCGATGTCGGCGGTGCGCTCACGCTGGGCATGGCGGTCGGCGCGACCGGAACGGTGGCGGGCAAGGCCGCGCTGGCCCGGCCGGTCACGAGCACGACGACGGGCACGTCCACGACCGACCAGCGGGCGATCGGCTCCACCGACGAGGCCTTCGGTGCGAAGGTTCCGGTCACCTACCAGGTCACGCTGACCGACGCGCGCGGGAACCAGGTCGGCGCCCCGGTTTCCGTTGAGCAGGAGGTGGGGCTGCAGATCCCCGGTGATCTGGTCGCGATCACCCCGGCGGATCCGAGCCTCACCGAAACGCCGTGGACCAGGACGCCGGAACACGCCGCACCCGAGGCCGTCACCGACCTGGACACGGCGAAGGCGTTCGAGGACATCGCGCGGCAGCTGCATCCCAGCGTGACCAAGCTGGGTGCGCCGGGGCGGACGGCGTTGCAGGAGTTCCTGTCCCCTTCGACGATCCGGGACAACCTGGGTGCGGCGCTGAACGGCTGGGTCGTCTCGCCCGACCTGAGCAGCCCGCACGGCAGCCGCGGCGGAGTGGTCCGGATGCGGGCCGTGCCGCTGAGCGTGGAGCTCGTCGGCACCACGGCGTCGGCCAGCCTGCGGGTGCACGAGTCCGCGGCCATCAGCACGGGACTGAGCGCGGCGACGAAGACCGGGTTCGACGCCGGCGTCACGGTCGGTGGTGGTGCCTCGGTCTCGGGCCAGGTCGGCGGTTCGGCCAGCGTCAGCGTCGGCTATTCGGCGCGCACCACGGAGTCGTCGAGCGCCGGCACCGGCGCGACGGTGAAGACCGGCATCCTGGTGAAGGGTGATCTGGGGCTGTACCGGACGAAGATGCGGCTGGAGTTCCAGACCCCGCACGGCACCACGATCCCGGTCACCGCCACGGGGTACCTGCGCGCGGGTCTGCCGGAAGCGGGCGCGGCCAACCTGCCGGTGCCGCCCGACGTGTCGACGGAGCTCACCGTTCCCACGCCCGAGCCGAAGTTCCCGCCGCCCTACCTGGCGAGCGCGGCGGCCGCGGGCGCGGTGAAGGTCGGGCCGTTCGAACCCGCGGCCGAGGTGCAGAGCCAGGTCGAAGGGGCGTTGCGGGGGATTCCCGGCTTCGAGAAGTTCCTGCCGTCGTTCGCGGACGCCGCGAGCGATCCGCGCAAGGCGGGCAAGAACATGCAGTCGCTCGCGGACCAGCTGGAGAACCAGCGCAAGCTGACGACCGAGCTCTCGCCGACCGCACTCCAGTCGCAAATGGACAGTCTGCTCGGCGCAGGTGTGCAGGTGCAGCTGAAGCGACAGGGCATGGCCACCAACGACTTCATCAACGTGACGGTGAAGGCGCGGATGACCAACCCGGTCCACCTCGGCCAGGCCGACCAGCGCAAGGTGCGCGGCTCGGCCGCCACCGGGCCGAAGCTCGACAGCGCGACGACCACCCAGAAGGGCTGGAGCGCCGGCGTCGAAGGCAAGGTCGTCATCCCCGCGATCAGCAAGAAGACCACCGCCACTCCGACCCCGTCGGTGGGCGCCAAGTACACCAGCACGACCGCGACGAAGACCTCCGCGGGACCGACCGTGGGCAGCACGCGGTCGACCAGCGGCAGCCCGAACGCGCAGCTGTTCCAGCACGACGTGACGTTCGACGTGGAGATCACGAAGTTCAGCCGCAACCGCGCGTGGGTCAAGCGGCTCACGCCGGGTTCGCCGTGGTTGCAGGTGCCGGAGCCGAAGACGATCGCGAAGACCGGGGTGAACCTGCGGGAGATCACCGGCAAGGCGAACCTGTGGGTGTCGGACGGCTCTGCGCTGTCGACGGATCCGGCGGCGTTCGCGCCGGGCGCGGCGGCCGCACCGGTCGTGCTGGCGAACCCGCCGACGATCCAGCAGCTGCTCACCGCGCCGAAGCCGCCGTCCTGGCCGTTCGTGCACGTGGAGGCGGTGGCGAACACCGAGGCGGTGCGGGATGCGGCGATCGCGGCGTTGGGTGCGAGCGGTGACACGGCGTTGACGGTGCCGGGAACCGAGGCGCGCAACCGGATCGACAAGCTGTTCAGCCCGGAGAACATCAAGGCGAACCTGCCGACGTTGATCGGCAAGGGCATGACCGAGGGCGGGATGAAGTACGGCCGCCGCGTCGCCGACCGGGTCGGTGCGGTCGGCGTGGCGGTCGGCCTGAGCAATCCGAAGCTCGTGTCCATTTCGGACGACGTGGGCGTGGAAGCCGCGCACGCGGGCGGGTTCAAGACGGGGGAGAGCACGACGGACTCCCGTTCGGTCGACGTGACGGCCGGGCTGAACACGCCGATGCGGCCCACGAAGGGCGCCGTCGGGTCGACCGCGCTGGGCGGCACCGCGAAGTGGACGCCCTGGTCGAAGTCGACGACGACGGGCTCCGACGTGACCGGTGGCGTGGACCGCAACCGGGTCGTGCCCGCCACCGGCCGGACCGTGCTGGTGCAGCTGGACGCTCAGGTGACGGTCGTCGGTGAGAGCCGCGCGAGCAACACCGTCCGCAAGGGGTCGACCAGCCGGGCGGGGTCCGTGGTCTCGTTGCCGGGCGGTGTGTTCGTCCGGGTGAGCGAGGACGTCGCGCGGGACATGGGCGTGCTGCCTGCCGTGGGGAGCGCGTCGGTTTCGATCGAGCAGGGCACGATGGCGCCGCCGTCCACGTTGCTGGGACTCGGGCTGGTCGAGCAAGCGCCTGACCTGTCCGGCCTGGTGCCGCAGCTGCGGCAGAACCTCGGCAAGGTCGGTAAGAACCTGTTGCCGAAGTCGGTGCTCGACGACTCGATGAACAACCTGCGGCGGTTGACGGATCTCACCTCGGACGCGAGTGTGAAGGCGTTGGTGGACAGCGCTTTGGACGGCGGTGTGCCGTTGCTGGTGCACGATCCCGGCGTGTTCGGCAAGGACACGTACCAGGTCACGTTGAGGGCGGTCCCCGGCACACCCGTGTTCGAGGGTGTGCTCAACGACGGCATCGACATCGAGCACACGTCCACGGGCACGCAGGTCGTGACGAGGACGAGCGGCGGCGGGACCGGCTGGGGTGTGGGTCTCAAGGTGCCCGCGTCGGGTGTGCTCAAGACCGGCGATCCCAACGTGTCCGCCGGCGTCGGCGGTTCGGTGGCGGCGAACGCGGGCCAGGCCCAGTCCTACTCGACGACCGAGTCGACGACCAGGCAGGTCGGTCAGACCCGTTCCGCGTCCGGCCCCGCCGCGCGCTACACGGTGCCGGTGACGTTCGAACTGGTGGTGGAGAAGGGGAGCAAGGAGATCGGCCGCGCGAGCAGCGGCCAGGTCGAGATGTCCGTCCGCGTACCCGCCGACAACCAGAAGACCACGGCTCCTTCGCCCGCAGCGTCCACGCCGTCGTCCACGACCCGGCCTGCCGAGGACGGCACCCCCGAGCGGGTGCGCGAGTGGCAGGGGGCTGCGCTGCCGCCGTTCGCCTCCGTGGAGAACCTGCGCGGGGCCCAGCTTCTGCAGGACGCGGCTGTCCGGGCGTTGACGGGTGCCGGTGCGGGGAGCGGTCTCACCGGCAAGGGCACCGGCGCGATGAACGCGTTGCGCTCTGGGCTGGCGCTGGAGTCGTTGCAGCCCAACCTTCCCGGCATGCTGGACGGCGCGTTCGAGGTGCCGGGCCTGCACGAAGCCTCGGCGACCACGAGCCAGCACGCCCGGCTGAAGGTGTACGCGAAACTCGTCAACCCCAGGCTCGAAGCTTTGAGCGACGGCGTCGCGGTGTCGACGACGCGGTCGACCACGGGCGCGATGTCGAGCGAGGCCAAGAAGACCGAGTCCCACGACGTGTCGGTCGCGGTGGCACCGGGCGGCGTGACGTCGAAGAAGCCGGACATCGGGTTCTCCGCCGGCGGCGTGGAGGGCCGGCACGCTTCCGAGGACAGCGCCGCGGTGTCGGGCGGCACGACGCACAACCCGTCCACGGCGTTCAAGACCGAGGGCCGCACGGGTCTCGTGAGCTACGACGTCGAGTACCGCGTGGTCGCGGACCTCGGCAAGGGCAGGACGGGCGTCGTCGACCTCGTGGTGCCGGGCTCGGCCCAGGTCCGCATGCCCGCGGCCGACGCCGAAACCGCGCTGGGCCGTCCGCTGCCCGACGACCTCGGCGCGGCGCAGACCAGCGTGCACGACGCGGCGAAGGCTTGGCGTGAGGCGGAAGTGGCCGCTGATTTCGCACGTCACTCGGCCCAGACGACCATCAACTCGCTGGCTCCGCGGCTGGCGGCGGTGTCCTTGCGAGCGGACTCGCTGTCCGCCGCCGAACGTGGCGTGGCAGACGCTGCGACCAGGCTGGAAACCGCGCAACGGCAGCGTTCCGAGGCCGGTGAGGCGGTGGCGCGGGCACAGACCGCGGTGGACGAGGCGGCCGACCTCCTGCGGGCGAACGAGCTCAACGCCGAACTCGCCTCGCAGCTGGCCGTGGCGGCACGACTCGAGGTGACCGCGCGCGAGCAGGCGGCCGGGCCGGATCAGGCCGCGACGGCACGTGAGCTGGCCGTCCGGGAACACGAGGACGCCTTGGCCACGGCGGCGCGGACGGCCGAGCTGGCGGCTCGGGCGCGGGATCTGCACAGCGAGGTCGTGATCGACCTCGGCACCGCGCAGGCACAGCACGCGGCCGCTGAGGGTGCCGTCCTCGCTGCGGAGGAGGACGTGCGGCAGGCCGAGGCCGCGTTGGAAGCGGCACGTTCGGCGCACGACGCGGCGGTGCGGGCGGAACAGGAGGTGCGGGCCGAGGTCGCCGTCGTGGAGGCCGAGGTGGAACGGACTCGGGCGGAGGCGGCGCAGGCTCAGCGGGCTTGGTGGGAGGCCAAGGCGGCGGTGGACCAGGAGGTCAGCCGGTTCAACGCGTCGGCTCCGGGGGCTGCGACTGCCACGCCGACGGCGCCGACCACGGCTGCCTCTCCGACCTCGACCTCTCCGACCTCGACCTCGCCGACCACGGCTGCCCCGCCGACCACAGCTGCCCCATTGACCACGGCTGCCTCGCCGGCTGCGGCGACTTCACCGACCCGGCCCGCGCCCCCAGACCACGGACCTCGTGGCAGCGCACCGCAGGTGACGGAAGTGCGGCGCGGAGACAACGTCATCGACGACGAGGCATGGCGGCACAGTCCCGCGGCGTCCGCGGAGTGGTTCGCGCCCAGCGATCCGGTGTCGCCGGACGTGTGGCGAGAGCGCCGCGCCGGTGCGCACGTGCGCACGGTCGACACCGAGGTCGCGGACGTCACCACGGACAGCACGCCGTCGAACGTCAGGTCCTACCAGGGGCTCGTCCGCTACGACCTGCGGCGGATCGAGGCCAGCCCCGGCAGGTTCGTGCAGGAGTACACCGTCAAGGTGCACCTGCGGTCCGCCGATCCCGCCGTGCTCGAGCAGGTGCGGGTCAACGCCCACAACGGCGTCGACGAGTTGCTGAACCAGGGTTTCCGGCTGCCGGGCGGGGACCAGTTCCACGTCAACCTCGAGTTCACCGACAACCCCGCCGACGCGCACACCACGATCGAGGTCGGCGACACCGGCACCGACCAGACGCACTGGAACCCTGCCGCCAGTCCTGCCGTGCTCGCCCACGAGACGTTGCACTACCTAGGCGTTCCGGACGAGTACCGCGACCAGTCGCGGGTGTTCCTGGCGCACGAGCAGCGCTCGGGGGTGCACGACGGCGGCATGATGAGCGCGGACGTCCACGAGGCCGGTGCCGGGCTGCGGCCGCGGCACCTGTGGCTGATCGAACGCACCGCCAACAGCCAGGTGATGGTGCCGGACACTCGGCTCGACTCGCACGAGGCTGCCACCGCGAGCGGGAGCAAGCCTCTCGACGCCGCGACAAAGCCGACGCGGCCCGCTCCGGTGCTGCCGTCACGTGCGCTGCCGCCGTTCTTCCAGGACGGCGCGGCGCTCGGCACCGTCTCGGCCGTCGAGGTGAACGGTGGCCGGGAGATCACGCAGGCGGTCAACCGGTTGCTGCCGCAGCGCAGGGGTGTCACTCCGCGCGGTGTCGACCAGATCGCGCCCGCGTTGAGCCAGAACTTCGAGTCGTTCCTGGGCAAGGGCAGGACCTTCCAGATCAAGGTCGGCAAGGACTGGTTCGAGGCGGGCGTCAAGGCCACGCTCGGCACCGGGACCGACAGCGGCCTGGCACCCAAGACGAAGATCGATTTTGCCGCGGTGAGCGGCACGGCCACGTCGCAGACCGGGACCATCGGCACGGCCGGTGACGTCGGTGGCGCGATTTCGGTCGGCATGGCGGTCGGGGCGCAGGGCACGGTGGCGGGCAGAGCGGCCCTGGCGCGGCCGGTGACGAGCACGACGACCGGCACGTCCACCACCGACCAGCGGATGATCCGCTCCGGTGAAGCCGCGTTCGACGCGAAGGTGCCGGTGACGTACGAGGTCACCCTGACCGACGCGCGCGGCAACCGGGTCGGCGCACCCGTTGTGGTGGCACAGGACGTGAGCCTGCACGTTCCCGGCGACTCCCTCACGCCGGCGGATCCCGGGCTCACCGAGGTGCCGTGGACGGGCACGCTCGAGCACCCCGCGCCGGAGGCCGTCACCGACCTCGACTCGGCCAAGGTGTTCGAGGACATCGCGCGGCAGTTGCATCCCAGCGTGACCAAGCTGGGTGCGCCGGGACGGACGGCGTTGCAGGAGTTCCTGTCGCCGACGTCGATCCGCGACAACCTTGGTGCGGCGCTGAGCGGCTGGGTCGTGTCGCCGGACCTGAGCAGTCCGCACGGCAGCCGCGGCGGTGTGGTCCGGATGCGGGCCGTGCCGGTGAGCGCCGAGCTGGTCGGCACCACCTCGTCGATCAACCTGCGGCTGCACGAGTCGGCCGCCATCAGCACGGGTGTCAGCGCCGCGACGAAGAGCGGGTTCGACGCGAGCGTCGCGGTCGGTGGCGGCGCCTCCGTGAAGAACGAGGTCGGCGGTTCGGCCAGCGTCAGCGCCGGGTACTCGGCGCGCACCACGGAATCGTCGAGCGCGGGCACGGGTGCGTCGACGAGGACCGGTATCCAGGTCAAGGGCGATCTGGGGCTGTACCGGACGAAGGTGCGGCTGGAGTTCGAAACGCCGCACGGCACCACGATCGGCGTGGACGCCACCGCCTACCTGCGTGCGGGCGTCCCGGAAGCAGGCGCGGCGAACCTGCCGGTGCCACCGGGTTCCGCGCACAGCCTCGCGACGCCGACCGCGGAGCCGAAGTTCCCGCCGCCGTACCTGGCGAGCGCGGCGGCCGCAGGCGCGGTCAAGGTCGGTGCGTTCACGCCTGCCGCCGAGGTGCAGAGCCAGGTCGAGGGGGCGCTGCGCGGGATTCCGGGCTTCGAGAAGTTCCTGCCGTCGTTCGCAGACGCCGCGAGCGATCCGCGCAAGGCCGGCAAGAACATGCAGGACCTGGCGGACCAGTTGGCGAACCAGCGCAAGCTCGCGACCGAGCTGTCGCCGACGGCGCTGAAGTCGCAAATGGACAGTCTGCTGGGCGCAGGTGTGCAGGTGCAGCTGAAGCGACAGGGCATGGCCACCAACGACTTCGTCAACGTCACGGTGAAGGCGAGGGTCACGAACCCGGTGCACCTCGGCCAGGCCGACGCGCGCAGCGTGCGCGGCTCCGCGTCCACCGGACCGAAGCTCGACAGCGCGACGACGACGCAGAAGGGCTGGAGCGTCGGTGTCGAGGGCAAGGTCGCCATTCCGGCGAGCAACAAGAAGACCAGCGCGACGCCGACGCCGTCGGTGGGCGCGAAGTACAGCAGCACCACGGTGACGAAGACGACGGCCGGGCCCACCGTGGGCACGACGCGGCTCACCGGTGGCAGTCCGAACGCGCAGTTGTTCGAGCACGACGTGACGTTCGACGTGGAGATCACGAAGTTCAGCCGCAACCGGGCGTGGGTGAAGCGGTTGACGCCCGGATCGCCGTGGTTGCAGGTGCCGAAGCCGAAGACGGTCGCGAAGACCGGCCAGAATCTGCCCGAGATCAGCGGCAAGGTGAACCTGTGGGTGTCCGACGGTTCGGCGATGTCGTCCGACCCTGCGGCGTTCGCGCCCGCCGCTGCGGCGGCTCCCGTGGTGCTGGCGAACCCGCCGACCATCCAGCAGCTGCTGACGGCGCCGAAGCCGCCTACGTGGCCGTTCCTGCACGTCGAGGCCGTGGCGAACACCGAAGCAGTGCGGGACGCGGCGATCGCGGCCTTGAGCGCGAGTGGCGACACCGCGTTGACGGTGCCCGGAACCGAGGCCCGCAACCGGATCGACAAGCTGTTCAGCCCGGAGAGCATCAAGGCGAACCTGCCGACGCTGGTGGGCAAGGGCATGACCGAGAGCGGCATGAAGTACGGCCGCCGCGTCGCCGACCGGACCGGTGCGGTCGGCATGGCCGTGGGACTGAGCAACCCGAAGCTGGTGTCCATTTCGGACGACACGAGCGCCGAAGCCGCGCACACCGGTGGCTTCAAGGCGGGGGAGAGCAGGACGGACTCCCGTTCCGTGGACGTCACGGCGGGCTTGAACACACCGATGAGGCCGACGCAGGGCGCTGTCGGCTCGACGGCACTGGGCGGCGCCGCCAGGTGGACGCCGTGGTCGAAGACGAAGACCACCGGCACGGAGACCAGCGGCAGCGTCGATCGCAACCAGGTCACGCCGGCGACCGGCCGGACCGTGCTGGTGCAGCTGGACGCTCAGGTGACGGTCGTCGGTGAGAGCCGCGCGGGCAACACCGTCCGCAAGGGCTCGTCCAGCGTCGCGGGATCGGTCGTGACGCTGCCGGGCGGTGTGTTCGTCCGGGTGAGCGAGGACGTCGCGCGGGACATGGGCGTGCTGCCTGCCGTGGAGAGCGCGGCGGTTGCGGTGGAGCAGGGCACGATGGCGCCGCCGTCGACGTTGCGCTCCGGCGAGCCCGGCGCGCTCGGGCTCGGCCTGGTCGAGCGGGCGCCTGATCTGTCGGCGCTGGTGCCGCAGCTGCGGGAGAACCTCGGCAAGCTGGGCAAGAACCTGTTGCCGAAGTCGGTGCTCGACGACTCGATGAACAACCTGCGGCGGTTGACGGATCTCACCTCGGACGCGAGCGTGAAGGCGTTGGTGGACAGCGCTTTGGACGGCGGCGTGCCACTGCTGGTGCACGACCCCGGCGTGTTCGGCAAGGACACGTACCAGGTCACGTTGAAGGCCGTTCCCGGCACGCCGGTGTTCGAGGGCGCGGTCAACGACGGCGTGGAGATCGAGCACACCGCGACCGGTGTCCTCGCCGTGTCCGAGACCGCCGGGGGCGCCACCGGCTGGGGTGCCGGGCTGAAGGTGCCCGGTGCGGCGCTGCCCAAGACCGGTGACGCGAACCTGTCCGCGAACGTCGGCGGCTCGGCGGCCGTGAACGCGGGCCAGACGCACTCGCACTCCACGACCACGTCGTCGACCAAGCAGCAGGGGCAGCTGCGCGTGGGTTCCGGGCCCGCTGTCCGCTACACGGTGCCGGTGACGTTCGAGCTCGTGGTGGAGAAGGGGAGCAAGGAGATCGGCCGCGCGAGCAGCGGCGAGGTCGACATGTCCGTCCGCGTGCACGCCGACAACCAGAAGACGTCGTCGGCTCCCGCGCCGTTCGCCTCTCACGTCACGGGACGGCCTGCCGAGGACGGCGATCCGGGGACGGTGCGGGAGTGGCAGGAGACCTCCGCGGTGCTGCCGCCGCTCGCGTCGGTGGAGAACCTGCGTGGCGCGCAGATCCTGCAGGACGCGGCGGTGCGGGCGTTGACGAGTGCCGGTGCGGGGAGCGGTCTCACCGGCAAGGGCACCGGTGCGCTGAACGCGTTGCGGTCGGGTCTGGCGCTGGAGTCGTTGCAGCCCAACCTTCCCGGCATGCTGGACGGAGCGTTCGAGGTGCCGGGTCTGCACGAGGCGTCGCTCACGACGAGCCAGCACGCGCAGGTGAAGGTGTACGCGAAGCTGGTGAACCCGAGGCTGGAGGCGCTGAGCGACGGCGTGCAGGTGTTCCTGCCGCGCTCGGTGGCGAGCAGCACGTCGAGCGACGCCAAGCACAGCGAGACCGGCGACGTGGCGGTGGCGTTCGGCCCCGGCGGCGTGACGTCGGCAAAGCCGGACGTCGGAGTGTCCGTCGCGGGCGTGGAGATCCGGCACGCGGCCGAGGACAGCGCCGCGCTGTCGGGCGGCTCCACCCACAACCCGTGGTCGATGGTCAAGGCCGAGGGCCGCACCGGTCTGGTCGCCTACGACGTCGAATACCGCGTCGTGGCCTCACTGGGCCGCGGCCGGGTCGGTGTGGTGGACGTGAGCGTTCCGGGCGCGGCACAGGTCCGCATGTTCGAGTCCGACGCCGCGACCGCGCTGGGAAGGGTTCTGCCGCAGGATCTAGGCACGGCGCAAACCGGCGTGCACGACGCCGCGAAGGCCTGGCGCAACGCGGAAGTCGCCGCAGACCAGGCCCAGCACGCCGCCCAGAAGGTCATCAACGCCGTCGCACCTCAGCTCGCCGTGGTCACGACGCGCCAGAGCGAGGTGGAGGCGGCCGACCGCGCCGTGGCCGACGCTGATGCCGCCCTTGGTGCGGCACAACGCCATCAGGCCGAGGCGGAGCAGGCGGTGTCGCGCGCCCAGTCCGCTGTGGACGAAGCCGTCGAGGCGGTCTACCAGGCCGAGCTGGACGCGGCGCTGGCCGAGCAGGTGGCGTTGGCCGAGCAGCTCGACGAGAGCGCTGCGCGGGAGGACGCGTTGGCGGCGGCGTCGCGGGCTGCCGAACTCGCGGCCAGGGCCAGGGACCGGCACGCCGAGCTGGCGAGCGAACTCGGTACGGCTCAGGCTCGGCAGGAGGCTGCTGACGGCGCGGTGCGGGCCGCTGAGGAGGACTTGCAGCGGGCGCAGGTGGCCGCCGAGGCCGCGCGAACCCTGCACTCGTCGGCGGTGCAGGCCGAGCAGGACCTGCGGGCGGAGGTCGCGCGGGCCGAGGCCGAGGTGGGGCGGACTCGGGTGGAGGCGGCGCAGGCACAGCGGGCGTGGTGGGAGGCGAAGGCGGTGGTGGATCGGGAGGTGAGCCGGTTCAACGCGCCACCTCCGCAGCCTCCGCCGGCCGAGCCTTCCACGCCTTCCACGTCGGAGGCCGAGCCGTCCGCGCCCGCATCGCCGACGGAGCCTTCGACGCCTTCCGCGCCGGCATCACCAGCAGCGGCGCCCGCTCCACAACTCGAGCTGTCGCTGGACTTCCCTCCTGGCGGCACGTCTCTGACGTTCCAGCAGCTGGTCGCCGTCGAGAGGATGGCCGAACGGCTCACGGAGATCAAGGCCACCCGCGCGGCGGAGGGACTACCGGCGCCGGTCGTCGAGATCACCGGCGACCACGCCGCACACGTGGCCGAACTGCTGGCGCTCGAAGCGGCCGTGGAGATCGAGGTGGCACCGGGCCGCGCCAATGCCGCTGATCTCCGCGTGCGCCTGGAGCAGCCGGCGGAAACCTCTGCTGCGCCGGATGACTCCGCGGAATCCTCTGCTGCGCCGGATGACTCCGCGGAAGCCTCTGCCGGGCCGGAGGACCGCGCGGAAGCCTCTGCCGGGCCGGAGCACCACGCGGAAACCTCTGGCGCACCGAACGCCACCGCGGAAACCTCTGCCGCACCGGAAGATCCCGCGGAAAGTTCTGCCGCGTCGGACGACCCTGTGGAGATCTCTGGCGCACCGGACAACCCCGCGGAAACCTCCGCCGCCCCGGAGGAGCCCGCGGAGATCTCTGGCGCACCGGAGGGTCCCGCGGAAACCTCGGCCGCGCCGGAGGGTCCCGCGGAAACCTCGGCTGTCCCGGAAGACTCCGCGGAAACCTCCGCCACGCCACCCCCGCTGGACGACCAGCTCTCCGGGTTGGCCACCGCCGCGATGGCCGACGCTTCCCCGTTGATGAGGTCGGTGGAGTCCGTGCTGAGCTCGGACCCGCGCAAGTACGTGCAGTCGGAGGCAGGCCTGCACCTGCTGCGTGCGTCGGTCGTCCTGCACACCCGGACCGACGAGGTGGCGGGGCTCATCGCCGAGCACGGCGTGGACCACGTCGCTGATGCGTTCATCAGGCAGTTCGAACGCCCGATCATCGAGACGGCGCAACGGGAACTGTTCGCCGACCTCGACACGGCGGCGTTCGGCAGCTGGGCGCACCAGTTGTGGGACACGATCGGCAACACGCCGCGGCTTGCGGAGAATCCGCAGTTGTTGGCGGCGGAGATCTTCAACCACGACAAGGGGTACAACCGCGCGACGAACTTCGCGCAGCAGGCCGCGCTCGCCGACATCATGGGGCCGCCGCCCCTCGCGGCGGTGATCGCCGATCGCCCCGCCCCGGGCAACGACACGTCGGCTCAGGCGATGTGGATGTACCAGGTGTTCACCGACGCCGGGCTCCTCGCCGCCGACGGCACGGACACCGCGAGCGGGTTCACCGAGCTCGTGCGGCAGAACCGTGCCGAGCTCGAACCCGGCCTCGGGTCGCTGAGCGAGCAGAGGATCGCGGCCCTGCGGCAGGAACTCGTCGACATGGTGATGCTCGACGACGACGTCGAAAGCCCAACCAGTGACGCGTTGCGGCACGTGGCCAACGAGGTGCTCACGAGGCCCGCGCCGCCGTCGGTCACGCCCAACGGGCTGTACGCCGCCGTCGCGCACCTCACGCAGAACGACGCGGCTGTGTTGCGCAAGCACGTGGTGAACAGGGGCGCCAACGACCCGAGTGTGGTCGGTGCGGCTGCGGACTTCGCTGCCGGCAGGCCGATGTTGCCCGTGCACCTCAACGGTGCGTTGGTGGAGAACGTCAACTGGAGCATGCGCCCCGACCCGGACGAGAACAGGAGTGCCGGCAACGCGCGCGACCTGCTCGGGCACCTGATCGCCACGCACCTCGGTGTCAACGTGGTGATCCACCAGGGTGGGCCGCCGGTCGTGCTCGCGCCGTTGGGCGGGAACGGTCAGGGCTCCGTGGAGGTCGATCTCGTCGTCGTGAACGGGCAGGCCACCTACCGGCCACACCAGTAGATCAGCCGATCGGCCCAGCGAACAACGCGCGATGCCTACGCAGAGTTGTCTTCTGTAAACACCTTCCAACTCTTCGTTGACGAAGCAAACATCCTGGTGGGCGCGCTGATCACACTTCTGCTGACCGTTGAAAGAACCCCTTCTAAAAAGAATGAAGATCACGTACTGTGCCCGATCGGAGCGCAGTACTAGGAACAGGTTCATGCAACTGAAGCACTCGGGCGATCTGAGGCGGGCTCACCGCGTCGAGGTCGTGCGGAGCTTCTGCGGTGGCGAACCGCGGACGCGGCTGGAGCTGGCGAACCGGCTCGGGCTGTCCGTCGCCACGATCGGCACCATCGTCGGTGAGTTGACGAAAGCCGGCTTCCTCAAGGAAACGGCAGGCCCTCGCACCGGTGGCGGGCGACCGGCCACGCAGTTGACGTTGCGTGGCGGTGGTTCGCTGGTGGTGGGGGTCGACGTCACTCCACAGCACGTGACGGCCGAGTTGTTCGACCAGACCACGGCGCGGCTGGCCCGGAAACGGGTTCCAGCACTGGAGAGCGCGCCGGAGGTCGTGGCCGAGCAGGTTCTCGACGTCGTTGCCGCTGTGCGGCAACAGGTGTACGAGGCGCCGGTCGGTGCGATCGGGGTCAGCGTGCCCGACTGGCGGGTCCGCGAGTTGCTCCAGCGGGGGAGTGGGGGCACACCGTCCTCGAAGCCGGTGGACGACGGTGCCGGTGCGGAGGTCGCGGGTGCGTGGAGGCCTACGTCGGAGCGGGCGCGCTGGCGCGCACGTGCCCGCCCGGTGACCCCGAGGTGGCGGTGGCACGGCTTGCGGAAGCCGTGCGGCAGGGCGATTCCACGGCGCTGGAGACGCTCGGCCGGTTCGCCCGTTCGCTCGGTGTGGCGCTGGCAGGCTTCGTGAACGTGCTCAACCCCGAGTTGATCGTGTTCGGCGGGTGGGTCAGTGCCGTGCTCGGAGAGCCTCTCGTGTCCGCGGTCACCCCGGTGATCAAGGAGTACGCGCTCGCACCCTGTTTCGAAGCGGTGACCGCCGTGCTGGGCAGGCACCAGGGCAACCCGGTGTCCCTCGGCATGGCCGTGCTCGCCTTCGAAACCCACCTGCTCGACTGAACTTCCGAGGGGATCGATCCATGGGGCAACTCCGCCCGTTCAGAGCCGTGTCCGCGGTCGTGGCGTGTCTGGTCATGACCGGCTGCACCGCCGGTGCGCCACGTCCGGCGCCCGAACCCGAGGTGACGGTCGCCGTCTGGGGCAGCGAGCAGGACGCCAGGACCTACCAGCAGCGCGTCGACCTGGCGAGTGACCGGGTCCCGGGCGTCAACGTCAAGCTGTTGCACGTCAAGGACGGCGACTACGGCTCGAAGATCGGGAAGATGATCGCGGACGGCAACCCGCCCGACATCATCGAGGTCAACGAGTCCGTGCACAGCTACAGCAGCAAGAACCAGTTGCTGCCGCTCAACAACTTCATCGAGACGGAGAAGGTCGACCTGGTCGCGAGGTTCGGCGAACGCGCCGCGCGCTCCTACGACCGCGAAGGCAAGACGTGGGCGCTGCCCGACCGCAACGGGCCGATGGTGCTGTACTACAACAAAGATCTCTTCGACAAGGACGGCGTCGCGTACCCGACCGCGGACTGGAAGTGGCCAGACTTTCTGGCGGCGGCGCAGAAGCTGACGGTCAAGGACGGCGACAAGACCATGCGCTACGGGTTCGCCGCGGGCGACTGGTGGCCGTGGTGGATGGCGTTCATGCTGCAGAACGGCGGCAAGGTCCTCGACGACGCCGGCAAACCGGTGATCAACTCGCCGGAGAACGTCAAGGCGATGCAGTTCTACGCGGACCTGGTGCACAAGCACCGCGTCGCTCCGTCCAAAAAGGACTACGAGGCGCTGAAGGTCGGCAGCCCCGACCAGCTCTTCGCGCAGGGCAACGCAGCGATGATCATGACCGGCTTCTGGAACATCGCCTCGCTCAAGGACGCCCCGCAGGTGCGGTGGGGCATCTCGCCGCTGTTCAAGAACACCAAGCAGGCGACGATCTCGTTCCAGAGCGGCCTCGCGATCACGAAGTCGAGCACCCGTCCCGAGCTCGCGTTCAAGGTGCTCGACTTCCTGACCACCGCCGAGGGGCAGAAGCCGATCGCCACCAACGGCCAGGACGCCCCCGCCAACCGCGAGGTGCAGGACAGCGAAGACTTCCTGCGCCCGGCGTGGGCCATCGGTGACGTGAACATGGACGCGTTCAAGCAGTCCGCCGAGTTCGCCTACGCGCCACCGATGACGCCTGAGTGGGGCGCCATGCAGAAGGCGTTCGGGACGATCATCGGTGAGATCTGCGACGGTGTCGTCACGCCGAAAGATGGCCTGGCAGCAGCCCAGCGGTCACTGGAGAACCTGGGCAAATGACCTCGCGGAGGGCGGGGAGCTCCCGCCCCGCCCTCCGGTTCATTGACGACCTATCGAGTGCCAGCTATGTTTGCGCTCACTTCCGGGACTGTCCGCGTGTTCCCCTTTTGAACCCTGTGCTGGGCGCCTTCACGTGCGCCCGTCGGGAAAGGCCGGCATGTCCTTGCGTCATCTCACCTTCACGTCGGCGCTCGTCGCCGTCGCCCTCACCGCGGCAGGGCTCGCGGTCTCCGTCACGACCAGCTCGGCCGCCACGCTCGACGACGGCCTGGTCGTGCACTACGACCTCACCCAGCCCTCCGGCACCGAGGTCACCGACAGCTCCGGCTTCGGCCGTCACGGCACGCTCAGCGGCGACACCACCTGGCTGGGCTCGGAAGGCCTCCGCCTCGGCGGTGTGAACGGTCACGTCCGCCTGCCGGACAACGTGATCCGCGGGCTCGCCGACGTCACCGTCTCGGTCCAGGTCGAGCTCGCCGCCGACCAGTCCGTCCCGTACTTCGTCTGGGGCCTCGGCAACACCGTGGCCAACACTGGGAACGGCTACCTGTTCGCGACGGGTGACCAGTTCCGCGCGTCGATCGCGAGCGGCGACTGGTCGACGGAACAGACCGTCGACAGTGGACGGAGCCTCGCCCGCGGCAGCTGGCGCACGATCACCTACTCGCTGGCCGGCGGCACCGCGGTTCTCTACGAGGACGGTGTCGAAGTCGCCAGGAAGACCGGCGTGACCACCACTGCGGGCTCCATCGGCGCCGGCACCACCACGGCCAACTACCTCGGGCGCTCGGTCTACCCGTCCGACCGTTACCTCAAGGGCAAGGTCCGCGACTTCCGCCTGTACGGCCGTGCGCTGAGCACGGGCGAAGTGCGCGAGCTGGGCAAGACGACGGCGTCGGGCAGGCCTGCCGCCGACGTCGCGGCGGTGAACCCGGGGGACACGTCGTCCGTGACCGACGACCTGAAGCTGCCCCTCAAGGCCGCAGGCGGCTCGGCCGTCTCCTGGGAGTCGAGCAGACCGTCGGTGGTGTCGGCGACCGGTGTCGTCACCCGGCCCGCGCCACGCACGGGCAACGCGACGGTGACGCTCACCGCGACCGCCACCTACGCCGGGTACACCGCCACGCGCGACTTCACCGTGACGGTGCCGGAAGACGACACCGACCGTCAGAAGGTCGACAACGCGCTGAAGAACATCGTGATCCACGACGAGGACGCGATCCGCGGGAACATCACGCTGCCGGCGAAGGGCGCCCGCGACGTCGCGTTCACCTGGCAGAGCAGCGATCCCCGCGTCGTCACCGCGACCGGCGAGGTGACCCGGCCACCGCACGGGTCGCGGCCGCGCACCGCCCGGCTCTCGGTCCGGGCGACCAAGGGCTACACCAGCGCCACCCGCTACTTCACGCTCACCGTCCTGCCGCTGCCTCAGAACGCGGCGATGGAGGGCTACATGTTCGCCTACTTCACCGGTGAGGCGAACCAGGACAGCGAACAGGTGCACTTCGCGGTGAGCCGCGGCAACGACCCGTTGCACTGGGACGAGCTCAACGGCGGCCGTCCCGTGCTGAGGTCCGAGCACGGCGAGACCGGCGTGCGCGACCCGTTCATCATGCGCAGCCCCGAAGGCGACAGGTTCTTCCTCCTCGCGACCGACCTCCAGATCAACGGCGGCCGGGGCTGGGACGCGGCGATGCGCCACGGCAGCAGGCACCTCGAGATCTGGGAGTCGACGGACCTCGTCACGTGGTCGGACCAGCGGCACGTCCCGGTCTCGGACCCCGCGGCCGGGATGACGTGGGCGCCTGAAGCGACGTACGACCCGTTGATCGGCGCCTACGTCGTCTACTGGGCGTCCAACCTGTACTCGCCCAGCGACGCGAACCACACCGGTCCGACGTACCCGCGGATGATGTACTCGACCACGCGCGACTTCCGCACCTTCACCCCGCCGCAGGTCTGGAACGACCCCGGCCGCGGCGTGATCGACTCGACCGTCCTCAAGGAGGGCGAGTACTACTACCGACTGACCACTGACGAGAAGGTCATCGGGTCGTGCGCGCGGGACATCGTGCTGGAACGGTCGAAGGACCTGCGCGCGGTGGACCTGCCGGGATCCGGGCCGCGCAACTGGGAGCTCGTCGACGACTGCGTCCGCACCGGGCTCGGCACGGACTGGGTCGAGGGTCCGACGGTGTTCAAGTCCAACGACGGCAAGAAGTTCTACGCCTTCCTGGACGAGACGCCGCGCCGCGGGTACATCCCGTTCGTCACCGACTCGCTGGAGAACCCGAACTGGTCGATCCCCGCGGAGTACCAGTTGCCCGCGAAGCCCCGTCACGGCACGGTGCTGCCGGTCTCCAAGGCCGAGCTCGAACGGCTCAGGAAGGGCCCGCCGCCGGTGCGCGCCAACACGAAGGGCGTCGTGGCGGACTACGACCTGCGCGGTGGCGCGGGGCCGGCCGTCGCCGACCTGTCCGGAAACGGCCGCACGGCAACGATCGAGGGTGACGTCAGCCGCTCGTCGGCAGGGCTCGTCTTCGGTGGCACGGACGGCCACCTCCGCCTGCCGGACAACCTCACGGCAGGACTCGACGCGATGACCGTGTCCACCCGGGTGTGGGTCGACCCGGCGCAGCAGGGCCTGTACTCCCTGTGGGACATCGGCAACCTCCACGTCGACAGCGGACTCGCTCTGCCTCGCGGCGCCTGGCACACCATCACGTACACGTTGTCGAACGGGACTGCTCGTGTGTTCGACGACAGCGTCGAATTCGCGCGCGTGGACGGCGTCACGAGAATTCCGCGTGACATCAAGACATCGGACTTCGCCGGCCGGTACCTCAAGGGCAAGATGCGCAGGCTGACCGTGTGGAACCGGGTGCTCTCAGCGGAGGAGATCGCCGCGCTGCGGCGGTGAGCGGAGGTTTGTCCACAGGACAAACCGATGTCGTGGGCCTGTCCGCATCGGACAGGCCCTGGCAGTGGGCCACTCGGCGGTGTGACAGGGGATTTCGCCGTGGTTACAGTCCGATTTCTGGGAGCGCTCCCGGAAATCGGATTCCCCCTGTCGGACATCCTCAGGAGGTCGTTTTGACCTGGCGATTTCTCCGAGCGGTGGTGGCCGGCCTGCTCCTGGCGGCCTGTGCGGTCATCGCTCCAGTCCCTGCCAGTGCCGCCGCGCCCGCGCGGATCATGGCACTCGGCGACTCCATCACCGGCTCACCCGGCTGCTGGCGGGCGTTGCTCTGGAAACACCTGCAAGACACCGGACACACCGACGTCGACTTCGTCGGCTCGCTCCCGGCACCGGGCTGCGGGTTCACCCACGACGGCGACAACGAGGGCCACGGCGGGATCCTGGCGACGAACATCGTGCGGGACAACCAGCTTCCCGGCTGGCTGTCGTCCGCACGTCCGGACGTCGTGCTCATGCACCTGGGCACCAACGACGTCTGGAACAACATCCCGGCCGCCACGATCCTGAACGCCTACACGACGATGCTCGGCCAGATGCGGGCGAGCAACCCGTCGATCAAGCTGGTCGTGGCCCAGATCATCCCGATGAACCCGTCCAACTGCTCGGCCTGCGCGCAGCGCGTGGTCGACCTCAACGCCGCGATTCCCGGCTGGGCCAAGGCGAACAGCACGGCGGCCTCACCGATCACCGTGGTGGACCAGTGGACGGGCTTCAGCACGTCGGCCGACACCACCGACGGCGTGCACCCCAACAGCTCCACCGGCATCCAGAAGATCGAGAGCCGCTGGTACCCGGCCGTGGTCGCCGCACTGGGCGGCGGCAGCACCCCGACCGCGGGCCTGCACGTCGAGGGCACGCGGGTCGTCGAGGCCAACGGCACGCCGTTCGTCATGCGCGGCGTGAACCACGCGTACGTCTGGTATCCCACCCAGAACAGGGCGTTCGCGGACATGAAGTCGTTCGGCACCAACACCGTGCGCGTCGTGCTCGGCAGCGGCCAGCGGTGGGGCCCGACGCCGGCCTCCGAGGTCACGAACGTCATCTCGTTGTGCAAGCAGAACAAGATGATCTGCGTGCTGGAGGTGCACGACACCACGGGTTACGGCGAGCAGAGCGGTGCGGCGACGCTGGACCAGGCGGCGACGTACTGGGTCGGCGTGGCCAACGCGCTGAAGGGCCAGGAGAACTACGTCGTCATCAACCTGGGCAACGAGCCGTTCGGCAACAACGCGACGGTGAGCGCCACGTGGGCGAGCGCGACGAGCAGTGCGATCAGCCGGTTGCGCAGTGCGGGGCTGCAACACCTGATCATGGCCGACGCGCCGATGTGGGGTCAGGACTGGGGCAACATCATGCGGGACAACGCGACCTCGGTCTTCAACGCCGACCCGCAGCGCAACACGGTGTTCTCCATCCACATGTACGGCGTGTACGACACCGCCGCCGAGATCAACGCGTACTTCGACGCGTTCAAGTCGGCCGGACTGCCGTTGGTGGTGGGGGAGTTCGGGCACAACCACAGCGACGGCAACCCGGACGAGGACACGATCATGGCGCAGGCCCAGGCCCGCGGGCTGGGCTACCTCGGCTGGTCGTGGAGCGGCAACAGCAGTGACGTCGCCTATCTCGACATGACGAACTCCTTCAACCCGGCGAGCCTCACGCCGTGGGGCGAGCGGTTCCTCAACGGCACCAACGGTGTCCGGGCCACGTCGAAGGAGGCGACCATCTTCGGCGGCGGAGGTGGCGGTGACACCGAACCGCCGACCACGCCAGGGACCCCGGTGGCTTCGGCCGTGACGTCGACCGGCCTCACGCTGAGCTGGACGGCCTCGACCGACAACGTGGGCGTCACGGGCTACGACGTGTACCGCGCGGTCGGCAGCGGCGCGTTCACGCTGGTGGGCTCGGTGGCGTCGACGACCTACGCCGACAGCGGCCTGACGCCGTCGACCACCTACCGGTACCAGGTGCGGGCGAAGGACGCCGCCGGCAACGTCTCCGCGAACTCGGGCATCGTCTCGGCGACGACGAGCGCGGGCGGCGGTTCCGGCACGTGCAAGGTGGCCTACTCCGCCCAGAACTGGGGCGGTGGCAACGGGTTCACCGCGAACGTGACCATCACGAACACGGGCACGAGCACGGTCAACGGCTGGACGCTGGCGTTCAGCTACCCCGGCGGCCAGAAGGTCACCCTGCCCGGCTGGGGCGCGACCTTCGCCCAGTCCGGCGCGAACGTCACGGCGACGAACCTGACGTGGAACGGCACGCTGGCGCCGAACGCGTCGGCGAACGTCGGGTTCAACGCGACCTACAGCGGCTCGAACCCGGCGCCGGCCTCGTTCACGCTGAACGGGAGCACCTGCACGACCGCCTGACCCCGCGCGGAAACTGGCCCTGGCGCCGCCACGCCAGGGCCAGCGGCTGGAGGCGCTCAGCGCAGGTAGCCCGCCAGCGGCAGGTTCAGCTCACGCACGCCCTGCACGACGAGTCCGGCCATCTCCGCGCCGCCTCGCGCGGAGAAGTGGGTGTTGTCGCCTGCTTCCTTCGTCAGGTACAGAGCTTCGGACGCCGACGGCCCCATCGACTCGACGAGGGCCTTGCTCTTCGCCGTCAGGTCGATCACCGGCACGCCTGCGCTGCGGCCGAGCGCGCGGATCACCGCGGGCAGGTCCGCGCCGACGCTGTTGACGTGCAACGCGGTGCCGGTGAGCTTGCTGCCGCTGAACAACCTGCGCACCGGCGGGGTCATCAGCACCGGGACACCGCCGCGTTCCCGGACACCGCTCACCAGGCGGGTGAGGTTGTCCCGGAACGCCGTCGCGTTGGTGGTCTTGTCGTTGTGCCCCAGCTGGATGAACACCAGGTCCTTGCTCCTGATCAGCGGTTTCACCGTGGGGAAGAGCGCGCCGTTGGACAGGAAGCTGCCCGAGCTCTCGCCGGAGTCGCCGTAGTTCGCGACGACCGCACCCTCGCGGACTCGTGCCGGCAGGTGCTGACCCCAGCCGGTGTAGGGGGCGGCCGGCTGGTCGCAGACGGTCGAGTCGCCCGCCAGGTAGGCCACCAGCGGGGACTTCGCCGGTGTCACGGTCAGCGCGCCGATCGCGGGTGCGCTGCCGCCGAACGTGATCTGCAGGCCCGGTGTGCCGGTGCCGCCCTGGCCGGTGGGCTGACCCTCGGGGTTGCGGACGTTGACCGAGACCGTCGTGCGGACGACCTGGCCCGAGGTGGTGGAGACGGCGCCCAGCACCTGCCGTCGGGCCTCCACCGACATCGAGGTGTTGGCCGCTTTGGTGGTGCTGCCCAGTTCCACGGTCACGTCGTAGTTGCCGGGGGCGACGTTGAAGCTGCACTTGATCGGCGCGGTGCCGGAGCACTGCGGCGGCAGCGCGGACGCGGCGGGAACGGGAGCCAGAACGACCGCGGTGAGTCCGGCCGTGAGGAGCGCGAGGCGCTTGAGGGACACGGGTTCTCCTGTCAACCGGGAGTCAGGCGGTCCAGCGGATCCCGGGCAGCAGACGCCCGGTGCGGTCGAACACGGCCTGGTTCTCCCAGCCGTTGCCCGAGTTCGCGATGTCGGCGGGGTCCCAGCCGTTGCCGCGCACGGCGGTCCAGGTGGGCTCCCAGTAGAAGACGCCGATCGCACCGGCGTCGCGGGCCGTGTTCTGCACGGCGGTGAAGTTCGCGGCCTGTCCGGCGGGTGTCGCCGGATAGCCCGCGCACGGCTGCGCGTCGCTGATCACGTTCGCCGTGCCGTCGTGGTTCGCCGTCGTGTACGGGTACGCGGTTTCGGCGAGGACGACCGGCTTGCCGTACCGGGAGCGCACGTCGGCCACCACACCGGCCATCGCGGGCATGCTGCCGTGCCAGTAGCAGTAGTACGACAGGGCCGTGATGTCCCATTGGACGCCCTGGGCGCGGATGCCGTCGTAGAACCAGCGTGGACCGGACGCCACCGTCGCGGTGTGGATGATCACCTGCGTGCTCTGGTTGCACGCCTTGGTGGCGTTGTACCCGGCCTTGAGCAGGCGGCCGAGGTTGGCGAAGTTGTCGTTGACAACCTTGCCGTCGTCCCACAACATCCCGCTGTTGATCTCGTTGCCGATCTGCACGCTGTCCGGCGCGGCGCCCTGCGCTTTGAGGCTGGTGCAGACGTCGTAGGTGTAGTTGTAGACGTCTGTTTGCAACTGACCGATGCCGTGGTTCGCCCAGGCCGCGGGTTTCGCTTGTTTGCCGGGATCCGCCCACGTGTCGGAGTAGTGGAAGTCGACGAGCAGTTTGAGTCCTTTGGTTTTCACGGTCTTCGCGTACTGCAGGACTTTCGCCTTGTTGTTGTAACTGCTGCGCGGGTTGTTCCAGATGCGGAGGCGGACGTAGTTGACGCCCACGTCTTTCAGTACGTCGAGGGGATCTTTCGCGGTGCCGTTCGCGTCGTAGTACCGGGCGCCGAGGTCCAGCGCTCGTTGGACTGTCGAGACGTCGGCTCCCCGCATGGTCAGCGAGGCAGCGGAGGCGGCGGGGGCCGGCAGGGTCGCGGGAAGAACGAGCACCGACAGGAGCACGGCCGTTCTTCCCGCACGGCTGATGCCGTGCGCGATCATCGCGATCTCTCCCTCGAGTTCTGTGAACGTACACAGGCTCTGTTCGGCGGCATCCGCATTGATGGAACCGCAACGGGTAGATCGTTTCAAGAGGAGAGATGTCAATTCTTGTGAACGTGCACAGTCGAATTCCGTCGAACGGCCGGAATTCGTCAAGAATTGTCAAGCCGTGCTCCGTCCGCCATCAGGTCCGAGGCGGCGAACACCGCGTCGAGGTCCGGAGCGGTGGTGAGCAGCCGCTGCATGCCCGTCTCGCCGCTCGCCCTGCTGTAGTCGCCGTGCGCCACGAGCCGTTCGTCGAAGGCGATGCCGCGCTCGGCGAGCATCTCGCGGTAGCCCTGCAACCGTTCGAGCCCGCCAGGCGTGTCCTGCGGGCCGGTGATGGTGGCGATCCGCCTGCGGCCCGACTCCAGCAGGTACCGCACCATGGTCCTGGCGCCCTCGTGGTCGTCGGATGCCACGTAGGACAACGCGCCGCGCTCACCGAGCGGCTTGCCGCAGCACACGAACGGCAGGTCGGCCCGCCGCAGGTGGTCGATCATCGGGTTGCCGCGGTGCGAGGAGACGAGCAGCACGCCGTCGACGTGGGTCTCCGACAGCAGGAACGCCACGGACCCCGCGCGCTGCGTCACGAGGCTGCGGGCCGCGCGGTTCACCACGTAGCCGAGCTTGCGGATCGCGGCGTTGACCGCTTCCCTGGCGGCGGGGCTCACGTTGTGCCCGCCCTGCAGGACGCGCGACACGGTGCCACGGGAGACGCCGGCGTGCTCCGTGACGTCGATGATCGTCGGCGGGCGCCGGCCCCGTGGTCGTCGTCGTGGCGCGGTGTCCGTCATCGGCCCTCATCTGCTCAGGTCGGTGGTCACGACCTCACGACTCGGGGCAACGCGTCGGTGTGGTCCTACGTGGACGAAACACGGGTGGGTGCCTGCTCCGGGTGACAGCGTTGTCGGTCACCTGAGGTTACCGCCTGGTGCGGTTAGAGTGATCTTCACGGCCTCATGAGCGGAAAACGCTTGCTACCAGAACGGGTGCGAAGTTCTTACCGAAGTGAGACGTACAAGATTCAATTAATCCGAGTAGCCGTCTCGCACGTACTCCTGATCATGCACGGCATGAGCGAGGAGGACGAATGACACACCGCGAAGCCGACAGACGGAAGTTCCGCCTGATCGCCTCGTTGGCGGCGGTGGCCGTGGTGGCCGCAGGCACCGCCACCGTGGCGCTGGCCGCCAAGAACGGTGACCCGGCGCCAGTTGGTGCGTTCGTGCCCATCGAGAAGGTGGCCGCCAACGTTGTGAACCCGAAGGTGCAGAACGGTGGCGCCAGCGGTGTGTTCACGGTTGACTGCGGCACCAACGAGAACGGCAAGTTCAGCGCCGACAACCCGGTCGCGCAGCCCGGTCTCAAGCACGGCGCGCAGCACGTCCACGACTTCGTGGGCAACCTGTCGATCAGCGCCGACTCGACCGACGAGAGCCTCGAGGACTCGGACACCACCTGCAAGAACGGGGACAAGTCGTCCTACTTCTGGCCGGTCGTGCGCATCAACCCGAAGGCCAACGTGAACTCGTCCGGCTCGAACCCGGACAAGATCAAGGAGGCGGGCCCGGCCGAGATCGCCTGCCCGTCGGTCAAGGACCGGCTGCCCGCGGTGCCCCAGCAGGCCAAGGACGAGGTCAACAGGAACCTCGAACTGCTGGACAAGCAGGTCAAGGAAGCCAACGACCGGGTGGCGCGCAACGAGAACCCCGGCGACCCGAACTTCGTGAACAACGCGATCCTCGGCCCGCTGCGCAGCAAGCGCGTGGCCACCGTCGACCGGATCGCGATCGCCATCGGCCGTTCGGCCAAGAAGCCGAACCTCACCTCGCTCGTCGAGTGCGACCTGCGGTTCGGCCACGGCGGCGCGGGCCACGGTGACCACAACAAGCCGAAGAAGTTCTCCGGCCAGGCACTGGCACAGGCACAGGGCCAGGGCCAGGGCGACAACGCCACGCCCACGGTCAAGTGCCCGTCGGTGCGCGGCGAGCTGCCCGGCATTCCGGACCAGGCGGTCGAGGAGGTGGACCGCAACCTGGCGCTGCTGGACAAGCAGATCGCCGAGGCCAACCAGCGGATCGTGACCACCAAGGGACAGGGTGGGCCGAACTTCATCAACAACGCGATCCTCGGGCCGCTGAAGGACAAGCGGGTCGCGACGCTCGACCGGATCGCCATCGCGATCGGCCGCAACGCCGAGAGGCCGCAGGGCCTGGAACGCCTCGCCCCGTGTGCTCTCAACGATGACGGCGGCAACAACGGCGGCGGCGGTAACAACAACGGTGGCAACAACAACGGCGGGAACAACAACGGCGGGAACAACAACGGTGGCGCCAACAACACTCCGCCGCTCGCCGCACCGTCCGGCAAGGACCTGGAGCTCGTCGGCAACAACGGCAAGATCGTCCGCCCGGCCCAGGTGAAGATCGAGTACCGCGGCAACGCGACCAGCAAGGTCACCGCGATGCCGAAGTTCCTCAAGATGATCGTCGGTGACGCCAAGCCGACCAGCCGCGGTCCCGCCAACGCCCGTGCCACGTGGACCTGCAGCGGGTTCGAGGACCGGCTGTCGGACAAGTACGTGATCTGCCCCAACGGCAGCCAGGTCATGCGCGTGCACAACTTCGCGGGTTGCTGGGACGGTCAGAACACCGACAGCGCCAACCACCGCGACCACGTCCGGTTCGCGGACCAGAAGAGTGGCGCGTGCCCGAACGGCTTCAAGGCGATCCCGCAGCTGCGGATCAGCATCTCCTACAACATCCCGAAGGACGTCCAGGAGAAAGGCCAGTACCAGCTCGACGCCTTCCCGGAGGAGAACCACAACCCGTTCTCGGACCACAACGACTACGCGAACGTCAACTCCGAGCAGACGATGGCGCAGATCGTGAAGTGCGTGAACGACGGGCGCAAGTGCTCCTGAACGAAGTAGAGGTGGCGGTGCCTCCCGCACCGCCACCTCACACCGTCGTGAGCACCGAGTCGATGCGGTGGGCGATGCGCTCGTTGTCGGCGGGGGCGAGGCTCAGCCAGCCGTTCTCGCTGACCATCAGGTAGCGGCCCTGGAGCGTGTCGAACCAGTTGATCACGACGTGGGAGCGGTCCGCGGTGAGCTGCGTGCTGACGCGGCTGACGCCGAACTGGCCACCGCGGACCCGCCCCGTCGCCAGCTCGGCGACGACGGTGGCGTCCTGAGAGGACAGACCCGCCTGCTCGAGCGCCTGGCGTTCGTCCAGCTCGTCGTCGCCCCACAGGTCTTCGGACTCCGGAGCGTCCTCGTGCAGCTGCACGGCCGTCTGCAACGCGTCGAGCGGCACCGACAACCCCGCGCCCGGCCCGGCGTCACCGTCGGGCAGCACCTCCACGACGGACCTGGCGAGGCCGGTGGGCCGGATCTCCAGCACCCCGACCTGGTCGCCGTCGATGACCACCAGCGCCGCCTCCTCGCCGGTCGACACGGCCAGCGCCCGCACCGTGCGGTCGTAGTGGCCGACCGCGTCCACCGCGACGTCGTGTTCGGACAGCAGGTGCAGCAGGGCGGCCAGGTGCTGGTCGTACAGCAGGCCGCGACTCGCGAGGTCGTCGCGCACGTCGTGCTCGATGTTCCTGCGCTCGGACTCGGTCGCACCGAAAGCCGGCACGTCCAGCGGGTACGGCAGTCTGCCGAGCTCGTGGTGCCGCCACAGCACGGCGAGCTCGGCCTGGGTCAGCGTGAAGTCCGGCGCGATCACGGTGACGGCTCCGGTGACGGCTTCTTCTTCGGCTTGGCGCCGCCGATCACCGAGGGCGGCAGGTTCTCGCCCGGCACCTCGAACAGGTCACCGGCCATCAGGTACGACGCCGCGCGGTGCTCCTTGTCCTCCTCGCCCTTGCCGGACGCCGGACCGCCCATGGGTCCGCCGGCCGCTCCCTGGCCCGCGCCGGCCGCCGCCGCGGCACCGGGCCCGACCCCTCCGGCGGGCACGGGACCGCGGCCCTGCGAGGTGACGCCCGCGGCGCCACCAGCCTGCATCGGCGCGCCACCGGACTGGCCGCCGGACGTGAACTGACCTGCGGGGAAGCCACCTCGGCCCGCACCGCCACCACCTCCGCCACCGAACCCACCAGAGCCGCCAGGCCCCGCGGTCACGCCGGGACGCGCACCACCGCCCGCCCCGCCGGAGCCGGTGGGACCCGTGGTGGTCGGGCGCGCCGCCGAGTGCGGATCGGCGTTCGGCACGGGACGCGCGGCACCAGGCGTGCCGGTCGACGTGCGCGGCGCGGTGCCGGACGTGCCGGTCGACGTGCGCGGCGCGGCACCGGACGTGCTGGTCCGCGGCACGCTCTGCGGAGGCGTCCACGGCGGCACCCCGTACGACACCGGCCGCTGCTCGGCCGGTGCGGAGTACCCGCCCGCACTCGGAGCGCTGTAGCTCTGCGGCTGGTAGCTCGGCGCCGACGCGGCGGCCACGGCCGTGCCGTCAGCGGGGGAGTGGTGCGCGGCCGGTTGGTACGAGGGCTGCTGGATCTGCGGGGCGGGACTCCCGGAAGGACCCGAGTACGTCGCGGCCGGAGCCACGGGCGGCGCGCCACTCGGAGACGGCGGCGCGCTGGAGTCCGGAGTGGACTGCGTGCCGACGACGGGCGCACCGGAGGCGCCACTGAGCGACGGGCCGTCCGTGGACCGCAGCATCATCGGCTGCGGTGGCTCCTCCGCCTTGCCCGTCACCGGGTTGTACGGCGCGGTGAACGCAGGCGTGGAGGCGTCGATCTCGTGTGACTGCTTCTCCATCGTCTCCATGACGGTCACGGCCTGCTCGTGCGCCGCGCGTGCCTTCTCGCTCGCGGCCTGGATGTCGGCCGCCGACGCGGTGAAGCCCGCGAGCCCGGGGTCGCCCTGCCCGCGCGCGGCGGCGTCGAGGGTGAAGTTGGACGGCTCCGGCATGGTGGCCCTGGCGGTCGCCATGATCCGGCCCTGGGCGGCGACCCTGTCACCGACCTCGACGGCGGTCTTCGCGGTCAGGGTGATCCACTCCGCGAGCCCGCGGATCGCGGCCCGCGCGCCCTCGGCGGCCGCACCGGTCCAGCCGGACTCGCTCGCCGCCACGCGCTTCGTGATGAGCTGCGCCGACTCGGTCAGCTCCGCGCCGAACTGGGCCCACTCGGAACCGATCTCGCCCGCCTGGCCCGGATCGTTGAAGTGGTGGACCGAGTCGTACAGCTCGCGGTGGGAGCGGGCGGCCCAGTTCTGGGTGGCGCGCAGCACCAGGTCGTTCTCCGGGAGCATGGCAGCCTCTCGTTCAGCCGTGCTTGCTGATGTCGGTCGTGGCGTCCGTGTCGACCTGGACGTAATTGCGGATCGCCGTGCTGACCGCCTCGTGCGTTTGTTCCAGAACGGTGCGATAGGCCGTCATGACACTCACGAATGAGTGAACTTCGCCGTCGGCGCGGTGTTCGAACTTGTGAGTCATCGCCTGACCGACAGGATTGGCACCCAACGGTGCGGGGCGTGCGAGCCTGCCCGCGCGCTCGAGCCAGGAGTCGACCTGGTCGATCTGCTCGCGGAGGGTTTTGCGCAGTTCCTCGCCTGTCGCAGGGTCGAGCGTAACTTGCCCGGAGGTGACGCTGTTATTAAGAGCGACGGCCTTTCCATCGGCAGGCGGCGGCGACTGCGAGTCCACGAGGTACATGGCCCGAGCATTGGCGCACCCGCCAACGCCCGGCCAACGTGCCACCAATGTTGCTGACGGAAGTTCACCACGATGCGTGTCAACCTCCTCGGGACGGTCGAGCTGGTGCCGGCAGGCGACGAGCCCGTGCTGCTCGCCGCCACGAAGCGGCGTGCGGTCCTCGCGGCGCTGGCGCTCGAGCTCAACCGCGTCGTCTCCGGCGACCGGCTGCTGTCGCTCGTGTGGGACGGTGCACCGCCACCGCAGGCCAAGGCCGCGTTGCAGGGCCACGTCGCCCAGCTGCGCAAACTCCTCGGCTCCACCTTGGACCTGGTGACCCGCGCCCCCGGCTACGCGCTCGTGGGCGCACGGCACGAGGTCGACGTGTTCCGGTTCGAGGACCTGGTGGCCGGCGCGTGGCAGGCCGACGACGAGACGGCGGCGGAGAGGCTGACCTCGGCGCTGGAGCTGTGGCGCGGGCCGTTCCTCGCGGACGTGCCGGGCAGGCGGCTGCACGAAGCCTACGAGGCGCGGCTCGAGGAGCTGCGGCTCACCGCCGTCGAGGAGCTGGGCGCGCGGCTGGTCGAGCTCGGCCGCGCCGGGCAGGCGGTGACGAGCCTGAGGGCCGCGGTTGCTGATCATCCGTTGCGCGAACCGCTCGTGGCGAGGCTGATGCTCGCGCTGCACCGCACCGGACGGCAGGCGGAGGCGCTGGACCTCTTCGGACGCACCCGCGCGCAGCTGGCCGACGAACTCGGCGTCGACCCCGGTCCCGAGCTGCGGGCCGCGCACCACGCCGTGCTGACCGACGACCCGTCCCCGCGTCCGTCACGGACGTCCGTCCAGGCACCGGCACAGCTGCCGCACGAGCACCGCGGCTTCGTCGGCCGCCACACCGAGCTGTCCGTGCTGGACGGACTGCTCGCCGACGCGGGCATCGGCCTGCTCGCCGGTCCGCCCGGCGTCGGCAAGACGGCCCTGGCCCTGCGGTGGGCGCACCGCGTGGCGGACAAGTTCCCCGACGGCCAGCTGTTCGTCGACCTGCGCGGGTTCGCCGAGCGCAAGCCGCTCGACGTGAAGACCGCGCTCGTGGGTTTCCTGCGCGCGCTCGGGGTGGAGAACGTGCGCCTGTCGGGCGGCCTGGACGCGCTCGCCGCCCAGTACCGGTCGCTGCTCGCCCAGCGGCGGATGCTCATCGTGCTGGACAACGCCCGGTCCGTGGAGCAGGTGCGGCCGCTGCTGCCCGGTTCGCCGCGCTGCCTGGTCCTCGTCACGAGCAGGCACGGACTCGACGACCTCGTGGTGACCGAGGGTGCCGTCGTGCTCGGCGTCGACACCCTCGACGACCGCACCGCGGGAGAGCTGCTGGCGGCGGGGCTCGGCAGGCACCGGACCGAGCCGGAACCGGAGGCGATCGCGGAGCTGATCGGCCTGTGCGACGGGCTCCCGCTCGCGTTGCGCATAGTGAGCGCACGCCTGGCGTCACGTCCGCGGTGGACGATCCAGGCGCTGGTCGACGAGCTGCGTGACGAGCAGAGCAGGCTCGCGGCGTTCACCCTCCCCGAGGAGGGCCGCGGCGTGCAGTCGGCGCTGGCGGTGAGCTACCGGGAGCTGCCGGAAGGCGCGGCGCGGACGTTCCGCAGCCTCGGCCTGCACCCCGGCACCGACATCGACAGCTACGCCGCGGCCGCGCTGCTGGACGTGAACGCGGGGACGGCGCGCACGCACCTGCGCACCGTCGCGTCGGCGAGCCTGCTGCACGAGTCCACGCCGGACCGGTACGTGCGGCACGACCTCGTGCGCCTGTTCACCCGGCAGCTCGTCGCAGGCGAGGACAACCAGGAGAGCGTGGACCGGCTGCTCGACTACTACCTGCACGTGGCGGACGCCGCCCGTGCGCTGCTGTCCGAGCAGCCCGAGCCGGTGACGACGCCGGTGCACCGCCCGGTGAGCTTCCCGGAGCTCACGTCCTACCGGTCGGCGATGGAGTGGTTCGAGCTGGAGGAGCACAACCTGCGGCTCTTGCTGGACGCCTCCGACCAGCGGCGCACGTGGCAGCTGGCGTTGTGCCTCGACGCGTTCTACGCGCAGAACGGCAACCTGGTCGACCGGGTGAAGGTGTGCCGCACGGGTCTCGCGGCCGCTCACGGCGACCGGGAGGCGGAGGCCCGGCTGCTGGTGAGCGAGGGCGCCGCACTCGCCGACCTGGGCGAGCTCGAGGACGCCGTGCGCGAGTCCGAACGCGCCGTGCGGCTGGCCAGCGGCAAGATCGAGGGCATGGCCAGGGCGAACCTCGGCTACTGCCTCGCGGTGACCGGCAGGTTCGCCGACGCCCGCGAACGGATCCGGGAGGCGTTGGAGATCACCCGTGCGACCGGTGACCTCCGTGCGCAGGCCGCCGTGCTCGACCGTCTGGCGAACGCGTTGCTGTGTCAGAACAAGGCGGCCGAGGCGCTCGTGCCCGCGAGGCAGGCGTTGGAGGTGCACGCGAGCCTGCCGCTGTCCGCCGCGCACGCCGCGGCGCTGTACACCGCGGGGTCCGTGCTGCGGGCGACCGGCCAGACCGAGGCGGCGCTGCGGACGTTCCAGGACGGCCTGTGCCTGGCCGACCGGGTCAGGGACCTGCGGCACGTGGCGTTGTTCCACCTCGTGATCGCGGAGCTGCAAGGCGACGAGGAGTCGGCGGTGGCGCACCGCGAGGCGGCGAGGTCGATCCACCGCCGGCTCGGCGTGGTGGAGCTGCCGGCGTCGCGCCGGGCCTCGGACTCGGAGACCCGGCGCACCGAACACCGTTCATCGTGAGGTGAGGTCTGCCAGCTTCGGTGGTGCGGGCAGAGCCGATGCCACGTAAGGCGTTTCGGTCGTGGGCGGTGTCGGGCCGAGAAGAGCCTTGCGCCACACTCGCATCGCGTCGAGGATCACGACGATCACGAGCAACGCGAACACCGCCGCGAGCACACCGTCCACAGTGGAGTTCGTGATGATCGCCTCCATCTGGTCGGTGTTCTTGGCCGGTGCGAGGAGCTTGCCCTGGGCGAGCGCGTCGGCGTACTTCTCCCGTTGCGCGAAGAAACCGAGCTTCGGGTCGGAGCTGAACACCTTCTGCCAGCTGGCCGTCAGCGTCACCGCGACGTCCCACGCGAGCGGAACCCCGGTGACCCACGCCCACTTCACCCGGCCGCTCTTGATCAGCAACGTGGTGCAGACGGTGAGCGCGATGGCGGCGAGGAGCTGGTTCGCGATGCCGAACAACGGGAAGAGCTGGTTGATCCCGCCCAGCGGATCGCTCACGCCGGCGTAGAGGAAGTATCCCCACGCGAGCACGACGGCGGCGCTGCAGATCCACAGTCCCGGCCGCCACGACACCCGCGCGAACGGCTTCCACACGTTGCCCAGGCCGTCCTGCAGCATGAACCGGCCGACCCTGGTGCCCGCGTCCACCGTGGTGAGGATGAACAACGCCTCGAACATGATCGCGAAGTGGTACCAGAACGCCTTCATCGCGTCACCGCCGAGGAACTCCGAGAAGATCTCGGACATGCCCACGGCGAACGTCGGCGCGCCACCGGTGCGGGCGACGAGCGTGCTCTCCTGCACCGCGGCCGCCGCGGCCTGCAGCTCGGCCGGGGTGATGGTGAAGCCGAGCTGGGTGACGGCCGCCGACGCCGACTGCACGGTCGTGCCGACGAGACCGGCGGGGGAGTTCATCGCGAAGTAGATGCCGGGATCCAGCATGCACGCGGCGATCAGCGCCATCACCGCGACGAACGACTCCGCGAGCATCGCGCCGTAGCCGATCAGGCGGACCTGGGACTCCTTCTGGATCAGCTTCGGCGTGGTGCCCGAGGCGATCAGCGAGTGGAAGCCGGACAGCGCGCCGCACGCGATCGTGATGAACACGAACGGGAACAGCGACCCGGCGAACACCGGTCCGGTGCCGCTGAACGCGAACTCGGTGAACGCCTCCGTCTTGAGAACGGGCGCGGTGACCAGAACACCCACCGCGAGCAGCACGATGGTGCCGATCTTCATGAACGTCGACAGGTAGTCGCGCGGGGCGAGCAGCATCCACACGGGAAGGACGCTCGCCACGAACCCGTAGCCCACCAGCCACAGCACGAGGGTCTTGGGTTCGAGCGTGAAGAACCCGGCCCAGCTGGAGGTCTGCACCCAGCCGCCCGCGACGATGGCGATGAGCAGGAGGACCACGCCGATGACGCTCGTCTCGACGACCCGGCCGGGCCGGATGACCCTCAGGTAGAACCCCATGAACAGCGCGATGGGGATCGTCATGGCGATGGAGAACGTGCCCCACGGCGACTTCGCCAGCGCGTTCACCACGACCAGCGCCAGCACTGCCAGCAGGATGATCATGATGGCGAAGACGCCGACGAGCGCCGCCGCGCCACCGATCGGCCCGATCTCGTCGCGGGCCATCTGACCGAGGCTCTTGCCGTCGCGGCGCATCGAGAAGAACATCGTGACCATGTCCTGCACCGCACCGGCGAAGATCACGCCGACGATGATCCAGATCGTGCCGGGCAGGTACCCCATCTGCGCGGCGAGCACAGGACCGACCAGCGGGCCGGCGCCGGCGATCGCGGCGAAGTGGTGTCCGAAGAGGACACGACGGTCGGTGGGCTGGAAGTCCACGCCGTCGTCGAGCCGTTCCGCCGGAGTGGCGCGGGTGTCGTCGACCTTCAGCACCCGCTTGGCGATGAACTTGGCGTAGAAGCGGTAGGCGATCGCGTACGAGCCGAGTGCCGCGGCGACGAGCCAGACCGCGGACACGTTCTCGCCCCTGGACAGCGCGAGCACCGCCCAGGCGACCGCTCCGATCGCGGCGACGACCGTCCACACCAGGACGGATCGCAACCTGGTCTTGTTCATGGAACTCCTTGTCAGCGTTGAAAAGGGTGTGCGAGTCCGGCCGGCCGCACTGAGCTCGCGGTCGGTTCTTCCGGTGTGGTGTCAGGTCAGGCCGGCGGCAGACGCCCCATGCAGGCGCGCAGGCCCGCGTCCGGTGGCAGGTCGGTCGTGAACCAGCGCATCGGGCCGATGCGGCGGCAGCTCACGGTGACGTCCCGCGCGGCCAGATGTGCCCAAGCCGTGGGATGGGCGTAGACGGCGTCGTGCGGTGTCGCGTCGACAGGTCGGAGTTTGCGGTGCAGTTTGCCGCGGCTCATCACGCGCACGGAGAACTCACCGGAGTCGGCGCAGCACAGTCCGGTCACGTGCCAGTCGACGACGACCACCTCGTGCGGACGGAGTGCGTTGCGTGCCAACGCGTCCAGCAGGAACGTCACGAAGTCTCCCGGTGCAGCCACAACGCCACGGACAGGCACAGAACGGTGACGATGAGGCATCCGAACTGGTACCAGTAGAAGAAGGGAACGCCGGCCAGGCGGGGTTCGGCCCGTGCGTACAGGGGCACCGCCATGGCCGTGAGGCAGGGCAGCACCAGCAGGACGACCGTGGCAGGCCTCGAACTTCGCAGCCGCACCTTCGCACCTCCTCGAGCGTGTTTCCCATGAGTTGCGCGGGTGACGCGTTCGGTTTACACAGACGCGGAATTTTTTCTCGCGTATGTTGCGCCGGTGCCCGACGAGGAGGACGAGTCGTGACCGGAGTCGACGTGCCCGCGCTGCTGACGTTCGCGGCCGTCCTCGTGCTGACCTCGGCCGTGGCGGTCGCCGCCCGCTGGTTCTACCGCGCCGACGTGCTGCCGACGCCCACGGACTGGGCGGTGGCCGGGCGCCGGTTCGGCACCGTCACGACGTGGTTCCTGATGGGCGGCACGATCTACACGGCCTACACGTTCGTCGCCGTGCCCGGCGTGGTCTACGCCGAAGGTGCGATCGGGTTCTTCGCGCTGCCGTACACGGTCATCGTGTACCCGCTGGCGTTCTGGTTGCTGCCGAAACTGTGGCGCGAGGCCCGCGACGTCGGCGCGGTCACGATCGCCGACGTGGTGCGGGTGCGGTACGACTCGCCCGGCCTCGCGCTCGCCGTCGCGTTGACGGGGATTCTCGTGACCATGCCGTACGTGGCCCTGCAGCTGCTCGGTATCCGCACGGTGCTGACCGTGCTCGGCGTCTATCCGGCGGGCATGACCGGTGACGTGATCCTCGGCGTGGTGTTCGCCGTGCTGGCGGTCGCCACCTACCGCAACGGGCTGCGCGCGGCGGCGGTGATCGGGTTCCTCAAGGGCGTGCTGGTGTTCGCCGCCATCGTCGTGATCATGGTGCTGCTGGGACCGCCCGACCGGCTGTTCGCCGAGGCCGAGCGGCGTTCGACCGGTCCGCCGGACCTCGTGTCGGCGGGCGTGGACGGCGGCGTGGTCACCACCCACCTCGATCCGGGGCTGTCGACGGCGTACGTGACGCTCGCGGTCGGCTCGGCGCTGGCGTTGCTGATGTACCCGCACGTGCTGACGGCGGCGTTCGCGGCGCGGGGCGAGCAGGTGCTGCGCCGCAACTCCGTGGCGCTGCTGGGGTGGACGGCGTTGCTCGGCCTGTTCGCGTTGCTCGGGGTGGCCGCGCACGCGCTGGGGGTGGTCGTCGCGCAGGGCAGGGCCGAGCTGGCGGTGCCGACCATGATCACCCAGCTCATGCCGGGCTGGGCCGCGGGTGCGGTGTTCGGCGCGTTGGCGATCGGAGCGCTCGTGCCCGCGTCGATCATGTCGGTGGCCGCGGCGATGTTGTTCACCCGCAACGTCTACGTGGAGTACGTGAACCCGAACACGACCCCCAAGCAGCAGACGTCGATCGCACGGTTCGTGTCGTTGCTGGTGAAGTTCGGTGCGCTGGGGTTCGTGCTGCTGCTCGCCGCGCAGGACACGATCAACCTGCAGCTGCTGGGCGGCGTGTGGGTGCTGCAGACGTTCCCCGCGGTGGTGCTCGGCGCTCTGACGCGTCGCCTGTCGCCGGCGGGAATGCTGGCGGGCTGGGCCGTGGGGATGCTGACGGGCACGCTGCTGGTGACCTCCGGCGGGTTCTCGGCCGTCGTGGTCCTCGGCGGGTTCCAGGTCTACGCGGCGGTGATCGCGTTGGCAGTGAACCTGGTGGTCGCTTTCGCGGTGAGCGCGGTGTGGCGCCGGTGAACGAGGACCTGCCGGACACCGTCGAGGCGCTCGCCGCCCGTGACGCCGACCGGGAGGCGGCGCTGGCCGGCCTGTTCCACCGGCACCACCTGGAGCTCGTGCGGCTCGCGACCCTGCTCGGCGCCGAGTCCGACGCCGAGGACGTGGTGGCGGACGCGTTCTGCGAGCTGCACCGGGGCTGGAAGAGGCTGCGCTCGGAGCAGGCGGCGCTACCCTATTTGCGTGCGGTCATCGTGAACCGGGTCCGGATGCGCGTGCGGCACCTGCAGGTCGTGCGCAAGCACGTCGAGTGGGTGCGGGAGGACGTGGCGTCCGCCGAGTCCCAGGCCATGGTGCGCGACGACCAGCGCGCGTTGGTGGAGGCGTTGCGCTCGTTGCCGGAGCGACAGCGCGAGGCGTTGGTGCTGCGGTACTGGCTGGGGCTGAAGGAGGCGGAGATCGCGGAGGCGATGGGCATCAGCGCGGGCGCGGTCAAGGCGCACACCGCGCGCGGCATGGCGAAACTGGGCAAGGTGCTGGAGGGGCAGGATGACTAGCAGCGAACAACGGCTGGAAGAAGCCCTCCGCCTGGTCGCCTCGGAGGTGACCACGTCGCCCGGCGCGTACCGCGAGGTGCAGTCGCGGTGGCGTCGCAAGGAACGCCGCCGCCGGTTGATCGTCGCGTCGCTGGCGACCGCGGTCGTGCTCGCGACCAACGGGATCGCGCTGTGGGCTTTGAACGACGCTCGGCCGGACCAGCACATCATCTTCACGGATCCGACGCACACGCGTTGATTGAAGCGTTTCAACCTGATGTCCGGTTGTGGACAGGCTTCCACTGAACGTCTTGACGCATGTTGCTGCGCGCAACACGCTGGCTGTCGCCTCAGGAATTGAAACGTTTCATCCAGCGACGAAGGTGGAGACGACGTGCGGCGACGGTTGTTCCTGAAGACATCGGCAGTCGGGCTGTCGGCGACGGCGGTGCCGGTCGGGGTGGCGCAGGCTTCGGGGGAACGGGCGAGCGGGTTGAGGGTCGAGCACACGACCGTGGAGTACGCGGAGACGTTGCTGGGGACCGACGTCACGGCGCCGCGGCTGGGCTGGGTGCTCGCGGCGGGTGGCACGGGCGCCCGGCAGACGGCGTACCAGATCGAGGTCGGCACCGCGCCCGGACGGTCGGACGTCTGGCGGTCCGGGCGGGTGAACAGCGATCGCACCAACGGTATCGCGTACGCCGGCCCGGCGTTGCGACCGCGCACGCGTTACCACTGGCGGGTCCGGGTGTGGGACGGCTCGAACCGCGTTTCGGCGTGGAGCACGAACCACTGGTGGGAAACCGCTCTGCTCGGCACGCCGTGGCAGGCGCGCTGGGTCGGCGCACCGGACACGTCGATCGGCTTCGACGGCGCGTCGTGGATCTGGTCGGCCTCGACACCGCCGGAGAGTCGCTGGTTCCGCACCGCGCTCGACCTGCCGGCGGACGCGGTGCGCGCCCAGCTGGTCGCGACCGCGGACGACGATTTCACCTTGTACGTCAACGGATCCGAGGCGCTGCACGTCCCCGAGCAGGTCGACGTCTGGAAGGTCGGCCAACGCGCTGACGTCACGCGCCTGGTGAGCAGGCGGATCGTGCTGGCGGTGCGGGCGACGAACCGGTCACCCGGACCGGCCGGGCTCCTGCTCAAGCTCGTCGTCGATCTTCCCGGCGGTCGGCGCCAACTCGTCACCGGGCCGGGGTGGAAGGTCGCCGAGACCGAGCAGCCGGGCTGGCAGACACCGGGTTTCGACGACTCCGGATGGGCCGCCGCGACCGTGCTCGACCCGTACGGGCAGGGGCCGTGGGGTTCGCAGGTCTCCGTCGGAGAGCAGCCGGCACCCTTGCTGCGCAAGGAGTTCCGGTTCAGCAAGCCGGTCAGCCGCGCGCGGCTCTACGTCAGCGGACTGGCCTACCACGAGACCGAGATCAACGGCCGCCGCGTCGGTGACCGCGTCCTCGACCCCGGCTTCACCGACTACGACAACACCGTCCTGTACGCGACGCACGACGTCACGGCGCTGGTTCGCCCCGGCCGCAACGCGATCGGCGTGACGCTGGGCCGCGGTTTCTACGGCATGAAGACGCCGAACGTGTGGCACTGGGAGCGCCCGCCGTGGCACGACGAGCCGAAACTGCTGGCACAGCTGGAGATCGACCACCCGGACGGCACCCGCACGACCATCACCTCCGACGACTCGTGGCGCCTGACCGACGGTCCCACGCTGTCGAACTCGCTCTACACCGGTGAGACCTACGACGCCCGGCTCGCCCCGCGCGACTGGACGAAGCCGGGTTTCGACGACTCGAAGTGGCGGGCCGCACCGGTCAGGCCCGCGCCGAAGGGCACGCTGAAAGCCCAGGAGCACGAACCGATCCGCGTGGTCGAGTCGGTGACGCCGACCGTCACCTCGCCCAAACCCGGCGTGTTCGTGGCCGACATGGGCCGCACGATGGCGGGCTGGACGCAGCTGACGGTGAACGCGCCGGCGGGCACCGTGGTCCGGCTCAAGCACGGCGAGACGCTGAACTCCGACGGCACCGTGCACATGGACAACGGCCACGTCACCGGCAACCGCATCCAGCTCGACGAATACGTCAGCGCCGGCCGTGAGGAGACGTGGGAGCCGAAGTTCTCGTACAAGGGCTTCCGGTACGTCGAGGTCACCGGCCTGACCACAGCGCCGAAGCTCATCGGCCGAGTGGTGCACTCGGACGTGCCGCAGGTGAGCACGTTCCGCTGCTCCGAGCCCCTGTTCGAGCAGTACGACACGGCGATGCGCCGAACCGTCCTGAACAACCTGCACGGCATCCCCACCGACACCCCGACCTACGAGAAGAACGGCTGGACGGGCGACGCGCAGGTCGGCGCGCCGTCGATGCTCGCCGAGTTCGGGATGGCGAAGTTCTTCACCAAGTGGCTCGGCGACCTCGCCGACAGCCAGGACGCAGCCGGCCAGCTGCCGGTGATCGTGCCCAGCGGCGGCTGGGGCTACCGCGAACTCGCCCCCGCGCCCGAGTGGACGACCGTCTACCCGTTCGTGCTGCGCGAGATGTACCGGATCTACGGCGACGACCGCCTCCCCGCGCAACACTGGCCGGTGCTCACCCGGTACCTGGACTGGGAGATCGGGCGGCTGCGCGACGGTCTGGCGGTCACCGCGCTCGGCGACTTCCTGGCGCCGGGCACCGGCGGCCTGCCACCCGAGGACACCAGGCTCACCGCCACGGCCTACCTCTACCGCGCCCTGCTGCACACGGCCGAGCTGGGTGACGTGATCGGCAAGCCGGTTCCGCGCTATCGCGAGGTTGCGGGTGCGTTGCTGGCGGCGTTCAACAAGGCGTTCCTCGATCCGAGCGGCTACTACCGCACGGCCAAGGACCCGGACTACCGGCAGACGTCGAACGCGATCCCGCTGGCGTTCGGCATGGTGCCCGCCGGTTCCGCCCAGGCCGTGGCGGACAGGCTCGCCGCGGAGGTGAAGGCGAACGGCAACCACGTGAACGTCGGCTGCCTGGGCGCGAGCGTGCTGCTGAAGGCGTTGAGCGACAACGGACACGCCGACACGGCACACGCGATGGCCGCCGAGCGGTCGTATCCGAGCTGGGGACACTGGTTCGCGAACGGCGCCGACACGATGTGGGAGATGTGGGACACCGGCACCCGCTCGCGCAACCACTACTTCAAGGGCACGGTCGCCCAGTGGCTGTACGAGCACGTCGCGGGTCTGGTGCCGGGGGATGCGGGCTACCGCACGTTCACCGTGAGGCCCAACGCCACCACGGGGCTGTCGTGGGCGCGGCTCGAGTTCGAGAGCGTGCGTGGACGCATCGCCGTGGCGTGGGCGAAGGTCGACGGCCGGCTGCGGCTCACCCTCGACGTACCGGTGGGATCCACCGCTCAGGTGCACCTTCCCGGCGAGCCGGTGAAGTCGGTGCCGCACGGGCGATGGACCTTCAACGCGAAGGCGTGACCGAGGTGAGTGCTGGTTCGCGACCTGAGCCCGACACCGGCACAACCCCAGCCCGGCGGCGCCGCCGGGCTCACCCCCTGCGGCGCGCCCCCGTGCTCGACCGCAACGTGATCGGCGGCGCCAGCATGCTGTTCCGCGGCGCCGTCCCACCGTCGATCTGCTCCAGCAGCAGGTCCACCGCCATCCTGGCCATGTCACCGGCCGGCACGTCCGCGGCCGTCAGCGGTGGGTGGAAGTCCTCGGCGAGGCGGTCGGCGATCACACCGGTCAGCGAGAAGTCCCGTGGCACGTCGAGGCCCGCGCGGTGCAGGCCTCGCTGCACGCCGGGCAGTGCGGCCTCGTTGATCGTCACCGCCGCGGTGACCGAGGGCCAGCGGGCCCTGATCTCCTCGACGCACGCCACGCCCGCGGCGGGTTCGTCGGCGCAGCACACGGTGTAGCCGTTGATGCCGCAGGCCGCGGCCGTGTCGGTGAACGCCGTCGTCGCGCGCAACGCCGGGCCGTAGCCCGCGGCCACCAGTTCGGCGGAACGGTTGATCAGCACCACGTCGGTGTGGCCGAGGTCGGCCAGGTGGCGGACGCAGCGGGTGATCAGGCCGCCGTAGTCGACGTCGACCCACCAGGAGGCCGCCGGGTCCTCCACGTGGCCGATCGTCACGAACGGCAGGCCCGCGCTGGTCAGGCGGTCGACTCTGGGGTCCTGCAGGAGGATCTCCATCAGGATCAGGCCGTCGACGCGGCGGCCGGCGACGATTCGTTCGAACGACCTGTCGTGGTCGCCGCCGCTCGGGGACAGCAGCACGTCGTAGTCGTGGGAGGCGGCGGACTCGACCACGCTCGCGACGAACGCCAGCTGGACGTCGGTGAGCCTGGTGCTCGCGGGCGGTATCGCCAGGCCGAACGTGCGGGTGCGGCCCTCGGCCAGTGCGCGGGCGCTGGCGTTGGGGCGGTAGCCGAGCTCGGTGATGACGTCGTTGATGCGCTGGGCGGTCGCGGTGGACACCGGCCGTTTGCCGCTGAGGGCGTACGACACGGTGCTGCGGGACACCCCGGCCCGTTTGGCGATCTCTCCGATGTTCATGCGCGCTTCCCGTCCCCGGCCCACTCGGGGAACCGGTTCGACTGCACAACATCGTAGAACTTCGCCTCTTGCACGACCTCAGTGCAGCCGATTACGTTGACGCCCACTTCACAAATCGAACCGGTTCGACCTCTTGTCGCCAGCGCAGCCGCAAGGAAGGACCCCCGATGTCTCCCACCTCTGTCCCCACCAGACTGCTGGCCACGTTCGGTCTGGTCGCGCTCGTCGCGGCGTGCTCGTCCGCGCCGACCACCGCGACGACCCCGGACACGTTCTCCGTCTGGGACCCGTACCCGCAGTTCACCGCCGAGTCCGACTGGGTGAAGACGATCGAGAAGTGCGGGACCGAGGCCGGCGTCAAGATCCAGCGCCAGGCCTACGACACCACCGACCTGACCAGCAAGGTCCTGCTCGCCGCGCAGCAGCGGACCGCGCCGCAGGTGCTGGTGGTGGACAACCCCGTCGTGTCGACGCTCGCGGAAGCGGGGGTGCTGAAGACGAACGAGGAGGCGGGGCTCGACGCCGAACAGGTCTCGCCGAACCTCGCCGCCGCCGGGTCCCTCAACGGCCAGAACTTCGGTGTGCCGATCGGCGCGAACACCCTGGCGCTCTACTACAACAAGGCAGTGCTGTCCGGCGCGGGCGTCGACCCGGCGTCGGTCAAGGACTGGGACTCGCTGAACGCGGCGCTGGCGAAGGTGAAGGCCGCGGGCAAGAAGGGGATCACGTTCTCCGCGATCGGCACCGAGGAGGGCACCTTCCAGTTCCTGCCGTGGTTCTGGGGCGCGGGCGGGTCGCTGACCGACCTGCCGTCCGGGAAGACGGCGCTCGAGCTGTGGAAGTCGTGGCTGGACAACGGTTACGCGCCGAACTCGGTCGTCGGCAACACCCAGACGACCAGCTGGCAGGAGTTCGCCACCGGCGACTACGCGTTCGCCGAGAACGGCACCTGGCAGCTGGGCAACGCGAAGAAGACCGGGTTCGAGTACGGCGTGATCGCGATTCCCGGCCGCACCGGCGGAACCGCGCCCGCGCCGACCGGGGGTGAGTTCGTCACCGTTCCCGTGCAGGACAACAAGGACACCGAAGCGAAGGCCGGCAAGATCGCCACCTGCCTCACCGCGCCGGACAAGGTGCTCGCCGCGGACACCGCGCTGACCTACATCTCCGCCGTGCCTTCCGTGCAGCAGCAACAGGTCTCGGCGAACCCGGAGCTGAAGGTCTGGGTCGAGGCGGTCAAGAACGCCAAGGGCCGCACCGGGGACAACCTCGGCACGAAGTACCCGAAGATCTCCCAGCCGCTGTGGGGTGCCGTGCAGGCCGCTCTCACCGGGGCCAAGGCGCCGGAGGCGGCGCTGCGGGACGCGCAGGCGTCGGCGAAGTAGGTTGCCGGTGCGTTCTAGGCTCGCAGGCTGGGCCTTCCTGGTCCCGCTCGTGGCGTACCTCGCGGTGTGCTACGCGTATCCGCTGTTCACCAACCTCGACCTGAGCGTGCGCGGGTACACCGTCCGCTCGTTCGTCCACGGCGGTGCGCCGCTGGTCGGGTTCGCCAACTACCTCACCGTGTTCGGCGACCCGACCTTCCGCTCGGCGTTGCTGAACACGGTGCTGTTCACGGCGGTGTCCCTGTTCTTCCAGTACGCGATCGGGCTCGCGGCAGCGCTGTTCTTCGCCCGCGGCTTCCGGCTCTCGGCGACGCTGCGGGCGTTGTTCCTCGTGCCGTGGTTGCTGCCGCTGATCGTCTCGGCGTCGACGTGGGCGTGGCTGCTCAACAGCGAGTCGGGTCTGGTCAACGCAGCCCTGAAGGTCGTGGGGCTGGACCCGGTCAACTGGCTGACCTCGCCGGACTTCTCTCTGGTGTCGGTGACGATCGCGAACATCTGGATCGGCATCCCGTTCAACCTCGTCGTGCTCTACAGCGGGCTGCAGAACATCCCGCGCGAGGTCTACGAAGCGTCCGCTTTGGACGGTGCGAGCGGCTGGCAGACGTTCTGGCACGTCACGTTCCCGCTGCTGCGCCCGGTCTCGGCGATCACCCTGCTGCTCGGGCTCGTCTACACGCTCAAGGTGTTCGACGTCATCTGGATCATGACCAAGGGCGGCCCGAGCGGGTCGTCCACCACCCTCGCGACCTGGTCGTACGAACTGGGCTTCGGCAACGCGCTGCCCCGCTTCGGACCCAGCGCCGCCGTCGGCAACGTGCTCATCCTGATCGCCGTGGTGGCCGGGCTGCTGTACATCCGGACGCAGCGCAGGCAGGAGCTCTCATGAGGACCGCGGTCGGCGTACTGCTGACGGCACTGATGCTCTTCCCCGTCTACTGGATGATCAACGTGTCGCTCACACCGATGAGCGACATGCGCAAACCGCCCAGCTTGTACCCCGTCCATCCCACGACCGAGGGGTACGAGCGGGTGCTGCGCGAACAGTTGCCGTACCTCGGCACCAGCCTGCTCGTGGCGCTGGGCACGGTCGTGCTGACTCTGGCACTGGCGGCACCGGCCGCGTACTCGCTGGCCAAGCTCCGCCCCGCCGGTCGGCGGACGCTCGGCTTCCTGCTGCTGGTCGCGCAGATGATCCCCGGAATCATCATGGCGCTCGGCTTCTACGGCATCTACGTCAAGCTCGGCATCACGAACACCGTGTGGGGACTGGTTCTCGCGGACTCGACGATCGCGGTGCCGTTCGCCGCGCTGATCCTCACCTCGTTCATGGCCTCCGTGCCCGACGAGGTGTTGCAGGCGGCCAGGATCGACGGCGCCGGGCCGTGGCGGTCGTTCGTGTCGATCGTGCTGCCGTCGAGCCGCAACGGCCTGATCACCGCCGCGCTGTTCTCGTTCCTGTGGGCGTGGTCGGACTTCCTCTTCGCCGCGACCCTCGACTCCGGCGGCCGGATGCAGCCGCTGACTCTCGGCATCTACCGCTACATCGGCAACAACAACCAGGAGTGGAACTCGATCATGGCCACCGCCGTGGTCGCGTCCGTGCCCGCGACGGTGCTCATCGTGGTGGCCCAGCGCTACGTCGCCGCGGGTGTCACCTCCGGTGCCGTCAAGGACTGAAAGGAAAACCCTGTGGCCACCGAGTTCTCCGTGCGGGAGATCCCGTTCAGCCGGTCCGGCGCGTGGTTCGGCCTCTCTCCGGTGGTGGGACTGGCCAGGTACGCGCAGGACGTGCACGTCGTCTCGCACCGCAACGGCATGCACGCCGTGCTGTCCCTGGTGCCCTCGCGGCCCACCGAGATCATCGCCGACCCGGCGGTCCTCACGTGGCGCAGCGGCGAGTCGCGGATCCAGGCCGTGTTCTCCTCACCGACCACACTCCGGCTCTCGGGCAGCGGCCTCGGGATGCGCGTCGCCGCCGCCGAACGCACGCTGACCCCGTTCACCGGCACGTACTTCTTCGCCGAACCGTCCGGCGGGGCGGTGTTCACCTCCTACGAGACCGGCCACCGCTTCCGCGTGACCGTCCTCTCCGGACAGTCGAAGCACGTCGGCGCGGAGGACCTCGGGACCGCGGACCGGGCGGTCGTGCTGGGCGCGGAACCGTGGGAGCTGGTGATCGAGGAGCTCACGACGGCGAAGGAGCCGTTCAGCGGCGGTACCGGGTTCGCCGGCGAGGTGAGTGCCGCCCGTGCCGAGTTCGGCCGGTTCGTCGACGCCGTGGCACCGTCGGGTGCTTCTGCCGCCGAACTCGCCTGCTACGTGCTCTGGTCGGCCACCGTGGCACCGGCAGGATTCGTCGGGCGCCCGGCGGTGCTCATGTCGAAGCACTGGATGAACAAGGTGTGGAGCTGGGACCACTGCTTCAACGCGCTGGCCCTCGCACCCGGCGCACCAGAGCTGGCCTGGCACCAGTTCCAGGTGGTGTTCGACCACCAGGACGCGCAGGGTGCGCTGCCCGACTCGATCACGCACTCCGAGGTGCTGCGCAACTTCGTGAAACCACCGATCCACGGTTGGACTCTCAGCCGGTTGCGCTCACTGCTGCCCGGCGGGCTGCCCGACCCGGAGCTGGCCTACCGGCAGCTTTCCGCCTGGACGTCGTTCTGGCTCGACCACCGGCGGGCGCCGGGCAGGAGGTTGCCGTACTACGAACACGGCAACGACAGCGGCTGGGACAACTCGACGGTGTTCCGGGAGGAACGGCTCGTCGAGTCCGCCGACCTCGCCGCGTTCATGGTGCTGCAGATGAAAGAACTCGCCGTGCTCGCCGCCGAACTGGGCGACGACATCCCGTGGCGCGAACGAGCCGACGAAATGCTCGCCGCGATGCTGGAGGAGTTGTGGGACGGCAGCAGGTTCGTCAGCAGAGCAGTGGTGTCGGGGGAGCTCCGGTCCACCGCGAGCCTGCTCGACCTCATGCCCGTCGTGCTGGGGGAGCACCTGCCGCGCGAGGTGTTCGACCGGCTGTGCGCGGGCGTCGCGGAGCACCTCACCTCGATCGGCCCGGCGACGGAACTGCCCAGCTCCGCGTACTACGAGGCGGACGGGTACTGGCGGGGCCCGGTGTGGGCCCCGGCCACGGTGCTGATCGAGGACGGTCTGCGCCGGGGTGGCGCGGTGGAGCTGGCCGACCAGGTGAGCGCGCGGTTCCGGGCGACGTGCGAGAAGTCCGGGTTTGCCGAGAACTTCGACGCGCTCACCGGGCAGGGCCTGCGCGACCGGGCCTACACGTGGACGGCCAGCGCCTACCTGCTGCTCAGCGGGGGAGATACCGCCGCAGCGGCTGGGACTCCCGCACCAACTTCCTGAGGTCGGCGAGCGTGCCGTGGACCGCGCCCACGGCACGTGCCTGCACCAGGACGTTCCCCAGCGCGGTCGCCTCGGCGGGGCCGGCCACCACCGGCAGACCGCACGCATCGGCGGTGAGCTGGCACAACAGCTCGTTGTGCGAGCCGCCGCCGACGATGTGCACCACCTCGACCTCCTTGCCGGACAACCGTTGCGCGTCCGCCACGGCATCGCGGTGAGCGATCGCGAGACTGTCCAGAACGGACCGGACGATCTCCGGCCTGGTCATGGTCCTCCCGCACCACTGCTGGATCCGCGCCGGCATGTCACCGGGCGGGAGGAACACCGGGTCGTTGGGGTCGAAGACCGAGCCCTGTGCGTGTTCGGCCTCCTTCAGCAGCGGTTCGAGGCTGGTGTTCCACGACCGCAGGGACTCCTGCAACAGCCACAGGCCCATCACGTTGCGGAGGTAGCGGATCGTGCCGTCCACCCCGCCCTCGTTGGTGAAGTTGGCGGCCTTGCTCTCGGCGGTGAGCACGGGGGAGTCGAGTTCGACCCCGACCAGTGACCACGTTCCGCACGAGATGTAGGCGAACCGCTCGGTCGAGGCGGGTACGGCGACGACGGCCGACGCGGTGTCGTGCGAGCCGACGGCCGTGACCGGAACGCCCTCGTACGTGCCCGCGGCATCGCCGGGGTGACGCAGGTCCGGCAGCAGACCGGAGGGCAGGTCCCGCGTCAGCTCGGGCGACCACCGTCCACTCCGGACGTCGATCAGGCCGGTCGTCGTGGCGTTGGTGTACTCGGCGCCGCGTTCGCCGGTCAGCCAGTACGACAGCAGGTCCGGGATCAGCAGGAGTTGCGAAGCGTGCTCCAGCAACGGCTCCGCCATCAGTTGGAACATCGTGTTGAACGGCTGGAACTGCAACCCGTTGAGCTCGTACAGCCCCTCCGCCGGCGTGATGCCCTCGGTGCGGGAGTCGCGGTAGTGCACCGGGTTGCCCAGCAACGCACCGCGCGCGTCGAGCAGGCCGTAGTCGACCGCCCAGCTGTCGATGCCGATGCTGTCGAGGCCGACGGAGTCCAGTTCGGCGGCCAGCCGCAGACCCGTCAGCACCTCCCGGTACAGCGCCAGGACGTCCCAGTGCAACGTGCCGAGCAGGCGCACCGGCCCGTTGGGGAACCGGTGCACCTCCTCGGTGTGCAGCTTGCCGTCGCCGACACTGCCCAGCAGCACGCGGCCGCTGGAGGCGCCGAGGTCGACGGCCGCGACCGTTGCTCTCATCGCAGGAACGCCGCGGCGACACCGGCGTCCACGGGCACGTGCAGGCCTGTCGTCAACGACAGTTCGCCCGCTGTCAGCGCGAACACCGCCGCTGCCACGTGTTCCGGCAGGACCTCGCGCTTGAGCAGCGTGCGCTGGGCGTAGAACTCGCCGAGCTTCTCCTCCGGCACGCCGTAGACGGCCGCGCGCTGGGCACCCCAGCCGCCCGCGAAGATGCCGGAGCCGCGGACCACGCCGTCCGGGTTGATGCCGTTGACCCGGATGCCGTCCTCGCCGAGTTCCGCCGCCAGCAACCGGACCTGGTGCGCCTGGTCGGCCTTGGCCGCGCCGTACGCGACGTTGTTGGGGCCCGCGAAGACGGCGTTCTTGCTGGAGATGTAGACGATGTCGCCGCCCATCCGCTGTGCCCGCATGACCTTCGCCGCCTGCTGGGACACCAGGAACGAGCCCTTGGCCATCACGTCGTGCTGCAGGTCCCAGTCCGCCTCGGTGGTGTCGGCGAGCGGCTTGGAGATCGACAGACCGGCGTTGTTGACCACCAGGTCCACCCCGCCGAACGCGAGCGCGGCCTCCCGGAACGCGTGGGCGATGCCTGCCGCGTCGGTGACGTCGACGGTCACCGGCACCGCGACGTCGGTGGTTCCGATGCCCTCGGCCACCTCCCGTGCGGCGTCGGCGTCGCGGTCGGCGACCACCACGCACGCGCCTTCCGCGGCCAGCCGTCGCGCGATGGCCCGTCCGATGCCGGAACCGCCGCCGGTGACGAGCGCGACGCGGGTGGCGAGCGGCTTGGGCTTCGGCATCCGTCGCAGCTTGGCCTCTTCGAGCGCCCAGTACTCGATGCGGAACTTCTCGCGTTCCTCGATCGGCGCGTACCGGGAGATCGACTCGGCGCCGCGCATCACGTTGATGGCGTTGACGTAGAACTCACCGGCGACCCGTGCGGTCTGCTTGTTCTTGCCGAAGCTGAACATGCCGACGCCGGGAACGAGCACGATGGCCGGGTCCGCGCCCCGCATCGCCGGGCTGTCCGGTTCGGCGTGCCGCTCGTAGTAGGCCTGGTAGTCCTCGCGGTAGGCGGTGTGCAGGTGGTGCAGCCGCTCCACGACGTCTTCGAGCGGTGCGGTGGGCGGCAGGTCGACCACCAGTGGCCGGACCTTGGTGCGCAGGAAGTGGTCGGGGCACGACGTGCCGAGCGCGGCCAGTTCCGGATGCCGTTCGCGGGAAAGGAAGTCCAGCACGACGTCGGTGTCGGTGAAGTGACCGACCTGCGGGGAGTCCGTCGAGGCCAGGCCGCGGATCACCGGTGCGAGCTCGGCGGCCCTGATCCGGCGTTCCTCCTCGGGGAGAGGCTCGTGGACCACCGGTCCGAACGGCTCGGCGCGGCCGTGCTCGTCGAGGTAGCGCTGAGCGGTGTTGATGATGTCGAGCGAGTTGGCCTCGCACTCCTCGCTCGTCGCACCCCACGCGGTGATGCCGTGCCCGCCCAGGATCACGCCGATGGCCTGCGGGTTGTCCCGCTTGATGGCCGCGATGTCGAGTCCCAGCTGGAATCCGGGCCGCCGCCACGGCACCCACGCCACCCGGTCGCCGAAGCACGCCTTCACCAGTGCCTCGCCGTCCGCGGCGGTGGCGAACGCGATGCCCGCGTCCGGGTGCAGGTGGTCGACGTGCGCCGCGTCGACCAGACCGTGCATGGCCGTGTCGATCGACGGCGCCGCGCCTCCCTTGCCGTGCAGGCAGAAGTCGAACGCGGCGACCATCTCGTCCTCGCGCTCGACTCCCGGGTACACGTCGGTCAGCGCGCGCAGCCGGTCGAGCCGGAGCACCGCGAGCCCAGCTTCGGTGAGCGTGCCCAGGTCGCCGCCGGACCCCTTGACCCACACCAGTTCCACGGGCCGGCCGGTGACCGGGTCGACCTCCTCACCCTTGGCCGAGGTGTTGCCGCCCGCGTAGTTGGTGTTGCGCGGGTCGCTGCCGAGCCGGTTGCTCCGGCCCAGCAGCGCTTCGACGTGACTCATCTCAGGCACCCCATCCGGCGGCCTCGCCACCGACTCGTTCACGGACGATCTGCTCGGCGTACCCGGACCGCCGGTACGCGGCCATCGGATCGGGATCGAGCCCCATCTCCTCGCGCAGTTCCCTGAGCAACGGGCGGACGTCGGTGTTGTAGGCGTCCATCACCACGGCGTTCGCGCCGAGCACGTCCCCGGCCTGCTGCGCCGCGTCGAGTGCCTCGTGGTCGACCAGCAACGCCTTCGCGGTGGCTTCCTGGACGTTGAGGACCGACCGGATGATCGCCGGGATCTTCGGCTCCAGGTTGTGGCACTGGTCGAGCATGAACGCGATGCCCGCCGCCGGCTTCAGGGCGTCGGCGAGCACGATCTCGTGCATGATCCGGAACAGCTGGAACGGGTCCGCCGCGCCCACCATCAGGTCGTCGTCCGCGTAGAACCGCGAGTTGAAGTCGAACGCGCCGAGCTTGTTCGCCCGCAACAGGAACGACACGATGAACTCGATGTTCGTGCCCGGTGCGTGGTGGCCGGTGTCGATCACGACCTGAGCCTTCTCGCCCAGCGTCAGGCAGTGCGCGTACGCGGTGCCCCAGTCCGGCACGTCGGTCGTGTAGAACGCGGGCTCGAAGAACTTGTACTCCAGCAGCATCCGTTGATCGGCACCGAGCCGGTCGCAGGTTTCCTGCAACGCCTCGGCGAGCCGGTCCTGACGGGCGCGGATGTTGTCCTGGCCCGGGTAGTTGAGGCCGTCGGCGAACCAGAGCTTGAGATCGCGGGATCCGGTCTGGTCCATGATGTCGACGCACTCGAGCAGGTGCCCGATCGCCTTGCGCCGCACGGCCGCGTCCGGGTGGCACACGCTGCCGAGCTTGTAGTCGTCGTCCTGGAACACGTTGGAGTTGATGGCACCGAGCGCGACACCGCGGTCGCGGGCGTAGGAGGCGAGCTTGCCGTAGTCGTCGACCTTGTCCCACGGGATGTGCAACGCGACGGTCGGCGCGACACCGGTGAGCCGGTGCACGACAGCCGCGTCGTCGATCTTCTCGTACGGCGTGCGCGGAACTCCCTGCTGCGCGAACACCTTGAACCGGGTACCGGAGTTGCCGTACGCCCACGACGGCGTCTCGATCCGTTGCTCCCGCAACGCGTCCTTCACACTCATTGTTCTCCCCAAAGCTTTTCAGTCGAGGTGGAAGACCTCGTCGAGCGGCCGCATCCGTTCGTCGGCGTTGCCGGAGCCTTCGAAGAACTCGGCCATCTGGGCCTGCCACCGCGCGTTCACCTCGGTGCGCGCCATCCCGGCGAGCGCCGCGTCGAAGTCGTCGCATTCGAGGTAGCCGATCAGCAGGCCGTCCTCAGTGAGGAACAGGGAGTAGTTGCGCCATCCCGTCTCACTGAGGGCGGCCCGCATCTCGGGCCACACCTCGCGGTGCCGAGCCTTGTACTCGTCGATCCGGTCGGGCCGGACCCGCAGGGTGAAGCACACGCGCATGTCAGAAGTCGAACTTGTCGATGTTGTCCTTGGTGAACACCGTCGGCGGGCCGAGCACGACCTCGCCCTTGGCGCCGATCGTGTAGTCACCGAGCTCACCGGCCTTGTACTTCTCGCCCTCCGCACCGGAGATCTGGCCCGACGCGAGCGCGGCCGCGGTGTAGGTGGCGAGGTAGCCCAGCTTGCTCGGGTCCCACAGCGCGAACGACTTCACCGTGCCGTCCTGGACGAACTTGCGCATCTGGTTCGGCGTGCCCAGACCGGTCAGCTGGACCTTGCCCTTGTACTCGCTGGAGCTCAGGTACCGCGCGGCGGCGGCGACACCGACGGTGGTCGGCGAGATGATGCCCTTGAGATTCGGGTGCGCCTGCAGCAGACCCTGGGTCTTCTGGAACGACGTCTGGTCGTCGTCGTTGCCGTACGCGGTCTCCACGAGCTTGAGTCCGGCGTACTCGGGCTTCGCGAGCTCGGTCTTCATGACCTCGATCCACGCGTTCTGGTTGGTGGCGTTCGGGGTCGCGGACAGGATCGCGATCTCACCGGAGCCGCCGATCGCCTCGGAGATCAGCTTCACCTGACCGGCCGCGATCTCGTTCGAGGTGGCCTGGTTGATGAAGACGTCCCTGGCGTCGGGCGCGGCGTCGGAGTCGAACGTGACGACCTTCAGGCCCTGGGAACGCGCGCTCTTCAGCGCCGGCGCCACGGCGTTGGCGTCGTTCGCGGAGATCACGAGCGCGTTCTGCTGCTGCTGTGCGGCGGTGTTGATGTAGGTGACCTGGGAGGACGCGGCGGCGTCGGACGGTCCGGTCGCCTTGACCTCGGCCTTGAGCGCCGTGCCCGCCTGCTCAGCGCCCTTCTGTGCCACGGTGAAGTACGGGTTGTTGACCTGCTTGGGCAGGAAGGTGATCTTGAGGCCTTCCTTCACGGGCGCGTTCGGGTCGGCCTTCGCGGAGTTGGTCGCGCCGCCGGTCTGCTGGCCCGCGCTGTCCTTCGTGGTGCCGCCACCACAGGCGGTGAGCGCGACGGCCCCGGACACCACCAGGGCGAGCACTAGACGTGTGTTCATGTGTGGGCCTTTCGTAGTGTGGCGACACGTTGGGTGATCGACGGGGCGAGAACGCTCACCAGCAGCAGGAGGCCGGTGACGATGGTGAGCACCTCGGTCGAGGTGTCCTGCAGGATCAGCAGGTTGCGCAGACCGCCCAGCAGCAGCACGCCCGCGAGCACGCCGAAGAGCGATCCCTTGCCGCCGAAGATGGACACGCCACCGAGCAGGACGGCGGCGACGACGGCCAGCTCCAGCCCGACGCCGTTGTCGGCGCGGGCGCTGGAGAAGCGGAAGGTGTAGACGATGCCCGCGACCGCCGCGACCGCACCGGCGAGCACGAAGAGGATCAGCTTGATCCGCTTGACCCGGATGCCGGAGAACCGCGCGCCTTCTTCGTTGGCACCGATCGCGTAGACGGACCGGCCGAACGAGCTGGCGTGCAGGGCGATGCCGAACAGGACCGCGAGGACGGCCGCGAGCAGGATCGGGTACGGGATGTTGGTGCCCGGCACCGGTGTGGTGCCGAACTCCGTGTAGCTGGACGGGAAGTCCGCGACCGCCGTGTCGCCGAGGACCACGAGCGCGAGGCCGCGGTAGAGCGCGAGCGTGCCGATGGTGACCGCGAGGCTCGGCAGCCCGAGCCGCGTGACCAGGAGTCCGTTGACCGCGCCGCAGATCGCACCGACGACGATCACCGTGGGCAGGATGGTTTCGAGTGACCAGCCCGCGTTCCACAGCCAGCCGATCAGCGCGCTCGACAGGCCGAGCACCGACGCGACGGACAGGTCGATCTCGCCCGCCACGATCACCAGCGTGAGCGGCAGTGCGATGAGCGCGATCTCGCCGATGTCGAGGCCGAGGTAGAAGAGGTTGCCGCCGGACAGGAACGACCCGTCCGTGCTGACCTGGCCGGTGAGCGCCACGACGATCAGCAGGAACACCAGCGCGGTCTCCCACCGCAGGAGGTTACGCATGGCTGGTCCCTTCCGTGGTGCGCAAGGCCTTGGCCAGGCGCAGAGCCAGGAGCCGGTCGACGGTGATGGCGCTGAGCAGCAACGCGCCCGAGATCGCCTGCTGCCAGAACGCGGGGATCTGCAGGACCACCAGGCAGCTGGTGATCGTGCCCAGCAGGAGAGCGCCGAGTGCCGCTCCCGCAACGGTTCCGGAGCCACCGAAGATCGCGACACCGCCGACCACGACCGCCGCGACGACCTGGAGCTCCAGCCCGGTGCCCGCCGCCGCGTCGACCGTGCCGTACCGGGCCACCCACAGCGCGCCGGCCAGCCCGGCGACGAGTCCGGAAAGGACGAACGTGGTGAGCGTGCGCTTGGCGACCGGGATGCCCGCCAGCGTGGCGGCCTCCGGGTTCGAGCCGATCGCGTACAGCTCGCGTCCGGACCGGTAGGAGCGGAGGTAGACGGCGGCGACCGCGATCACCACGACCGTGACGAGAACGAGGATCGGGATGCCGAGGATCCGTGCGCTGCCCAGGTCCAGCAGCGCGTCCGGCAGGTTCGCGGCGTTGACCTGCTTGCCCTGGGCCAGGGCGTAGTCGATGCCGCGGAACACGTAGAGCGTGCCGAGCGTGACGACGAGACTGGGGACGTTGCCCAGCGCCACCAGCAGTCCGTTGAGCAGACCGCACGCAAGTCCTACCGCGACGCCGAACCCGATGCCCGCGATGACCGGAGTGCCGGGGTGGTCGGCGAACTGTTGCGCGGTGAGGAAAGCGGAGAGGCCGAGGACCGAACCGACGGACAGGTCGACGTTGCGGGTGATGACCACGAGCGTCTGGCCGACCGCGAGGAGGGCGACGATCGAGGCGTTCAGGAGTAGGTCGCGCAGGCTCTGGGGCTGGACGAACCGCGGGTTCACGATCGCCGTCGGGATGACGACCAGGGCGAGGGCGACGACGATGCCGAGCTCGCGGACGCGGCCGACTCGGGTGGTGAGGCGGCGGGCGGCGGTGCGGCGGGCGGCCGGCGGTGCAACGAGTTGCGTGGTCATCGCGCCACCTGCCCAGCGGCGGCCATCGCCACCCGCTCCTCGGTCGCGTCCGCCCGCGACAGCTCCTCCACCAACCGGCCTTCGTGCATCACCAGCACCCGGTCGGCCATCCCGAGGACCTCCGGCAGCTCCGACGAGATCATCAGCACCGCGACGCCCTGTCCGGCCAGCTCCGACAACAGCCGGTGCACCTCGGCCTTGGTCCCCACGTCGATGCCGCGGGTCGGTTCGTCGACGATCAGCACGGAAGGCTTGCGCGCCAGCCACTTCGCGAGCACGACCTTCTGCTGGTTGCCGCCCGACAGCACCCCGACGGGGTCGCTCAGCTTCGCGAACTTCAGCCGCAGCTTCACCGCCCAGTCCTGTGCCAGGGCGCGTTCGGAACTCCTGTGCAGCAAACCGAACGTCGACAGCCTTCCCAGCGAGGCCAGGGCGGTGTTGCGTTCGATCGACGCGTCCATCACGAGCCCCTGCTGGCGGCGGTCCTCCGGCACGAACCCGATGCCCGCGGCCATCGCGGCGGTGGGGGAGCCGTACTTGAGCTTCTTGCCGCGCACGTGCACGGATCCGCCGTCGGGCCGGTCGATGCCGAACACCGCCCGCGCGACCTCGCTCCGGCCGGCACCGACCAGTCCGGACAGCGCGACGATCTCGCCCGCGCGGACGTCGAACGACACGTCGGTGAACACGCCCTCGCGGGTGAGGCGCTGCACGGAGAGCAGCACGTCGCCGGCCGTCGTGTCCTCCTTGGGGAAGAGCTGCGACAGCTCGCGGCCGACCATCCGGCGCACCAGCGAGTCCGGCGTCTCACCGGAGAGCTCACCGGACCAGACGAACTCGCCGTCGCGCAGCACCGTCGCGCGCTGGCACAACGCGAACACCTCGTCGAGCCGGTGCGAGACGAACAGCACCGCGGCGTTCTGGTCGCGCAACGCCTTGACCACACCGAAGAGCCGCTGGACCTCGTGCGCGGACAACGCCGCCGTCGGCTCGTCCATGACGATCACGCGGGCGTCGAACGACAGCGCCTTGGCGATCTCGACCAGCTGCTGGTCCGCAATGGACAGTCCACGCGCCGGCCTGGCGGGGTCGAGCTTGACACCCAGGCGGGCGAACAGTTCCGACGTGCGGGAGTTCATCTCGGCGACGTCGATGCGGCGGCCGAACCCGAGCGGCTGGCGTCCCATGAAGACGTTCTCGGCGACCGTGAGGTCACCGAACAGCGTCGGCTCCTGGTAGATGATCGCGATGCCCGCGGCCAGCGCGTCGGCCGGCCCGGAGAACCTCTGTGCGGAACCGTCGACGAGCACCTGGCCCGCGTCCGGGCGGTGCACCCCGGCCAGCGTCTTGATGAGCGTCGACTTGCCGGCACCGTTCTCGCCGAGCAGCGCGTGGGCCTCGCCGGGCAGCAACCGCAGCGACACCCCGGACAGCGCGCGGACGGCGCCGAAGGACTTGCTCACCTCGTCCAGAGCCACCACGGGAGGTCCGTCCACGTTCCGTCTCCTCGATGTTGAAACGTTTTAACGGCTGAGTTACGAGAACTCTGAGTGCGTTACGCCAACATGTCAAGGGACACGGGGTACGATTCGTTGTCACGTTTCAACAAACGTGCCGAGGACCAGAGGAGCCGCCCGTGAAGCCGTCTGTGGGCATCCGCGACGTCGCGCAGCACGCCGGCGTCTCGAACGCGACCGTCTCGAACGTGCTGAACAGGCCGGACGTCGTCGCGCCCGCCACGCGCCAGCGGGTCCTGGCCGCGATCGAGGAGCTCGGCTTCGTGCGCAACGAGTCGGCGCGCCAGCTCAGAGCGGGCCGCAGCCGGGTGCTCGCCTACGTCGTGCTCGACGCGGCGAACCCGTTCTTCACGGACGTGGCGCGCGGGGTCGAGGACGCGGCGCGGGAAGCGGGTCTCGCGCTGTTCCTGTGCAACAGCGCGTCGGACGACGGCCGTGAGCGCGAGTACCTGGAGCTGCTGCACGAGCAGCGCGTCGAGGGCATCCTGATCACCCCGGTCAACGCCGAGAGCGCCCAGTTCGCCGAGCGCGGCACCCCCGTCGTCCTGGTCGACCGCGAGACGACGAACGGGGCGCATTGCTCGGTCGCGGTCGACGACGTGCTCGGGGGCGAGCTCGCGGTGACCCACCTGATCGAGAACGGACACACCCGCATCGCGATGGTCGGCGGCCCGCTGTCGATACAGCAGGTGCGCGACCGCCGCGACGGGGCGTTGCGCGCGCTGGCGAACGCCGGACTGCCCGCCGACGCGCTCACGGTGCTGGAGACCAAGGGTCTGCAGGTGGCGGAAGGCCGCGGCGCGGGGGAGAGGCTGGTGGGCCTGCCCTCCTCGCGTCGTCCCACGGCGGCGTTCTGCGCCAACGACCTGCTCGCGCTCGGCCTGCTCCAGTCGATGACCCAGCAGGGGCTGCGCGTGCCGGACGATCTTGCCGTGGTGGGCTACGACGACATCGAGTTCGCCGCGGCCGCCGCCGTGCCGCTGACGTCGGTGCGCCAGCCGCGCGAACAGCTGGGCCGCACCGCCGCCCAGCTGCTGCTGTCGGAGAACGATCCGGACCACGAGCACCGGCACGTGAAGTTCAAGCCGGAACTCGTGGTCCGCGCGTCCAGTGCCGTGAAACGCTGACTAGCGGACGAGCATCATTTCCCGCTCTTCCTCGATCACGGTCGAATTGTCCGGCGGAAGATAGACGTTCAGCGTCGCGGTCGTGAATGCGACACCCGGCCGGAACGCCTTCGTCCGCGACACCACGGTGACGTTCACCTTGTGGAAGTCACCGGTGCACGGAACGGTCGGCGTGTACTTCTCGCCGACCGCGAGCTCGCCGCGCACGTTCTGCGTGACCTGCACCCACAGCGACCCGGAAGCGCCGTTCTGGCACTTCACACGGGTTGGCACGGTGACAGCGGCACCCCGCGCCTCCAGTCGTCCCTGGGCCTGGAGAACGACAGCGGCCTCGACGGGCGGGGTCGCCGCCGCGGGTAGTGCCGTGGCGGCCAGCGCGGCCGCGGTCAGCACCAACGTCGAAATTGCACGCACGTTTTTTCACCTCGTTGTCGTGGAAAGTCGAATGCGGCCGCGAGACGACATTAGCCACGCCCTGATCAACGACGCGAGGGGCCAAGCGAATTCAGTTCTCGCCGAACATCGCGTTGCGCACGGAGTCTCCGTGCCGTTCGGTCCAGGCGCCGAGAGCGAAGATCGGCACCAGCAGGTCCCGTCCGGCCTCGGTCAGCGAGTACTCGACGCGCGGCGGGGCCTCGGCGTAGCGGCGGCGTTCCACGAGAGCCATGTTCTCCATGCGCCGCAACGTCTGCGTCAGCATCTTCTGGCTGATGTGGCCGATCGTGGCGCGCAGGTCGCCGGGGCGCATCGGGCCGTCGCGCAGCGTGTAGACGATCACGGTCAGCCAGGAGTTGCTGAAGAGGTCGACCGCGATCCGCGCCGGGCAGTCGGCCTCGAAGTCGCCGTACGGCCCCAGGTCCCTCTGTTCGCTCACGCCGTTCAGCCTGCCAGCGCCGTTGCGCACCCGAGGGTGCCTTTCGGACTTCCTACCTTCGGCGGCATGCGAATAGGAATCATCGGTGCCGGGCACATGGCACGAGCACTGGGCGGCGGCTGGTCCGCCGCGGGGCACGAGATCCGGTACGGCAGGCGGGACTCGATCCGTGCCGCAGTCGAGTTCGGCGACGTAGTGGTGCTGGCCGTGCCCGTGCCGGCGTTGACGGAAGTGTTGTCACAGGCCGACTTCACCGGGAAGACGCTGATCGACTGCACGAACGCGTTCGAACCGGACGACGGGAACACGGTGCTGGGGGAGGACGCCGTCGCGGAACGTGTCGCGATGTTGGCGCCGGGTACGCGGGTCGTGAAGGCGTTCAACCTGTGCGCGGCCGAGGTGTGGGAGTCAGCCGAGCGGGTGTTCGAGGGGCGACGGCTCGCCGTTCCGCTGTGCGGTGATGACGCGTCCGCCCTCACCCAGGTCGAGGAGCTCGTCCGCGACCTGAAAGCGGAGCCCGTCCGCGCCGGTGGGCTGAACCGGGCCCGGTACCTGGAAGCGATGTCGGCGTTCGTGGTGGGGTTGTGGTTCGCGGGCGCCGACGCCCGTGCCGCGTTGCCACCGCTGGAGGCCGCGTTCGCGGTACCGGACTGATCAGCCGAGGATCGTCGCGCGGATCCAGGCCGCGTGCGCCGGCTCGCCCCGGTCGGCTGCTCGACTGCGGGGCCGGGTGGGTCGGGTTGCGGGTGGTTGGTGGGCTGGTTGCGCGGTCTGCGGGTCGGCTTGCGGTGGTTCGGCGCGGGTTCCAGCGGGGTGGTCGCCTTGTGCTGGACGTGTCGCCTTGGGTTGGTGGCCGCTTTGGGTCGTATGACGAGCCGGGTCTTTTCATCGCCGCTTCGCGACGATTGCGATTGGGGCTTGACTTCGGGGCCCTTGCGAGGCGCTGTGTCGGGCGGAAAAGGTCGGATGCTCCGCACCCGCCCGATCCGGAAAGGCTAGCACCTCGCTCCCAAAGTCAAGCCCCAATCGCACGCGTGCGTGGTCGCGTTTGTTGGTCGACTCACCTCATTACCGCTTGCCTGCGTTCGCATAGCCCTGTACGGCTCGCCTTCGGCATCGCGTTCCCCTGTGGGTCGGCTGGGCGATTCACCCTATCGTGTTCTGCTTTACCGTTATCTGATTGTGATCTTGCGGTAGATTAGAACACGTGATCGAAACCCGACTCCTCCCCACCGACGAG
>NZ_JBHRZI010000003.1:0-261470 GCF_042649515.1 Lentzea rhizosphaerae | reverse complement strand
TCATATTACTGGCTGTGTTTCGGCACGCTGTTGAGTTCTCAAAGAACACGCGCTCACCGGTTCCATTCTCCGTTTCCGGAGAGTTTCTCTCGGGGCTTGTGTTTGAAGCTTAGCTCGTTCGTTTTTCGCTTGTCAAATCGGCCGTTTCGGGCTTCTTCGCTCGGCGCAAACTCGCTTCGCATTCAGTTTTTAGCTTGGTTCAGAAGTTATCTGAGTGGCTTTTCCGGTGTCAAATCGGGGTCGTTTTCCGATCCCGGACAGCACGGTAGGCCGTTCATTCACTTCTGGGGGTTTGACGCCGCGATACTTTACCCGGCCCGATCCGCGGTGTCAACCGCTCGTTCCGGGGTCTCGCTTGCGACCTGGAGAAAGTTACTCACGGGGAGGATCAAAGTCAAATCGCCTGGTCAGCGGGCTGCTTGATCGGCACAGACGGCGTCGGAGCAGCAGGCTTGGCGCCGACCGGACGCGGCCGGAGCCACAGGGTGATGGAACGAAGACCCTCCATCGCCTTGACGATCTGGTCCGGCGAGGCCGCCTGACGAGTGGCGACCGGCACCAGGTCGTAGCCCCAGACACCGAACTCCTTCAGCACCGTCACCGGATCGTCACCGAACTCCGCGGTCGAGGTCGCGGAGAACTCCAGGAACACGTGCGGCCGGTCGCGACGCAACAGCCGGACGAGACCCGCGAGAGCGCGATGGCCACGTCCAGGCGTGTCGACCCGCACGACCGAAAGCTTCATGCCCCGCACCAGGGCGATCTCTTCGAGCTCCTTGTCCAGGCGCACCGACCGCACCCGAGCGACGTCCTCGCCGGCGTCTTCGGCCAGCGGCGACACCGACACACCACCGGTCAGCGTCGGGGAGACGGCCAGCTCGCCCGCGCTCTCCCACGCCGCACCCTCGATCACGGTCAGACGGCCGGCCACAGCAGCAGGCAGGTTCGCCGAGACGTTGTGCCTCAGCAACGCCGCAGCCGACGCATCGGGCTCAACGGCGACAACCGCGCCCATCAGCCCGAGCCGCGACAACACCCTGATGGAGTGGTAACCGACGTACGCGCCGACATCGAGGAAGATCCCGTCCGGCTCGACCAGCGAGTCGAGCAGTTCCGCGAGGTCCGGCTCCCACACGCCGTTGGACGACAACAGCGGAAGCATGAACGCGTCGTCGGAGGGCAGCCGCATCATGCCCGCGTCGCACAACACCAACGACGAACGCACCTCGGGTGCGTCGTCGGAGGCCTCGTGCTGACGAACCACCACGCGACGAAGAGCGTCCGCGGTCTGTTGTGCGTGGCTGGCCGCACGGATCGCGGCGTCCAACCGCGTGTCGCGCTCGCGGAACACCTCGACGACCTTGGACTCCAGGGTGTCGATCCGGTCCAGCGTCCGGTCCAGCGCCACGGTGAGCTTGTCGATCCGCTCGGCCAGCACGTCGGTCGACTTCGCGCGCTTGGCGGCCTCGGCGACGACGGCGTCCTCGATGTCGCGCAGCCTGCGTCCCTGACCGGCCATGTCCGCGCGCACGCGCACGACCCCGTCGTCGACGCCGATCAGCTGGTCACCGAAGTGCGACTGCCGTTCCGCGACCTGCTCGACCTCGGCCCGCAGCAGCTCCAGTTCGCCCGCGCCGACGCCGGCCTTCAGCGCGTCCTGCCGGTTGACCAGCTCGGACACCGTGCGCTCGACCCCGTCGATCAGGGTGTGCAGCACCTGGCGCATGTGGTTGTCGTAGTGGTCCAACGCGCGCAAGACGACCTTGCGCAGCGCGGGTGCCATCGGCGTCCGATGAGGTCCGTCGACGTTGGGCTGGCGCAGTAACGCGTGCTTCGCCGACTGCAGCGCGAGCATCGGGTCGACCTCGGGCTTCGGCTTCGGCCGACGCGCCCGCCATCCCCGGTACGCGTGCTCGACGCGTTCGCGAAGAACTTCACCCACGCGTGGGACTGCCCGCACCGACAGCACGTGCTCTCGTGCGGCGGCACCCAGCGCAACGGCCGTGGGCAGGTCATCGGCCAACGAACGCAACAACTGCGCCGCGGCCTGCACATCGGGCTCGACGCCCTGACACGGCACGAGAACCGCCGTCTTGCCGAAGAGCTCCGCAACGGCACCATGGCCGGACGCGACGACGGGGACTCCGCGCACGGCCAGCTCGGCCAGGCGCAACGCGATCCGGTCGTCCGCCCCACCGCGGTGCAACGACACCACGACGTCGGCGGTCAGGCAGACGTCGTCGTCCTCGACGAGGGAGATCCGCTGGTCCGAGGCCGTGGCCAGGCGCAACCGCTCGGCGGCCTCCGGGTGCTCGAACGCACCGGACACCGCGATCCGCAGCTCGACGTCCGCACGATCGGGGAACGCGCTCAGGAACGCCGACACCGCACCCAGCACGTTGCCGGGACGGTCGAGAGAGTGGTCCGCGATCGCCGCGAACACCACCACTTCGCCTGACTCGTGCTCACGGACACCAACGTCGTGCACCGGCACGGGCACCACACGGACGATGGGTCCGCCGATGCGTTCCGCGGCAGCGCGCGAAACTTCGGACGACAGCCAAAGCTCGTTCACGTCCGTGCGGTCGTCCGCAGCCGTTGCGTCCAGCGCGACCTCGACGACGAAACGGCCAGAAGGCACCTCATCCGCAGAAGAGGCGCGCACAACAACGGGGTAGCTGGCGGACGTCGACACCGGAAGGCCCGACGCGCGCGCCGCGGCGAGCATCAGCTCCGACAGCGGTCCCGACCCGATGACGGACACACCGAGCTGGTCCAGCAGCGCCGGTCCTTCGCCCCGAGGCTGCGGCACAGCGGGAACCGGCAAACGTCCGGACGCCACACCAACGCCGGCGCACCACTCACGCCAGGCGTCGGCGTCCGCACCGAACGGCACGGGGAACTGCTGCTGCAGCGACGCATCGGCACGCCACACCGCGTCAGCCCAACGCGTGCCACCGTGCTCGGTGGGCTCGCACGCCCAGATGAGGAAGCCACCACCACCGTCTTCGCCGAAGGCCGGAGGAGGCGTCAGTTCCGAGGAACGGTAGTCGGCGCGCAGCTCGGACGGGATCAGCGTGCCGTCGACCAGGGAGTCGAACCGGTACGGCACCGGCGCGACGGTCCAGCCGGATCGCACCAGCTCAGCGCGGTACGCGGTGCAGAGCTCCGCGACCTCCGGGTGTTCGGACAGCAGCACGCGGGGGCGTTCCGCGAAGTCGGCGGACAGCAGCCACGGCCGCCGCGGGTCGAAGCCGCGGAAGTGCACCGTCAGCAGGTCCTGGCCGACGACGGCCAGCGCCCCCGACTCGGTCCGGTGCAGCGGCCGGTCCGACACGTTCCACACCGACAACCCGACGCGTGCGTCACGCACGACGTGATGCGGCACGATCGCCGGCATGTCCAGCGACCCGAGATAAGGCTCGGCGCCTTCACCGACCGCGATGAAACCGGGGTCGAACGCGCCCAGCTCGTGCAGCTCGGCGGGACCGGGCTGCAGACCGTCGGACGGCAACGGGCGCAACGTGCGCGGCAGCAGCACGACGGGTGCGTTGCGCAACGCCTCCAGCACGAGCTTCGTGAGCGACCCGAACACCTGGACCCACGGGTCGAGGTACAGCACGGGCATGCCCTGCGACAGCAGCGCCTCCAGCAGCCGCGGCACCATCGCGGCCTTCAGCCCGGCGGCGTCCAGCGACGTCGCGAGCACGTGCAGCTCGATCTCGGCGACACCGATGTCGAGAGGCGTGATCAGCCCTGGTCCCGTGTGCTCCGGCTGCGCGTCGACGATCAGCGCGACGAACCGGCCCTCGGGGTGTTCCGCGAGGAACGAGCTGGACAGGACCTTGACCGCGGGCAGTTCCGCCGCCGTGGCGACCGTGCACGCGCAGATCGTCGGCTGGAACTCGGGTACCTCTGTCACGGAGAGCAACGTATCGGCCTCACAGCACGGGAAGAAGAGTGCGCAACTCGTACGGGGTGACGCTGCGACGGTACGCGTCCCACTCCGTCCTCTTGTTGCGCAGGAAGAAGTCGTAGACGTGCTCACCGAGCGCTTCGGGGAGCAGCTCCGAGTTCTCCATCTCGGTGAGCGCCTCACCGAGGTTCTGGGGCAGGTTCGCGTAGCCCGCCGCGCGCCTCTCCCGGTCCGTCAACGACCACACGTCGTCCTCGGCGGGCGGCGGCAGCTCGTAGCCCTTCTCGATGCCCTTGAGCCCGGCGGCCAGGATCACCGAGTAGGCGAGGTACGGGTTGCACGCGGAGTCCAGCGACCGGATCTCGACACGGCGCGACGACGCCTTGCCGGGTGAGTACATCGGCACACGGACCAATGCCGAGCGGTTCGCGTGACCCCAGCACACGGCCGTGGGGGCCTCACCGCCGACGATCAGCCTCTTGTAGGAGTTGACCCATTGGTTCGTGACGCCGGAGATCTCGCGTGCGTGCTTCAGCACACCCGCGACGAACATCTTGCCGATGTCGCTGAGCTGGTACGGGTCTTCCTCGTCGTGGAACGCGTTGCGGTCGCCCTCGAACAACGAGAAGTGCGTGTGCATGCCCGAGCCCGGCTGGTCCGAGAACGGCTTGGGCATGAACGAGGCGCGCACGCCCTGCGTGATCGCGACCTCCTTCACCACGTAGCGGAACGTCATGACGTTGTCCGCCATCGTGAGCGCGTCGGCGTAGCGCAGGTCGATCTCCTGCTGGCCGGGCGCGCCCTCGTGGTGGCTGAACTCGACGGAGATGCCCATCGCCTCCAGCGCCTCGATGGCGTGGCGGCGGAAGTGCGTGGCGGTCTCGTGCGAGGTCTGGTCGAAGAACCCGCCGTTGTCCGCGGGCTCGGGCTCGCTCCCGTCGCCGGGCAGGCCCTTGAGCAGGAAGAACTCGATCTCGGGGTGGACGTAGCAGGTGAAGCCGGCCTCGCTGGCCTTCGACAGCGTCCTGCGCAGGACGTGGCGCGGGTCGGCCCACGACGGGGAGCCGTCCGGCATGGTGATGTCGCAGTACATGCGCGCCGAGTAGTTGCTGCCCTCCGGCGTCTGCCACGGCAGCACCTGGAACGTGGACGGGTCCGGCTTCGCGACCATGTCCGACTCGTAGACGCGGGCGAAGCCCTCGATCGCGGAGCCGTCGAACCCGATGCCCTCGCTGAAGGCACCCTCGAGCTCGGCCGGTGCGACCGCCACGGACTTCAAGAAGCCCAGGACGTCCGTGAACCAGAGCCGGACGAACCGGATGTCGCGTTCCTCGAGCGTGCGGAGCACGAACTCCTGCTGGCGGTCCATAGGGCGCAGCTTAAGGGCTCCCGGGACTCTACGATCAACGCATGTCCGCCCGTTGGTTGTTGGTTTGCGCACTCGCCCTGCTCACGAGCTGCACGTCCGGTGGAGATCTCCCCGATGGTGCGACATTGCTCTCGAAGTCGGCCGAGCAGATGCGCTCCGTCAAGACCGTCCACTTCACCATCAAGGTGGACGGCGAGCTCCCGGACGTCCCGGTGAAGGAGGCGGACGGCGATCTCACCTCCGCGGGTGACTCGAAGGGGACCGCGAAGGTCACGTTCGCCGGGCAGCTGCTGTCCATCGAGTACGTGCTGACCGGCGGAAACCTGCACTTCAAGGGCCCGACCGGCGGGTTCACGAAGCTGCCGGCGGCGTTCGCGGGCCAGGTCTACGACCCGTCCGCGATCCTGAACCCGGACAAGGGCGTGGCGAAGGTGCTCGCGTCGGCGAAGGACGCCAAGACCAAGTCGTCCGGTGACGTGTCGGTGGTCGAGGCGACGGTGCCGAAGGACGTGGCGGCCGGGCTGGTGCCGGGCATCTCCGCGGACGTGAAGTCGACGTTCTCGCTCGGCAGCGACAACAAGCTGAAGAGCGCGTTGTTCGAGCTGCCCGGTGGTCAGAAGATCGACATCGGACTGACCGACTTCGACAAGCCCGTCACGGTCACGGCACCTGCCTAATGCGCAAAGTCGCTCTCGCCGCGTCCGGCGCGGCCGTGCTGCTCGGGGCGCTCGACGCCTACGTCGTCGTCGGTGTGCTCACCGACATGGTGCGCGATCTCGGCATCGCGGTGAACGAGCTCGAGCAGGCCACGCCGATCGTCACCGGGTACCTGCTCGGGTACGTGGCCGGCATGCCGTTGCTCGGGCAGCTGTCGGACCGGCTGGGGCGGCGGTTCGTGCTGCAGGTGTCGTTGCTCGGGTTCCTCGTGGGCTCGGTCATCACGGCGTTGGCCGGCGACGTGCCGTTGCTGGTCACCGGCCGTGTGGTGCAGGGACTCGCCGGCGGTGCGCTGCTGCCGGTGACGATGGCGCTGGTCGCGGACCTGTGGGAGGAGCACCGGCGGTCAACTGCCCTCGGGGCGGTGGGCGCGGCTCAAGAGTTGGGCTCTGTCCTCGGCACATTGTACGGCATCGGCGTTGCGTCGCTCTTCAACGCGTTGCCGTTGTTCGAGGCGTGGGAGCCGCAGAGCTGGCGGTGGGTGTTCTGGGTGAACGTGCCTTTGGCGGTCGTCGCGATGGTGATCGTGCAACGGACCGTGCCGAACACACGGCGCGAGGTCCGCATCGACGTCGTCGGTGGGGTGTTGCTCGCTCTCGCGTTGTCGCTGCTGGTGGTCGCGCTCTACAACCCGAAGCCCGCCGAGTCGGTGCTGCCGTCGTGGGGCTGGCCCGTGCTCGCGGCGGCCATCGTCGTGTTGGGCGCCTTCTTCTTGTGGGAACGCCGTGCTGCTGTGCGGCTCATCGATCCCGAAGGCGTGCAGTGGCGTCCGTTCTGGGCGGTGCTCGGGGTGTCGCTCGCGGCCGGTGCGGCGTTGCTGGTGACGCTGGTCGACGTGGAGCTGTTCGCGCAGACCGTGTTGCGCAAGGACTCCGCAGCGGCGGCGACGCTGCTCACCCGCTTCCTCGTCGCGTTGCCGATCGGCGCCGTCCTCGGTGGGTTCCTCGCCTCACGCCTGGGCGACCGCTGGGTGTCCTTCGGCGGGCTCGCGATCGCATCGGTGGCGTACGTGTTCATCGCGCAGTGGCCCGCGAACGTGTCCGGGTTCGCTTTGACGCGTGACCTCGCCATCGCCGGTTTCGGCCTCGGTCTGGTCATCGCGCCGTTGTCCGGCGCTGTGCTGCGTGTTGTGCCGTCGGTGCGACACGGCGTGGCGTCGGCGTTCGTCGTCGTCGCGCGCATGACGGGCATGCTCGTCGGTGTGGCGGCGTTGTCCGCGTGGGGACTTCACCGGTTCCGCGAGCTCACGGCAGGCCTGAACACCCCGCTGCCGTTCGGGGTCGAGAAAGCCGAGTTCGAGCGGCAGATGGCCGAGTACCAGCGCGGGCTCACCGAGGCGCTGCTCACCGAGTACCACGAGATCTTCCTGATCACGGCGGTGATCTGCGCTGTCGGCGCGCTGGGATCGGTCCTCCTCCCCTCGAAGCGTCAGCAGACCGAGTCTGTTTCGGGCAGTCTCAAGTCCACCAGGTAGTTCGTGCCCACGCCGTCCACGCAGCCGATGCCCGCGAGGAACGCCGTGTGCTGGTTCCCGTTGTACGTCAGCAAACGCGCGCCCAGTGCGGCCGCGAGGTCCACACCGGACTGGTAGGGCGTCGCCGGGTCGCCGGTCGTCGAGACGACCAGCACCTGCGGCAGCCCGTTCACGTTCGGCGGATGCGGTTCCGACGTGTGCGGGGCCGGCCAGAACGCGCACGGCCCGAGCGCGGTCTCGTCGGTGGGGATCGTGTCGTTGCCCAGGAGTTCCAACAGCCTCCGACGGTTGGACTCCAGGGTGGCGCGGTCCTTGATCGGTGGTTCGTCGACGCAGCGGATGGCCACGAACGCGTCCTGGATGCGGCTGTAGGTGCCGTCCTGGGCGCGGCCGAGGTACTGGTCCGCGAGCTGCAGCAGGGTGTTTCCCTTGTTCTGCTTCAGCTCCTGCAGGCCCTTCAGCGCGGTCTCCCACAGCCGGTCCGAGTACATCGCCTGGATGATGGCGGTGTTCGCGTCCGAGTGGGACAGCTTGCGGTCGCCGACCTGCATCGGCGTCTTCTTCAACGGATCGATCATCTGCCGGAACTTGGACTCGGCGGTGCTCGTGTCCTTCCCGATCGGACAGTCGCGCTGAGCGCACCAGCCCGCGAACCGCTGGAACGCCTCCTCGAAGCCCTGTGCCTGACGCGCCGACGCCGCCACCTTGTCGCCGTTGACCTCCACCGCTCCGTCGAGCACCATCGCGCGCACGTTGCGCGGGTACATCTCGGCGTACAACGTGCCGATGCGCGTGCCGTAGGAGTAGCCGAGGTAGCTCAGCTTCTGCTCCCTCAACGCTCCGCGCAGCACGTCCATGTCGCGGACCACGTCGCGTGTGCCGACGTTGCGCAGAAGGTCGATGCCGCTGCGTTCGGTGCACTTCTCGACGAAGTACCTGTTCTCGGTCTCCACGGCGTTCGCGGTCTCGCCCTTGGGACGAAGCCGTTGCGCGTCGCGTTCGGCATCGGTCAGGCACTGCACGCGGGGCTGGCTCGCCCCGACGCCGCGCGGGTCGAAGCCCACCACGTCGAACCGCTTGCTGACCGGGTTGTTCGGCTGCATGTTCGCGACGTGCGCCATGCCCGAACCACCGGGACCGCCGGGGTTCACCACCAGGGAACCGACTCGCCGCCCCTGTTCGGAGGCAGTCCGGCGCAGCAGTGCGACGGTGATCGTGCCCGCGTCCGGCTTCTCGTAGTCGAGCGGAACCTGCAGGCGCGCGCACTGGATGCCCTCGCGCTCGAACAGGCCCTTGCTCTTCGTGTCGGTCGCATAGGGCTGACACGCGCCCCAGGACAACACCTGCTCGTAGAAGCGCGCTAAGCCCTTGCGCGCGGCGACCGGTGAACCGTCTATGCGCGCGTAGGACGTGGACGTGCTGAGCACAACGATCAAGGCGAACAAGGCCGCAATGACTCGGGATCGCCTCTTCGTCATTAGGCGCACCGGGTTCCGTCGGCGGGCAAGGTCTGGTCGATCAGGTACTTCACACCGGCGTCGTCCACGCACTTCTGGCCCTGCAGGAAGACCGTGTGCTGGACGCCCTCGAACGTGAGCAGCCGCGAGTTGAGCGCTTTGGCCAGGTTCACGCCGGACTCGTAGGGCGTGGCGGGGTCACCGGTCGTGGAGATGACCAGCAGCGGCGGGATGCCGTCGGCCTTGGGCGGTTCGGTGCGGCCGGACACCGGGGCCGGCCAGAACGCGCACGAGTCGAGCGCCGCACCCGGCGGGTTGCCGTCGTCGAGGAACGGCGCCGCCTCCTTGTACTTCTTCGCGGTCTCCAACAGCGCGTTCTTGTCCGTCAGCCGTGGGTCGTCCACGCAGTGCACGGCGCTGAACGCGTCCGTGATGGTGGAGTAGTTGCCCTGGTCATCACGGTCGAAGTACGCGTCGGCCAGCGTCATCAGCACACGGCCCTTGCCGTTCTTCAGCTCGTTGAGGCCGTTCAGCAGCAACGGCCACAGCTGCTCCGAGTACAACGCCTGGATCGTGGCGGTGATCGCGTCGTTGTAGGAGAGCTTGCGGTCGCCGACGTCGACGGGCTTCTGGATCAACGGTGTCGTGAGCTGGCGGAAGCTCGCGTTGGCGTCGTCGCCGAGGGGGCAGTCGCCCTTGTCCCGGCACCACTTCACGAACTCGTTGAACGCCTTCTGGAAGCCGGCTGCCTGACCGACCAGCGACGCGAGCTGGTCCTGGGTCGGGTCGACGGCTCCGTCGAGAACGAGTGCACGCACGTTCTGGGGGAAGGTCTCGGCGTACTCGGTGCCTATGCGCGTGCCGTACGAGTAGCCGACGTAGCTCAGCTTCGCGTCGCCGAGCGCAGAGCGGAGGACATCCATGTCCTTAACTACGTCCCGCGTGCCCAAGTTGGCGAGCATTGCCGCCCCGAATTTTGTCCCGGAGGCACACTTCTCGGCATACGCCTTGTTCTCTTGCTCCGTTTGGGTGATTCCCTGCGCGCTCGTATCAACGTCGAGGTCCAAACGCTCGGCATCGCGCTCCGGTCCGGTGAGGCACTTGACCGCCGGATCGCTCGCGCCGATGCCCCGCGGGTCGAACCCGATCAGGTCGAAGCGTTTCCCGAGCTCGGTCTTGCGGTAGTCCGACACCATGCCCGCGGCCGCCGCCATGCCGGACGCGCCGGGACCACCGGGGTTGATCAGCAGCGACCCGATCTTCTGGCCCGTCGCCCGGTACCTGAGCACGCCGATGGTGATCGTGTCACCGTCCGGCTTGGAGTAGTCGAGCGGGACCTGCAGGCGGGTGCAGTCGACGTCCTTCTTGCTCCCGTACGCCTGCCGGCTGGACCCGGTGGTGACGAACGAGGAGCACTCCTGCCAGGCGAGCTGCTGGCCGTAGTACTTCTCCAGCCCGGCGGGGACGGTCCCCGCAGGACCGGGTTTCTCGAGGGAGACGCCTGGCTTGGCCGCCCCTTCGATGATCGACGTGCAGGACGCGAGCAGCGGAATGACGAGCAACACGCTCAAGAGACGGACCACAGCCCGATGGTATGGGAGATGATGAGGGCATGCCGCAGCTTCGGATCGCGCTCGCCCAGGTCAACGCCACTGTGGGCGACCTGGACGGCAACGCGTCGTTGGTCGTGGAGTGGACGCGCAAGGCTCGCGAGGGAGGCGCCCACCTGGTCGTGTTCCCCGAGATGGTGCTGACCGGCTACCCGGTGGAGGACCTGGCGATCCGCACGTCCTTCGCCCGCGCCTCCGCCGAAGCACTCGACACCCTGGCGAGCACTTTGGACTCCGCCGGCCTCGGCGACGTGGCAGCGATCGTCGGCTACCTGGAACACGACTCGGCAGGCCCCCGCAACGCCGCCGCAGTCCTGCACGGCGGACGTGTCGTGGCCAGGCAGAGCAAGCACCACCTCCCGAACTACGGCGTGTTCGACGAGCGGCGTTACTTCAAGCCGGGCTCCTCTCTGGACATCGTGCGCATCAACGGCGTCGAGGTCGGCATGGTGATCTGCGAGGACCTCTGGCAGGACGGCGGCCCGATCACCGCCCTGGGCGACGCGGGCGTGGACCTGGTCGTCTCCCCGAACGCCTCCCCCTACGAACGCAACAAGGACGACCTCCGTCTCCCCCTGGTGGTCCGCCGGGCAGCAGAAGCAGGCGCCCCGCTTGCCTACTGCAACCTCATCGGCGGCCAGGACGAACTGGTCTTCGACGGCGACTCGATCGTCGTGGCAGCCGACGGCCAGCTGATCGGCCGCGCCCCGCAGTTCGTGGAGCACCTCATGCTCGTCGACTTCGACCTCCCCGGCGACGGCGAGTACGAACAGGGCCAGATCGGCGACTTCTACGTGCGCCGAGTCTTCGTGTCAGACGCAATCGCCCCCTACGAGCCACTCCCCGCACCGCGAGTGTTCGAACCGCTGTCCGACGAGGCAGAGGTCTGGCACGCACTAGTCACCGGCCTACGCGACTACGTGCACAAGAACGGCTTCCGGTCCGTTGTGCTCGGTCTGTCCGGTGGCATCGACTCCGCCGTGGTCGCAGCACTGGCCGTAGACGCCCTCGGCGCTGACTCGGTGTACTGCGTCTCAATGCCGTCGTCGTACTCCTCAGAGCACTCCAAGTCGGACGCCTCCGACATGGCCACCCGCACAGGCTTGCACTTCACCACCGAGCCGATCGGCGACATGGTCTCCGTCTACGTGGACCAGCTCAAGCTGACCGGCCTGGCCGAGGAGAACATCCAGGCCCGTTGCCGCGGCATGCTCCTGATGGCCCTGTCCAACCAGAACGGCCACCTGGTCCTCGCCACCGGCAACAAGTCCGAACTGGCAGTCGGCTACTCGACCATCTACGGCGACGCGGTAGGCGGCTTCGCCCCGATCAAGGACGTCTTCAAGACCCTGGTCTGGTCCCTGGCCCGCTGGCGCAACGACGAGGCGGAGAAGCGCGGCGAGACCCCGCCCATCCCAGAAAACTCGATCACCAAGCCCCCGTCAGCCGAACTGCGCCCCGGCCAGGTCGACACCGACTCACTGCCGGACTACGAGCTGCTGGACGCCCTGCTCACCCAGTACGTGGACGGCGACCGAGGCTACGACGACCTCCTGGCAGCGGGTTTCGCGCCCGAACTGGTCGACAAGGTGCTGCGGATGGTCGACAAGGCCGAGTACAAGCGCAGGCAGTACCCGCCGGGCACGAAGATCTCGAACAAGGCCTTCGGACGGGACCGGCGCCTGCCGATCACGAATGGCTGGCGCGAGGGCTGAAGTAGAGCCTGCTCCACCGCGCCACCCCAGGTCAGCCAGATACGTTTGCCCACATGAAACGGATCTGGGCGGCGGTGGTCTACCTGGCGACCGGCCTGCTGACGGCCATCGCCTCGTGGCTCGCCATAGGCGTCCTGCTGCTGTCCGTGGTCGTCCTCCCGTTGCTGCCCGTCACCGCCCCGATCATCCGCCGGATCGTCGACTTCGACCGGCGGCGCATCGCCCGCTACACCCGCGCCGAGCTGCCGTCACCGCCGCCGCTCGACGGCCCGTGGCTACACCGCGCCCAGGGCGTGCTGGCGGATCCTGGCAGCCGCAGAGAAGGGTTGTGGCTGATCAGCCACGCCGTGGTCGGAACGCTGTTCGGGGCGATCGCCATCGGAGTTCCGGGGGCGCTGATCCAGCAGCCGTTCGTCCCCGTGATCTGGTGGGCGATCCCCGGCGGGTTCGACAACTCGTTCGGCGTCCACGTCGACTCCTGGCCGAAGGCGCTCCTGAGCATCCCCATCGGGATCGTGCTGGCTCTGATCCTCACCCAACTCCCCAAGCTCGCGGACCTGGACGCCAGGTGGGCGAAAACGCTGCTGTCACCCCCGAGGGCCTCCCTGGAAAAGCGGCTGGCCGAGGTCGTCGCGACACGAGCCGCCGCCCTCCAGGCCCACGGCGCCGAACTGCGGCGAATCGAACGCAACCTCCACGACGGCACCCAGAACAAGCTGGTAGGCGTGGTGATGATGCTCGGCATCGCCGAACGAACCCTCGAACAAAACCCGGACAACGCCCTGCAAGCACTCCTCCGAGCCCAAGACGCAGCAGGCGAGGCGCTGGAGGAGCTGCGCAACGTCGTCCGCAGCATCCACCCGCCGGTGCTGGAGGACCTGGGCCTGGACGGCGCGATCCAGGCGCTGGCCGCGAGGTCCCCGGTCCCGTGCGTCCTCCAGGCCGACCACCTCGGCCGGCTCCCGGCCGCAGTGGAAGCAGCCGCCTACTTCGCCGTGGCCGAGGCATTGACGAACGTCGCCAAGCACAGCGGTGCCAACCACGCCTGGGTGAGCCTCAACATCGACAAGGAACAGCTGGTGGTCGTGGTCCACGACGACGGCAAGGGTGGCGCGGACGAGAAGCGGGGAACGGGTTTGGACGGCATCAGAGGCAGGGTCGCGGCGTTGGACGGCACCGCGGACGTGAGCAGTCCCGAGGGCGGGCCTACTGTGCTCACCGTCGTGCTACCGATGGGGAAGTGACCATGCGCATCGTGATCGCCGAAGACGACGCGTTGCTCCGCGAGGGGCTGACGTTGTTGTTGCGCAACGAAGGCATCGAAGTCGCGGCGGCGACCGACAACCCGGACGACTTCCTGGACGCCGTCGCCGAGCACGAACCCGACATCGCCGTGGTCGACGTGCGGATGCCGCCGACGTTCACCAACGAGGGCCTGAAAGCCGCGGTCGAAGCACGTCGGCGGCACCCGAAGCTCGCCGTGCTGGTGCTCAGTGCGTGGGTCGAGCAGAGCTACGCGCACGAACTGCTCGCCGGCACGAACGGGGGCGTCGGCTACCTGCTGAAGGAACGCGTCGGCAAAGTCGCGGACTTCCTCGATTCGCTGCACAGGGTCGCGAACGGCGGCACGGCGCTCGACCCCGAGGTCGTGTCGCAACTGCTCGTACGGCGGAGGTCCGACGACGCGCTGAGTGTGTTGTCTCCGCGCGAACGGGAAGTCCTCGGCCTGATGGCGGAAGGACTGTCGAACGCCGCCATCGGCGAACGGCTCGTCATCAGCGCGGGAGCCGTCCACAAGCACATCGGCAACGTCTTCCTGAAGCTCGGCCTCAACAGCGAGGACGGCTCAGGAGACCGCAGGGTCCAAGCCGTCCTCGCGTACCTGGATCACTGACCTGTGCCGTGCGTCAGAGCAGACGGTATTTCCTAGCGAACGATCCGAACTGCGCGCCCGTGCAGGGCAGCCTCATGCCGCTGTCGCGCAGCATGTCGATGAGATTGCCCGCACCCGCCTCCGTGATCTTGCCGCCCCGACACAACTGAGCGAGCAACCAAATCGTGCCGTGTACGTCCAACCCATTGGCGCGAGCCACCTTGGTGGCAAGGCGGTCATCTGTGAGCGCGATGCCGTCGAGCAGCTCGCTGACAGCGAACACGCTTGCCTCTCCGTGGTCGCGTTCGGACGTGCCAACCAACCTCGAATACTTCACGAAAAGCTGAATCTCGTGGAGTTCATCCAGTGCCGCGACCTGAAGCCACGGCAGGTCGAGCGCGTTTCGGAGCAGCGGATGCTCTTCAACGCCAACGCTCAACTCGTCCCTGACGATCGCGGTCGTCCAACAGGTCTGGCCGCCCAGCAACTCGCCAAGAACATCGAGCCGCTCGATCAAGGCGAAGTGGGACAAGCACATCGTGTCGAAGACGAGCGGCTTGCCACTCGTCACGGCGAAATCTCGTCGTCAGACAGGACTGGCAGATCGCCCTCAACGATCTGACCATGCATCAGTTCAACTGCACGCGACGGTGTCAACATGTCGCGCCTCAGGGCTTCCATCACAGCCGTGGCATAGCCGCGGGGCACCCTGATCGCGTCGAGATCCGGCTGAGGAGCCCATCCGATCGCGTTCATCAGTTCCGCCCTGGTCGGCCGCTGCTGGCTCCACGCACGGGCCTCATCAGAGTCGACAACACCAGCAAGCGCCGCTTGGCGAGTCGCCAACGACCAAGAGATGCGGTAGCGAGCTGCCAGTGCGATCAGATCTCCACGGCCCCTCGTCGTTGCCGCCACCACTACGGGCAGCAGCAGTTCTGCGGCAAAGGCGTCGACGACCGACTCCCGGTCGCGAAGCGAAGCGTGTACTCCAACATCGTTGGAGTACGGGTCTCCGAGGACCATGTGCCCGAGCTCATGCGCCGCTGTCGCCCTGCGTCGGCCTGGATCTCCTGACCGACTGATGACCGCCACCGCCAGTTCGTCGTCCACAACCATGGACGCACCGTCACCTGGAAGGTCGGCGACGAGGACGAACTGTCCCGCTTGTTCACAGACGTCCATCAGGGTGGGAATCGGGTCGTTGTGCAGCCCGACGTGCGTTCGAAGACGGGAGGCAACGCCTCTCGCTGCATCCTCGTCAGCCGCTCCTGCAGACCGATAGATCGTCCTCGGCATGAGCGTTCCGAGGTTCAGCAGCTGCTGAACGTCCCGTGCCCAGCCTTCCAGCCGGGCTTCCAGACGATAAGCCTGCCGGCCGGCATCAGTGGTGGTGTCCTCGCTCAGCTCCGAACGCCTGGACAGCACCGCTGGTGCGCGGTGGATGAAATAGTCCAACGGAACTTGAAGTGCCGCGGCGAGCCTGGTCAGCTCCAGTGCGTCCACCTTGCGCGTGCCGGCTTCGATCTTCGCGATCATGGTTCGATCGAGCGACAGCGCATCACCCAGTTCAGCCTGAGAAAGACCAGCGCCGATCCGGGCGTCGCGCACCCGCGCCCCTACCTGGCTCCACTCTCGCGCTTCCGCCATAGTGCGATTTTCGCACAGATTGAGAGCCGGGTCGCAGTTGATCACAGATAGTAACCAGATCGTGTGCTATGTCGGACGGACGAACGGGAACAGCACGGTCTGCCGGATCGACGTGCCGGTCAGCATCATCAGCAACCGGTCCACGCCCATCCCCAGCCCGCCCGTCGGGGGCATGCCGTGCTCCAGCGCCCGCAGGAAGTCCTCGTCCAGCTCCATCGCCTCGACGTCACCGGACGCGGCCTTCAACGACTGCGCCTCCAGCCGTCGCCGCTGCTCCAGCGGGTCGGTGAGCTCCGAGTACGCCGTGCCGATCTCCGCGCCGAACGCCACCAGGTCCCACCGCTCGGCCAGGCGCGGGTCGACGCGGTGCTGGCGGGTCAGCGGGGACACCGAGGTCGGGAAGTCGATGTAGAACGTCGGCCCGACGGTCGAGGCCTCCACGAACGAGTCGTACGCCTCCTGCACGAGCTGGCCGTGGTCCCAGTCCTCGTTGATCCCGACGCCCCGCGCGGACAGCAACGACCGCAGCTCCGGGACCGAGGTCGAAGGGGTGACGACGGCGTCCAGGGCCGAGGAGACCGCCGTGTAGACGGGAATCACCGGCCACTCGCCCGACAGGTCGAACGTGCCGTCCGGGCGCTGCGCCACCTCCTCGCCGAACGCCTCGCGCGCCGCGTGCTGGATCAACGTGCGCACCAGGTCGAGCATGACCCGGTAGTCCGCGTAGGACTGGTAGGCCTCCAGCATCGTGAACTCGGGGTTGTGCGTGGCGTCCGCGCCCTCGTTGCGGAAGTTGCGGTTGAGCTCGAACACCCGGTCCACGCCCGCCACGCACAGCCGCTTCAGGTACAGCTCCGGCGCGATCCGCAGGTACATCCGCATGTCGTAGGCGTTGATGTGGGTCACGAACGGCCTGGCGTTCGCGCCGCCGTGCACCGCTTGCAGCATCGGCGTCTCGACTTCGAGGTACTCCCGCGAGTGCAGGAACTCGCGCACGCTGCGGATGACGTCGCTGCGCAGCTTCAGCAACGACGCCGAGTCCTGGTTCACCACCAGGTCGAGGTAGCGCTGGCGCACGCGCGCCTCCGGGTCGGTGAAGCCCTTCCGCTTGTCCGGCAACGGGTGCAGGCACTTCGCGGTCATCGTCCACTTCTCGACGAGCACGGAGATCTCGCCGTGGTCGGACTTGATCACCTGGCCGGTCACGCCCACGTGGTCGCCCAGGTCCACATCGGACTTCCAGGACGTCAGCGCGTCGCCGAGCGAGTCGACGGTCAGCATCAGCTGGATCTCGCCGCTGAAGTCCCGCAGCCGCGCGAAGCACAGCTTGCCCATCTCCCGCAGCGCCACCACGCGTCCGGTGACCGAGACGTCCTCGCCGAAGCGTTCGCGTGCACCGGCGAGGAGGTCCGAGCGGTCGAAGCCGACGGGGTACGGGTCGACGCCGGCGGCCACCAGCCGTTCGACCTTCGCGATCCGCACCCGGACCTGCTCCGGGCGCCTGACGGCCTTCGGTTCGATCTTGATCGCGTCGATCTCGGCGACCCGCGCGGCGAACTCGGCGCTCACGTCGGTCTTCTGCAGGGCTCGCTTGCGCAACGACCGCAGCGACGGCACGAACCCCTCCGCGATGCCCGCGGCGATGCTGACCTGCGGCAACGACCGGGAACGCTGGTAGCAGAGGAACCTCGGCTCCCACTCCGGCAGGTACTTGGCGTTCGACCGGTACAGCGACTCCAGCTGGAAGAACCGCGACGCGAGCGACAGCACCCGCCGCCACGCCCGCAGCACCGGGCCGGCGCCGATCTTCTCGCCCTCCTCGAACACCGCGCGGAACATCGCGAAGTTCAGCGAGATCCGGTGCACGCCGAGATGACCAGCGGCGGCCGCGAGCTGGGCGACCATGTACTCGTTGAGGCCGTTCTCCGCCGCGCGGTCCCGCCGCATCAGGTCCAGCGACACGCCCCGGCGACCCCACGGCACGAACGACAGCAGTCCGCGCAGAGCACCGGACGCGTCGTAGGCCTCGACCATCACGCACCGGCCGTCGCTCGGATCTCCCAGCCGTCCCAGGGCCATCGAGAAGCCGCGCTCGGTCTCGGCTCCGCGCCACGCCTCCGCGCGGTCCAGGATGGACGCCATCTCGTCCGGCGCGATCTCGCTGTGCCGGCGGACCCGCGTGGTGTACCCGGCGCGTTCGACGCGGGACACGGCCTGACGCAGCCCGCGCCGTTCGGGACCGGCGAGGTTGAACTCGCGGACGTCCAGGATCGCCTCGTCACCGATCTCCAGCGCCTTCAACCCGGCGTCGGAGTAGACCTGCGCACCGCGTTCGGACGCGCCGAGCACGCCCGCCATCCAGCCGTAGGTGCGGGCCTCGGACAGCCACGCCAGAACGGCTTCCGGCCAGGCCTCCTCGTCACCGATCGGGTCTGCCGACGCCAGCGTGACGCCGCCGATCACCCGGTAGGTCAGCGCCGCACGACCGGAAGCCGCGAACACGACGCTCTTGTCCCGGCGCGTGGCGAAGTAGCCCAGCGAGTCGGGCTCGCCGTCGGCCGCGAGCAGCCGGCGCAGGTCGAGCTCCTGTTCCGGCGTGATCATGTTCTGGGTGCGCACACCGCGGAAGAACAGGTACATCGCGTGGACCGCGACGAGCGTGCCGCCCAAGCCCAACACGACGCTCAGCCACTGCGGGCCCTCGGGGATGTCGAGGCGGCCCAGCCGGACGACCTCACCCGTGGCCTGGTTCGCCGCCCACACGAGCTTGTCGGTCTGCTCGACCAGCCTGCCTGGGAAGATCTCGGCGAGGCCCCAGCCGAGGAGCACGAGCGCGACCATGCCCAGCACGAACGACGCGAGCGCCCGCCGCCACGCACCGCGCGCGAGCCGGGCGGGGAACCCCTCCCGCACCACCCACAGCAGCGCCACGAACAGCACCGAGGTCGCGACCCCGAAACCGAGGAACACCCAGTGCGGCTGTTCGCCCGGCTCCAGGACTTCTTCAGGTGCGAGGGCCAGGATGACCATGGTGGAGCCGACCAGCAGCAGGCCCGTGACCTGGAACAGCAGCAGCGCCCAGAACGCCGCTCGCTTGTGCCTGCGCAGGGCGGCGCCGAGCACGAAGAACACCAGGGCGATGAAGAGGTTGCCGTCGATCGGCAGGCCGAAGAAGTACCCGATGCCGTCCGCGACGTCGGTGAACCAGCTGTCCTCCGGAAGGATCAGTCTGAGCAGCGAGAGCACCCCGGCCAGCTGCACGATCGTCGCGATCGTGCCCGCGGTCTTCCACTTCCACGCCGGTGCCACATCCACTCCCGAGGTCTGCCGATGACGGCCATGATTCCTTCCTCGGCCGGACGGGTGCACGTCGCATCCTCCGGGCGTGTCGGCCTGCCGGTCGTGGTGCTCAGCTCGGGTCTGGGCGGGGCCTGGTTCGACTGGGACCGCACGGTGCGGCTGCTGGAACCACACGCTCGGGTGATCGTGTTCGACCGGCCTGGCCTGGGGATGAGCGGTCCGGCGCGGCGCGGGCCGTCGCTGGCGCGCGAGGTGGCCGTGCTGGACGCGGTGATGCGCGGCATCCCGAAGGCGGTCCTGGTCGGGCACTCGATGGCGTCGATGCACGTCGAGGCCTACGCCCGGCTGCGCCCGCACCGCGTCAGCGGGGTCGTGCTGCTCGATCCGGACACGGAGACGCCGGGCGCGGGAGCCCCGTTCGACATGTCGGCGGTGATCGCGCAGGCCATACGGGCGTTCGGCAGCCGGTGGCTCGGCGCGCGGCTCACGCGGCGGTTCGGGCACTCGTTCCGCAACCTGCTGACCGCGGCCTCGACGCTGGGCGTGACCGATCCGGCGCCCACGGACCTCGTCGAGATGGTCTACCGGCGGCCGGGCGTCGGCCGGGCCGTGGTGTGGGAGCTCGCGTCCTACCCCGGCCAGGTCGCAACGCTGGAACGCCTGCGCAAACGTCGTGAGCTGCCGAAAGTGCCGTGGCTCGTGCTCACCGCGGGACGCCGGGTGTGGCCGGAACACCGGTCGTTGGCCGCCCTCGTGCCGTGGGGGCGCAACGTGCCGGTGCCCGGCAGTCGGCACATGATTCAGATGGACCGGCCGGACGCCGTGGTCATGGCCGTCCGGGAGGTGCTCAGGGGTCTGCCCGACCGCTGAGCAGGCAGAACTCGTTGCCCTCCGGGTCGTGGAGGGTGTACCAGCTCACGTCGTCGCCCTGCCCGATGTCGGCGTGCGTGGCGCCGAGCGCGAGAAGGCGTTCCAGCTCGTCCTTCTGCTCGCGGTCGGTGGCCCTCACGTCGATGTGCAGGCGTAGTTTCTGCAGCTTGCGGTCGGAGTTGCGGAGGAACAGCAACGTCGTGCGCTTGTCCGGCGGTCCGATCTCCACCGAGTCCTCGTCGCGGTCGAGCACCTCGTAGCCCAGAACTTCTCCCCAGAAGGTGGCAAGACGTTCGGGATCGGTGCAGTCCAGTACCAGTTCTGTGATTCGTGCTGCCACGCGTGTGACGGTAACCGCATCTGCGTTCCGTTTCCGGCTGACGGTGTCACTCTGGTGTTCGGCAACCGTGCACCAAGCGCCCGGGGACCCACGTCGTGGGCCTCGAGGAAAGGAACGGTCGACGATGACCACTGCCGAAGTTTCCGCGCCCTACGGCTCCGGAGCGGGCCAGAAGCCCCCGACCAAGAGGGTTCGCGTTCACCACCTGCGTGAGATGAAGGAACGCGGCGAGCCGTGGCCCATGCTCACCTCCTACGACACGTTCACCGCCTCGATCTTCGACGAGGCCGGCATCCCCGTGCTGTTGGTGGGCGACTCCGCGTCGAACACCGTCTACGGGCACGAGACCTCGCTGCCGGTCACGGTGGACGAGCTCGTGCCGCTCGTACGCGCGGTGACGCGTTCGGTCAAGCGCTCTCTCGTTGTCGCTGACCTGCCGTTCGGCTCCTACCAGGTGTCGGTTGAGCAGGCCGTGGCGACCGCTGTGCGGTTCATGAAGGAAGGCAAGGCGCACGCGGTCAAGCTGGAGGGTGGCGCCTACTTCGCGCCGCACATCCGCGCGATCACGGCGGCGGGCATCCCGGTCATGGCGCACATCGGCTTCACCCCGCAGTCCGAGCACCAGCTCGGCGGGTACCGCGTGCAGGGTCGTCACGAGAACCACGACACCGTGGTCCGCGACGCGCTGGCGGTGCAGGAGGCGGGCGCGTTCGCGGTCGTGCTGGAGATGGTGACGGCCGAGGTCGCGAAGCAGATCACGCACGACCTGGTCATCCCGACCGTCGGCATCGGCGCCGGTCCGGACACCGACGCCCAGGTCCTCGTGTGGCAGGACATGATGGGCCTCAACCGCGGCAAGGCACCTCGGTTCGTGAAGCGCTACGCCGACATCGGCAACATCATGCTGGGCGCGGCCGCCGAGTTCGCCAACGAGGTGCGCGGGCACCAGTTCCCCGGTCCCGAGCACACCTTCCACTGATTGAACGATGAACGGCGCTTTTGTCCACCTCAAGTGGACAAAAGCGCCGTTCATCCTCAGCGGGTCCAGGCCTGTGGGTCTGGGCCCGCTGGCACGATGCCGGTCGGATTGATCTGGTGGTGCGTCACGTAGTAGTGGCGCTTGATGTGGTCCCAGTCGACCGTGTCGCCGAACTTCTCGTAGAGGCGCTTCGCGTACGCCCACAGGTTCGGCATCTCCGTGAGCTTGTTCCGGTTGCACTTGAAGTGGCCGTGGTAGACCGCGTCGAACCGGACGAGCGTGGTCCAGAGCCTGATGTCGGCCTCGGTGAGCTGGTCGCCCACCAGGAACGTGTTCGTGCTCAGGTGCTCCTCGATGCGGTCGAGCTCGGCGAACAGGGCGGTGTACGCGTCCTCGTAGGCCTCTTGTGACGTGGCGAAGCCGGCTTTGTAGACGCCGTTGTTGACGTTGTGGAAGATCGGCTCGATCCAGGCGTCGATCTCGTCGCGCAGGTGCTCCGGGTAGAGGGTGCTCTCCGGGCGCCACCGCAGGCTGAAGTCCAGTGTGATCTGCGGGTAGTCGTTCGTGACGACCTCGCTGGTGGTGGTGTCGACCAGCGCCGGCACCGTGACGCGGCCGTCGTAGTGCGGATCGGCGTTCCTGTACGCCTCACTGAGGAAGTCGATGTTCAGGACGGGGTCCGTCCCGGGGAAGCGCCAGCCCTTCTCGTCGCGGATCGGGTCGACGACCGCGAGCGAGATGTCGTCCTCGAGGTTCAGCAGCTTGCGGACGATGACCGCGCGGTGCGCCCACGGGCAGGCGAGGCTGACGACCAGCCGGTAGCGGCCGGGTTCGGGCTCTGGCCGCGCGGTGAAGCGGTTGGGCTGCCGTACGAACGCCCCGGTGGTCGACGTCTCCTTCGTGAACTGCGCCATGTGTTCGACGATAGGCCCATGTACCCGGAGATCGAGCCCCACGCGTCAGGCCATCTGGACACCGGCGACGACAACCTCGTGTACTGGGAGGAGTGCGGAAACCCCGACGGCAAGCCGGTCGTCTTCCTCCACGGCGGTCCCGGAGGCGGCTGCTCGCCGTCGCACCGCCGCCTGTTCGACCCGTCCGCCTACCGGATCGTCCTCTTCGACCAGCGCGGCTGCGGCCGTTCGCTGCCGCACGCGTCCGCCTCGGGTGACCTGTCGCTGAACACGACCTGGCACCTCGTCGCCGACATGGAGCTGTTGCGGGAGTCGCTCGGCATCTCCCGCTGGCAGGTGTTCGGCGGGTCGTGGGGCTCGACGCTCGCGCTGGCGTACGCCGAGAAGCACCCCTCGCGCGTTTCCGAGCTGGTGCTGCGCGGGATCTTCACGCTGCGTTCGTCCGAAGTGGACTGGTACTACCGCGGCGGGGCGGCGAACCTCTTCCCCGACCTGTGGGAGAAGTTCACGGCGCCGATCGCGGGACTCGACGGCGATCCCGTTGAGCTGTACGCGAAGCTGCTCGCCTCACCGGATCCCGAGGTGCACGGGCCGGCGGCGGTCGCGTGGAGCACGTGGGAGGGCGCGACGGTGACGTTGCTGCCGCGGCCGGAGCTGGTGGCGGAGTTCGCCGAACCTTCGTACGCGCTGGCGTTCGCGCGGATCGAGAACCACTACTTCGTCAACAACGGGTGGTTCGAGGAGGGACAGCTGATCCGGGACGCCGTGCGGTTGAAGGACATCCCGGGCGTGATCGTGCAGGGGCGGTACGACATCGCGACGCCCGCGGTGTCGGCGTGGGACCTGCACAAGGCGTGGCCCGGTTCGGAACTGGTGCTGGTGCCGGATGCCGGGCACGCCTACGACGAGCCCGGCATCCTCGCTGCACTGCTTGAAGCAACGGATCGGTTCCGCGACTAACGCAGGCGGTTCCACTTCGCGGTCGTGGTGGTGCAGGCCGCGGTGGCGACCTGCGCGGTCAGGCACTTGCTGGTGACGATGTGGCGGAACTGGAAGTTCCTGTCGCCCAGCGGAGTGCGGCGCCAGCGCTGGGAGGCGGCGGTGCCGCAGGCCTGGGTCAGCACGTCACCCCCGCTCGTGGCGGTCAGGCACTTGCGGGTGGCCACGTTGTGCGAGACGTCCACGTCACTGACCGGGACGATCCACTGCTGGTTGGTGGCGCTTTCGTTGCAGGTCGTCAGAACGACGTTGCTGCCGGTGTCGGCGAGGCAGCGGTTGGTGCCCGCGAGCTGGTAGACGACCAGCGGTTCTGCCTGGGCCGGAATGGCGGTGAGCGCGGTTGCGGCGGCGGCGGTCGCGATGATGGCGGCTAGTTTCCCCATGGCTGTGGATCTTGGCAGCGCTCACCGTCTCGCGAATCCACCTGTGGTTGTCAACCCCAGGTGTAGTCGAGGGCGCGTCCCAGACTCTCCCGCGCCTCCACCAGCGACGGGCCGTACCAGGTCAGGTGCCTGCCGTTGACCAGCACGTACGGCAGTCCGGGGAAGCTCTCCGGGCCGTCTTCGTGGGTGAACTCGTACGGCTCGTCGGGCAGGATCACCAGGTCCGGGCGCCGGTCGTTGAGCTCCTGCAACGACGGGCGCGGGTAGCGCTCCTCGTGGGAGCCGTAGACGTTCTCGATTCCCAGGCGCCGCAACACATCGGTGGCGAACGTGTCCCTGCCGACGACCACCCACGGGCGGCGCCAGACCGGGATCACCGCGGTCAGCCGGACGGGCTCTGTCGAGCGCCACAGGTCCTCGGCGCGGACCAGCCAGTCCGGTTCGAGATCCCACGCCGTGCCGAAGAGGCGCCGCAACGACTTCAGCGCCATCGGCACGGTCGCGGGCGCCTCGGTCACCCAGACCTGGACTCCGTTGGCGCGCAACCGGTCCACGTCCTCGGCGCGGTTCTCCTCGGAGTTCGCGATCACGAGGTCCGGGTTGAGAGACAGGACCTTGTCTACGTCCGGGTACTTCGAGCCACCAACGCGCGGAACGTCCAAAGAGGACGGATGGGTGCAGTAGTCGGTGGCTCCGGCCAACGACGAGGGAACGCTGACCGCGACGGCCTCGGTGATGGACGGCACCAGGCTGACCACGCGTTGCGGCTGGTCGAGCGCGACCGGCTCACCGAGGTCGTCGACGGGCAGCATCAGACTCCCGTGATCTTCAGACCGGCGTGGGTCTTGTAGCGGCGGTTGACCGCGATGAGGTTCGCGGTGAACGCCTCGACCTGGTGGGCGTTGCGCAGCCGGCCGCCGTAGACGCCGCGGAAGCCGGGGACCAGCTCGGCCAGTTCACGAACGGTGTCGGTGGCCTCGCGGTCGTCGCCCAGCACGAGGACGTCCATGTCCACTTCGGACACCGACAGGTCGGCGAGCAGCACGGCGGACACGTGGTGGAACGCGGCGGTGACGCGCGACTCCGGCAGCAGCAGCTCGGCCTGCTGGGCGGCGCTGCCCTCGGTCACCGGCAGCGCGAACGGCCCCTGCTTGTCGAAGCCGAGCGGGTTCACGCAGTCGATGACGATCTTCCCGGCGAGCTGGTCGCGCAACGACGCCAGCAGGTCGCCGTGACCGTCCCACGGAACGGCGACCAGCACGATGTCGGAGTCGGCCGCGCAGTCGGTGTTGTCCGCACCTCGCACGTCGCCGCCGGCGACGTCGACGATCTCCTTGGCCGCCAGCTCCGCCCGCTCGGCGCTGCGGGAGCCGATGATCACCTTGAGGCCCGCCTTGGCCCAGCGGATGGCGAGGCCCTTGCCCTGGGCTCCGGTTCCGCCCAGGACGCCGACGGTGAGGTCACGAATCTCTGTCACCCGTGCATCTTCACACGGGCGAGCGGACGCAGGCTGTCCAACGTGACCTTGCGCTCGCCGCCAGCTTTTCCGCATCCCGAAAGTAACGCGGGGCTCCCCCGTTACCTTGGACGGCACGCGGGGCCCCCGCGTGCACTCAGAGCGAACGAAAGCTCCCCGCGTGCACTGCGGCGCGAGTGTCAGGCGCGGTCGAAGCGGACTCGGCGTTCGGCGGGGTCGGCGTCGACCAGGCGGACGCGAATGCGCTCACCTTCCGGCAGCCGCCTGCCCTCGCACTTGGCGAGCACCGGCGGGTCCGAGACGAAGACCTCGGCCTCCTGGTCCCCCGCCCGCAGCACCACGGCGTCGAACTCCTGCCCGACGCGTCCGGCCAGCACCCACGCCTCGACCTGGTCCAGCGACGCTCGCTCGACCTTCGAGGCCAGCGAGTCCGACGCGCCCATCAGCGACGGCAGCTGCGGCAACGCCTCGGCCAGCCAGGACGGCAGCTCCTCCCCGGCCGTGACGGCGAGGCACACCTCCGTGGCGAACCGGTCCACGAGGCGCCGCAGCGGTGCGGTCACGTGTGTGTACGGCGCTGCCACGCCCGCATGCGTCACGACCTCGGGAGCCTCGCCGTTGAACGCCGAGTAGCCCGCGCCGCGCAACAGCCGTGTGGCGTCGGTGAACAGCGCCAGGGCTTCCGGTTGCGAGGCGTCCAACCCGGCCAGGAACGCGCCCGGCGACACGTCCGCGGGCCACGGCACCCGCAACGCCGCGGCGGACTTGCGGAGTGCCTTCACGGCCTCGGCGTCCGGGTCGGGCAGCGTGCGGAGGATGCCCACCTCGGCCTCCAGCATGATCGACGCGGCCGCCATCCCGGTCATCAGCGAGATCTCGGCGTTCCACGCGTCCACCTGCGCCCGCGGCCGGGTGACGAGCTTCCAGCCCTCGCCGCCCGACTCGACCTCCTGCTCCGGCAGCTGGAGCTCGATCGCCCCGCGCTCACGGGCGAGCTCGCGGCGCAACGGCCCGAACTCCGCCAGGGCGGCGACGGACGGGTGCGGATCGCCCCTGTCGAACGACTCCTGCACCGACGCGTAGTCGAACTGGGCCCTCGACCGCACCAACGCCCGGCGCACTTCCACGTCCGTCGGCACACCGTCGGCCGAGCAGGTGAACGTCCACAGCACCGCAGGACGCGTCACGCCCGGCAAGAGAGAGGCAGCACCCTCGGACAGCACGGTCGGATGCAGCGGCACGTTGCCATCGGGCAGGTAGATGGTCTGTCCGCGTTGCCGGACCTCGGCGTCCAACGCCTCATCGGGCGTCACGAACAGGCCGAGATCGGCGATCGCGTAGTGCACGACGAAACCGGAAGCAGTCCGTTCGAGGCAGAGCGCCTGGTCCAGATCCTTGGCTCCGGGCGGGTCGATCGTCACCAGCGGGATCGAGGTGAGGTCGGGGCGGTCGCCGACGGGACGGGAGACCGCCGTTTCAGCCTCTGCCAGGACTACGGACGGAAACGACGAGGGCAGGTCGAACTCGGTGCGGATGCCGTCGAAGGACAGGTCTGCACGACCCGTGCGGATCACCAGTGAGGCCACCCGCACAGACTAGGCGGGCGGACAGAGCGAGGCCCGGAGCACGCGCTCCGGGCCTCGTCGTCACACTTCTAGTCCTCGTCGTCGCCGCGGAACTTCCTGTCCGCTTCGTCGGCGGCGCGAGTGCGTTCCCGGGCGATCTCCAGCGCGCGAGCCGCCGCGGCCTCGTCCGGGTACGGACCCATCCGGTCCCCACCCCGGCAGCCCTTGCCCTTCTCGACCGTCTGGTGGGTCAGGCAGTAGTACCAACCGCTCGTGTCACTCATACGCGTTCGCCTCCCAAAGGCGCCGGGAATCCCCGCGGCGGCGTGGACTGGTTGGCGTTGGCGTACTCCGACGGGATCGGATCCAAACACGAGACCAGCACCGTGCGGTCCTCGGCGTTCTCGATCTTGCGTCCGGAGCGGTCCCGGTAGACCAGAGATCCGTCGGAGTCGATCTCCATGATCGCGCCGACCTCGGCCAGCTGGTCCTCGTCGAGGTCGGCGAGCTTCTCGTAGCGGGACGGCACCACCCGGTAGACCGGCCACTTCAGGTGACCGTAGGTGCGGTGGAACTCCGCGAGCAGGTGCGTCAGGTGCTGCTGCCACGGCAGCGGCATCGCCTCGGCCAGCGCACGCGGGATGACCACGTAGTCGGCGGACACCCCAGGAGCACCGGCCGCCATGTAGTCACGCACCGGTGTGCTCGACGCGGGCGGTCCGGAAGGCCTCGGGATGGGGTCGTGGTTGAACATGCAGCGCCTCCCCGCGATCTACACGCCCGGCCGGACGGCCAGCGGCATCAACTCGTAATAGTCCCAGTTGATCTTGCTGATCTTCACCACGTCACCCGTCTGTGGCGCGTGGATGTACTCGTTGTTGCCCAGGTACATGCCCACGTGGTGCACAGTGCGCGGGTTCGACGTGTCGGTCGCCCAGAAGATCAGGTCGCCTGCCTGGGCGTCGCGCACCGGGAGGTGGGCGCCGCCCTTCTCGTACTGGTCGTTCGCCACGCGCGGGATCTTCACGCCGGCCGTCGCGAACGCCTTCACGAGGATGCCGGAGCAGTCCCACGCGTCCGGGCCGTTGCCGCCCCACAGGTACGGCTCGCCCAGCTGTTGCTTGGTGAACTCGATGGCGCTGGCCGCCGCGTTCGAGCCCAGCAGGAACTGGCCCGCGCCCGAACCGCAGCCCGCCGGGTCGCTGATCTGCCCGAGCTCGCTCAGCAGGAACGCGGCCATGGACTCCCAGTTGTGGTACCTGTCGGGGAACGCCGACCGTTCGACGGCCTGCGCCGAGTCACCGGGCCGCCTGTTCTCCCAGTCCGGCACCTTCAGCAGCACGTCGTAGAACTTGTTGATCGCGTAGGTCGGGTCGATCACCTGGGCGGGAGTTCCCCAGCCCATCGACGGGCGCATCTGGAAGATGCCGAGCGAGTCGCGGTCGCCGTAGTTCAGCGGACGCAGGCCCGACTCGGTCATGCCCGCCTGGATCGCGACCTGCCACGCGAGCGGCGGCAGCTTGCGCTCCTGGCCGATGGAGATGATCCGCGCGACGATGTTGCGCTGCTCGTCGTTGAGACGTGCCGCGTCGGCCTGGCCCTTGGCGCCGCCTCCCGCGTCCCACGGCCCGATGGCGGCGTTGCAGCCCATCAGCTGGAAGTTGCCGGTCACCGCGGGGTTGGTGGAGTTGCTGACCACCTGCGTCACGCCGGAGGTCGCCACCGCGATCACCACGACGGCGACGAGAGCTCCGATCAGCAACATCAGGCGCATGGGTCAGCCCGCCTTCGTGTAACTGTTCACGCGCCACTTGCCGTCCGGCGCCTTGACCAGCGTGATGACGACCTTGCCGGCGTCGGTGCCCACCTCGAAGTCGGCCGACGACGTGAACGACTTCTTCGGCGTGACCCTCTGGGTGATCTTGTCCGGCACGTTCTTGGGGTCGATCGTCGCCATCTGCGCGAGGAACTCCTCCGTCGTGTACGGACGGAGCTGCGTGAGCCACTTGTTGACGTCGTCGTCCGGTGGCGGCTTGATCCAGTTCTCCGCCCACAGCTCGGCGACCAGCTGCGCGTCGGCCTGGGGCGGAGCGGCGGACGCGGAGATCGACGGCGCCGGTTCCTTGGTGGGCAGCGAGGCACCGCTGGCCGGCAGCTGCCCCACCTGCGTGCCCTGCTGCGACGTCGACGGGCCCCCGGCCGTCTGCGTGGACGGTTTGCGGTCCAGGACCTTCGGGATGATCACGCCGAGCGCGACGACCAGCACCACGAAGATGATGATCGAGGCGGCGAGGTGACGCGGGGAACGCAGCGGCCAGCCCCAGAGCCTGCGGTACACCGCGGCACGGCCGCGGTTGGTTCGGATCGGCACCTACGCCTCCCTTCAGTTGTCCCTGACTTCGAAACCGCGCGACGGTCGGTAGATCACGTGCACCTGACGTCCTGCCACCACTTCTGTCTCGGCCCTGCGAGGTTCCTGCACCGGACCGGAGTAACCGCCCGAACGCGACGGCACGAGCACCGCGTCGTCGACCCGGTCCCACTGCCTGTCCGTGACCGGCGGGCTGTCCACCACGCGCGACCGTCCGACCGGCAACGCCGCCGGGCCCGATCCCGCGGGCAGTGCCCCCGCCCGCACGCCGGAACCGTCGGGGCCGGAGACGATCTGGCCGGGCTGGGAGTCGCGGTCGAGCCGTTGCGCCGTCGCCATGACCGGGCTGGAGGCCTCCGGGCGCACCCGGTTGCGGCCGCGCTGCGGCACCTCGTCGCCGTCGGTCTCGTTCTCGCGCACGGACTCCCAGAACTCGTCCTGCGGTGACGGGCCGGTCTTCTTCTTGCCGAGCATCTTCGACCAGACTCCGCCGCTCATCGGCAGGACGTTGCCCGCGGAGCCGACCGACATCTCGACCATCTGCCACATGCGGCGCAACGGTTTGCCGATGACGAAGCAGATGAGCGTCAGCATCAGGCCGAGCAACGTCCGCGTCAGCAACGACAGCCCGGTCGCGTTGAAGATCGCCTGCAGCAGCAACGCGTGGACACCCGCGAGGACCGCGAGCACCAGCACGTTGAACACCGTCACGGCGGCCGCGCGCGCGACCTTGCGCAGCAGGTCGTGGTGGATCAGCGCGACCAGGCCGATGAGTGGCCCGGCGAGTGTGAGGATGCGCAGCAGCAGCTGGGCCAGCAGTACCGCGGCCTTCGCGAACAGCTGGAACAGCGAGAACGCGATGGACTGCAACAGCGCGAGGAATCCCGCGCCGGTGCGGCTGCCGTCGGTGCCGTCGAAGTAGCCCTTGGCCGTGCCGAGCTGGCCTTCCAACGCCTTCCACTCGGCCTTCTTCGCCTCCAGGGCCGCCTGGTCCGCGTCCTTGTGCTCGGCGATCTCCGTCGTCGTCCACGCCTGCGCCTTGAGAATGCGCGGGCCGTACTCGCTGGCCTGCGGTGCCTCGGGCGTGCCGAACGCGCCGCGCAGCCAGCTCTGGTAGACGACGGCGTCGTGCAGTTTCGTCGGCAGTACGTGCAGTGTGCCCTGTTCTTCCGGTGCCTCGATGAAACCCGCCTGGATCTCCGACGTCTTGGAGACCAGCGTGTTGTCGAGGAGGTTGTAGAACTGCGGTAGCGCGAGTGTCGACGTGGCGAGCCACATCGCGGCCAACGCCCAGAGCCCGCGTTTGGAGATCGTGGCGAAGTCGCCGGTCCAGATCTGGCGGAACATCAGGATCGCCAGGATCAACGCCACCAGGCCGAACCAGCGCAGGTAGACGTTGTCGTAGACCTTCTGCACGCCGTTCTTCACGGCGTCGTCCAGCGGGACCAGCAGGCCGCGGCCCATCACCGTGTAGTGCAACGCGTTCGTGGCGCCGACGATGTTCTTGCCGATGCTGAACAGCTCGTTGCCCGCCCACGTGTCGATCGTGGCGTTGGCGTCGGGCAGGACGTTGCACTTGGCGTTGTAGTTGTGCCAGACCATGCCCGCGTAGCCGTACTCGAGGTACGGCGAGCCGGGCAGGCCGTTGCCGACGGGCGGGTCGAGCGCGCCGACCATGCCCGCGCCCGGCCTCTCCGGATTTGGTGCCTCGCCACAGGTTTGGGCGTGCGCCATCGGGGCACCCAGGACCACCTGGAGCGCCAGGATGGCTGCCACGAGGCTCACCGACCTCGTGCGCGCTGACATGCGCAGGTGGAACCGCCGCCTGGCCCAGAGCAAGGCGGCGATCACCAGCACAATCGTCAGCGCCGTCATGCGGCGCCGTCCCGGTGGCGGTTGGTGCCGTCACCGTGACCCACCAGGTGGGCCTCGTCCTCCGTCAGTCCGAGTTCCATGTCCGCCGCCAGTTCGTCGTCGATCTCGTCGGGCACGTAGGCGGGCGGCTGGGGAGCCGCGCTGTGGTCGTCCGCCGGCACGAGCTCGCCCTTGCCGTTGTCGCGCTTGGCATCGGGGGTCGTGTCGAGGGCGTTGCGCAGGTGCTCGAGGTGCGGGCCGCTGAAGTCGATGCGGATGCGCTCCACACCGCCGGCACCGTCACCGAAGACGAACTGCCGCGGCGCGCGGTCGCGTTCGGTCGCGGTGCGCTCGCCACCGGGACGGCGGCCCAGCGACGCGATGACCTGCTCGTAGCCCGCTCCGACCGGAACCTTGAGCAACCGCAACGCGTCCGCCTGCGCCTGGTCGTCGTCGAGCCTGCCGACGAAGACCGAGTCGAGCAGTGCCACGAAGCCCTGGATCTTCAGGAAGTCCGCGGGGATCTGCGACGACAGCAGCACGCGGACGTTCCACTTTCGCGAGTCACGCGCGAAGCGGTTCATCAGCACGCGACCGGTCGGGACCTCGGAGAGGAAGAACGCCTCGTCGATCCAGACGCCCTTGCGGAGGTCCTTCGGCCGGTCGTAGATCGACCGCTGGGTCAACCAGGCGGCCAGGTTCAGCATCTCGACGCCGAGCGACTCCGCGTCGGTCCAGTGCTCGCGGCCGACGCCGTCCTTCGGCAGGTTGAGGCCCGCCATCGTCAGGACGGTCAGGCGGTCGTCGCGCTGCTCGTTGTACGGGTCGTGGTTGTCCTCGGGGATCAGCAACGACATGCGCTCGCGCATCTCGTCGAGGAAGTCCGCGACGACGACGGCGTGCTCGTGGTGCTCGGACGCGTCCCGGCGCAGCGCCTCGAAGACGAGACCGGGGTGCGCGTCGAAGCGGCCACCGACCGTGCGGACGGCACGCAGCAGCACGATGCGCGTCTGGGGCAGGCGCGCGACCTCGAACGGCAGCAGACCGGTGAGCACGTCCAGCACGAGTCGACGACGGGTCGCGGCCGCCAGTGCCTTCTCGCGGCGCCAGGCCCGTTCGGGGTCGTCCTCGTCGAGGAAGTGCTCGATCATCGGCTCGGCGACCACCCGGTACGGGTTGAGGATGCCGGGCTGGGCGTTGAGCAGGTTGATCGGACGCGCGTACGGGCGCAGCTCCGGCAGGTCGCACAGCGCCGAGAGCGGACCGGACGGGTCGAGCAACGTCCAGTGCGCGCCGGCCCGCAGGGTCTTGTAGACCATGCCGCCGCCGAGGAACGACTTGCCGGCACCGAGGCCCGCGACCATCGCCGTCAGACCCGACGCGTCGCGCAGCTCCTGCGCCATCCACGGGTCCCAGGCGACCGGGCGGCGCGTGGCCGTGACGGTCTCGCCAAGAAGAATTCCGCGGCGGTCGCCGACCTCGGCCGTGGCCGTGGGAACAGCACTCGCGGCCCACAACACGCTGCCGCGGCGCAGGTACGCGCCGTTGGACAGCGGTTCGCCGGGGATGAACTCGCGGGCGATCGCGTACTGCGCCTCGGGGTGCTCGATCGCGATCTTCGGCTTGTACAGCTCGAGGAGGGACTGGGCGAGCCGCAGCGCCTCGCGCTCGGTCGGGCCGCTGACCGCGAGCCGCCACCACGAGCGCACCCGGGTGCCCAGCGCGGTGAAGCCCGACGTCATCTCGTCGTCGATCTCCAGCACGCGTCCGGCCTGGCGGGCGAGTGACTGCGGCGGGTCGAGCTCGTGCTCGTCGGTGTAGTGGCGGACCTGCGAGCGCACCTTGCTCATCTGCCGCGACAGCTCGCCCGAGACCTCCTCGGGCTTGCGCACGTAGATGCGGGCGGACCACTCGACGCTCGCCGGGAGCCTGTCCGCGCGCTGCACCCACGGGTCGTCGACCTCGGGGATCTGCAGGCCGTGCATCAGCCCGACCGTCAGCACCGCGACGTGCCGCTTGATGCCCGCGTTCGAGCCGGTGCGGCCGCGCACGGTCACCGTCGGCGAGTACGGCTCCTGGTGGAAGTCCGCGGCGTCGGTGAAGGACGCCAGGTCCTCCGGTTCCCAGGCGGCACCCGGCACGGCGGGCAGGTTGCGCGGCGCGGGCAGGCCCAGCGAGCACGACCGGTGCATGAGCCAGGACATCTCCTCGGCCGTCGCGGGACGGCCTTCGAGACCGGCGGACCCGATCACCTGGTCGAGGTGCTCGACCTCGGAGTCGAGCGCCACGAGCTCGGCGTCGACGGCGTCCGGGAAGACCTTGCGCAGCACGGGGGCGGCCCGTTCGACGGCGCGGTCCATCATGTTGCGGGTCTGCACCTGGACGCCCAGGTAGACCTCTTTCTCCGCCATCGAGCGGCCCATGAGCTGCTGCTGCTCGCCGATCATGTAGTCGTCGAACGACAGCGTGCCGGGCGTGTCCGGCAGGCGCTTGACGGCGTTGTGCACGTGCGCCTCGGCCCACATGCGGATCGGGTACGGCCGCGTGGTGACCCGCAGGTGCATCCAGCGGCCCTGCAGCTCGGCGTACTGACCGGCGATGGCGGCGATCAGGTCCTGGCGCTGCGAGTCGCTGCGGAACGACCAGCGCTGCGGCGCGAGCCGGTACCAGGCGTAGACCTCCTGGCCGGTGCGCAGCAGGTGGCCGTCGATGCTGCGGGCCGCGATCGACGGCGTGTAGCTGGGCACGGCCTGCTCGCCGGGCAGGCGCCGGCCGCGCTTCGAGTAGACCTGCGCGCGCTCGCGGGGATCGGCCGCGGCGTGCTGGGCGATGTGCTGGGCGGAGCGACGGTCACGGTCTCGCCGGCGTCCGAACACCGCGAACCTCCTTCTTACGGCTGGCTGACGTCCGGCGGGTCTGGGCCTGCTGTCTCGCCCGTCGTTGTTGTTTCTTGCTCAACTTGGGACGAGGCCGCTGGGCGCTGACCCGGATCCGGGCGGCGCTGGCCGCTCCTCCGGAGCTTGCCGTGCGTTCTCGAGGTGCGGTGAGCTCGCGGACCCACATCGACATGACGGCCGTGAGAGGCCGCTCATGACTGATCCGCGCCGTGATGAAGCGCGTGAGGAGGATCGTGGCGACGAGGGCCCACGCGGTCGAGAAGAACCCGAACCCGACGCCCATCTGCCGCTCGATCGTGAGTACGACGAGGAAAACGACGATCCCGACGCCCCACGCGACGTACCGCGCGCGCCAGGGAAAAGTCGCTTTGGGCGGGCCGAGCCAGACGGCGTCGACCCGGTAGACCTCGTCGTCAGTGCGGACCCGCACGTGTCAGCCTCCGACGAACAGGCCGGCGAGCCACTTGCCGATGTTCGACCCCGCGTCGGTGGTGACCGCGAGGCCGATGATGGCCAGGGCGACGATCACGCCACCGAGGCGGCGCATGACACCCGCGTTGTCACCTTTGCCACCACCCAGCCAGAGGAGGAGGAGCGCGACGGTGAGCAGGAGCAGCGGAACGATGTTGTCCAGGATCCAGCCGCGGACATTGCCTGTGCCCGGCACCGTCGGCTGCTGCTGAGCGAGTGTCACCAGGTCCATGGCGGTCATTAGGTACTCCAGAGTGCGCTCGGGCTTGCGCTACGAGTAGAACACGAGTTCGTCACGACGTGTGAAGCTGTTGGAGCGGGCTGTAGATCATCTGGCCGTTCCCCCTGGGAGGAATTACGTCTAATCTGGCCGACACATCATCACTGAGGAGAGGTCAGTGGGGAACACCCGGCTCAAGATTCTCTCCGTCGCTGGCAAGGTTCACCCGACTGCGAACGCCCTGGTCACACACAGTGCGTGCGTCTCAAACATGCGCACGTGTCCACTCATGTGAACGCCCTGATCGGCCGGTTCGCGACCCCTCCGCGGGCGCGCTCCGGAGCGACGACTCCGAGGAGATTCGCCGATGCTCGAACCTGACCTCGTGCCGGACGGAAGTGTGGACGGAATCACAGCCTCCCCTAGTGCTCCAGGCGTGGATCAGCCTACCGGGGAGGGCCCGCAATCCCGGCGCCGGGTCCAGCGGACGATCAACTTCGACAGGTCGGTGCTGGAGCGGGCTCGTGCGGCGGCGACGTATCTGGCGTCGTATGAGCCTCAGGCGGGGGTGCGGTCGCTGGCGGACATCGTGAATCCCGCCGTGTTGGCTTACGTGACGGAGTTGGAGGAGCTCTACAACGCGGGGGAGCCGTTTCGGCCCGTTCTTCGGATGCCTTCGGGGCGGCCGGCCAAGCGTTGAGGGCCTACCTCCTGTGGCGGTACTTGACGAGCAGGGCCAGGTAGATCGCGAGCAGCCCGCCGTCGACGGCGAGGATCACCCACACGACCCAGTCCGGGTTCGCGAGCGCCAGAGGAACGGCCACGAACACTGGGGCGATCGCAATCAGAATCAACGGAAAGTAGTACGGCAGCATTCGCTGACGAAGCCGGTTCCTGGGGTCGGCCGTTGCAATGTGCCACCCCTCCACGCCTCGGGCCCCTCCGGACAGCGGGACGTCGAACGTTCTGCGCAGGTACTCAGAAGCCTGTCCGATCTGAGCTCCGTGAAACAGGATGACGATGCCCAGCAGCACGGAGATCAACGGCGAGACGAGCAGGAGCGGTCCGTTCCGCCTCTCGACCCCGAAACCGAGCACAGCGGAGCTGACTGTCACCGAGCAGACCATCAGCGACGTCCTGTGGTCCATCTTCTTGAGGATCTCGTCGCGCAGAGCCTTGTACTCCGCCAGGGCGATCTCCGCAGCGAACTTCGGATCAACCATGATCGAGTTCTCGCCAGCTCGGCCATCGACGGTCTCGTCGCCAGAAGGTTCCATCTGCCCTCCAGGCCGTTCCCTCACCACTGCCGACTAGCTCGATTGACTGGCGGTCTTCGTTACAGATCAGACTTCACAACTTTGTGAAACCTGTGTAACTTCTGAACCATGTTACGGTTCCTGCTGCGCCGCGACCGGATCGTCCTGACCTCCTGGATCGTGCTGATCGCAGGCGTGGTCCTCAGCGTCACCGGCCAGTACACCCGGATGTTCCCCACCCCGGAATCCGCTCTCGCCTTCGCTCACGACGTCGCGGGCAACGCCGCGCTCACCGCGTTCACCGGCCAGCTCACCGACCCGACGCTCCCAGGCCTGATCAGGTGGAAGATCGCCGACGTCGCGTTCACCCTGACCTCCCTGATGGCGATCCTCACGGTCATCCGGCACACCAGGGCCGAGGAGGAGTCCGGCCGCCACGAACTCCTGCGCTCCACGCCCATCTCCCGCCTCACTCCCCTCGCTTCCGCGCTCGCCCTGGCCGTGGGCGCTTCCCTGCTGACCGGCGCCCTCGTAGCCGCGATCGGCGGGTTGCGGTTCGGGGCCGCGGTGGCCGCGCCGGGCCTGGTGTTCGCGGGCGTGGCCGGAGTGGCCGCACAGCTCACCGAACGGTCGTCGACGGCGAGGCTGATCGCGTGCGGCGTGCTGGGCGTGACGTACGGGGTGCGGTTCGCGGCGGACGGCAGCGGGGTGCTGTGGCTGCGCTGGTTCTCGCCCAACGGGTGGAGCCACCTCGCGTTCGCACAGGCCCGGGTGTTCGTGGTGCCGGTCGTGGCCGCCGCGGCGTTGAGCGCGCTCGCGTTCTGGCTGAACCTGCGCCGCGACTTCGGGGCCGGTCTCCTGGCCGCGCGGCCCGGGCCTGCCGGTGGGGACGTCAGCCTGCCGTGGCGGGTGCATCGGACGCAGGTGATCGGGTGGACGGTGGCGTTCGCGGTGGCCGGAGCCGCGATGGGTGGTGTGGCCGCCGGGATGCACGGCACGGTCGACGGGCCCCTGATGCAGGAGTTCCTGCGGCGGTACGGGTCCGGCGAGATCGGGGACTCGCTGCTGTGGATGGTGCTGATCAGCCTGGGCGGGACGGCGGCGTTGTTCCCGGTGCTGGCGGTGCTGCGGATTCGTTCGGACGAGACGAGCGGCCGGGCGGAGTTGTTGCTCGCGACCGCGATCGGGCGGATGCGGTGGGCGGCGGGGCACGACCACCTCGTCGTCCGCCGCGAGCCAGCCGTTCGAGCGCAGGGCACGGACCGCGCTGATCGTGGCGGCGCCTTCCGGGCACAGGAAAACGCCTTCGAGGCGGGCACATTCGGCGCGGTCGGCTTCGATCTGCTCGTCGTCGACGGCGATCGCGGTGCCGCCGGTTTCCCTGATCGCCCGCAGGATGATGAAGTCCCCCAACGGTTTCGGCACGTTGATGCCGAACGCGTCGGTGTAGGCGTCCTGCCAGAACACCGACTCCGCCTCGCCCTCTTCGAACGCCCTGACGATCGGGGCGCAGCCCGTGGACTGGACGGGCGACGAGCCGCGGCATCGGACCGGTGATCCAGCCGAGCTCGCGCATCTCGTGCAGCGCCTTGTGAATCCCGATCAGGCCGACCCCGCCGCCGGTCGGGTAGACGATCACGTCGGGCACGCGCCAGCCGAGCTGCTCGACGATCTCGTAGCCCATCGTCTTCTTGCCCTCGATGCGGTACGGCTCGCGCAACGTGGAGGCGTCGAAGAGGTCGACGTCGGCGACGGCCTTGGCGGCGTCGGCGATCGTGCCCGGCACGATCCGCAGCTCGGCGCCGCTCGCCTCGACCTCCTCGCGGGTGATGAGCGGAGCGTCCTCCGGCATGGCGATGACGCTGCGCAGGCCCGCGCGGGCCGCGTACAGGGCCCAGGCGGCGCCCGCGTTGCCGTTGGTCGGCATCTTGATGCCCTCGACGCCGAGCTCCTTCGCCCTGGCGACCCCGACAGCCGCGCCGCGGGCCTTGAACGAGCCGGTCGGGATGAGCGACTCGTCCTTCATCAGGATCTTCGCGTCGAGAGCCCTGCTCAGCGCGGGCAACCCGACGATCGGGGTCATGCCCTCGCCGAGGCTGAAGGCGGGGTCGGGAGCGCGGACCGGCAGCACGTCGCGGTAGCGCCAGAGGCTGTTCTCGCTGGTGGGACGGCCGACTCTGGTGAGGTCGTAGCGGGCCAGCAGCGGTGACGCGCACTCGTGGCAGAGGTTCTGGACGGTGTCGGCGTCGTGGCGCAGACCGCAGCGAGCGCACTCCAGGTGAGTCAGCACCCGTTCATCAATACAGGCGGATGCGCCCACCGATTTACACCCGAAAGTACTAACGCTTCTGCCCGTTCGGGTGAGAACATCGTGATCCCTGCTCCTGCCCCTCGAGGAGAGACATGCGACGACCCACCGTCCAGGCCCTGTTCGCAGCCGTCCTGCTCGCTGCCGCCGTTCCCGCCGCTCCCGCCAGTGCCGACACCCAGACCAGCGGATACATCGTCCTGCTGAAGGACGGCGTGAGCGTGTCGAGCGTGACCGGCCTTCTCGGCGTCACCGTCGACAACGTCTACGAGTCCGCCGTGCGCGGTTACTCGGGACGCATGACCGCCACGACCGCGGCACGCCTCGCGCGTGACCCGCGGGTCGCCCTGGTGCAGCCCGACGGCGTGGCCTCGATCGCCGCGCAGACCCTGCCCACCGGCATCGACCGCATCGACGCCGAGCAGAGCCCGACCGCCAAGATCAACGGCACCGACGAACGCGTGAACGTGGACGTCGCCGTGATCGACACGGGCGTCGACCTCGACCACCCCGACCTCAACGTCAACACGGCAGGCGCCAAGAACTGCTCCACCGGCCGCAGCGCCGACGACGGCAACGGCCACGGCACCCACGTCGCGGGCACCATCGGCGCGCTCGACAACGGGAACGGGGTCGTGGGAGTCGCCCCCGGCGCCAGGATCTGGCCGGTCCGCGTGCTCAACAACCAGGGCAGCGGCTCGTTCTCCGCGATCATCTGCGGCATCGACTACGTGACCGCGCACGCGAACGAGATCGAGGTCGCGAACATGAGCCTCGGCGGCTCCGGCAGCGACAGCGCCTGCGGGTCCAACAAGGACGCGATGCACGAGGCGATCTGCCGCTCGGTGTCCGCCGGCGTGACCTACGTCGTGGCCGCCGGCAACAGCGCGGCGAACTCGTCGACCTTCGTTCCGGCCACCTACGCGGAAGTCATCACGGTCAGCGCGCTGGCCGACTTCAACGGCCAGCCGGGTGGCGGAGCGGCTTCGACGTGCCGTGCCGACGTGGACGACACGTTCGCCGACTTCTCGAACTACGGCGCTGACGTGGACGTCATCGCTCCGGGCGTCTGCATCCTGTCGACCTGGAAGGGCGGCGGCTACAACACGATCTCGGGCACGTCGATGGCCAGCCCGCACGTCGCGGGTGCGGCGGCGCTGTACAAGGCGACCCACCCGAGCGCGTCTCCGTCGGCCGTGAAGTCGGCTCTGCAGGCCGCGGGCACCAGCAACTGGAACTCCTCGACCGATCCGGACGGCACGCACGAGCCTCTGCTCAACGTCGCGTCGTTCTGATCCCACGAGGACGGTGCCGGGCGGGCAGGCCCGGCACCGTCCTTTCAGGAGTGCCGGGGCGGATGAGCCGGCATGTAAGCCGGATCCTGTTCATGGGACTCGCGTCCCACTTGGCGGCCATCCATCTGGGCCTGCCGTTGCCGACAGGCTCTAGCGGCCTACCCGCGAGCATCGGACGGGCCGCCCTCGAACGCTCGCGCAGGCACTCGCGTGCCCTCTTGGCCTTGCTCCGGGTGGGGTTTACCTAGCCGCCCCAGTCACCTGGGGCGCTGGTGGTCTCTTACACCACCGTTTCACCCTTACCTCGACAAGCGAGGCGGTCTGCTTTCTGTGGCACTGTCCCGAGGGTCGCCCCTGGTTGCCGTTAACAACCACCCTGCCCTGTGGAGTCCGGACTTTCCTCGACAGTCTCCTGCCGCGGCCGCCCTGCCGACTCATCCGCGCCCACCAGGATATCCCAGCGGCTGGAACTGGTTGTCCAGTGGTCCGGACGTTGGTTCACTCAGTCCCATGACACGACGTCGCCACGTCGACCACGGCCGCGTGGCAGCCAGCCTGTGTTGCCTCCGCTGAGCGCTTGCCCCGTCCGCAACCTCAGGGAGCCCTTGTCATGTCCGATCTGCTGATCATCTCCGGCGCGCCGTCCCCCGCCGCGCCGACCGGCGTCGTCGTGTCGTTCGTGGAGGAGCACCTCCGCGCGGCCGGGCACCGCGTGTCGGTGCTCCACGTGCGGTCGTTGCCGACGTTGTCGCTGCTCACCGAGGACCTGCGCGACCCCGAGATCGCCGACGCCGTGAGCGGTGTGCTCTCCGCGGACGGCGTCGTGGTCGCCTCGCCCGTGTACCGCGCGGCCTACAGCGGCCTGGTCAAGGCGTTGCTGGACCTGCTGCCGAAGAAGGCGCTGCGCGGGCGCGCGGTGCTGCCGCTGGCGACGGGCGGCAACCAGGGCTTCCTCGTCGCGATGGACTACGCGCTGCACCCGCTGCTCGCGGCCAAGGGCGCCGACCAGGTGGTGCGCGGGGAGTTCGTGCTCGACCAGAACGTGGACTCACCCGGCGCGGCCGCGGCGCTGGAGGCGGCGGCCGACCGGTTCACGACGGCGCTGACGCCGCGGCTGCGCAAGGTCAGCTGAGGTGTGAGGTGTCGTTGACGAGCTTCACCGAGGCGTGCCCGTCCGGGTAGAACTCGGCGATCGACACGCCGGTCAGGTCGAGGTGCATCCGGAAGAGGAACTGCGGCCCGACGTCGAGCGCCTGCCGGAGCAGCGTCTTGATCGGCGTGACGTGACTGACCAGCACCAGTGTCTTGCCGCCGTACCGGGCGATGATCTCGGTGCGCGCCTTCCGCACCCGCGCGTTGACCTCGTCGAAGCTCTCCCCGTCCGGCGGCCGGACGCTCGTGTCGCCGAGCCACCGCCGGTGCACCTCGGGGTCCTGCTGCGCCGCCTCGGCGAACGTCAGCCCCTCCCACGTGCCGAAGTCGGTCTCGATGAGCCCCTGGTGCGTGACCACCTCGAGCCCCGTCGCGTCCCCGAGCTTCTGTGCGGTCTGCACGGCCCGCTGCAGCGGCGACGAGATGATCGCGGCGATGTCGTCTACTTTGGAGAGACGCTGGGCGGCCTTGGCGGCCTGCTCCAGCCCGAGCTCGGTGAGCACGTGGTCACCACGCCCCGAGTAGCGCCGCTCGATGGAGAGCTTGGTCTGCCCGTGCCGCAACAGGATCAGCCGCGTGGGCTCACCGACAGCCCCACTCCAGTGCGGCTGCTTGTCCCCCTCCGCTTGACCCTTGGTCTCCTGGTCCATCGCCTCGTTGGCGAGCCGGTCGGCCTGCCGGTTGCGTTCGCGGGGAATCCACTCGTAGGTGACGGCCCTGAACGTCCGCGCAAGGGCCTGAGCCTCACGAGCGAGCGGTTGCATCGAGGGGTGCTTGATCTTCCAGCGCCCGCTCATCTGCTCGACGACGAGCTTGGAGTCCATCCGCACGTCGACGGTCTCGGCCTGGAGCTCCTGCGCAGCCCGCAGCCCGGCGATCAACCCCTGGTACTCGGCGACGTTGTTCGTCGCCACCCCGACGAACCCCTTGCGCTCGGCCAGCGTCTCACCGCTGAGCTTGTCCCGGACGACCGCGCCGTACCCGGCCGGCCCGGGATTGCCCCGCGACCCGCCGTCGGCCTCGACGATGACCTTCACGCGGCGATCGTAGCCCCGCGTTCAGGGGGCCCGGACGGGTCTGTATGATGATCCCATCAGTCTGGGTGGCGGAATGGCAGACGCGCTAGCTTGAGGTGCTAGTGCCCGAAAGGGCGTAGGGGTTCAAGTCCCCTCTCGGACACTGGTGTAATCCCTGCAGGGCGGATGCTCACTTTGAGCGTTCGCCCTGTTTGGCGTTGTAGGTGATCTTCACATCCAGCGCTTCGTACAGACGTTGCGGTTCGTCCGATTACCTCGATGGATCACACTCTTCACGTGGCCGAGCGAGTCGATCATCGCGCACCCCTCGGCGGGCAGTCCGGCCGGTGCGCCTTGAAGTTCCACTCAGCTCCGCTTGAGCGGCCGCTCGATCGTGTCCTGGAATCGACGTAGTTTTCCTTCCGCCTCGTGACGCTGCCCGCTTCCTTCTGGGACGCCACGAGAGCGGAAACCGTGGTTTCGAGGTTCGCTGGTCGAACAGTTCGTCCACGTGTCGAACCAGTCCATCGCCGCAGCTTGCGGCAAGTAGACGTTAAGCGGGTACCCGTCTAGCGCGGGCGAGCCCGGCACCATTGTTCAGTGGCGCGCAGGTAGTGCATCCCCCGTGCGCGTGGTGTGCTTTCCACCCGCCGAGTCGCAATAGCCACACCTAACTCGCCCACGTAGCGGGTAGACCTCTCCGTTCGCTGGGCAAGACGAGCCCGCATGGACAGGACGGGTCGCGACACGATGAGGCGACACCGTACCGTTCCGCAACACCGAATCAGGGATGGTGTATGGTCACCTGTTCCCCAAGGGACCGTGTGCACAGTGAAAACTGGATGACACGCCATGTATCGTCGGATGCGTATCGCATGTATCGAACAGTGAGGCTCTGGTGACAGCAGAGACGGAAACAGACCGTTCCCCGAAACACGGCGCGAGCGCTTTTGACTGCCCATACTGCGGCGTGTACGCGGTACAGAGCTGGGCGGAAGTAAACAGCTGGGGCGCCACAAACAAGGCTTTGTTCTGGAAGTGGTCCTGGAGCGAGTGCTGCCATTGCCATCATGCAGCACTGTGGACACACGACAAGCGTCTGATCTGGCCAGAGAGCGCAAAGCTTGGACCGAAGCCAAACGCTGACATGCCCGAGCCTGTGCGCGCCATCTACGAGGAGGCCCAAGCCGTACTGTCGGTCTCCCCTCGCAGTGCCGCCGCGCTGCTCCGTCTAGCCCTGCAGACGCTCATCGACACCCTGGAGCCAGGCAGTAAGTCGATCAATGAGAAAATTCGGCGGCTGGTCGCGAGAGGATTGGAACCGACAGCCAGGAAAGCCATGGATGTGCTTCGCATTGTTGGAAACAACGCAGTACACCCAGGCGAAATCTTGCTCGACGATGACTCCGAAACCGTACCGGCCCTCTTCGCGCTGTTGAACTTGGTTGTGCACCACGTTCTTTCTCGCCCACGCCAGGTAGACTCACTGTTCGATTCGCTGCCAGAAAGCGCGAAGAGCGCGATCGAACGTCGCGATTCTGACAACGTCGTGGAAATCAAGAACTCGACCAGGAGCGGCTCAGTAAAGAAACGCTCAGCCGTCGAGAAGAATGCGGCTGGCTCATAGCGTCGCTCAGCATTTGTCCCTCTGACTGGAGCCGTGAGGCGCGGCGGGAACGATGGCTATCTCCGCCGATCAGCCGCGCCCTACAGATCGAGGCGCAGAGATAGAGAGCAAGTCCCCTCTCGGACACGTTCGCTAATGACAGGGCGGATGCTCACATCGAGCATCCGCCCTGTTTGGCGCCGCAGACAACCTCGTTGCTTCGTCGTACGACAACTCGGCCCCGAGTCTCACGGTGTCCGACCAGTGAGGCGTGCCCGCGGTAACTCGGTTGCAGCAGGCGCCGATGATGGGCCATGCGCGCAACAGACGACACCGGCGCCGAGCTCAACGCGGAGTTCGAGATCGAACCGGACGGCGACCATCTCGCGTTGGTCATGAAGAGTTCGGGCGGCAAGGGTCAACGGAAGTCCTCACCCCCGCAACCACCAGTACAACCTCGCCCTGGAGCTACTGCTCCGCCGACTTCGCGAGCGCGGTGCAGCGCTACAGAGCGGAGTCGTCGACTCCACCAAGGTCCAGGATCTGCCCGAGACGCAACGCACGATCGTCGAAGTGCCGGTCGTGCTGGCGACGGTGCGAGACATGGAGGCGCTGCGCAAGAAGCTGGGACGCGCACAGGGAAAGATCGGCAGGAACCCGGACGGTAACGCCACCAAGCAGATTCGGCTCAGGCTGCGAGTACCCGGATACGCCGCCGACGACGCCGACCGTCTGGCTGCGGACCTGGCGAAAGCGGCGAACCGCGGCAAGGCACCGGACGCGTCGGCTCTGCTGCGCTCGCTCATCGGAGATCCCATCGAGACGGTGACCGGCAGCGTGAACACGATCGTCGAGGTCAAGCAGAAGCAGGTACTGGTGACCACCGACCGATCGCCTCTGGGGCAGTGGGTCGACATCGCCGATGTCGAGGCCGGTCTGGAGAAGCTGCACGCGCAGGGGTCTGTACTCGTGACCGTCGACGAGCTCGGGCACCGTTCCTCGTTCGTCGGAGCTGTATTGGCGACCATTCCCGGCACAGTCGTCTCTCTCCGGCCAGCCATCGTCACCTTGCACGACCCGAAGTTCCCAGTGCGCATCCGGAAGTTCACTGTGCTCGACGGCAGCGCGCAGGTCACGACCCGCAAGGAGCAGAGGGAATTGCGCAGGTTGTTGCTCGGCGGTCGCACCGCCGCACCCTGTGACCTGTGCGGGCACGACTACCCAGGGGACTTCCTCGTCGCCGCCCACATCAAGAAGCGGTCGCTGTGCACCGACGACGAGCGCAACGACCTGACCAACGTGGCGATGCTCGCCTGCAAGTTCGGCTGCGACAGCCTGTTCGAATCCGGCCACATCACCGTGGACGACACCGGTCGCGTTCTCTCCTGGTTCGAGGACGGGCTCCGCGGCCGGCTGCGCGATCACCTGAACCAGCTGCACGGACGTCCCTGCGGAGCACACCGAACCAGCTCGCAGCCGTACTTCGCTTGGCACCGCGACAACGTCTACCGCGGATAGCGGACGAATCCCGCCCTGGAGGTTGCCACGTCGAGCGGCACCGTCGTCCTACTCAGCTGCGGGACTGGTGTCACTCACCTTCGGTCCAGTACCTGTTTGCGCGTTCGATCGCCTGCTCCTTGGTCATCCGCATGACCTCGACTTCAGGGATCCCGACCTGGCTGATGAGCAGGTGGACAAGTTGGGCAGGAATCGCCTCCGGCGGCGGTTCAATACCGCCACGAGACGGGACTACCCCGTCACGCACGCAAGACCAGAACTCAGCTTCGTCGACGTCGAGCTGGTCGCGCAGGATGTACTTCCACAAGCTCGGCCCGTATCCGTCGCGGTTGACAGGCCGTGAAACGCGAGTGCGCAGAATACGACCATCAGGCAGGTTGAGTTCGTATGTGACGTGATGGGAGACGGCGCGCCCGCGAGCGTCGCGTACCAACTCCCACCCTTCAACCTCGCAGAACTTGTTGTGGTCGCTTCGAGTGGGCTCAGGCCAGGTCACCGGCGATCAGCCCACCAGCCAAGCTTGAAGCTGCTCGTCCGTACTCAGCGCGATCAATGCGACAATGCCCCAGTTCTCGCGGTGGTTGGGTGCATCGCGCAGGCGTGCTTGCCAATCCTCGGCGTACTCCCGAAGAGCATCGATCATCTCGGTGATTGCCTCGTCGAAGCTGTTGCCATCGGCCGACACAGGCAACCCGGGAATGAACACGGACCAGCCGCCGTTCTCCGGCACGACAGAAGCATGCGAGGGAACCACCGAACTCAGGAAATGCCGCATGCGATCACTGTCGACAACCACCGCCGTGTGGCGGTCCCGCCGCAGCGTCGCGACGCGCCCTTGCTCCGCCGCGTCAAGCAACGTCTTCAGATTGGCCCGGCCTTCGCTGTAGCTCTCAAAGTGCACGGCAGCGCTCATGATGCCCTCCCCAGATCGACCAACTGCGACAGGTGCTCCTCGACTGCGCAGCTGCCGTTGACCTTGACATCGAGTATGCAACGCTGGTTGACGTACGTCAAGTACGGCCAGTACGTGACGTACGTCCAACCCCTCGCCGGGAAGGCAGCTATCTGAGCCGGTCCTGCCTCGTGCGGCCGTCGGTTCAGAGTTCCGGATCTCCGCTCGGCAGCTTGTCCAGCCATCCAGGTGCCAGACGGAGCCGCGCCGCGTACTGCGACAGGTCCTCCGGGTAGTACGGGCCGAACCGGCGCCAGAAGTCGACGAACACCCAGGGCGAGTCCAACTCGAACTCGTCGTCGGGGAAGGCCTTCGCCCTGGCCGGCTCGACCTCATCATCGCTGTCCTCGTCCTCCCCGATCCGCACGAGGTAGGGGGCGAGCTGTTCGACCGGGCAGCCAGTGGCATCGGCGATCACCTCAGACCGACCTGCGTACTTGGCAACAAGGCGGACGACTTCATCCACATCGTCGGTGAAGTAGTCCGGCATCGAGGCGAACCGGTCCAGCGTCACGCCGTTTCGCAGCAGCGAATGGGTCCAGTAGTCGCCGTCGTAGATACGTGCCGTGCTGGTCAGCACGCCGAGCTCGCGACTCATGTGTTCTGCGGCGGCCACCTCGGTGAAGTAGTGCGGCCAGAGGACCACCGTCCAGCCGTTCGTCGGCGGGAAGATCTGGACTTCGTCGGCGGCCGCAGACTCCGCGTCCTCAACGGGTACCGCTGGCCAGGAGTGCGCCGTGAGGAAGCTGCTGACCGCGGTCAGCACAGCAACCACGTCCTCGGTCTCGAATGCCGAAGCCGCCACGAACTCGCCCATGTGAAACCCCTCTGCCCGTCAGCTGCGCAGCCGAGCACAGCAGTCGTCCGGCCATGATTCCTGGTTGAGTGAGTCGGCGAGGTGCTGCCTGAAATGTTGCCTGGCGACAGGGCGGACGATTTCCGTGTTCCACTTCTCGTGGAGTCTCTGCAGTGCTTCCGGCTCGCCGAGCCTGGTCACCTTCCGGTCAGGGGCAGCGCTTCCACACGAGGTGGTAGACCGTGGCGATGTAGGCGTCGGTCGAGTCCATCGCCAGGTAGCTCGTCGTCTTCGGATCCGACGTGCCGGCGCTGACCCGCAGCTCGGTGTTGATGTTGAGATTCCCCGGAACGCCGCACGGCCGGTAGAAGGGTGTGTCGATGGTGTCCGTGGCCTGCCAGTTGTCGTCCAGCGGGCCTTGCCAGGTGTGACTCTTGTTCGTCACCTGCGGCATGCCGGCGAAGTAGTAGGTCCCTCGTTGTGTGCCGGTAGCGCCGCGTTCGAGGTGGGCGAAGCCTCGGTAGTCGATCTGGCCGATGGCGAAGGTGAAGTCCTGCGGCACGTTCACCCGGAGGTTGAGTTGGCAGTTCTTCCGGTAGTCCGTCGGCCTGGTACCGGCACCGACCGCCGCGAGGTAGTCGCTGTAGAGCACGTGAAGGGTTGCGTTGTCCGGTGACGGGGCTACCGCGGCTGTGCCGGGGCGACAGCCGGACCCGTTGACGGTGACCACCTCGACGGTGACCGCACCGGGCGGTGGGCTGTCCGCCGCTGGGAGGGCGACCGTGGACATCGCCACGGCAACGGCGACAAGGGTGTTGATCATTGGACACACCTTCCAGCTCGTGCGGTGCGCAGCCGGCCGCAGAAGCCGTTCGTGGCCATGCCTGGGCGCGCGGATCCATTGATCGTCACCACCTCGGCGGTGATCCCGGTAGGAGGCGCGGTGCCCGGCGTGGTGGGCACCGCCGAGGCAGCAGCACTCGTACCCAACCCGATGGCGCCGATCGCAAACGTTCCAGCCGCCTTGCGATCAACTGACGATCCGCACCGTTGCATTGCAGCGATGACCACTGCGGACGTGCTCGGCGGCACACAGCGGCAAGCGTCGACGTGCGGAATCCCACGATCCTCGGATCAACCGCCGCAATCCGTGTGTCCAACGGCTTCAACGAATCTCACCGTCCACACTGGAGTATGTCGATCGTGTTCCAGCCACGCAGCAGGACGTTGCCGGTTGAACACGCGGAAGGGACGTCTCACCGACGGCCCCTCCGCTTTGTCGCGCTTCGGAACCTGATCAGAGGTAACCGAACAACGGCGGGAACACCAGCACCACGGTCCACGCCCACCCGGCGACCACCGGCAGATACGCGGTCTGCCAGCGTTCGAGCGCCGCGAACGGGGTGCGGCCGCGCGCGAGGCTGAGCAGTAGCCACGCCGACCAGGCCAGGTTGGCCAGCAGCAGGACGTTCTCGCCCAGTGCCGCCGCCTTGTTCGGGGTCGTGCCGAACTCGGTGATGCGGCCGGTGATCTCCAGCAGCACCAGCACGTCGATGGCCAGCGCGCTGATCACGAGTGCGAGTTGCAGCTTGTCGAACAGGCCCGCCGGGGCCAGGGGGTCGCGGGCCGAGATCGAGTAGAGCAGCAGCGCCAGCACCACGGCCAGCAGGACGTCGAACAGGATCAGGGCCTCCCGCTCGACGTCGATGCCGCTGCCGGAGAAGCCGAACGCGATGAGGAACGCCAGCAGCGCCACGGTGAACAGCGGCGTGAACAGCCTTGTCAGGACCGGGGCGATGTTCTCGACGACGCTCTGTTTGGCCTCGACCAGCCAGCCGGCCACGACCACCGCCGCCATCGCGCCGCACGGCAGCAGCCACTGCGCCACGAAGTTCTGCGGGGAGATTCCGATGGCTTCGAAGGTGCCGAACGTGAGGCCGGTCAGCACGCCGCCGCCGAGGGCGATGAGGACGTAGTAGACGAACCACTCGCCGGTGAACCGCACGAAGTCCATGCGGCGGCGGGACGAGCGCAGGTCGTCGGAGACGTAGGCCACGCCGACGACGAACCACAGTGCGATGACCAGGTGGATCGTGGTGAGCACGAGTGACTGGGACTCGTCGCCCAGCGGGTAGACGTTGGCTCCCACGGCGCCGACCGCGAACAACGCCACCAGCGCGCCGATCACCGTGGTCGAGGCCCGCCTGCGCCACGCCAGGAAACCCGCCAGCCAGGGCAGGGCGAACAGGGCGATGTTGGGCGCGTAGAACGCACCGTCCGATTCGAACCGCTGACCGAACAGCTCCGGCACCTTGATCGACACGGCCGCGCCCAGCGCGCAGAGGATCATGACCAGCAGGTCGCGGCGCGACTGGGAAGCGGTGGCCGGGCTGCCTGGTTCGCCGGCCAGCACCAGTTGTTTCCACAGCCGTTCCGAGTGTTCCCTGGCGAACTCGCGGGAGAGGTCGTCCAGGCTGCCCATGCGTTTGACCGCGACCAGGAACGCCTCGTCGGTGTGCAGGCCCGCGGCCACCAGTTCGTCGACGGAGCCGCGGAGGTGGTCCTCGAGCTCTTCGGCGTCGGACTGCCGCAGTTCCGGACGGCTCCGGACGTAGTGCCGCCACTCGGCGAACTGGGCTTCCAGGTCTTCGGTCATGCGCGGGCCTCCGTCGGGATCACGGCGAACTGGTTGGAGTCGCGCCAGAGGCCCTTGAGCGTGTCGACCACGGTGTCCCACTGACGGCGCTGCTCGGCGAGCTCGGCCAGGCCGCCGGGGGTGACGCGGTAGTACTTGCGGCGCCGCTCCCCCGCGACCGACTGCCAGTAGGACTCCACGTGCCCGAGCCGCTCGAGCCTGTGCAGCAACGGGTACAGCAGCCCCTCGGTCCAGTCGAGTTCTCCCCCGGACAGCTCGTTGATCCGTTTGAGGATCGCGTAGCCGTAGCTGTCCTCCTCAGCCAGGATGCCCAGCACCATCGGGGTGGCCGAGGCGGCGACGAGGTCCTTGGTGACCTTCATGAGACCCCCTAACTGCCTTATGCATAGAGCTGCTAGGCATCGTACACCTGTCAGCGCCGGCTCCTGACTTGCCGAGCAGATCGACACGAAGCTGGGAGTCCGATGATTCGCTCGGCCAGCACGTGCATGTCCGTCGCGGGCGGTGGACCGCGACGGGGCGTGCGGAGCAGGGCTGGACGTTCGACGCCCGCGTCATCGACGCCTGATCTCCGGTCCGGCGGTCGTGGAAGCCGAGTGGAAGCCGAAGAGAAGCGGCCACCGGAAAGCTCCGCGGGCACCCGACCCAGAGAGGGATCACGTGAGATCAACGCTCATCGCCGCGGCGGTGGCCGTCGGACTGGTCACCGGCACCACCACGGCCACGGCCGCCGTCAATCCGGAGCCGCCGGCGGTCATCCAGACGGGGACCAACGAGTTCCAGCACTTCTTCGTCAAGAACGGCAAGGTGATCCAGCGGGCCAAGTCCAGCACGGGTGCCTACCGGGACACCGCGGTGACCGGGTCGACCGGGTTCGCGCAGCTGCCGGTGGCCGTCGTCGATCACGCAGGCGGCCGTGTGTCGCTCGCCGCGGTCAAGAACAACGGCAAGGTCTACTTCACCAGCAAGACATCCGCCAACGGCACCTGGAAGGCGTTCCAGGACCTGGGCGGGAACATGCCGTCCGGTATCACCGTGGTCCCCTACACGAAGGACGACGCCGTCGGGATCTACGGGGTGTCCGGGGGACAGCTGTCGTATCGCGGGCAGGTCACCTTCGACGGCGCGTTCTCGCCGTGGGAGAACCTCGGTGGCAGCGAACTGAGCGGCCGTCCGACGTCCGGCGCCCCGTTCTCGTTGAACCGCGGTGCCCAGCTGACGATTCGCCAGGGCGGTGGCGCGGTCGTGTACCAGCACTTCGCGGACGCTCCGGGAGGCAGCAGGTTCCTCAACCGGGGCGGCACCTTCACGGGCAACCACCTGGTGGGCGCGACGGACGCGCGGCTGGGCACCCGGTTCTTCGGCACGACGCCGGACGGTCAGGTCGTGACCAGCAGCTTCTACAGCCTCGAGTGGACTTCCCTGAACAGCCCGAAAACCAGCCTTCCTCCGGCCGCCGTGTATCACGGACGGCGGGACGGCTCGGACGTCGTGATCCGTGCCGATGACGGGTACCTGTACCGCACCAGGCAGGTCGGTTCGAGCCCCGAGTTCTCGCCCTGGGTGCGCGTGAGCGACAGCCGCTACGGCAGCGGCGCCACGATCGTGGTGTCCTGGGACGAGACGACGGGGATCTTCTTCACCGACCAGGCCGGCGCGACTCACATGTGCGGCTTCGACACGCAGGGCAACGAGACGGGCTGCCAGGTGTTGCGTTGAGAAACAGGCCGGGGCTCGCGGCGAGCGAGGTGCGAGCCCCGGCCCGCAGTCACGTCGTTTCCGGCACCGTCACGGGTCGCGGTGCGCTTCGGCGGCCGCGCACGACACCCACCGCCACCACCACTGCCGCGACCAGCAGGCTGAGCAGCAGCTGGGAACGGGCGTCCGCGTCGAACAGCATGCCCACGAGCAGGGCCACCATGCCGACGATCGTCACCCAGGTCAGGTACGGGTAGCCCCACATGCGCAACGTGAGCTGCTCGGGGGTCTGCTGTTCGAGCTGCCGCCGCATCCGCAGCTGGGACACGGCGATGGCCAGCCACACGAAGATCGCCACCGCGCCCGAGGAGTTCACCAGGAACAGGAACACCGTGTCCGGCGAGAGGTAGTTCAGCGCCACCGTGGCGAACCCGACGACGGTGGACGCGAGGACCGCGGCGGTCGGCACGCCCCGGCGGCTGACCCGGCCGAGGGTCGCGGGGGCCTCGCCGCGCCTGGACAGCGAGAAGATCATCCGGGACGCGGTGAACAGGCCCGAGTTCAGGCAGGACAGCACCGACGTGAGCACCACGACGTCCATGACCACCGCGGCCGCGGGCAGGCCGAGGGTGTCGAGCACCGCCACGTACGGGCTCTTGGCGACGTTGGCGTCGTCCCACGGCAGCAGCGTGACGACCACGGCGATCGAGCCGATGTAGAAGACGAGGATGCGCCACACCACCGACTTCACCGCGGCGCGCACGGCCTGCACGGGGTTGGCCGACTCGCCCGCCGCGACGGTGGCGATCTCCGCGCCGAAGAACGAGAAGACGACCACGAGCATGGCGGCGAAGACCGGACCGGAGCCCGACGGGAAGAAGCCGCCGTGGCCGGTGAGGTTCGACATCCCCGGCGAGGAGAAGCCCGGCAGCAGGCCGCCGATCGCCAGCACGCCCAGCACCAGGAACACGGTGATCGCCGCGACCTTGATGCCGGCGAACCAGAACTCGAACTCGCCGAAAGACCGGACCGAGTACAGGTTCGTCAGCGTCAGCACGATCGTCAGCACGAGCGCCCACGTCCACTGCGGCACGCCCGGCACCCAGCGATGCACGATGGCGGCACCCGCGGTGGCTTCGATGCCGACCACGACGACCCAGAACCACCAGTACAGCCACCCGATCGCGAAGCCCGCCCACGGGCCGATCGCACGCTCGGCGTAGGCGGAGAAGCTGCCGGTGTCGGGGTTCGCCGCCGACATCTCCCCCAGCATCCGCATCACCAGCACGACGAGCAGGCCCGCGGCGGCGTAGGAGAGCAGCACACCGGGTCCGGCCTTGCCGATCGCGGCACCGCTGCCGACGAACAGCCCGGCGCCGATGACCCCGGCGATCGCGATCATGCTGAGGTGCCGCTTGCGCAATGAGGGTTGCAGGTCCTGCGACATCGGCCCTCCTTCCCTCGACGAGAGCGACAGACTGGCTGTGGATCAGTCTGGAAGTGCCACCACCGTGAGGAACAGTGGACAATTCGTCGAAGGTAGATCGCCGAACTGTCCAGATCCGACAATGCGGAGACGTGCTCAAGCGGGTTCGGCGGTGGCCAGCTCAGGCGCGTGGAAGTCGAGCACGAAACAGCCGATCGCTCCGTCCGCGGTGCGCCCGAGCCAGACCGGGAACGCGCCGTCGCTCCAGCCCGGCACGACGATCAGGTCGGTTCTGCCGTCGGAAAGCCTGTGGTGGCGGGCCTCACCGGCGGAGGCGGCCGCGATGGCGGCCTCGTCGTAGGCCGTCGCACCGGTCTGGTCGACCAGTGCGAGCGTGGCGGTGTCGACCGGGTTGCCGAAGTACTCGCCGTCGCCGAGGTCCAGTTCGTGGTCGCCGTCGCGCAACGCGAGGTGCCACGACGTGACCGGTGCGTCCGTCACGGTCACCCGGCACGCGGCCGTCGTCAGCTCGGCCCCGTTCTCCGTCAGCCCGAACACCTCCACGGCGTACTCACCGGGTGGAGGTGCCTCGGCCAGCGGCTTGGACTCGGCGTCGAACCAGTGGGGGTCGCCGACGAGCAGCTTGCCGCTGGGCAACCGGATCGTGCCCGCGGGAGTCCGTTTCACGGTCAGGACACGACCTTCCCGCGTGCGGAAGCGCGCGCCGTCCGTGACGTTCTTCTCGATGTGGCGTGGGCGCAACGGTTGCGGTGGGCGCCAGGGGAACGTGGCGGGGACCTCGTCGGGACCGGGACGGGTGGTGACCGGGCCGGTCAGTCCCGCCAGGTCGGGCCAGCCGCCGACCTGGGGAACCGCGACGTCGTCCGGCGGCCGCACCGGTTCGGGCCAGTCCTTGCGCGAGGTCTGGAACGTGCTCCCGCCGGGCAGCTCCGCCGACACCGCGACGTTCTCGATCTCCGCCGTCGCGGCACGGTGGACGCGGGCCCGCACCGTCGGCCTCTCGCCGGCGAACTCCGGCGTGTCCTTCCCCTCGTAGCGCCAGCCGCGGACCTCGAACAGCCGCACCCGCCCGTCCGGCCACCGGCGGTAGGCGACACCGCGGTAGCGGCGACCGGCCGAGTCGACGTGCCACACCTCGGCGTGGTGGGCCGTCCAGCACACCTCGACGACCGCCCGCGCCACCCCGCCGACGAGCAGGACCGCGGCATACTGACCACCCGCGGCGTCCTGAGCACGCGCAACCGCTTCGGACATCGGCAGGACCGGGGCACGCGTGGCGGCGTCCCAGCCCGCGCAGTACACGACCTCGACCGGCTCGGCCGTCAGGTCGGGCGCGGGCACCGACGGCAGCGACTGCTCGTTGATCGGGCCGGGCAGCCGTTCGTCGCGGAACCTCAACAGCCCGGCGGCGGCCAGCGACACGACGGCGACGCCGGACAGGATCGCGGTTCTCCGGTTCATTCGCCGCGGGACGACTTCCGCGCCGCGAGGACGGCGAGCGTGCGCCCGACGCCGAGGACGGGCCCTGCCGGAAGCGCGAACCCGAGCCAGTACGCCACCTCGAACGGGAGCAACGCGAGCGACAGCTTCGTTCCGGCCCGGCGGCGGCGCCACAGCAGGCCGCCGGCGATCACCTCGGCGCCGCAGACGGCCGCGAACCCGGCGAGCAGCGGCACGGTCGTGGGGACGCCGATCTTCTCGAACGGACCGTGCCCGTACGTCGGGAATCCCATGAACTGCCAGACTTCGCCGGTCCGCGCGAGGTGCACGGCGCCGTACACCGCGGGCAGGCCGAACCCGAGTCCGGACAGGACCGCGAGGCCCGCCGCGATCCTCGGTGCCGTGTTCTCCGCGTTCACGCCGGCCTCCTCACCCGCTGCGCCCATCGTCCAATGGTGACACTCTCAGCGCATGTTCCGGACCATCGTCGCGGGGCTCCTGCTGGCGTTCCCGGTGAGCGGCTGTGCGCACGCCCCTCCCGCGATCACGTGGACCGACTGCGACCGGCGGCCCGCGCTCGCGGAGCACCTGGACGTCGGCTGCGGCACGTTGGCCGTGCCGCTCGACCACGGCGCCACCGGGAAGATCATCTCGCTCAAGCTCGTCCGCGTCCGCCACCGCGAACAGACCGGCCGGATCGGGTCGCTGGTCCTCAACCCCGGCGGACCCGGTGTCGCCGGAATCGAGTTCGCCGCGTCGTTCGCGGCCAGGGCCTCGGAGAGCCTGCTGAAGAGGTTCGACGTCATCGGCTTCGACCCGCGCGGCGTCGGCGAGTCCGCGCCCGTCCGCTGCACCAGCGACACCGACCTGGACCGCCTGATCGACTTCAACGGCGACATGCGCACCCCTGCCGGCCGCGCGGAGTCCGAGAGCGACAGCCGCCGGACCGCCGTCTCCTGCAAGGAGAAACTGGGCGACTCCGCGCAGTTCTTCAACACCGAGGCCACCGCGCGCGACGTGGATCTGATCCGGGACGCGGTCGGCGTGCGCGGAGCTCGGTGACCTGCGGGCCCTGCTCACCGAGGTGGTCGCCCAGGCCGGAACCACGCCTCTCACCCACGAGAATCCTGCCGACCACCGCCGCACGAAGGGCGGAACGGTGTTGTTCGGCGTCATGTCCGCGCTCTACGACAACGCCCGGTGGCAGCCACTCGAAGACGCTCTGCGCCTGGCTCGTCGAGGAGACGGCACCGGGTTCTTCGACCTGGCGGACGCGGGAAGCGGCCGGCACGACGGCACGTTCCCCAACGCCGCCGACGCGTCGTTCGTGATCGGGTGCAACGACGGCACCGCAGTGCTGACGGACGAGCAGATCATGAGCACCGCGACGCGGTGGAGTGAGGACTTCCCGTTGTTCGGCGGGTATCAGGCGCGAGGGCTGTTCGGCTGCCGGTTCTGGGACGTGCCGCGCCACCCGCTGGCACGTCCGACCGCCGCCACCGCGTCACCGGTGCTGGTGATCGGCGGACTGCACGACCCGGCGACGCCGTACCAGGGCGCCGTCGACCTCACCGCCGCCCTCGGCAACGGTGTCCTGCTCACCTGGGAGGGAGAGGGACACACGGCCTACCTGCGTTCGGAGTGCGTCGACGAGGTCGTCGACCGCTACCTCGTGGATCTGGCGGTGCCGGAACCCGGACGCCGTTGCCAGGCCTGACCGTCACCTCCGAGGGCGCCGCCCCTGCGGGAAGAACCCCTCGTCGTCGCGCTCCCTGGCCTCGACCATCCGCTGCCGCGCGAGCGAGAACGCCTCGTCGGCGTCCACCAGACAGGCGCCGAGCAGGTCTCGCGCCTGCGCCCTGACCCGCTGCAGATCGGGGTGGCCGGGCACCCACTGCTCCGGCTCCCCGACGACCAGCTCCCACCGGTCACCGTCCAGCCGCCGCGCACCCGAGGGAGGACCTCCCAGCCGTTCGACGTGACCGGCGGACAGCACCTGGCACCACATGACGTCCGGCACGACGAGGTCGGCCAGGTTCCCGACCTCCGCCGGCAGCTCGGCCGACAGCAGGTCACGCGCGTCCGGCACCGCGGACACGCCCGCCCACGCCAGCCTGTCGGCGTGGGCGAGCACCACGTCGCGTTGCGCGCGCAGGTCGGCCGCCACGTCCCCGGACGCCGTGAGGGTCGCGCCGGGGGTGAGGTGGCCGAAGCCGCCGGTCACCGCGCCTGCCCGCACCCACGTCGCGAAGTCGCTCGCCACCACCGCCGTGGGCGCTCCGGACGTCACCGCCGCGGCCACCGCTTCCTCCGTCGCGGGCATCTCCGCCGACACCACCACTGCCAGCGCATCGGGGCCCGTCCACTCGTGGACCAGGCCCGCGAGCCAGACCGGCGGTGTCCGCGGTGCGTCGCCGAACGGTCTGGCCAGCGGTGCGCGCAGCCACGCCCGTGCCGCCGGAGCCAGCGCCTGGATCGTCTCGTAGCGCTCGCCGATGCGCGTGGGCACGGCGAGCACCGCGTCCTCCACGCCTGCCTCGCGCAGGCGTTCGGTGATCACGTCCGGCGCCTGCCGCAGGTCGGCGGCGCCGGGGTCGATCATCAGCAGGTGGCCGCCGGGGACGGCGAACGGGGGTGACACGAACTTCGCGCCCAGCCCCGTGAGGTCGCCGGCGAACTGCTCCACCGCCGTTCGTGCGGCAGGAGAGTCCGAACGGATCTCGACGAGAACCGTGTCCGCCGACCCGAACTCCGCCCTGGCTTCCTGCCGCACGACGATCGCCACGTGCCGATCCTGCCCTACACCGGGACCGGCACGGGGACGGGAATCGGGATCGGCACGGGAATCGGGAACCCCTCCTCGAACTTCTGCCGCCACACCTTGCTGCGCACCCGCTCCGGGGTCTTGTCCTTCTCCTCGAAGTAGATGTGGCCCGCCGGGTTCTCCAAACCCCAGACGTAGATCGTCTTGCCGCCGGTCAGGAAGTCCCAGAAGCCCTCGCTGACGTGGTACGTGTCCGCCCAGTCCATCAGCTCCCGGCCGCGGTCGAAGTGCACGTTGTCGTACCAGAACGCGAGGTACTGGTAGTGCCCGAGCTGGGCGTTGACCTCGGTCGTGGTCGCCGGTCCGCGCCAGCGCTTGACCTCGTAGATGTTGCGTTCCTCGGTCACGATGTCGATGCGGAAGGTGTCCATGTAGTTGTCCGGCGGGCCGACCTCCCAGTCGACGTTCTCGCTGATCGTCGTGCTGAAACCCCTGTTGTCCCAGAAGTTGTCCCAGACGCTCTGCCGCCGCACGTTCAGCTCGTGGATCGTGAACGCCTGCGAGGCCCGTTCCGGCTGGCGGCCGTGCCACAGCGCGTCCAGGCAGCTGTAGTCCGCGTCGAGGCAGTCCTCCGGGATGTAGCCCCTGGTGCGGTACACGTGGTTCTGGAAGCACTTGTCGTGCCTGGTGATCGCGTTGGTCGACGGCGGGCAGTTGGGCGTCAGGCCCGCCAGGATCGCCGCCACCGCGCGGAACAACGCGTCGGTGATCGCCCACTCGCCGAGCGGGTCGGTGAAGTTCACCGGGTCGTTGTTGCCGTAGACGTAGGCGCTCACCGGGTTGGCCTGTCCCGCCTTCGTCGCCACGGGGTCGCGGCTGAGGAACCGGCCGGTTCCGGTCTCGTAGAACCTCGCCCGCAGGTACACGGCCTGCCCGAGCGCCAGCTCACCCCGGTAGCCGAACTTCGGCGTGTCCGGCTTGGACGTGTCCGCGTCCTCACCCTTCTGCGGCGCGCCGAAGACGTCGTAGCCGTCGGCCTGCACCCAGTCGTGCGTCTGTCCTGTTCGGACGGACGAGCCGTACGCGTCGCGGGAGAACGTGGCCGACTTGTGCCGGGTGTCCGCGAACACGCGGCCGTAGCCGTAGACGAAGTCCGCCTCCTCGTTCTTCCCGTCCTCCTGCCGGCCGTCCTCGCGCTGGGTCAGCACCTGCGGCACCGGGTCGCCCACGCTCCACCGGTAGCGGGACGTGCGCTGGCGCTTGCCGCTGTCGTCCTGGTCGCCCTCGGACTGCGTGAGCGCGACCAAGAGGCCGTCACCGTTGTAGGTCGCCTGCGTGCGCTCGGTCTTGTGGTGCCGCGTCGTCGCGGACCCCACCAGCAGGCCGAAACCGTTGTAGGTCAACGTGGTCCGTTCACCGCGGTCGGACTTCTCGCCCGCCCGGCTCTCCAGCAGCCTGCCCACGGAGTCGTAGGAGTAGTCGGTGTGCCGGTCGCCGGTCTCGGCCGCGGTCAGCTGGTCGGCCGCGTCGTAGGTGAGCTTCGTGGTGGTCTTGCCGCGCACGACACTGGTGCGGTTGCCCGCCGGGTCGTAGGTGGCCCGCAGCGGTTCGACGTGCTTGCCGCCCACCGAAAGCAGCTGCCCGGCCGGGTCGTAGCGGTACTCGCGCACGGGGTTGCCCTCGGCGTCGAGGTCGTGGCCCCTGCCCTCGGTCTCCGTGAGCACGCGGCCGTCGGCGTCCCTGGTGAACGCGGTCACCCGCGCCGAGCTGCCGGGCCCCGACTCCTCGTACCGCGTCAGCAGACCTCCGGTGTAGGCGTACTTCCGCGCCCACTTGCCCGGAAGGTCCTCCGCGACCAGCCTGCCGTCGGCGTCGAGCGCGTACTTCACCTCGCCCGCCTTCGGGTCCTTCAACCCGACGAGCCTGCTGTTGCGGTCGAACCGGTAGTCGATCTTCAGCCCGTCCGGGTACTGCACCGCGGTCCTGCGGCCGGCGGCGTCGTAGGACGAGGTGAACTTCGCGCCGTCGGGCTCGGTGACGGTGGTCAGCCGGCCGGCCGCGTCGTAGCCGTACTCGTGCTTGCCGGTGCCGTCGGTCATGGACGTGCGGCGTGCGGCCGCGTCGTAGCCGAAGGACACCACCGAACCGTCGCCCGCGCTGCGCTTGACCAGCTCACCGACGGCGTCGTACTCCATGCGCAGCACCTTGCCGTCCGGTTCGGTGACCGCGACGAGGTTGCCGGACGCGTCGTACTCGCGTTTCGTGGTGCGTCCCAGCGGATCCGTCGACGAGGTCTGCCTGCCAGCCGAGTCGTAGGCGAACTTCGTGGTCGCGCCCTTCGGGTCCGTCAGGGAGGTCAGGTTCCCCGCCGGGTCGTAGCCGTAGCCGGTGCGGCCGCCGTTGGGGTCGACCGCGGCGATCATCTGCCCGGCGGCGTCGTACTCGGTGCGCCGGACCGCGCCGGTGGCGCTCGTCGTGGTGATCAGGTCACCCCGTGCGGAGTACTCGTACTTCGTCACGCCGCCCCGCGGGCCGGTGACGGTCAGAACCCGTCCGTCGGCGTCGTAGGTGAAGCGGGTCATCAGTCCAGCGGGCGTGGTCTGCGCGACCCTGCGCCCGTCGGCGTCGTAGGTGTTGCGCGTGACACCGCCCTCGGGGTCGAGGGTCTCGGTCAGACGTCCGGCCGCGTCGTAGCGGTACTCGGTCCTGTTGCCGAGCGGGTCGATCACGGCTGTCAGCCGGCCGGCGGCGTCGTACTCGTACTTCGTCACGGCGCCCAGCGGGTCCGTCCGCGACGTCACGTGCCCGGCGGCGTCGTAGCCGGTCCGCCACACCGCCCCGGTCGGGTCCGTGCGGCTGATCTCGCGGTTGCGGGCGTCGTAGGCGTACCGCGTCGTCCGTCCCGCGGCGTCGGTGGTGGAGATGACGTTGCCGCGGTCGTCGTAGCCGGTCACCACGGTGCCGGCGGGCTCGGCGCGTTCGGACTGCCTGCCGTCGGCGTCGTAGGAGTAGCGCACCACCGCACCGGTGGGCGCGGTCGAGGTGCTGAGCCGGCCGAACTGGTCGTAGCCGTACTTGCTCACCGCGCCGCCCGGATCGGTGCTCGTCGCGACGTTGCCGTCACCGTCGTAGGTGAAGGTGCTCTTGCGCCCCAACGGGTCCGTGGTGGCGATGCGCTGACCCGCGCCGTCGTAGGCGTGGGCCGTGACGCCGCCGGCGGGATCGGTCGTGTCCTGCAGCAGCCCGGATCCGCTGTACCGGTTGCGCGTCACCTTGCCGGACGGGGTCACCTGCGCGGTGATCCGGCCGGCGACGTCGTACTCCACTGTGGACACCCGGCCTTGCGGCGAAGTCGTGCTGGTGCGCCGTCCGGCGGCGTCGTAGCCGAACTTCGTGGCCTGCCCGAGGCCGTCGGTGACCGAGGTGAGCCGGCGTCCGGCGTCGTAGCCGAACGCGGTCTTGCTGCCGGCGGGGTCCACGGTCTCGGTGATCAGCCCGTCCACGACGGTGTTCCTGGTCGTGGCACCGTTGGGGTCGGTCACCGCGGACGGGACCCGGCTCTCGCCCGCGTACTCGTACCGCGTGGTGCCCTGCCCCGCGTCGGTCGCGCTGGTCAGACGGTCGCGGTCGTCGTAGGAGAACGACGTCGTGGTCTCCCCCGTCGTGCGCCGCACGACGTTGCCGCGTCCGTCGTAGCCGAGCTGGACCTTCGCCCCGCCGCGCGCGACCACCTCGACGAGCCGGCCGTTGTCGTCGAACGACTGACTCACCGACTTGCCGGCCGGGTCGGTGGCCTTGACCAACCGGCCGGCGTTGGAGTGCTGGTAGACGGCGCGGGCACCGTTGCTGGTGCTGGAGACCGTCGTGATGGCGTTCGGGTCGTCGTAGGCGAGGTCGATTCCTCCCCCTGCCACGAAGTCCTGATGCCGCACGCGATCCCGCTCGTCGTAGACGTTCGCGACGACGCGCCTGCCCTCGGCGTCGAACACGGCCGAAAGACGTCCGGCCGGCGTGTACTCGTACCGCGCCACCGCACCTTCCGGTGACGTTGCGGCGGCGAGCCTGCCCTCCGGCGAGTAGTCGTACTTCACCGCGCGTCCGTCACCGGACTCGACCTTCGTGAGGCGGCCCGCGTCGTAGGCGAAGGTCAGCCGCTCGCCACCGGAGTGCGCGACCGACGTCAGCCTGCCCTCCCCGTCGCGGCCCAGCGACGTCCGTTCGCCTTCGGCCGCGACCTCCTGCAGCTTGCCGGAGGTGTCGAACGTCCAACTGCCGCCCCGGTTGTCCCGCAACGAGAAACGGCCGTCGGCCTCGCGCCGCAGATCCGCGTCGAGGTCCTGCGGCCGCCGGAAACCGCCACCGTCGCCGGGCACGAACGTGAGTACCCGCCCGTCGTCCCCGTGGTATGCAACCGATCCGTCATCACCCAGCACGAGATGCGCGCTGTAGGTGGTGCTCCAGCCCACGCCGAGAGCACGGTCGGAGCGGTCGAGCGAGTTGTAGGTGCGAGTCAGCGCGAGCGGCCCGAAGCGCAGGTCGACCGACGTGCGCGTGACGTTGCCGGTGGCGGTGTTGACCCCGTCGCCCGCCATGCCGAAGCTCGGCTGGGCGCCGAACAGCTCGGCCACGGGTCTGTCGATCGCGGCCGCCGCGGCCGCCGAGAAGGGCGCGCTGGACAGCACCAGCACGCCCGTGAGCAAGACAGCACAAGTAGCCCTCATCGGGCTCCCCCGATTCCCCCAGGTGCGGACGCGCAGAGGCCCGCACAACTGCCGCTCGGCTCCATCCCCATTTCGCCGGAAGCGGTCCTGCCACTCGAACGTAGCGCCGCTCGCCGTGCACGCAATAGGGCATTCGGCCCACGCGAAGAGGGGCCGTCGCGGTGACGGCCCCTCTTCGCGTTCGGTTGGAATCAGTTCGGTTGGAATCAGTAGTTGGTCAGCTGGAAGTCCGCGACGCCGCTGGTCTGGTTGACCCAGGAGCCGTACGGGCCGCCTTCCTTCACGGTCAGCGCGCCGTTGTCGGTCAGGACGCCGATGCGTCCGGCCTTGGCGTCGACCTCGATGGCCTTCGCGGAGCCCAGCTGGTTGATCCAGCCCGCGTAGAGGGTGCCCTGCTTCACCGTGGCCAGGCCGTCGTTGAACACGACACCGATGTAGTCGCCGGAGAGGTCGAAGTCCTTGACGTTGCTGGTCTGCTCGACCCACGAGCCGTAGAGGCCGCCGTCCTTGACGGTGAGCGAACCGTTGGTGCGCAGCGCTCCGATCCGGTCAGCCGCGATCTCCAGGTCGGCGACGTCACCGAGCTGCGTCGTCCAGGACTCGTAGAGGTTGCCCTTCTTCACGTACGCGGTGCCGTCGTTGCTGACCACACCCAGGTAGTCGCCCGAAAGTTCGACCTCCTTGGCGTTGCCCATCTGCTCGACCCAGGAGCCCTGCGGACCGCCCTCCTTCACCGCCACCGTGCCGTCGGTGCGCACGATGCCCACGCGGCCCTTCGACGACTCCAGCGAGAAGTCCTTCACGCCGCCGGTCTGGTTGTACCAGGTCTCGTAGAGGTTGCCCTGCTTGACGAACAGGTCACCGGACGTGGTCAGGACACCGATCATGTCACCGTCCACTTCGGACTTCACCACACCGCCGCTGTACTCGTTGAGCCAGCCGTCGTAGAGGTTGCCCTCCTTGACGTGCACCGAGGAGTCGTTGAAGCGGACGCCGATGCGGGAGACGGTCGGACGAGTGGTTCCGGCCCCGACCGGGCTGATGAACGCGGAGATGGTCTGGCCGGCGACCGACTGGCCGACGCGGCCGCCGCCGGTGGCGAACTGGACCGAGGACGTGGTCGGGGTGCTGCCGAAGTTGCCGTTGATGGTGCGGATCGTGCCGTTGGAGTTCACCGCGTCGACGAGAGCGACGTGGTCGGCCCGGCCGGCACCGTAGTAGTTGAAGACCACGGCGTCACCGATCTGCGGGACGTAGTTCGAGTCGGTGTGCAGCGTGCCGTTCTGCTGGCCGTAGAGGTAGAAGCTGCCCGCCGCCGCGCTGAGCCGGTCGGCGTTCAGGCCGCGGCTGCCCCAGACCCATCTCGCGAAGTCGGCGCACCAGGCGTGCTTGTAGTAGCAGCTGTCCATGAATCCCTGACCGCCCAGGCTGTTCGTGCTGCAGACCCCCTTGCCGAGGTTCGCGGCGGCGAGGTCGCGGACGTCGGTGCGGGTGTCGGCGCTGGCGGGGATGATGCCGAGCAGGGCGAGGACGGAGGCGGCGAGGACGGCGGTGACGGTGCGCTTGGCGGTGGTCGTGGACATGGTGATCTCCTGGAGGCTCAGGGGGAAGGGGGTCAGCGGGTGCACTTGATGGAGCTCTCGGCGACGGGGAGCGAGCCGCCGTTGAAGTAGGCGAGGGCCTTCTTGTAGGAGGCGCAACGGTTCAGCGACTCGGTCGGGTCGAGGTCGTACGAGTAACCGATCGCACGGCCGACGCCGCCCATGTCGTAGGCGTCCGCGGAGGCGTTGATGTTGCGGGCGACGGTCCAGTACCAGCGGGCGATCTTGGCGCTCCACTCGACCTTCGCGGCGTCCTCAGGGTGGCTCAGGAAGTCGTGGCCGAGGTAGTTGCCCGCCGCGCGGTAGTTGAAGTCACCGGTCAGCTGGATGAAGCCGCGTCCTTTGTAGACGGCGCCGTTGCCGGCCTCACCGGCGTTGTAGCGGAAACCGCTCTCGTGCTTGAGGGTCGCGAGGAACGCCGCCTTGCGCGTCGGCGAGGTGATGCCCGCCGCCTGCATCTCCGCGTTCAGGTCCGGCAGGCCGGCCGCCACGGTGTCGGTGGCGTAGGCGGAACCGTAGATGTTGACGATGTCCTGCTGCGAGACGTGCTGCCCGCCCTGGTTCGAGGTGGCCGCGGCCAGCCGGAAGCTCTGCGCGCCGCCGTACTGGTTGACCCACGAGCCGTAGAGGCCGCCCTCCTTGACGGTCACGACGCCACCGGTGGTCAGGACGCCGATCCGGTCACCGGCGATCTGGAGGTCGGCCACGTCCGAGGTCTGGTTGACCCACGTCGCGTAGAGGTTGCCCTCCTTCACCGTGGCCAGGCCGTCGTTCGTGACGACACCGATCATCGAGCCGGACAGTTCGAGCTTCTTGACGTTGCCGATCTGCTCGACCCAGTTCGACCAGAGGTTGGACTCCTTCACCGCGACGGTGCCGTTGGTGCGCAGGACGCCCACGCGGTCCGCGGAGAGCTCCAGGTCGGCGACGCCGTCCATCTGGTTCACCCACGACGAGTGGAGGGTGCCCTCCTTCACCGTGGCGAGGCCGCTGTCGAACACGACGCCGATGCGGTTGCCGGACAGCTCCAGGTCCTTCACGCCGCTGGTCTGCTCGACCCACGTGGCGTTGAGGTCGCCTTCCTTCACCGCGACGGTGGAGTCGTCGCGCAGCACGCCGATGCGGCTGCCGGTCAGGCGGAAGTCCTTGACGTTCTGGGCCTGCTCGGTCCAGCTCTCCCAGAGGTTGCCCTGCTTGACGAAGAGCTTGTGGTCGGTCGTGAGGACACCGATGCGGTCACCGGCGATGTCGAACTTCTCGACCCCACCTCCCATCTCCTGGACCCAACTGGCGTAGAGGTTTCCCTCCTTGACCTGGAGAGCGCCGTTGCTGAGCACTCCGATGCGGTGGTTGCCGGACGGAAGCTCACCCGCGGAGGCGCTGGTCTGCATCGCGGTGAGCGCGATTCCGGTGACGAGTGTCGCTGCAGTGAGTCGGGCGAGAACGTTCTTGATCGTGGACATCATCGGCTCCTTGCCGGAATTGCTCGGGAGAGTTTCGAGGAAGCTTTTGAACGGGATTTCTGATTCACGCGGAGGGTGCGGCGAGGCCGATCTGCTGAACACCGGAGGCCTGGTTGACGAATGACTGCGAACCGGCCTTCACGGCCGCGGTGCCGTCGGTGAACAGCACGGCGACGCGGTCACCGGCGAGCTCCAGGTGCTTGACGTTCGACGCCTGCTGCGACCAGGCACCGAACAGGCCCTCCTTGACCAGGGCCTCCCCGCCGTCCGACACGACGCCGATGCGGTCACCGGACAGCTCCAGGTCCCCGACGCCGCTCGCCTGCTCCACGAACGCGCCGGTCAGGCCGTCCTTGACCGCGGCGGTGCCATCGGTGCGCAGGACAGCGACGCGGGTGCCGGTCAGCTCGAGGTCCTTGACGCCCGACGCCTGCTGGGTCCACGCCGAGTAGAGGTCACCCTGCTTGACGTGCGCCTTCCCGTCCGTCGTGACGATGCCGACGCGGTTGTTGGTCACCTCGAAGTCCGTGACGCTCGCCGCCTGCTCGACGAACGCGCCGAACACGCCTTCCTTGACGGCCAGCGTGCCGTCGGTGCGCAGGACCGCGATGCGGTTGCTCGACAGGCGGAAGTCCTTGACGTTCCGGGCCTGCTCGGTCCAGGTGGCGCCGAGCGACCCCTCCTTCACGTGCAGCGTGCCGTCGGTGTTCAGGGCGCCGACGAGGTTGCCCGCGACCTCGAACTTCTGCACGTCGCCCTGCAGCGTGGTCCAGGAGGAGAAGAGGCTGCCTTCCTTGGCCGACAGCGTGCCGTCCTGGAGGATCGCGATCCGGTCGGCGCCGGCCGGAAGCTCACCCGCGGAGGCGGCCATCTGGCTGCCGGTCAACGCGATTCCGGTGATGAGCGAGGCTGCGATGATGCGACCGAGAACGTTCTTCATTTCCCCCACCAGTTTCTCTCATCGGTTTGTTCCTTGCGATGAGAGAAGCTTGGCGGGGGTGACTGAAAGAAAGCTCAAGCGGCTTCTAAAAGCCGCTCACCTGGGATTTGAGCGGGTTCTAAAACTTTTCCAAAACCTTGCTCAGACGGTCACGCACAACTCCGGTCAACTTGTGGTCAGGCCCCAGCACCCGCTCGCAGGTTGCGAGGGTCGACTCCAGCAGCGGAATCGCTCGCTCCGCATCGCCGACCGACGCTTGAGCAGTCGCGAGGTTCACGGCCGACGTCAGCGTGTCCGGGTGTTCCGATCCCAGCACCCGACTCCGGGCGTGCAAGACCGCCTCGTGCAGGAGAGCAGCGCGATCCGGCTCACCGACCTCTGAGTACACACAGGCCAGGTTGCTTCGCGCCAAGAACGTCCTCGGGTGGTCGACCCCCAGAACCCGCTCGTAGTCAGCAAAATTGGTCTCGAGCAGCTGAATCGCCTGGACCAGATCACCAGCCGCCAGGTAGGCACATGCCAGGTTGTTCATCGATCGCAGCGTCTGCGGATGATCAGGACCCAGCACCCTCGCCTGATCAGCACGCACGGACTCCATCAGCGGAATCGCTTTGGCCCAGTCACCGATGTCCTCGTAACCACCTGCGAGGTTGCTGCGCGCGGTCAGCGTGTTCGGGTGGTCAGCACCCAGCACTCTCCTGGAGTCAGCGACGACCGACTCGAACAGGGGGATCGCCTGGTCCAGATCACCCATCGACTTGTAGTCCAATGCCAGGTTGTTCCGCAGAATCAGCGTGTGCGGATCTTCGGTGCCGCAGAGACGTTCATAACCGCTCAGGGAACGGACCTTGTAGCTGACGGATGTCAGAACATCCCACTGGCTAGCGACGTAGACGGCCAGCTCGTTCAGAACCCAGCAAGCCGTCCGGGGATCACCGTCCGCGTTCGTGTGGTTGAAGATCGCTCGGGCGTGGGGCAGAACCAGCCGGTAGACAGGCCAGGCCGCAGGGTCTTCGGGCCCATGGCCATCCAGGACGTCCGCGAGGCAAGTCCAGACGGCATCGCGGGACGCTGCGACGTCCTCCGGCAACCGATGAGGATCATCAGGGTCTGGCGTCCGGGAGACCGCCTGGATCAGTCGATGCACCGAGATCGTGTCAGCGCCGAGCGTGATCATGCTGTGCGCGGCCAGCCTGCCCAGCGCCTCCGTCAGGTCCGGCTCCTCGAACTGCGACGACAGGAAGGAACGCGGAATGCCGTCCGGCGCGTACCAAGCAAGGTGCCGCAACAATCGTCCGGCCATCGGGGTGTCCACGAGGCGGTCCAACGTCACGCGCCAGACCCGTGCCATCGTGCGCTGGGCATCGCCACCCTCGGCGGTCGCGGTGAACATCCGGGCTGGATAGCGCTTGAGCAGCTGCATGTAGTCGGCTGGCGTGATGTGGGCCTGGCCGATGTACGCGGCAGCCTGCTCGACGGCCAGCGGCAGCCAGCCCAGCTCCTCGCACAACTCCGGAGCACCGGTCAAGTCCGCAGAAGGCCAGTCCAGCCGCACGATCTTGGAGAGCAGTTCCTCGGCTTGCTGTGGCGACAGCACGTCCAACGACACGGTCGTCACGCCGCGCCAGCCCGTGCCCTGCCTGCTGGTGATCAGGACCGCGCCGGAGCGGACGCGTTCGAGCAGGCCCGCCACGTCGCCCGGCGTGGTCAGGTTGTCGAGCACCAGCAGCCAGCCGTCGTGGGTGGCGAGCCACTGCACGGCGAGCTCCGTGCGTTGCTCCAGCGGGAGGTCCGCGGCCTGAGGGGCGAAGGTGGTCACCATGTCGGCCAGGCCCGTGTCGATCGCGGTCGGCGAGTCGGCGGTGATCCACCAGACGACGCTGTAGCGGCGAGCGTGCAGGCGGACGAACTCGGAGGAGAGCGTGCTCTTGCCGACGCCGCCCAGGCCGTGCACCGCCACGACGGCGGCGCGGCCCGAGTGCGCCAGGGCGTCGTCCAGGCGCTGCAGTTCGGTGGACCTGCCGACGAACTGGTCGGTGCTGGCGGGGAACCTGCTCAACGCGGGCGACACCTGAACGGACGACACGTCCGGGACCGCTGCTCCGCCCAAGACCAGGTCGCCCTGCACGACGCCTACCGCGGTTGCACCGGTCACGCTGCCGGCGAACGAGGCCCTCGGCGTGGCCGGCGTGGCTAGGGCTGGGGCCGCGCCGGCGAGGGAGGGTCCGGTGGGTGTTCGACGTGAACGCCGGTGGTCGGGCCTGAGCCGGAGCCGCCGGTGACGTTGCCGGTGAAGACGATTCCGCCGTGGGTGGCTGCCGGGGTGCTGGAGCCGCCTTGGCGCAGCGCCACGATCAACGCCACGAGGGCGACGAGCAGGCTGGCGATGCCGGCGATCCAGCTCGACGCTTCCAGGGCCGGCCGGGCCGGGTGGTTCTGGTCGGACAGGAACACCGGGACGCCGAACTGCAGCAACGCCCACACGGCGCCGCCGCAGACAACGGCACCGCCGGCCACCCACCACGCCCGACTCTTACCGGCTGTCACGACGGGATGATCGCAGAGTTCCGTCCGCCGTTACGAAGACTCTAAAGACCCGACTCCGTGGTGCGGACCAGGATCGCGCCGCACTCCTCGCACCGCACGACCTCGTCGGCCGCCGCCTCCTTGAGCTTCGACACGGCGCTGCGGTCCAGCTCGATCCGGCACGCGCCGCAGCGGCGGGACTGGATGAGGGCCGCGCCGATGCCGCGCTGCTCGCGCTGACGGTCGTAGAGCTTCAGCAGGTCGTCCGGGAAGCCCTTGGCCATCAACGCGCGGTCCGCGGTGCGCTTGGTCTCGGTCGACTCCAGGTCGGCGAGGGCCGCGTCACGGCGGCCGGTCGCGCCTTCCAGGGTCTCGCGGGCCTTGTCCAGCTCGACGCGGGCGAAGGAGGCGTCGGCCTCGACGGCCTCGCGGCGTTCCATGAGCTCCAGGAGGTCGTCCTCCAGGACGCCCTGGCGGCGCTGGATGGTCGCCAGCTCGTGCTCCAGGTCGGTGAGCTGCTTGGCGCCGACCGAACCGGACTGCATCAGCTTGCGGTCGCGCTCCCCGCGGGCGCGGACCTGGTCGATCTCGGTCTCCTGGCGCTTCACGTCGCGGTCGAGGTCACCGAGCGTCGTCTCGACGGCCACCAGCGCGTCCTGCTTCGTGCGCACCTGCTGCTCGGCGTCCGCGATCTCCGCGATCTCCGGCAGCGTGCGGCGACGGTGCGTGACACGTGCCAGTTCGGCGTCGACCGCGGCGAGGTCGAGCAGCCTGCGCTGCACTGCGGGATCGGCTTTCACGCATGTCCTCCTGCTGCTGAACTCGCCGCGCCGACGGTCCACGGATCGGTCCGGCGGGTGGAGACGAGTACGTCGACCCTACCGCCGAACGCGTCGCGCAGGATCTCCGCCGCCTGCTCGCACCACGGCCACTCGCTGGCCCAGTGCGCCACGTCGACCAACGCGGGGCCGCCGGACTCGACGTGCTCGCTCGCCGGGTGGTGCCGCAGGTCGGCCGTCACGTACGCGTCGACCCCGGCGCTCTTCACCAGGCCGAGGAAGCTGTCGCCCGCGCCGCCGCACACCGCGACCCGCCTGACCAGGCGTTCGGGGTCGCCCGCCGCCCGCACGCCCTGCACGGTCGCGGGCAACGCGTCGGCCACGCGCTGGGCGAAGACCTTCAGCGGTTCGGCCTCCGCCAGCTCGCCGATGCGGCCGGCGCCGGTGTCGCCTGACGGTTCCGCCGGTTCGAGCGGTCCGGTGACGTTCAGGCCGATGGCCTTCGCGAGGGCGTCCGACACACCGGGCAGCGCGCTGTCCGCGTTGGTGTGCGCGCAGTACAGGGCGGCACCGTTGCGGATCAGCTTGTGCACCAACGCGCCCTTGGGGTCGTCGGCGGGAACCCCGTTGACACCGCGCAGAAGCAGCGGGTGGTGCGCGAGCACGAGCTGCGCGCCCACCTCGACCGCCTCGTCCACAGTGGACGACGTCGGGTCGACGCACACCAGGACCTTCGTGACCTCTTCCTGCGGATCACCGCAGACCAGGCCCACCGCGTCCCACTGCTCGGCGGTCTTCGGCGGATACGCGGCCTCCAGCACCGCGATCACGTCGGCGAGCTTCACGCGAGTTCCTCCATCACTACCCGCAGCGCGTCCACGAACACCGCGAACTCCTCCGGCGGCCGGATCGCGACGCGCAGGTACGTGTCGTCGAGTCCGGGGAACGTGTCGCAGCGCCGCACCGCGATCCCCTTGTCCCGCAACGCTTCCCGTGCACCCCTCGGCGCCCTGACCAGCAGGAACGGCCCGTTCGGTGCAATAACGACGAGGTCTTGGAGCTGCTCCAACGCGTACGCCGCGTGGGTGGCGCCCTCCAGCGCGAACCGCTTCGAGGCCTCCAGCGCCTCCGGCTCGCAGCAGGCGGTGATCGCTTCCAGCGTCAGGCTGCCGACGGGCCAGTGCGGACGGCCGTGCGCGAGCTTTCCGAGGGTCTCGGGGTCGCCGAGGAAGTAGCCGGCGCGCAGCCCCGCGAGGCCCCAGGTCTTGGTGAGGCTGCGCAGCACCAGCACGTGCGGGTCGTGCGCGAGCGACTCCGGTTCGCCCGGCACCGCGTCCATGAACGCCTCGTCGACGACCAGGCGGCCGGGCAGGGTCTTGAGCTTCGTGGCCTCGTGCAGAACCGACGTGGGGTTGGTCGGGTTGCCGATGACGGTGAGGTCGGCGTCCGACCGCACGTCACCCAGCCGGAAGTCGCCGCTGAGCAGCACGTGTTCCACCGGAATTCCGGCGTCGCGGAATGCCACCTCGGGCTCGGTGAAGCCGGGGTGGACGATCGCGGCACAGCGCGGCGAGAGCTTCGGCAGCAGCGCGAAGCCCTCGGCGGCACCGTTGAGCAGCAGAACCTCGTCAGGCGAGCGCCCGTGGCGGCGTGCGACGGCCTCACGCGCGCGCTCTTCGGCCTGCTTCGAGGGGTAACGCCCGAGTCCGTCGAGCGCCGCGGCCAGCCGGTCGCGCAGCCAACCGGGCGGGTGCGGCACCCGCACGTTGACGGCGAAGTCGGCGAGGCCTGGTGCGGCGTCGACGTCACCGTGGTGGCGCAGGTCTGGGCTGGTCATCGCCGAGATACTAGGCGACCAGCTCAGAGCACCGCGTCACTGCATGTAGCGGCGGAGCTCGGTGAGGTGGCTGATCAGCTCGTCCAGCTGGAACGCGTCGAGCTGCGCCGACTCACCGGGCGGGGTGCGGAAGCAGACGCGACCCTTCTCGTTGAGGTACACCTCGAACGCACGACGGCGCCCGAGGGCGTCGGTGCACCCGATGATCTCCCGTTGCGGGGGCACGTCGGTACCTGTCTGCATGGGCGGCCTCCATGTCGTTTGTCCGTACATCTTGCGACAGCGGTTGAGCGTTACCGTGTGGCGCGTGAAGGTCGCCTTTGTCTGCACCGGCAACATCTGCCGGTCCCCCATGGCCGCGCTCGTGTTCCGCGAATGGCTGTCGCGGGAAGGATTGTCGTCTTTCGTCACCGTGTCCAGCGCGGGGACCGGTGGGTGGCACGTCGGCGACCCGGCCGACCCCCGCGCGCTGAAGACGTTGGCGGACAACGGATACCCCACGGACCACGTCGCCGCCCAGGTCTCCGAGCTGCACTTGGACGCCGATCTGCTGGTGGCCCTCGACACCGGCCACGCCCGCTCGTTGCGCCGGATGGCCGATCCCGACCGCGTCCGGCTGCTCCGTTCGTTCGACCCGGACGCCGACGGCGTGGACGTGCCGGATCCGTACTACGGCGACGACACGGGGTTCACGGACGTGCTGGTCATGATCGAGGCGGCGATGCCGGGGCTGATCGCGTGGGTGCGCGAGCAGCTGTGAGGACGAAGCAGCAGTCACCGCAGGCCACGGCTGCCGAGGCGGCCGGCCTGCGGTGGTTGCGCGTCGAAGGAGACCCGCCCGTTCCGTTCGTGCACTCGGCGGACGACGGTCTGCTGGTCATTGACGAAATCCCGCACGGCACGCCAGATCTTCAGGCAGCCGTGACCTTCGGACGCCGTCTCGCCGCTCTGCACCTCGCCGGCGCTCCCGCGTTCGGCGCTCCCCCGCCCGGCGGCCCCCGTGAAGCGACCATCGGCACGGCCCCGATGGTCAACGACCCCGCGCCGTCGTGGCCCGAGTGGTTCGCATCACAGCGAATCGAGCCGTACGCCCGGCGAGCGGGCATCGACGTGAGCGAGGTGTGCGCACGCATCACGTCGCTGACCGGCCCGCCGGAACCACCCGCGCGGTTGCACGGCGACCTGTGGAGCGGCAACGTCCTGTGGGGCGCCGACGGCCAGGTGTGGCTGGTCGACCCGGCCGCGCACGGCGGCCACCGCGAGACCGACCTCGCGATGCTCCAGCTCTTCGGCTGCCCGTTCCTGGACCACGTCCTCGGCGCCTACCAGGAGGTGGCACCGCTCGCCGACGGCTGGCAGGCACGCGTGCCGCTGCACCAGCTGTTCCCGCTGCTCGTGCACGCGGTCCTGTTCGGCGGCGGATACCGCGCGCAGGCCGTGGCCGCCGCCCGAGCCGCTTTGCGAGGATGATCGTCATGGACCTCACCGGCTGGACCTGGCTGAACGAGCCGCAGAAGTGGTCGACCGACCCCCTGACCGTGCACGCCGACCCGTCGTCGGACTTCTGGCGCCTCACCGGCAACGGCGTGATCCGCGACAACGGCCACCTGTTCGGGGTGTCGCTGACCGGCGACTTCACCATCACGGCGACCTTCAGCGGCGAGTACGCGGCGCAGTACGACCACGCCGGCGTCGGGCTGCTGGCCGACGGCGAGAACTGGATCAAGGCCGGGGTCGAGGTGTTCGACGGGAAGCAGCAGGCCAGCACAGTCGTGACGCGCGGGTTCTCGGACTGGAACCTGGCGCTGGTCTCGCCGTTCGAGCGGTTCACGGTGTCGGCGGAGCGCAAGGGTGACGCGGTGTGGGTGCGGTACGGGGTGGACGGCGAGCCGCCGGTCCACGTGCTGCGGAAGGCCTACTTCCCGCCCGGGGTGGAGACCAAGGTCGGGGTGATGGCGGCGAGCCCCGAGGGTGAGGGGTTCGTTACCCGGTTCCACGAGGTCCAGCTCAGCCGATAACGCATTGTGCCCGCAGCGGATCGGACCGATGCTGACCGTGTGCGCGCAGATCCTCAGTTGACGGTTCAGCAGGCCGCTGACCTGCTGAACGTGTCCCGCGCGTACGTGATCGACTTGCTGGAGGCCGGCACGATCAGGCGCGGCGAAGACTCCGAAGTCGAAGCCACATCGCTGATCGAGTACAAGCGTCTGGACGACCGGCTTCGACGTGCTGCGGCGGATGAGCTGTCCGCATCGACCCGCGGCTGGTCGTGACCCAGTTCCACGAGGTCCAGCTCACGCAACTACCGTGAAGACGTGCGGTTCAAGTTCCTCCTCAAGCCGGGTTGGCTCGCCCTGACCCTGGCCGTCTGGGTGTTCGCGGGTGCCTGCATCTACTTCCTGTCGCCGTGGCAGTTCGGCCGCAACGACGAGCGTCAGGCGCAGAACTCCGCCATCACCAAGTCGCTGAAGAGCGACCCCGTGCCGTTCGGCGCCCAGCACGACGAGTGGCAGAAGGTCGAGCTCAAGGGCCGTTACGTCCCCGAACTGGAAGCCCTCGCCAGACTCCGCACGGTCCAGGGCGAGGCCGCGTTCGAGGTCATCACGCCGTTCAGGACGACCACCGGCCACACCGTCCTCGTCGACCGCGGGTACGTCAGGCCCGTCAACGGCATCAAGCCGCCGAACTTCGACGCACCGCCGACCGGCGAGGTCACGCTCATCGGGCTCGCCAGGCCCAACGAGTCGAACGAGCAGCCCGCGTTCGAGCAGGACGGCCGGAAACAGATCTACTCGATCAGCAACAAGGCCGTCGGCAACGACATCGAGCCCGGCTACTACCAGCTGATCGAGAACCAGCCGGGTGCGCTCGACGTGCTGCCGCTGCCCCGGATCGAGTCCGGGCCGTTCTTCTCCTACGCGCTGCAGTGGATCGCGTTCGGGGTCATGGCGGTCGGCGGCTGGCTGTACTTCACCATTCGCGAGGCGCGGCCGGGTGGCGTGCTCCACGAAGGAACCAAGCGCAAGAAGTCGATCGCCGAGCTACTTGCGGAAGAGAGCGATGAAGGCGCTGACGACGCCGGCGCCGAAGCCGACGACTCGGGACAGCTCCACGGCTCGCGTCACGTGACCTGAGTCCGGGTTGCGGCCGTGGCCCATCACCGGGCGCTCTTCGACGCCGTGCGAGTAGACGGTCCGGCCGCCCAGCCTGATCTCCAACGCCCCGGCGAACGCCGCTTCGACCTGGCCCGCGTTGGGTGACGGGTGGGCTGAGGCGTCGCGGCGCCACGTTTCCAGCGCCTGCGTTGCCGATCCGCCCACCACGGGGGCGCCGCCGACGGTCAGCAGCGCGGCCAAGCGGGAGGGCAGCAGGTTCAGCAGGTCGTCCAGGCGTGCGGAGGCCCAGCCGAAACGCTGGTAGCGCGGGGACTTGTGGCCGACCATCGCGTCCAGCGTGTTGGCCGCGCGGTAGCCCAGCAGGCCCGGAACGCCGGCGACAGCGCCCCAGAACAACGGCGCCACGACGGCGTCGGATGTGTTCTCCGCCACGGATTCCACGGTCGCGCGGGCCAAACCCAACGTGTCCAGACGTGACGGGTCACGGCCGCACAGGGAAGGCAAGCGGTCCCGCGCGGCGTCGAGGTCGCCCTCCGCCAGTTCACGGCCCATCGACGTGCCCTCCACGGCCAGCGAACGGCCGCCGAGCACCGCCCACGTCGCCACGCCCGTGGCCAGCGCCTGGGTCAGCCAGTGGCGGCGGGCCACGCGTTCCACGGCCACGCCGAGGGCCACGGTGCCGCCGACCAGGACGGCCGAGTACGCGACGCCGGCGGCCTGGGAGTCCGCGTACACGCGCTTCTCCAGGGCCGCGGCGGAGCTTCCGAATGCCGCTACCGGGTGAAATCGGCGTGGATCACCGAACACCGCGTCCGCGGCCACGCCCAGCAACAACCCCAACGCGCGCCCCGCGCCCACGGCATCCTCCCCAGCTCGCTGTAGGCACGGTAGCGCCGCATCACAACACCGCGCGCATTAGGGTGGCCGGTCGTGGAGCACAAGCGGCTGAAGCTGTACGCCTATCTGGACGCGCGCGATCACCAGCGCACGTACCTGGCGATCATGCGGCTGTTCACCTCCACGCTGCTCGCGGATCTCAGTGCGGGCGAGGTCGCGGGCGCGCTGGCGGGTCAGGAAAGAGAAGGCCGCGTAGAAGCAGGCGAGAGCCGCATCGAGAACGTCATCAACCGCCTCAAGCAGCTGGTCGAGTGGGGCAACCTCGTCCAGGGGCGCAGGGAGGTCGTGGCGGCCAGCATCGCCGAGTTCCAGCACGGCAGCGTCCGGTACCAGGTGTCGAAGCTCGCGGTCCGCGTCCAACGCGACGTCGACGAGCTGCTCCGGGTCCCCGAAGGCGCCCGCGAGGTGTCCAGGGAGCTCCTCCCCGCCATCGAACGCGGCCTCAACGAGCTCGGCGGATCCCTCTCAGTTGCCCTGCTCAACGAGGGCGACAAGACCAAGGAACTCCTCGCCGAACGCGTCACGACCCTGTTCCTGCAGCACGCCGAGCTCGCCGCGACCGTGCGCGACTTCTACGCCTACCTCGGCCAGGTCGTGACGCGGAACCACCTGGCGCCGGACGAGATCGCGGGCTTCCGGAACCTGCTGGTCGAGTACATCCAGCGGGTCGTCGAGGACGTCCTGAAGTACACGCCCCCGATCGCCGAAGCCCTGGCCCGCCTCACCAGGGCCCGCTCCGAACTGCTCAGGCTGCTCAGCACCGACCTCGGCGCCAGCGTCGAACGCGCCCGCGGCCGGACCCCCGAGGACTGGCAGGAGCTCACGGACTGGTTCGTCGACCGCCCCGGCCGTCCGAGCCAGGTCACTGCGCTCCGAGAAGCGACGGCCCGCGCGATCGGCAGCCTTCTGGCCAGCGTCAAAAGAGCGACCTCCGGCGGCGGCCTGCTGCCCGGCCGCCGCGCCGAGCTGCTGAAGCTCGCGAGCTGGTTCGACAACTCGACGCGCGAACAGGCCCACGAGATCTACGCGGCCGCGTTCGGCCTCTACAGCGCCCGCCACCTCTCCCCCGCGCCGGAGCACGACTCGGACAACGAGCGCACCCCGTGGCGCGACGGACCGGTCTGCGACGTCACAGTCTCGGTACGCACGAGAGGCGACAGAGGAGCGCGCGGCCGGCCGTCGCGGATCCTCGACGACCCGATGACCGAGCAGTCGCTGCTCGCGGAGGCCAGGGAGGCCGACGAGATCCGCGCGCGGCACGTCGCGGAACTGACGAAGGCCGCCGGAAACCTGGAGAACACCACGCTGACGCACGGCGCGTTGGAGGTCTTCTGCGAGCTGCTGACGCTCGCGATGGCCCAGCGCGACTCGCCGCAGGACAGCGGATCGGCCAGCGATCCCGTGCGCGGCCTCAAACTCGAGATCGCCCACGGCACCACGACACAGATCAAGTCCGCCGCCGGGACGCTCACCCTGCACGACGCGACGGTGGCACTGAAGCAATGAACCACTTGGACAACCTCTCCGACATCGACGCCGCCAACGTGGTGCGGTGCGCGCGAACGTTGCTGCGCAGGCCTTTGCTGCGCAGCGACGGCCCCGACGGCGAACTGCTCAGCCTCGTCTACCGGCACCGGGCGACCCTCCAGGACCTGTTCGCCGGCCTGCTCGGCTACCGGCTCGTCGTCGAACGACGGTTCGCGCGCCTCTACAAGTCCGGCCCCGGCCACGACGACACCCGCGGCGTGCTCAGCATGTCCCCGCGCGGTTACGCGTACCTGGCGCTCACCCTCGCGGTCCTCACGGGCATCGGCCGCCAGACGCTGCTGAGCCGACTCGTCGCCGACATCCGTTCCGCCGCAGTGGAAGCAGGCATCGACGCACCGGACGACGTCACCGAACGACGTGCGCTCACGGCAGCGCTGCGCCACCTCGTTTCCCTTGGCGTGCTGCAGGAAACCGAGGGTTCGGTCGCGCAGGACATGATCCCGCAGGAAGCGTTGATCACGATCGACACCGACCTGCTGGGCCAGCTCGTCACCGGTCCGGTCGGTGAAGCCCAGGACCCCGCTCACCTCGTCGAACTGGCCGCCCGCCCCGGCCCGCGCGGCGTCGAGCACGCCGTGCGGCGCAAGCTCGTCGAGACGCCGCTGGTGCTCTACGCGGACCTGCCGGACGACCAGGCGGAGTGGCTGCGCCGCAACCAGCGCAAGGAAACCGCGTTGCTGGAGCAGGCGTTCGGCCTCTACACCGAGTGCCGCGTCGAGGGCGTGCTCGCCGCCGACCCCGAGGACTTCCTGACCGACCTGTCGTTCCCCGGCGTCTCGACGGTCGCCCGCATCGCACTTCTCGCGCTCCCCGACCTGGTCGAGGGCGACGAGGAAGACCCGCCCGCACGGCACGTCGTGACCACCGAACGCATCGGCGAGGTCTGCGCCGCACTGGTCGAGGACTACCCCGCCGCGTGGTCGAAGCAGTTCACCGACGACCTCGACCGGCTGGTCGCCGAGGTGACGGAGTTGTTGCGCCGCATGGGCTTGGCCGTCCAGACGGACGAAGGCTGGTCCATCAGCGCGGCCGCGCACCGCTGGTTGCCGTCCCCCGACGGCGATCCCGAACGAGAACAACCGGAACCCGTTGTCGTGCCCGAAGTGCCGAGCTGGTCCCTGTTCGACGAGGAGAACGTGTCATGAGCAGGTGGCGGCTGCACCGCGGCGGCGTGGTCAACATCTGGCAGTACACCGAGCAGACGTTCGACTTCTCCGGTGGCCGCGCGATCTTCCAGGGCACCAACGGTTCCGGCAAGTCCCGCACGCTGGAGCTGCTGCTGCCGCTGTGCCTGGACGGCGACCTGCGCCAGCTCGGCTCCAAGGGCTTCGACACGGTCAGCATCCGGCGTCTCATGCTGGACGACTACGACGGCGGCCCGAACCGCATCGGCTACGCGTGGGTCGAGCTGATCCGCGAGGCCGCCGACCACTCGGGCAACGAGTACCTGACGTGCGGTCTCGGTGTGAAGGCGTCCAAGACCTCGCAGGCCATCACGGACTCGTGGCGCTTCGTCACGCCGATGCGCGTCGGCACGGAGCTCCAGCTCGCCGGCCCGGAACGCGTCCCGCACGGCCCCGCGCAGCTGCGTGACCTCATCGGCGCGGACTGCATGTTCGAGGAACCCGCGTTCCGCGCGAAGATCGCCGAGAGCGTCTACGGCGTGCCCGCGGCCCGGTACGGCGACCTGCTGCACCTCCAGCGGACGCTGCGCAACCCGGACGTCGGCCTGAAGGTGCTGGAGGGGCAGCTCGAACAGATCCTGAGCGACGCACTGCCGCCGCTGGACCAGACGATGGTCGAGCAGCTCGCGACGTCGTTCGACGACCTGGAGTCGATCCGCGAGAACATCGTGCGACTGTCCTCTGCGGACAGTGCGCTGAGCACGTTCCTCAAGACCTACAGCGACTACGCGTTCGGCGGGTTGCGGTCAGCTTCGGAACGGCTGGAGACCGCCGAGAAGTCGGTGGCGAAGCTGCAACGCGAGCAGTCGAAGCTCACCCAGGAGCTGGACCTCACGCGGATGGAGCGCGCGGCGTCCGAGCAGGCACTCGTCGACATGGAGACCGGCGAGCAGCAGGCAGAGGAGACCATCGCGGCGCTGAAGGAACTGCCCGCGTTCCGCGACCTCCAGGACCTCAAGACGCGCGAGAACCTGGTGGCGGAGAAGCGTTCCTCCGCCGTCGCCGCTCTCGAAACGGCTCACCGCCAGCGCGCCCAGGAGGACGCGGCCGTCGACAATGTGCTGCGGCTGCTGCGAAGGCTCGCGGAAGACCTGAGCGCCGCCGACGCGTTGAGCGACCCGTTGCGCGAGCACCTGCGCCTGGCCGGCATGGACGCCGACCTCGCGCCGGACGTGCCGCAGGTCCCGCCCGCCGAGGCGACCGTGACCACGGACTCGGTGCGGGCCAAGCCCGATCCCGAGGCCGGGCCGCTGCCGATCGAACGCCGCGTGCCGCCCGCCGCCGCGACGGAGGACGTGCTGGCCGCGCTCACGTCCGTCGTCGACCAGACCTCGGGCATCGCTTCCCTCGCGCGCCAACGGGGTGCGCTCGCGCTGTCGCTGCACGAGCAGGCGATCGGGCTGGACTCGCAGCAGCGCGAGGTGGAGTCGTTGCGGCAGAAAGCCCGCGACGCCCAGCACGGCGCGACCGAGGCGACCGCGCTGCGCAACCAGGAGATGCAGGAGCTGGCCGAGGTCGTGCAGACCTGGCTGGAGCAGGTCGAGGTCTGGACGTCGAGCGGTCCGCTGCTCGACGAACGTCCCGCCGAGACCCTGGTCCTGCCGCAGACCGCCGATCCCGCGGCCGCGAAGACGTTGAGCACCACCGCTCGCGAGTGGGCAGGGCCTCTCGTGCAGGCGGCCCGCGACGCTGCCCACGCGTTCACGCAACAGCGCACCGAACTGCGCGCTCGCCTGGACACGCTCGACGAGGAACTGGTCGGCCTGCGCTCGGGCAACGAGCGCGTTCCCGTGCCCGGTCAGTACACGTCGGCATCCCGCGACACCACCAAGGGCGCCCCGTTCTACCGGCTGGTGGACTTCGCACCTTCGCTGACCGATCCGGAACGCGCGGGGCTGGAGGCGGCGTTGCAGGCGAGCGGCCTGCTCGACGCGTGGGTGACGGCGCACGGCGGCGAGCTCGACGACGTGCTGGCCGTTCCGCGGGAAGCCGTTGAAGGCCCAACGCTTGCCGAGTTCCTGGTGCCGGCGGTGGAAGGGTCGCCGGTGCCGGAGTCGCTCGTCGCCGACCTGTTGCGCGCGGTGTCGCTGGACGACATGACCACCACGGGCGACTGGCGCACGGGCGTGCTGACCGGCCGCTGGGTCAAGCCCGAGGCCGAGTTCATCGGTGCGGGCGCGCGAGAGGCCGCCCGCGGTCGTCGAATCGCGGCTCTGGAAGAGGAACTGGCCGAGCTGCGCGCGCAGCTCGGCACCGCGGAGGACGAGCTGGCCCGCGCCCACGAGCACGTCGCCACGTGGGAGGCGCACCTCGCGGCGTTCCCCGGTGACGGCGAGCTGATCGCGAAGCACAGCCGCGTCCAGGCCGCCGAGGAGTCCGCGGCACGGGCGCAGCAGCGCACGTTCGAGCTGCGGGACGCCCTGGAGAACGCGAACGCACGGCTGGAAGCGGCGCGAAGCGAGCTGACCCGCCAAGCAGGCGACGCCGGACTGCCCTCGGACACCGAGGCACTCCGGCAGGCCCAGGCGGCCGCGAGCGAGGCGCAGCGGACCGCGGACCTGCTCGGCGACGCCGTGAAGAGGCGTTGCCAGGGCACGATCTCCGACCTCACCGACGCCTCGCACCGCTACCACGAGGCCGTCGCCGACCGGCAGACCGCCGAGGCCGACGCCGACACCCGGTGCGTCGACTACGCGGCCCAGGCCGGGACGCTCGCCGAGCTGACCGACGCGGTCGGAGGTGAGGCCAAGGAGATCAGCGAGCAGCTCACGCAGCTGGAGAAGTCGCGCAAGAAGATGCGCGAGGACCTCAAGGGTGTGCGCGAGAGCATCACGACCGCGCGGGAGCAGGCGGCGAAGCTGGAAGCGTTGCTGGAGACCAACTCCACGCAGATCGCCGACGCCTCCGAGGCGTTGGAACGCGCTTCCGCGAACTTCCAGGCCACGGTGCGCGCACCTGGCCTGCTGGCAGCGGCGTTCCCCGAGGCTCCCGAGGAAGCTCTGGCGCGCCAAGCCATCGCGGAGACTCCTGATCGGCGCGGCGGCACCGAGGCCACCGTCATCGCCAAGCTGCAGGCCCTCCAGACCGCGCTCGCCGGCAGCCACGACATCGCCGCCGAGCAGCACGCAGGCCTGCTCACCGTGACGGTGACCGGCGAGGAGGGCGCGAAACCCGTCGCCGTCGCCGCCCGTCAGGTCACGACGAAGCTGGCCGAGCAGCGCGGGTTCCTCGACGAGCAGTACCAGGGCATCTTCGCCGACTACCTGATCCGAGACCTCGCCGAGTGGCTGCGCGGCCAGATCACCGTCGCCGAGGACCTCACCAAGCGCATGAACGAGGTGCTCTCGCAGGCCCGGTCCAGCCAGGGCGTGCACGTGAAGCTCGCCTGGAAGTCGTCCAGCGCGCTCGACGACCAGACGAGGCAAGCGCTTGCGCTCGTGCGGCTGCCGTTCGGCGAACGCACGCCCGAGCAGGACGCGACGCTGCGCCGCGTCTTCACCGAGCGGATCGAGAACGAGCGCGACACGCACTCCGGCGGTTACGCGGAGATCCTGTCGCGGGCGCTGGACTACCGGACGTGGCACCAGTTCACGGTGACCGTCGCCGACACCGGCCCCGACGGCAACCCGCGCGAACGGCGACTGCGCCAGCTGTCGTCCGGTGAGACCCGGCTGATCTCGTACGTGACGCTGTTCGCGGCGGCGGCGAGTTTCTACGACGCGGTGAGCGACGAGTTCGACCCGTTGCGCCTGGTACTGCTGGACGAGGCCTTCGAACGGCTCGACGACCCGACCATCGCGCGCATGCTGGGCCTGCTGGTCGACCTCGACATGGACTGGGTGATCACCTGGCCGAGCGGCTGGGGCGTGTCCGACAAGATCCCGCGCATGCACATCTTCGACGTGCTGCGGCCCAAGAACGGCCGCGGCGTCGCCTGCACCCAAACCACCTGGGACGGCGCCGCCCTGGACCGAATCGACCCCTAGACGCCCGCGATGAACGGCGCTTTTGTGCACCTGAGGTGGACAAAAGCGCCGTTCATCGTTTCAACCGGATCAGTCGAGGATGCGGTCCGCCAGGTGCACGGCGCGCGTGAGCCTGGTGATCCGATCGGCGGAGACGTCCCAGGTGGTGCCCACCGGCTCCAGCGTGAGCACGACCATGATCTTGCGGTCGTGGCGCCCGTAGGTGCCGGTGGTGTGCATCGCCGGACGCGTCAGGTCGACGTCGGCGGCCGAACGCAGGCCCTCGCCCACCGGACCGTCCTTGGCGACACCGGGGTAGGTCTTCTGCGGCTTCCGCGATTCGACGCACGGCCTGGGCGGCGTGTCACCGAAGCGCGACCACCCCTGCTTGTAGGCGACCTCGCCGTGAACGACGCTCGGCAGGCCGAACGACTGGTCGAAGCCGTCGGTCGCGCACTTCGTCGCCTGGTGCAGGTTGCCCATGATGAAATCGCGGAACTTCGGGTGTGCCTGGTCGAGCACGTATCGGTAGATCTTGACGACGTCGGCCGCGCTGAGCGCCGTGTAGCCCCAGAACCCGACGTTGACCGGCGGTGCGGTGTCCTCGAGCCCCAGCTTCACGACCATGCGTTCGACGATCTTCTCCCAGCCCTCCTGGACCCAGAGCTCCGAAGCCGCGTTGTCGTCGCTCGACCTCAGCATCGGCTCCAGCCGCACCAGGTCGGCCTGCGGGATCTCGGCGTCAGGGCCGCGCTTTTCCAGGTAGTCGAGCGCGATGAGGATCTTGACCACCGACGCCGAGCGGTACTGCTTGTGCTCGTCCCAGGCGATCGTCGTACGTCCGGTCTTGCGGTCGAACACGGCGAACGCCGCCTGGGCGTCCGAGGCGATCTCAGCCCGGGGGTCGGCATTTGCGGGCAGCGGCGCCAGGAAAGTTGCCGTGACCGCCGCCGTGACCCCTGCGGCGAGCAGTCGAATTTTCTTCATGTCCCAGTAGACGCCTCACGTGTCGCCGAGGATGCCCCGGATGCCCGTATTCGCGACCGATGGGTACGGCCGTCCTGAGTGGATCGTTCCCTAGAACGGCACCTCGGTGTCCAGCGGGGCGCTGCCGCGTCCGGAGAGCGCGCGGCAGAACTCGACCGCGTCGAACTCCAGCACCGGGCCGCCCTCGCCCCACGTGCCGCCCGCCGGACCGGTCAGGTGCAGGGTGAACGGCCTGCCGTGCCGCTGCGCCCACTCGCGCACGACGTCGTCGACGAGCACGCCGTCGTGGTCGGCGGTGAGCACCAGCGGTGCCCCGACGGCCCGCGAGATGTCGACCCGGTGCATCCACGGGTCGCGAGTCATGATCACGTCACCGAGGAAGCCGAGCGTCCACGTCTCGTCGCGGCCGTTGATCTGCTGCGCCTGGCCCATCTTCTGCTTGCGCACGAACCACGGCATGCGGCGCCGTCCCTTGACCGCGCGCGGGGCCACCTCGGCGTAGCGGGCGGTGATGCCGGCCGGGGACATGTCCGTGCGCTCGGCCACCTGGAGCTCGGTCAGCGCGTCGATGAACACGCCGCCGCGTTTCTCCGCCGCCTTGACCTGGCGCAGGCTCTCGCGGATGGACGCGGACATCTCCGCCATGCCCAGCATGTGCGCGGCCATCGCGCGCACGTCCCACCCCGGGCAGTCGGTGGGCCTGGCCCAGTCCTGAGGCCCGAGGTCGTCGAGCAGCGCGACGACCCGTCCGTACTCGGTTTCGGCGAGGCGCACCGCGATGTCGCGGTCGAGCGCGGAGCTTCTGGGTCTGGTGGCGAGTGCGGAAGTCATGTCGTGCTCCTCAGCGGAGGTCCGGGAAGGTCGAGGTCGTCAGCGAACATGTCGATCACGCGCGGCAGCTGACGGAGCCAGCGGTCGCCACCGGGCTCGTTGGCGAGCTGCCGTTCCAGCAACCCGCCGCCGAGGGCGAGGAAGAGGTCGACGTCAGCGCCGTCGGTGATGCCGAGCCGGTGGAACGTCCGCTGCAGCAGATCGATGACCTGCACCGACGGCGCGTAGGCAGCCTCGGACGGCACGAAGCCGGGGATCGAGCGCTGGTTCATCAGCTGGTAGCGGGCCACGTCGGTGACCGAGAAGTCGTAGAAGTGGCGGACGATCGCCAGCAACGCCTCGCGCGGCGCTTCCGGCAGGTCGCGGAAGTTCTTCTCGGCCTCGGCCAGGAACAGCGTCCAGGCCTGGCCGAACATCGCGTCGTAGATCGCGTTCTTCGAGTCGAAGTGCGAGTACAGCGACGGCGAGCGCATGCCGATCATGGCCGCGACCTCGCGCAACGTCACGGCGGCCAGCCCGTCGCGGCGCGCGATCTCCCACGCGGCGTCGACTATCTCTCTTCGGGTGGCCTCACGCCGTTCGGCTTGCCTATCACGATTAGGTGCGGCGCTCATGGTTAGGTACGGTCCGCTCACGGCGACGGGAAGTCAAGGCCTAAGTTGAGGTCGTGACTGAGTTCGACCGCCCTGAGCTGGCAGAGTTCTGGCGCCTCGCCCGCGAGACGATGGAGGGCGGCGGCCGCTCGGCGTTCAGCTTCCGCGTCGAGGACGCCCGCACCGCGACCGCGCTCGGCGAGCTCCTCCGCAAACCGGTCGCGCACCCGGCGCGTCGCCAGATCTCACTGGCACGTCTCGACGAACACGTTCGCGCGCACGGCAGCACCCTGCCCGAGGTCCTGGAGTCCGTGCACGGCAAGCCGGTCGGGATGTCCAGCACCGAGGAGGCGTCCACCGCGGACGCCGTGCTGAGGTTCGCCCTGCGCGAGCACGGCCTGCTGCACGCGCCCTGGGCGGCCGAGTGGATCGAGCACGTGCGCAGGTACGGCAAGATCCCGCAGCCCGCGTTGCCGATGATCGCGAACCAGGCGGCGTCGATCCTGGCGAGGCTGACGGGTGAACCACGGCAGTGGACGACCCGGTTCGCCTTGGCGGGCAACGATCTCGACGACGGCCGTCCGCTCACCCGCGTCGTGCGGCAGGCGTTGCGGCTCGCCGGCACCGACTGGGAACGCGCCGGGGTGCTGCCGGACGCGTACAGCCACCCGGTGCTGACCTCCCAGGGCTACCTGACGTTGAACGACACCCTGCAAGCACGGGAGATCACGGTCGTCCGCAGCCCGCGCCTGCTCGAGTCCGGTGTACCCGGACCGTTGGTGGTGCTGCCGAACGGCCTGACGGCACAGGCGAAGCACCACCTCGACGGCAAGATCGTCCGGTGCCACAACGACTTCACGCCGGACGGCATCCGCACCACCAACGAGGTCCTCGCCTGGACGGGCGGAACGGCGTGGCGGATGTCGGCGAACGACTACCGCGAGGCCGTGGCCACGCTGATCGCCCGCGGCGTGGAGCTGCCGACCCTCAACTCACGCCCGGAGAACGCGAGCTGGGACCCGGACCTGGCCGAGACGATGGCCACGACCGGCCTGATGGTCACCGAGGAGCACGTGCTGCCGTCACTCCTCTGACGGCGCGAACCGCTTCACGTCCCACCGTCCGTGCCCCTCGAGCAGCTTGCGCCCGATCCGGCGCAGGTCGGCGAGGTCGCGGTCGTTCAGCAACCCGGTGAACTCCTCGGCGAGCGACGCCCGGTACACGCGCGCCGTGGTGCCGAGACACGCTTCCTCGCCCTCCTCGGTGAGCACGGCGTAGACGAGCCGCCGGTTGTCCGGCGGCTGCTCGCGCGTCACCCAGCCGCGCTTCACCAGCCGTTCGATCAGCCGCGTGACTCCGGACGGGCTCACGTCCAGCAGCTCGGCGAGCTCCAGCATCTTCAGCCGCCCGCCGTTGTGGTGCAGCTGGTAGAGCGCCACGTGCTCCAGCAGCGAGCACCCGGCGTCGGCCTCCATGCGGCGTCCCATCGCGGCCCTCACCGCGTCGACGCCCTGCTGCACGTACAGCCACGAGTAGATCGGCTCCGTCACCACCTCATCCTAAAACAGGTTTGACACCGCGATGTTTTCATCATCAAATGTTGTGCATGAAAACATCATCCGACGTCACCGTCGTCGGCGCCGGCCCTGTCGGTCTCCTGCTCGCCTGCGAACTGGCGCTGCAGGGCGTCCGCACCACCGTGCTCGAACGCCTCACCACTCAGGCCGACACCATCAAGGCCCACATGATCAGCGGCCGCACGTTCGACATGCTCGCGATGCGCGGCCTCGGCCCGGCCATCACCGCCGCGAGCGAGGCCGAGACCTCCCGCCTCGCCTGGTACCGCGCCAGCACCGGCCACTTCGCGGGACTGTTCAAACTGGACGGTCAAGACCTGGTCGTGCTGAGCCAGCAGGCCCTGGAACGCGTTCTCGAAGCCCACGCCCTGGAACTGGGCGTGACGATCCACCGCGGTGTCGAGGTGACCAGCCTCGACTTCGACTCGGACTACGTCGTCGGCTGCGACGGCGGCCGCAGCACCGTCCGCAAGCTCGCCGGCATCGACTTCCCCGGCACCGGCCCGAGCCTCACCGGCTACCAGGCGATCGTCGACCTCGACGGCGAGCTCGACCGCGGCTGGAACCGCACGCCCACCGGCGTCTACGCCTCCGGTCCGCTCCAGGGCCGGATCATGATGATCGAGTACGACGGTCCTCCCGAGACCCGCGAACCCACCCGCGAGGTGCTGGAAGCGTCGCTGCGCCGGGTCAGCGGCCGCGACGTCCGCATCACCGCCGTCCACACCGCCACGGTCTGGACCGACAACACCCGCCAGGCCGCCACCTACCGCCGCGGCAACGTCCTGCTCGCGGGCGACGCGGCCCACGTGCACTCCCCGTTCGGCGGCCAGGGCCTGAACCTCGGCCTGCACGACGCGCTGAACCTCGGCTGGAAGCTCGCGACCGGCGACTCCGAGCTGATCGACACCTACACCACCGAACGCCACCCGGTCGCGGAACGCGTGCTGCGCAACACCATGGCCCAGGTCGCCCTCACCCGCCCCGACCCGCAGGCCCGCGAGCTGTACTCGCTCTTCAGCGACCTGCTGGAGCTGCCGGAGGTCAGACGCCGCATCTCCGCGATGGTCCAGGGCACCGACATCCGTTACGAGACGGGCTGCGACCACCCGCTCGCGGGCACCTTCGTTCCCGGCCTCGACCTGTCCGCCGGCTTGGGCACCAGCATCGTGCTGGACGGCCTCGAAGCAGACGTCCGCCCGGACGGCTACATCTCCAGGATCACCACGTGATGCGTCCGGCGGGCGTCCTCGCCAGGATGGGGCCGTGAAACCGCACCACTGGCCATTCGTCGCGCTGGCCGTGTCGGCCGTCGCCGCGATCACCGCCGTGATCGTCGTGGGCAGCAAGTCGCCCGCGGTCAACGTGCCGATCCTGTTCGGACTTCCGTTCGCCGCGACGTACCTGGCGCACCTGGTGTCGAAGCGCGCACCGGGCAAGGTGTTGTTCGAGTTCCGCGTCGACCCGAGGCCGAGCTGGTACAACGACGCCGTCGAGGTGACGGGCAGCGGCCTGGAGATCACGGCGTCGTCCGGCGGCGGGCGGATGGCGTCGGGCGGACCGACCAGGCTCTCCTACGGGTTCACCGACCTCCTCGGCATCAGCACGCGGCAGGCGGTGCCCGGCGAGGCGCCGTGGATCACGCTCACCGACGGACGCGGGCTTCCCGTGCCGTCCGGTGACGTCGTGGTGCTGCGGACGACGACGGGTGAACAGGTCCTGCCGGTCGAGACCCCGCAGAAGTTCGTCGCCCTCGTGCGATCACGGGTCTCCGGCCTGCCCGAGGTCCACTCCACCCCCGCCGTGCAGACCGCCGGCCACCTCGACGAGGTCGGCGAGGCCCCACCGCCGGCCGGGGAGCGGACCACCCCGGTCGACGGGCCGGCCGTGTCGCTCACCGGGCCACCACTCGCGGTGCGCTGGCTGGTCGGCGCAACGCTCGCGCTGGCAGGAACCGTTGTCCTGCCTGCGGTTGCACTGATCACGACGCCCGGTGTGCCGTGGATCGTGGTCACCGTCCCAGGTGTCGCCGGGCTGGTGTGGGTGCTCAACCGGAACGTGCCGCGGACCTGGGGCCGGGTGGCTCTGCTCTCGGTGCCCGTCAGCGTGGTCTGGTTGATCGGCATGGGCAGATTCCTCTGGATCCCCGTTCTGCTCGTGCTGTGTCCGGTGCTCGGTCACCTCGGCGGGCGGATGTTCCGGCTGGGCGCCAACCTCGGCCGCAGCGTCGAGGTGCGGGTGCCGTTGCGCGACGGCGCGTCGCTGTACGTGCAGCGGGATCGCCTGGTGCACAGGCCGAGCAGGGCGCAGGCGCCCGGTGTCCCCGCTCAAGCCGTGTGGCTCGGTGACGTCACGCTCGCGCAGCCAGGCTCTGCGCCGGATGTGTACCAGTGGCCTGCACCCACTGGCGCCACGGCGTTCGTCGGCCAGAACCCGCTGCTGCGTCTGGTGGCGCGGCCGCAGCAGTGGATCCTGCCGGTGACGCGGGCCGGTGAGCTCGCCGAGCTGATCCGCTCCAGGCGAGGAACGCCGACGCTGCCCACCCTGACCTCGGTCGACGAGTGGCGAGTGCTGCGTCAGTGGGCAGTGCGGCGGACAGTCGGAATGGGCAGGGGCACCTACGCGCCCGCCGGCATCGGGTGGCGGCTGTTCGCAGCGGCGTTCACCGGCCAGTACGCCTGGATGTTCCTCGCCGTCGGCGCCGATGCGTGGATCGGAATCCTGATCTCGGTGACGCTGACCGCGTGGCTGCTGGCCGACTGGTGGCGGGTGCGCGGCCGGATGCGGGTCGCGGAGCACAACGCGCTGCCGCCGGGCAGCCGGGACTGGGGTGAGACCCGCGCCGATCACGCCCCGATTCCCGGCTGGCGGCCCTGGCGCTAGCCCTGCTTCGGAGGATCGGGCAGGTCGAGCCGCCCGACCATGCGCGGTGGGTTCGCCGAGGACTTGACCTGGTAGTCGCTGTCCTCGGGGTCGTTGACGTTGTTCGGTCCGCCGTCGCCGGGGATCTTGCTCGCGTTCTCCGAGCCCCATCCGCCGTGGTACGGGTTGCCCTCGGTGTTGGCGCGCGTGGTCGACCCTTCGGGCGTGGTGTAGGTGTGCCCCTGCGTGTTCTGCCCGCTCGTCGTGACGACGCCGGTGTCGGGATCGGTGTGAGTGCCGGTGTCCCAGGTGTTCGACAGGCCTTCGTGCCTGTTCTGCATGCCGCCCACCGCACCACCGACGCTGCCGGAGACACCGCCGGACAGGATCGCCGAGCCGAAGTCCTCGGCGGAGACCTTGCCGTGCGCCACGTTGTTCAGCACGTTGCCACCCGCACCAGAGATGGCACCCTCCACCGCACCACGGCCTGCGGCCTGCAAGAAGTTCTTCGACGTGTTGCCGAGCGCGGAGCTGCCCGCACCGACCAGTCCACCCGCGACACCCGCGGCGACACCCGCGATGCCCGCGTCGACGGTCTTGCTGACGTCCCACGACTTCCGCTCGCCGAAGACCAGCTGACCACCCTGGATGAGCGCGTCGACGCCGACGTTCATGATCACGTTGATGATGATCTGCCGGACGAGCTGCTGGAAGATCATTCGGACGGTGATCTGGGTGGCGGCCTGCGCAATCGGAATGCCCGCGGTGGACGCGCCGAACGTGGCCACCGCCGAGGCGATCATCGCGGCGATCTGCGCGGCCAGGATGATCAGGGCGGCGATGATGCTGAGCTTCGTGTACTCGATGCCCAGTGCCGCGTTGTCACACCCAGCGGCGAGGTCGGTGCAGATCTGCTGCAGGGTGACCAGGTAGGCGTCGCCCTCGGTGTATTTCTTCCAGTACTCCTCGAACTTCTCCGCGGTCTGCCCGCTCATGCAGCCCAGTGCGGCCGTCGACGCGCTGTTGCCGTCACCGAGCACCTCGCCGACGGCCTTCGCGGCCGCTGCCCACGCGTCCCGCATCGCCCACAGCTTCGTCTCGTCGCCCTCGGGCCAGTCCGCGCCGACCACGATCGGCGTGAGCCACTGGACGGCACCTGGAATCTCGATGCCCACGGCTCACTTCCCTCCCAGCGACCGAGCGCCACCCTTGTCGGCGGCTTCCCAGGTGTCCGCGGAGGCGTCCAGACCTTCCCGGATCGAGTGAATGCCCTCGGCGAGCGCGGGAAAAGCCTGCCGCGCCTTGTCCGCGATCGGCACGTACGACTTCTCGAACTCCTTGCCCGCGTCGTCGCCGCCCCAGCAGCCGTTGTTCGCGTCGAGCACGCCGCGCAGCGCCTCCCACGCCGTCTGGAGCTTGTCGCCCGCCGCCGAGAACTTCGGTGACGCCGAGCGCAACGCCGTCGGGTCTACCTCGAAGCCCGTCACCACTGGCTCCCGCGACGGTCCATGAAGGACTCCGGCGGCTCGTCGTCGTCCTGGCGCGGCGCGGCCGGCGGCACGACGGGCGGCGGCGCCGGGATGAGGTCCTTGAGGGACGGCATGCCGGGGAAGAGGTCCGGCAGGTCGGGAACGTTCTCCTGGTAGGGCGCGAGCACGGCGTCGGCCTGCTCGCGCGCGACCAGGGCGGCCCGCTGGATCGTCGCCACGACGCTCTGCCCCAGTTTCTCCGGGGTGCTGCGTTCGAACGCGGCCGGGGCGAACGTGACGCCGGTGACGATGCCACCGGCGTTGACCGTGACCTCGACGAGGCCGTCCTGCGAGGTCGCGCGGCCGACCTTGGCCATGGCCTCGGCCTGCGCCTGTTTCAGCTCGGCGGTCTGCCGTTCGAGGTTCGCCAGCATCGTGTCGACCTGGCCGCGCAACGCCGCGTTGCGCGCCTCCAGCTCCGGGTTGCTCATACCCAGACCACACCGGATTAGGCCGTTCGGCGCAACCCGGTGCCGTGACCCTAGGCCGCGCCGGACCAGCTCTGCAGCATGCGGAACGCGATCGACGCGCCACCCGCGAGCCCGAGCCCGGGAACGCTCCCCGGTTCCTCGATCGCCTTGCGGACGTCGGCCCGCGACACCCACTTGGCCTCGGCGATCTCGCCCTCCGCGGGCCGCAACGGCTCGGCCGGATCCGCGACGGCCTCGAAGCCGATCATCAACGACCGCGGGAACGGCCACGGCTGCGAACCGAGGTAGCGGATGTCCTTCACGGTCACGCCGACCTCTTCGAAGATCTCGCGCGCGACACAGGCCTCCAGGGACTCCCCGGCCTCGACGAACCCGGCGAGCACCGAGAACCGGCCTTCCGGCCACTCCGGCCCGCGAGCGACGAGCACCTGGTCGGCCCCGTCGTGCACGAGGCAGATCACCGCGGAGTCGGTCCGCGGGTACTCCTCCCGCCCGCACCCGGAGCAGACACTCAGCCAGCCCGACTTCTCCAGCACGGTCCTGGCGCCGCACTTGGCGCAGTACTTGCCGAGCCGGTGCCACTGGAACAACGCCGCCGCGGTCGTGAACAACCCGGCCGACATGTCGTCCAGCGTCGCACCGGCCTGCCGCAGGTCGAGCCACTGCGGCTCGTCCGTCAGCTCCGGCGCGACCCACGAACGACCGACCGGAACCTGGTCGTCGGACTCGGCGGGCATCAGCACGGCGAAGTACGCCACGCCGTCCTGCTCACCCAGCAGGACGGCGTTCACGGGCGGCTGGTCGCCGAAGTCCACGGCCGGCCGGTCGGCCAGCCGCGTGCCCCGGTCCGCGACCAGCGTGCGGCCACGCGTGTCGACAACGATCATCCGGGCCTTGGGCCAGAGCGCGGCGAGCTTCTCGTCGTCGCCGCGCAACGGCTCACACCGGTCGACCACGAACCGCGACAGCGCGGGCAGCGATGCCAGGTCGAAGGTCACTGGAACGAGACCCCGCCCAGCGCGGCGAGCTTCGGCTTGAGCTGCTCGGCGTCACCGACGAGCACACCGGTGAAGTTGCCCGGCGCGAAGAACTCCAGTGCCGCCGCGGCCACCTGCTCCGGCGTGACGGCCTGCAACCGCTGCGGGTGCGCGACCAGCCAGTCGATGCCCAGACCGAGCGCGACGAGGTTCACGACGAACGACGCCAGGCCGCCCTGCGAGGACGTGCTGGTGAGCAGCGTGCCGATCGCGTACCGGCGCGCGACGTCCACTTCGGACTCCGACGGCGGCACCATGCCGAGCCGCGCGAGCTCGTACCGGGTCTCCAGCAGCGCCGCGGCCGTGACGTCGGACGCCGTGTCCGCGTCGATCAGCAGCGTGGCGCCGTGGATCGTGAACTCGGGGTGCGAACGGGCGCTGTAGGTGTAGCCCTTGTCCTCGCGGATGTTCTCGACCAGGCGGGACGAGAAGAACCCGCCGTAGACCAGGTTCGCGAGCTGCAACGCGGGGTAGCGCTCGTCCGTGCGCGGGATCGCCTGCGCGGCGAGGCGGATCTGCGACTGCACGGCACCGGCGCGGTGCACCAGCAGCACGTCGCCGCCCTCGACGGCGGGCAGCGGCGGCAGCTGGACGGCCTCGCCCTCGCCCTGCCACGCGCCCAGCGCCTCGCCGACCTGCGCGACGGCCTCGGCGGGCTCCACGTCGCCGACGATCACGAAGACCGAGCCGCGCGGCAGCAACGCCTTGGCGTGCAACGCCACCACTTCGTCACGGGTGACGGCGGCGACCTCGTCGGCCTCCGGCATCTCCTTGGCGTACGGGTGGTCGCCGTACAGCTTCTTCTGCAACGCCTCGCGCGCGATGACGTTCGGCTGCGAGCGGGCGAGCGTGATGCGTTCGACGAGACGGGCGCGTTCGCGCTCCAGCTCGTCGGCCGGGTACGCCGCCGACGTCAGCACGTCGCGGAGCACGTCCAGCACGGTGCCCAGGCCCGTGGCCAGAGCGTTGCCGGTGAAGCTGAGGCGCTCCGGGTCGACCACGGAGTCGAGCTCGCCGCCGACCAGCGCCAGCTCGGTGTCGATCTGCACGCGCGAACGGGTCGCGGTGCCGGTCAGCACGGTGTTCGCGAGGATCTCCGCCTGCGCCGAGTGCGCCGAGCCCTCGCTGGACGTCGCCGGGTCCGCGAACGGGACGCGCAGCCGCACCTCGACCATCGGCACGGTGGCGCGCTTGATCGCGATGACGCGCAACCCGTTCGGCAGCACCGTGTCCACAGTGGACAGGTCAGCGGCCGCCTTCTGCGAGCCCAGCTCCGGCAGCGGACGCGGGCCGACCTCGGTGCGTCCGATCTCCTCGGCCGTCCGGTGGGTCTTACGCCCCGGAGAGGAAATTGAGACAGTCACTGAGCTCCTCCGGTGGGCTTGACGAAGAGAAGGGCGCGGGCGTCGGGACGCAGCGCCTTGGCCGCGGCGGACACCTCGTCCACGGTCACCGAGGCGATCCGACGGGGGAGTTCGTAGATCAGCTCGGCGCGGCCGAACAGCAGCTCCGCGGAGCCGAGGCCCAGCGTGCGGTTCGTGAGCCGGTCGTGCTCCTTGTGCATGGTCGACGCCCAGCGGGCCGTGACCTTCGCGAGCTCCTCCGCCGACGGCGGTTCCTGCGCGAGCTTCTGCAGTTCCTCGTCGATGGCCGCGATGACCTGGTCGGGCGAGACCTCGGCGGTGTGGATCGCGGTGATGCTGAACGTGTCCGGGTCGCGGGCCTCGAGCGGGCCGAACAAGCCGCAGCCGGCGTTCAGGTCGATCACGATGCCCTCGCGGTGCACCAGGCGCTGCTGCAGGCGGGAGCTGTCACCGTCGGTCAGCACGCCGGCGAGCACCAGGTACGCGAGGTAGCCGTCGATGTCGGTGACCGGGTCCGGCACGCGGTAGCCGATCGCGATCGCGGGCAGCGGGGCCAGCGCGTCGCCGTGCTCGTGGCGCACCTCGCCCTGCGGGGCGGGCTCGGCGAACGACGGGCGCTCCGGCTTCGGACGTGCGGGCACGTCGCCGAAGTGCTTCTCCACCAACGCCTTCGTGGCCTCGACGTCGAGGTCGCCCGCCACCGTCAGCACCGCGTTCGCCGGGCTGTAGTAGGTGTCGAAGAACTCCGCGCAGTCGTCGACCGTGGCGCTCTCCAGGTCGACGAAGTCGCCGTAGCCGTTGTGCGCGTTGGCGAACGTCTTGAACAGCACCGCGGGCAGGAGGATCCAGGGGAACCCGCCGTACGGGCGGTTCAGCACGTTGAGCCGGATCTCCTCCTTCACCACGTCGATCTGGTTGCGGAGGTTCTCCTCGGTGAGCTTCGGCGCGCGCATGCGGTCGGCTTCGAGGAACAGTGCCCGCTCCAGCGCCGCGCTCGGCAGCACCTGGTAGTAGTCCGTGTAGTCCGGGTGCGTGGACCCGTTGAACGTGCCGCCCGACGACTGCACGTGCCGGAAGTGGGCCAGCTTCTCCAGGCTCTCGCTGCCCTGGAACATCAGGTGCTCGAAGAGGTGCGCGAAGCCGGTGCGCCCCTCCGGCTCGGAGCGGAAGCCGACGTCGTAGTGCACGCTGACGCCGACGACCGGTGCGCTGGCGTCGGGGGCGAGCACCACCCGCAGGCCGTTGGGCAACGTGAACCTGTGCAGTTCGGGTGAGGCCATGCAGGCAAGCCTACGGGTTCGGCGCCCGGAGCGATCGAAGGTGGCCCGCCTGGGCGAGCACGCCGTCGAGCGCCCCGAGGAACGCGGGGAAGCTGCGCCGGAAGTCGGACGCGTTCCCGTACCAGTAGAGGTCCTGCTGCCCGAACTTGGTCAGCCACCCCTCGGTCTCGCCGAGCACCACCGCGTACGGCAGCGAGCGCGAGAACACGAGCTCGCGGTCCTCCTCCGGAACGTCGTCCGGCTTCACGCCGTGCAGGTACCCGCGCAGGCCCCGGACGTGCTCCAGCAGCTCACTGCCGCGCTTGGTGCGGGCGGGCATCGACCGCGCGCCGAACGCCAGCGCGACACCGCCGACCGCGACGGCGAGCCCGAACAGCGCGTTGCCGACCGTCAGCGCCAGCACGACGGTCGCGACCAGGCCGAGGACCGCGATCACGACACCGACCCACCAGAACAGGCTGCGCTCGGCGTCCGGGCGGCGCACGAACCAGCGCTTCTCCACGACGTCCGCGTACAGCTCGTCGCGGACGAGGGCGAGATCGATCCGCCGGCCGCGGAGCTCGGACACCGTCACGGCGTCGACCCCCTGCGGCAGAAGGGCTTCGTAGACGGCCCGCTCGTAGCCGGACAGCGAGGCGTCGGCGGGGTTGCGGCGCACGATCTGCCAGTCGTGACTGAAACCATCCTCTTGGCGTATCTCGGCGATCCACAGGTAGTTGCGCACGGCGAGGTCGATGACCGTGGCGGTCACGTCGACGACGTCCACGTGCTCGTCGACGACGGTGCCGACCTGGCCGGGCAGCACGCCGTCGGGTGAGGCGAACGCGACCCTGTTGTTCTGGTCGCGCACCAGGACGCTGACCGCGCCGACCTCGCTGGCGAGCGCCGCCGCATCACGGCCGCGCAGGTACCACAGCAGCGCGACACCACCGAGCAACAGCACGAGGAGCCCGCCGAGCGCGGCACCGCTGACCGGGGTGAGCGCGAAGGCCGCGGCCAGCCCGGACTGCTCGACCACGACGGCGTTGGGCGGCACGACCCCGGCGGACAGTCCGATCGCGACGTCGACCCGTTCACCCGCGCCGAGCTTGATCTCCTGCGCCCGCACGCCCTTGCCGTCCGCGAGGTCCGCGCTCGTGCACGGCTGCGACGAGCCGACAGGCCCCGCGAGGCAGTTGACCGACGTCGGGGAGTCCGGTGCGGAGAACGTGACGGCGACCTTGTCGAGCTCGGTGTCCCAGCCACCGGCGACCTGCCAGCGCACCTCCAGCGCGTCACCGACGGGAGCGACCGCGCCGACGACCGTGTAGGTCAGCGTGGCCTGCCCGCCCTCGAGCGTGACGGAGAACTCGTCGCCGCTGACGGCCGCGCTGCCCTTGCCCTCGACCTTCGCGTCGATGACCTGGTACTGGCGCTCGAGGTCGTTGCCGACCGCGAGTCGCAAGGGGACGGTCCGCTTCACCGTCTTGCCGTCCGGCACGTGGACGGCCTCGGTGACGGACAGCCTGGAGTCGCGCTCCAGCTTCATCCGCACCTCGGTGCTGACGGTTCCCGGCAGCGGCTGCGCGAGCGCGCCGGCAGCCGTCACGGACGTCAGCGCGGCTGCGACGAAGATCGCCACTCCCCAGTTCTTCAACACGGCTGCGGACAATACTGGAGTCCTCATATGCTCCGGCGGACTTTCGAACAGACGCCATCTGGGGGATTTTCGGCGATGACACCGCCAACGCCGCCGGGCAGTTTTCCGCCACCACGCCCGGTGGGCCCACCGCCTGTGCCCGCAGCACCGCCGTACGGGCCGCCGATGCCTCCCCGCCCGGTTCAGGGGCCGCCGCCGGGCATGCGTCCGCCTGTGGGACCACCGCCGCCCCCGATGGGTCCACGGCCCCCGATGACTCCTTTCGCGTACGGCCCTCCACCCGGCCGCGCACCCCACCCGGTCATGCCGCCGCCGCGTCCGGTCATGCCCCCACCGCAGCCGACCTGGGGCCACCACCCGCACCCCGGATTCGCGCCGTACCCGGTCATGCCTCCACGCAGGAGCAGCAGCGGCCCGATCCTGGCCCTGGTGCTCGGCGGCGTGGTGATCCTCGGCCTCGGCGCAGTAGGTGTGTTCGCAGCGGCGTTGAACAGCAAGACGAAGGACTCGGGCTACTCGAACTACACGACGTACAGCCCCACCTACTCCTACACGAGCACCACGACGACAACGACCACCACGACAACCACGTCGTCGACCAGGACATCCACCCCGTCGACCCCGGCAGGTCCGAAGGCCGTCTACAAGCTCGCCGACCACCCGATCTTCGCCACCAACGTCGGCGCGAACGACTTCGACTCGTGCCCGCTGCCGAAGATGGAGTACAACCCGGCGGGCGAGGAGCGGTTCCTGTCGGCGGCGCTGCCGTGCATCGAGAAGGCGTGGCAGCCGGCGTTGAAGGCGGCCAACCTGCCGTACCAGCCGGTGGAGCTCCAGGTGTTCACCGGCAGCACGCAGACGCCCTGCGGCTCGCGAAGGGCCGACACGACAGCGATGTTCTGCCGCGGGGTCATCTACTGGCCGGGCAACTTCTACGCCAACGAGCAGAACGGGACCCGGCACCCCGGCGTGTACCTCGGTCAGCTCGGCCACGAGTACGGCCACCACGTCCAGTGGCTCACCGGCATGATGCGCGCCGCCGACCAGGCCCAGTACGACGTCGGCGGCTTCGACACCACCAAGGGTCTCGAGCTCAACCGGAGGCTGGAGCTCCAGGCGACCTGCCTCGGCGGCATGACGCTGGCGCCGTTCTCGCACAAGAACGTCGTGCCCATGGACGTCGTGAACACCGGTCTGACAGACGCGGGCCAACGCGGCGATTACAACCGCACGCCAGACCACGGCAGTGCACCGAACAACGAGCGTTGGGTGATGCACGGCCACAAGCAGAACAACATCAAGGCCTGCAACACCTGGGCGGCGAGTTCCGCGGACGTCTCGTGAACCGATCCGCCGGCCCGCGCGTCTGAAGAAACGTGGACGGGACGCGTTAGCCCGGTCGGGGGACGCGCGATCTCTGTCCGCCTATGCTCGTACCCGACCCAGGCTCACCAATGGGGGGACCTCAGGCGATGACGCAACCACCGCCGCCGGGCAGTTGGCCACCGCCACGCCCGGTCGGCCCGCCACCGATGCCCGCACCACTCGGGCAGCAGCGTCCGCCACAAGGCCCGCCACCTCCTCCGTACGGCGCGCCACCACCACAGGGACCCCCTCCTGGCCAGTACGGCCACTACGGTCCGCCGCCACCCGTCCAGGTGATGCCGCCGCCGCAACCGACGTGGGGCGCACCGCCCAACGGCTATGCGCCGTACCCGGTCATGCCACCGCCGCGCCGCAAGAACAACGGCCCGATGGTCGCGCTGATCCTCGGCGGTGTGGTGATCCTCGGCCTGGGAGCGATCGGCGTCTTCGCGGCGACCTTGAACGCCAACTCCAGCGACGCGGGCTACTCGAACTACACGACGTACAGCCCGACCTTCACGGCTGCCCCCACCACCACCGAGGCCACCACGACGACGGCGCCGTCACGCACGTCGGCCTCCCGCACGCCGACGTCCCAGCCGACCCAGGCGGGTCCCAAGGCCATCTACGCGCTGGCCGACCACCCGTTCCTGAAGCCTGCCTTCGGCGCGAACACGATCTCCGGCTGCCCGCTCCCGGCGATGGACTACTCGCCGGCGGGCCAGGACCGCTTCCTGCGGGCGGCACTGCCGTGCATCGAGAGCATGTGGAAGCCGGCCCTCCAGGCGGCCAACCTCCCGTACCAGCCCGTTGAGCTGCACGTCGTCACCGAGACGTCGCAGTACCCGTGCGGCACCGTGCGCCCCGACCAGACCGCGCGGTACTGCCAGGGCGGCATCTACTGGACGGCCAACGCCTACGCCGCCGAACGCAACCCGAACAACCCGAACCACCCCGGCAAGTACCTGGGCCAGCTCGCTCACGAGTACGGCCACCACATCCAGTGGCTCACCGGAATGCTGAAAGCGTCGGACCGCGCGCAGTACGACGCGGGAGGGTGGGATACTCCGAAGGGCCTCGACCTGAACCGCCGGATGGAGCTGCAAGCAACCTGCTTCGGAGGCATGACCCTGGCCCCGCTCTCGCACGGAGCGGTGCCCATGGACGTGATCCGGGTGGGTCTGACCGACGCGGGCAACCGGGGCGACTACGACATCTACCCGACCAAGGACCACGGCACACCGGAGAACAACGCCACCTGGGTCGACCGCGGTTACAAATCGAACAAGGCGTCGGAGTGCAACACCTGGGCAGCGGACCCGGGTTCTGTCTCCTAGAAAGGGGCGAACGTGACCCAACCGGCCAGGAACAACCCGGTGGTCCTCGCGGGAGTGTTCGTGCTGGTGGTCGCTTTCGTCCTCGGAATCGGTCAACTGAGCAGTCCCAGACTGGTGACGGGTCACGCCCTGGCGGGGTCCCGCCCGGCGCCGGTCGCGTCGACGGAACCCTCGACCCCGGTCCGCCCGCGGGCCGTCTACCGCCTGGCGGACCACCCGGTCCTGGTGAACGCGGCCTCCCTGGCGCCGATCACCTGCACGCTCCCCCAGTTCGCCACCACGGACAAGCAGCTGGCGGCGTACTACGCGGCGGGCGTCGAGTGCCTCGACGCGGCCTGGGGCCCGCTCCTGACGACGGCGAACATGCCGTTCGAGAAGCCGTCCCTGGACGCCTCTCCTGACCTCAAGGACGGCCCGTGCGGCGCCGCTCCGGAGGCGGACCACGCGGTGGCCTACTACTGCGGCCGCAACCGCACGATCTACATGCCGACCAGCCGCCTGCGGGAGAACGGCGGCGGTGACGCCCCGGCCACCCACCTGGCGACGCTGGCCCACGAGTACGGCCACCACGTCCAGGCGCTGACAGGTCTGTTGCGGGCAGCGGACCTGAAGATCACCGACGCGGGCGAGAAGACGCCGGCGGGCCTGGAGATGTCGCGCCGGATCGAGCTGCAGGCGAACTGCTTCGCCGGGATGTTCCTCACCAGCGCACAGGGCAGGGGCTCGGTGACGACGAAGCTGGCCCGCCAAGCGCAGGAGGACTTCCAGTACGCCGTGGAGGAGAAGCCGGAGAACAACGCTCACGGCTCAGCGGCGAACCAGGCGCAGTGGGCGGCAGCGGGCTTCAAGAGCAACACGACGACGGCGTGCAACACCTTCGCGGCATCGGCGGACGAGGTCGCCTAACAGGGATGAAGGTTCCCTTCATCGTCAAAGCGCGACCGGCAGGGTCACCCGGAACACGGCCCCGGTCTCCGAAGGCTCACAGGTCAGTTCGCCACCGTGAGCCCGCACCACCCCGCGGGCGATGGCGAGCCCCAGCCCGGACCCGCCGGACCGGCGGTCCCGGGCGTCGTCGAGCCTCACGAGCCGGTCGAAGATCCGCTCGCGCTCGGTCTCGGGCACTCCGGGCCCGTTGTCGGAGACGGTGAATCCCGTCATGTCGACGCGAATGCGCACAGTTCCGGACGGACCGGTGGCCTGCCGGGCGTTGTCCACCAGGTTCGCGAGCACCTGGGCCAGCCTCTGCCCGTCGCCGTGAACGGTGACCGAGACGCCTTCGGCGGCGATGTCGAAGTCGGGTGCCACGTACCGGGTCCTGGCGACCTCGGCCTCGGCCAGCCCGAGCAGGTCCACCGGTTCGCGCTGCATCTCGTACCCGGCGTCCAGCTGGGCCAGCGCCAGCAGGTCGTCCACGAGCCGCCCGGCCCGCCGCGCCTCCCGCACCAGCAGGAACGACATCTGGTCCCGGTCGGGCGAGTCCACCGGCGCCTGCACCAGCGCCTCGGCGACGGCCTGCACCCCGGTGATCGGCGTGCGCAGCTCGTGGGCAGCGTCCGCGACGAACCGCCTCGTCCGCTGCTCGGACCCCTCCAGCGAGTCCAGCATCCCGTCGAAAGCGGCCGCGGTGCGCCCCAGTTCGGTGTCGGTGCGTGAGGGGTTCAGCCGTCCACCCCGGTGCCCGGCGGCAATGGCCTGCGCCAACGAGGTCATGGCGTCCAACGGCGCCAAAGCCCGCCGCACCACCACGATCATCAGCAGCCCGGTGACGGCGATCGCCCCGAGCCCCAGCAGCACCAGCAGCTTCCGCAACCGGACCTGCGCCTGCGAGATCGCCTCGGTGTCCGCGTAGAACGTGAACCTGTTGCCGTTGATGGTGCGCGACTTGCGCTGGTACTGCCCGTCCTCCGGCGAATCACCGAACTGCGTCCCGTTCGGCAGCTCCACGGTCACCCGGATGCCGTTCTTCTTGGACAGCTGCCGCACAACCTCACGTGGCTGTGCTCCCCGCACCACCGAGGTGATCGCGCGCGTCTCGAGGTCCCGCAGCACCCCTTCGACGTCACGGGAGGACTGCCCGGCGAACGTCCGGTCGACCGCGATCACCAACGCGACGAGCACCAGGAACAGCACCAGCAGCACCGACACGGCGACCCGCCGCCGCAACGAGACCGTGCGGAGGTTCATTCCTCAGCCCGCAACACGTACCCAAGACCACGCACGGTGTGCACGAGCCGTGGCCCGTGTTCCTCGGTCTTGCGGCGCACGGCGGAAACGTGGACCTCGACCAGGTTCGGGTCGTAGTCCTCATACCCCCACACGGCCGTGAGGATCTGCGTCTTAGACACCACGCGGCCGCGCTGGGCCGCCAGGTACACGAGCAGCCGCAGTTCGGTGGCGGTCAGCTCGATCGGCTGGTCGGCGCGCATCACGACACCGGCGTCGGCGTCCACGACCAGGTCGCCGACCTGCACCGTCGACGGCGTGCGCCCGAGCCGGCGCAACACGGCAGACACCCTCGCCACCAGTTCGGCCAGCACGAACGGCTTGCCCACGTAGTCGTCGGCGCCGCCGGAGAGCCCGCGCAACCGGTCCGGCACGCCGTCGCGGGCGGTCAGCATGACCACCCCGGCGCCGGAGGAACGGCGGATGACCTCGAGCAGCGCGAAGCCGTCGCGGCCGGGCAGCATCACGTCGAGCACGACCAGGTCGGGGCGGAAGCGGCCGAGATCGGCCTCCAGCTGACGCCCGTCCAGGCGGTGCTGCACCTCGTAACCCGACTCGCGCAACGCGGACGACACCGCGGCGCCGATCGCCTCGGCGTCCTCGATCACCAACACCCTGGCGGACACCTCACCATTCTGCTGATCATCCGGAGTTCGGGCGACTCGCCTTCAGCTCACGCTCAGATTGCGCGCGCACCCTGAGCGCATGTCGAAGAAATCTGCGTGGGCCGGCGCCGTCGTCGCGGCCGTCGGGCTCACCGTCGGCGGCATCGCGGTCGCGACTGCGGCCGACAACCCCGATGGCCCTCCCGCGGCGTTCGCGGAGCGCCACCCCGGCGGTCCCGGCAAGCCGGGCCGTCCGGACAAGGCGAAGCTCAAGGACAGCACCCTGGTCGTCGGCCGGGTGAAGTCGGTCGAGAGCGGCAAGCTCACGATCACCAAGGACGACGGCAGCGAGGTGTCGTTGACCACTGACGGCTCCACGAAGCTCCGTGGCGGCGACCTCGCCGGGCTCAAGGCCGACCAGCGCGTGACCGTGCGCGTGAAGGACGGCAAGGCGCTGAACGTGGCGCTGGCGAAGGCCCACGAGCAGGGCACGATCAAGGACGTCAACGGCAACAACGCGACGTTGATCCAGGTCGACGGCCTGCAGACCCCGCTGGACCTGTCGTCTGTGAGCGAGAAGCCGAAGAACGGCGACCTCGTGGCGGTGACCGGAACCGTGTCCGACGGCAAGACCATCAAGGTCGAGCAGCTGCGTCAGCTGCCGAAATAAACCTGGGCTCCACGCGGACCGCCGCGTCTGCGAACATCGCAGTGTGGCGGTTCCGCGAAGCCCCGACAGATGGGTGTTCATCCTGCTGGTCGTCGGACTGGTCGGGATCGGTGTCGCGGTCGCGCTTCTGGCGCCCGCCAAGGTGCTCGGCGCCTCGGAACCTCCCAGACCCGTGGCCGCGACCGTCGTCGAGACCGGCGCTTGCGGCCAGGGCACGGACACCGTCGAATGGGACGCGGGCGGCCAGAAGAAGCAGGCCAAACTGGACGGCTGCGGTCACCGCAAGGGCGAGACCCTCGAGGTCGTCACGACCGGCACCGACATGGTGTCCTCCGCGTCGTCGCTCCCCGCCGGACTACCGGTCGGGCGCCGCCTCACCGCGTTGCTGCTCTGCATGGCGGCGCTGGCGGGTGGCTTCTACGCGTTCCTCTTCCGCTACGCGCCTCTGCGCGCGCCGGCCGTGATGCCCAGTCCCCGGCAGGCCCCGGTTTCCTGAGCAACCGTCTCGGCCGTTCGGCCGCTTTCGCTGTACAGGATTCCGCAATACCGTGGTTCTTGGACCCGATTTGGGGGCATCGAGGTCCGCCGGGGAACTTCGCAACGCAGCAATGACTGCACCCCCGATGAATTCTGTGAGCTGCTGCTGCGATGCTCTGATCGATTCTGTTGCGACACCTTCACAAGCCTGGGGGCTCCTTTGAAGCGTGCAAGAAATCGAATCGCGATCGTATTTTTCGGATTGATCTTCGCCTTGGCCGGCGCCATCCAGCCGGCCGGCGCGGAACCGGCGGTTTCCTTGTCGGACAAGGTCGATCTGGCACAGGTGGGCGCGGCGGCGGGTCCCACCAACCGCTGGCTGCAGAACCACAACAGCTGGAAGTGCCTGCTGGTGCAGGGCGCTGCCGACAACAACCCCGCCGTGCAGTTCCAGTGCCTGGACTACGCAGACCAGAAGTGGGACTTCGTCGAGAAGGGCAACGGGCAGTACCAGCTGCGCAACCGGAACAGCGGCAAGTGCCTGCTCGTCCGCGGTACTGACAACGAGGCTCCGGCTGTCCAGTTCTCGTGTCTGAACTATGCCGACCAGTATTGGGAGTTCTATTACTACGACAACATCGTGGGCAGCGAGTGGTTGTGGGTCAGGAACGTCAACAGCGGCAAGTGCTTGGTCGTCCGCGGAGGCAACGACGGCACCCGGCTGGTGCAGTTCCCCTGCACGTCGTACATCGACCAGGCGTGGCGCATTTGGCCGCCGCTGTAGCAACCGGCTGACCTGATCAGCCACCCCCCGGTACCCGCCTCGCCGAGGCGGGTACCGGCACGTCGGTCACTCCCCTGCGGGCGTGACCTTCTTGACGTAGAGCAGCCGGTCACCCGGCTCGATCGCATCCGCCTCGGGAGCGTCCACCCGGTAGAGCGTCTTGCCCCGCACCACACCCAGCACGATGTCCGAGAGGTGCCGCGGCGACCCTCCGACCTCGCTCGCCTCGACGTCGCGTTCGGCGATCGCCAGGCCTGCGTCGGGCGTGAGCAGGTCCTCGACCATCGCGACCACGGACGGCGTCGCCGTGGCCATGCCGAGCAGCCGGCCCGCCGTTTCCGACGACACGACCACCGAGTCCGCACCGGACTGCTTCAGCAGGTGTTCGTTCTCGCGTTCCCGCACCGACGCCACGATCTGTGCCTTGGGCGCAAGCTCGCGGGCGGTCAACGTCACCAGCACGGCCGTGTCGTCCCGGTTCGGCGCAACGACGATCGCGCGCGCACGGGCCGCGCCGGCGACCCTCAGCACGTCGTTGCGTGTACCGGAGCCATGCACCGTCACGAGCCCGATGGAGGAGGCGGCGTCGAGCGACTCCTGGACGGTGTCCACGACGACGATCGAGCCGGGCTCGACACCGTCGCCGAGCAGCGCCGCGACCGCTGATCGCCCCTTCGTGCCATAACCCACGACGACGACGTGGTCCCGCACGACCCGCCTCCACTTCTGAATGCGCAACGCCTGACGGGAGCGCTCGGTGAGAACTTCTAGTGTCGTGCCGACCAGCACGATCAGGAACAGGACCCGCAACGGCGTGATGACCAGAACGTTGATCAGTCGCGCCGACGACGACGCGGGCGTGATGTCGCCGTAGCCGGTCGTCGAGAGAGACACCGTCGCGTAGTAGAACGCGTCGAGCAGCGAGACACCGTCTTCGTTGACGTCCCGGTAGCCGTCGCGGTCCAGGTAGACGATCAGCACCGCGAGCAACAACGCCGCCATCGCGCCGATGACGCGTTTCAGGATGGCGCGGACCGGGCTCTGCACCTGGTCCGGCATCCTGATCACGCCGACGAGCGAGTGCGACGCTTCGTCAGTCAGGCTCATCGAGACAACCTCTCGGGCAACATCCGCCACAGGTGAGCCGCCGCCTCCGCACCTTTGAGGAGCAACGGCACTACAACGCGCTCGTTCGGCGCGTGAACGCGATCATCCGGCAAGGTGGCGCCGAGGTAGACGAGGGGCACCCCGAGCCACGCCTGCAGCACCGCAGCGGGCCCCGACCCGCCGGCGCGCGCGAACCGCACGGGACCGCCGAACGCCAGCTCCACCGCCTCCTTGACCGTCGCGTTCGCCGGGTCGTCCGGGCTGATCGCGTACGGCGGCACACCGTCGCCGCGGAAGCTCACCTCCGCCCTGATGCCCGGCGGCGTGTGCTTGGCGACGAACTCCTTGAGCTGGTCGGCGACGTTCTCCGGCAGCTGGTCGGGCACGAGCCGGAAGCTGATCTTCGCCCTGGCGCTCCCGGGGACGATCGTCTTGAAGCCGGGACCGGTGTAGCCGCCGCTGATCCCGTTGACCTCGGCGGTCGGCCTGACCCAGATCCGTTCCAGCGTCGTGTAACCGGGCTCGCCGTGCAGCGCCTGCGCGCCGCCTCCGTTGTGCGCCAGCCACTTCTGCTCGTCGAACGGCAGCGCCGCGTAGTCCTCGCGCTCCTTCGCGGTCGGCTCGCGGACGTCGTCGTAGAAGCCTGGGAGCTGGATGCGGCCGTCCTCGTCGTGCAGCGCGGCGACCAGTCGTGCGAGCGCGGTCGCGGGGTTCGGAATCGCACCGCCCGCGCGCCCGGAGTGAACGTCGTCGGTGCCGCCGAAGAACGTGATCTCGCCGGCGAGAACACCGCGCTGCCCGGTGTTGACCGTCGGCGCGTCCCGTTCGTGAAGTGCGGTGTCCGTGAACACCACAAGATCGCAGTCGAGATCATTCCTGTGATCGTCGAGGAGCTTTCGCAGATGCGGTGATCCGGATTCCTCCTCGCCTTCGACGAAGAGTTTCAGCGTGACGTCCGGCGCATTCCGCCCGGTCGCCGCCAGGTGCGCCTTGACCGCGAGCAGGTGCATCAGGACCTGCCCCTTGTCGTCGCTCGCGCCACGCCCCCTGATCTCGTCGCCGCTGATCACGGGCTCGAACGGCGGATGCTGCCAGCGTTCGACAGGATCGACGGGCTGCACGTCGTGATGGCCGTAGACGAGCACGGTCGGCGCATCGGGATCCGCGGCGGGCCAGCAGGCGAACACGGCGGGAAGCGCCGGCCCGTCGTTCCAGACCCGGACCTCAGGCCAGCCGTCCGCCCTGAGCTGGGCAGCCAGCCACTCGGCAGATCTCTGCACGTCAGGCACGTGCGCCGGATCGGCGCCGATTGACGGAATCTTGATCCACTCGCAGAGTCCCGCGACGAAGGAATCGCTCAGCGCGGCAACAGCAGCGCGTTCGGGATGATGAGAATCACCTGCCACGCTCGTGGAGAATAGGCCAGCCCGATCTCGCCTACGCGGCGTAGGCATGACAGGGTGACCGCATGGAACCGAACCGTTCCCGAGCGCGGTCGGCGATGGCGCTCGCCGCACTGCTGAGCCTGGCGGGGACCACCCACTTCACCAGGCCGAAGTACTACGACGCGATCGTCCCGCGAGCCCTCCCCGGCACCCCGAGGCAGTGGACCTACGCGTCCGGCGCCGCAGAACTCGCCGTAGCCGCAGCCGTGGCAACCCCGCGAACCCGCCGCCTGGGAGCCCTGGCAGCCGCCGCGTTGTTCATCGCGGTGTTCCCCGCAAACGTGAAAATGGCTCTGGATTTCCGCGACAAGTCGCCGAAAGCCCGCGCCCTGGCGTATGGTCGCCTGCCACTGCAGATCCCACTCGTCGCTTGGGCCTGGAAAGTGGCCAAAGCGGCCCCATGACCACCCTGGGTAATCCTTAACCGAGTATCCCGCAAACGATGTCATTTTCCGCGCGAGGAACCCTTAGGATGCGCCCTGTGCAAACGCTTCTTCAGCGCGCCGCAACCGCGCTCGGCTGGGACGGAGTCGTCGTACCCGACGTAGCCGTCCTGGGCCAGCAGGTGTCCGCGGTGGTGCGTTTGCTGCCGGAAGTGCACGAGTGGAGAACCCAGAACGGCTGGCCACCCCGCGCCGACCCGTCGTGGTTCCGCTCGTGGTTCGAGCCAGCGGCCCACGACCGCCTCCCGGTGGCAGCGGTGGAACTGGTCGGCGTCCTGGTGAGCGAGTCCACGACGGACCGCGCCCTCCAGTCGTGCGGCACCCTCCTGACCCTGGCCCCGTGCGCGGTGATGCTCCCCCGCTCCGACGAGTCCCAGGCCTGGTCGTACATAGAGCTCGACTACTACGGCATCGGCGTGGTGATGGGCGACGACACCTCAGCCGACCTGATGGTCCCGCCGGAGGACCGCTCACCGGAGTTCGGACCGTCGCTGTTCGGACGCTGGCTGCTCGAGGTGCTGTACGAGCGGGTGCTGAAGGAGTCGCACGCGCCGGCCGGGACTCGCCAGCAGTCCTGACTCGCGCGGGCGATCGGAACGAGCCCGCCGTCCCTGCCCGCGCGCGGAGACGAAGCTGAGCAGCCCCTGCTCGCCTGCTGCTCCCCCGCGCGCTTCCTTGTCACGCAACGATTGAAAACCGCTTTGGGTTCCCGGCTGTCCACAGCTTAGCCGAGCACCCATATTCGCAGGTCAAAAAGCCGCACCCTGTGGACAACTCGCGATCATGACACCGCGACCGACTCCGCCAGTTCACGACTCCACAGCGGTAGACCCCCAGCGGCCAACCGCGCGCCGCGACTCCGCAGCTACCGCATCTGGCCGTCACAACTCCAGCCGAACGCGCCCCTCACGACTCCGGCAGCGAGCGCCGCCTGTCACGACTCCACCGACCGGATCAGGTCCTTCAACCCCTGCTCGTCCAGCAGATCCGCCGGCCTCACCGTGTGATCGTGCCGCACGTAGTGGAACGCGGCCCGCACCCGCTCCAACGGCTCCCCCGTCAACGCCGCCCACGCCAGCCGGTATGCCGCCAGCTGCACCGACAGGGCCGGCAGCGCCTCCGCGTCCGGCACCGCGCCGGTCTTCCAGTCGACTACTGTCCAGCCGTCCGGGTCGCGGTACACGGCGTCCATCCGGCCGCGCACCGAGATGCCCTCGAACTCCGTCTCGAACGGCACCTCCACGTCGTGCGGGGTTCGGTCCGCCCACGCGCTCTGCAGGAACGCCTCCTTCAGGCGTTCCAGGTCTGCGTCCGGGGAGGCGTCGGCGTCGCCGGCGCCTGGTAGTTCGTCCAGGTCGAGCAGGCGGCTGGCGCCGAAGCGGTTTTCCAGCCACGTGTGGAAGGCCGTGCCTCGGCGCGCCAGCGGGTTCGGGGGGAACGGGAGCGGGCGGCGGAGTCTGCGGGCCAGCAGGTCCGGGTCCTTGGCCAGTTCCACGAGTTGCGAGACCGACAGGTGGTCGGGGAGCTCCACCTGTTCGCGGCGGTTCTGGGAGGCCGCGCGTTCGGCCAGCAGCACGTCGACGTCTCGCGCCCAGCCCTCCGGGTCGTCGTCCTCCGGCATCTCCGGGTCGTCGGGCACCACGTCGTCCGGGAGCGGTTCGGGCTCCGGCGGGAAGTCGTCGTCCGGCGGCTCGTCGGGAGGCGGCGGGTAGTCGTCGACGACGACGGCCGGCTCTTCGAAGATCAGCGGCAACGGCTCTGGCGGGGCGTTGCGCAGGGCGTCCAGGGCGGCCAGGACCATCTCGGCGCCTTCGACCACGGCGTCTCGGCGTTTGCCCAGGGGGTCGGCCGGCCACTGGGAGCTCTTCACGTCCTCGGCGAGCGGGTTCGGAGTGTCCGCCTCGGGCTCGGGGGCCCAGAGACTGATGTCTCCCGGCGGGTTGTCGCGTTGCAGGACCTCGTGCATCTCCTGCAGGAACACCGACGGGCCCTTGGGTTTGTCGCCCGCCTCGGCCCACCAGTGGCCCGACATCAGCAGGCTGTGTTCGGCCCTCGTCACGCCGACGTAGAAGAGGCGGCGTTCCTCGACCAGCCTGCGGTCCTCGAACTCCTCGGCGTGCACGGTCAGCGCCTCGTCGACCTCCTTGCGGTTGAAGCCCGCGGACAGCCGCAGCGACGGCAGGTCGGCCGCGTCGCCTCGCAGCGGGGCCGGCAGTTCCGTGACGGCCTTGAGCCAGCACGACGACTTCTTGCGGCCGGGGAACACGTCGCGCACCAGGTGCGGCAGCGCGACGATGTGCCACTCCAGGCCCTTCGCCGAGTGCACGGTCAGGATCTGCACGCGGTCCTCGGACACCTCGACCTCGCCCGGCTCCAGGCCGTCTTCCGCGTGCTCGGCGGTGTAGAGGTAGTCGAGCAACGACGGGAGCGTCGCCGACGGGGACGCGGCCGCGAAGTCCGTCACCACGTCGGAGAAGGCGTCGAGGTGAGCGCGGCCGACCATGCCCGGTCGCGACATCGACTCGATGTCCAGCAGCAGCGTGCGTTCGACGTCCGCCACGAGCTCGGGCAACGGCTGGTCGAGCCTGCGCCGCAACGCGGCCAGCTCGCCGCCCAGCCGCCGGATCCGCCGGTAGCCGTCCTGCGAGTAGGCGTCGGGGTCTCCGGGGTCGTCGAGTGCGTCGGCGAGGCCTGCCTGTTCCGCGTGCTCGCCGGGCAACGCGTCCGCGAGCACCAGCAGTGGATCGTCCACAACGGACTGTCGTGGCGCGACGCCCGCCAGCTCCCGCGCCCGCGACCACAGCGCCGCCAGGTCGACCGCGGCCAGCCGCCAGCGCGAGCCGGTCAGCAGGCGAGCGGCCGCCGTTCCCGCCAAGGGGTCCACGAGCACTCGCAGCGCCGACACCAGGTCCCGCACCTCGGGCTCGTCCAGCAACCCGCCGAGGCCGACGACCTCGACCGGCAACCCTCGCTCGCGCAACGCCGACGCGATCGCCGCCATGTCCGACCGCCGCCGCACCAGCACCGCCGCCGTCGGTGGCACGCCCTCGGCGTCGAGGTGCGCTTCCCATTGCGCCGCAACGTTGTCCGCGAGCCAGTCGAGCTCCTGCCGGATGTCGGAGTGCAACGCCAGCCGGACGTCACCGGGGCCTGCACCAGGACGCGCGCGCAGCTCTTCGACGTCCAGCCCGGCCTCCCGCAGCGGCAACGACACCGCGTTCGCGAGCTCCAGCACCTCGGGAGGGTTGCGGAAACTGGTCAGCAGCCCGAACTTCCGCGTCGGCGGGAAGTCCTCGGCGAAGCGCGGCAGGTTCGCGGCGGACGCCCCGCGCCAGCCGTAGATCGCCTGCGCGGGATCGCCCACGGACGTGACCGGCATGGGCTCACCGAGGCCGAACAACGACCGCAGCAACACGCGCTGCGCGTGCCCGGTGTCCTGGTACTCGTCGAGGAGCACCGCGCCGTACCGCTCGCGCTCGCCGGACGCCACCTCCTTGAACCCGGCGAGCTGTGCGGCCAGCGACATCTGGTCAGCGAAGTCGAGCGCGGCCTCCTTGCGCTTGCGTTGCTGATAGGCCTCCAGCAACGGCAGCAGAGCCACACGGAGTCGTTGTGCCGCAACGACCTCGCGCAGCTTCTCCGGCAACGCGTCCCGCTGGCGAGGCGCGCGCGGCGCGTTCTCGACCAACGCACAGAACTCCGCGGCGTGCGCCTCCAACGCCTCGGGCGTCACGAGGTGCTCGCCCAACTCCCCCGCGAGCCGCAGCAGGTACCCGGTGATCGTCGCCGGCACCTTGTCCGTGTCGAGGTCGCGAGCCCACGTCGACACCACCCGGTGCGCGAGCTGCCACGACGCCGTCTCGGTCAGCAGCCGCACGCCCGGCTCGACCGGCAGCCGCAGCCCGTGCTCGGACACCAGCCGCCCGGCGTACGCGTGGTACGTCAGCACCACGGGCTCGCCGGTCAGCACGGCCATCTTCCGCTCGCCGCTCGGATCCAGCTCGTCCAGCAACGGCGACCCGGCCAGCCTGCGCAAACGGGCCCGAACCCGGTCCGCGAGCTGCCGCGCGGCCTTGCGTGTGAACGTGAGGCCCAGCACCCGGTCGGGCAGCACGAGACCGTTCGCCACCAGCCACACCACGCGCGCGGCCATCGTCTCGGTCTTGCCCGCACCCGCACCCGCGACGACCAGCGCGGGCTGGGCGGGCGCGGCGATGACCTCGGCCTGTTCGGGGGTCGGTTTGTTCAGGCCCAGGGCTTCGGCGATCTCGAAGGGGCTGACGGTCATCGGGGGAGCTCGTGGTGGGACGGGTGGCTGGTGGGAAGGGGGTGTGGAGTGGCGGAGGGGTGGGGCGAGCGGTGGGCGGGGACGAGGTCTGGGGTGGCGGGGCGGAGCGAGCCGCGGGCAGGAAGGAGGTGCGGCGCGGCGGGACGGAGCGAGCGACGGGCGGGAGGCGTTGCCGCGGCGCAGGACCAGCCCAGGGGGCGGCCGCTGGTGGCCGGACGGGAGCAGCGCGGGGTGAAGCACCCGCCCGGCGCGCGCCGCTCGAACGCCCCGGACCGCACTCCCCGCGAGTGGGCAGTCCGGTCAAGGGCGCTGTGCAACGTCACCGACACATCTTCCTACCTGCCTCACGGCCGGCCGCACCGCCCGGCCCGGTGTGTCCGCCGGCCGGTCGGACGAGCGAAACGTGCAGGTCAACCTATTCACTCACCTGTCGCCCCGACGGGTGGACCGGGCAGGTCGTGCGGGCCGGGCAGCGGTCGCAGTCGGCGTTCTCCCGGGCCGTGTACTCCGGGCCGAGGACTGACTCGGCGGCGCCCTGGACCACTTCCAGCCAGGCGCGGACGCCCTGTTCGTCCAGCGGGGCCTGGGTGCGTTCTACGGCTCCTGTCTTCTTGTCCTCCTTCGCCACGTACAGCAGGCGGGCGCCGCCGGGTTCGGTGCCCAGGCCGATGTGGGTGAAGCCGCCCAGGGACGTCGCCAGCTGGTAGACCGCGAGTTGGGGGTGTTCCTGTGAGGCGTCGCGGGACACCGGGCTCTTGCCGGTCTTGATGTCGATCACGACCGGGCGGCCGTCCTCGTCGTGTTCCAGGCGGTCGACGCGGCCTCGGACCTGCAGCCACGGGCCTCCGTCGCGTTTCGGGACCTCGACGACCATCTCTTCCTCCACGGCGACCTGGGTGAGCTGGCTGCGGCTCATGGTCAGCCAGGCGAGGAACGTGTCCAGCATGCGTTCCACGCGCAGGCGTTCGCGGCGGGAGAACCACGGTGCGCCCGCGTCGACCGCGGCCCACGCCTCGTCGAGCTTCACCCTCAGCTGGGCCGCGTCGGCACCGGACGCCGCGGCCTGCGCCAGGGCGTGGACCAGCGTGCCTGTCACCGAGGCGAGTTCGGCCGGGTCCTGGCCGCCGTGCCGTTCCACCACCCAGCGCAGCGGGCACTTCGTGATCACCTCGATGGTCGACGGCGTCACGCTGACCTTCTGCTCTTCGGTCCACAGTGGAGCGTCCACCGACACGTCTGCCAAGCCGTACCAGGACTCCGGATGCGCTCCCGGCACGCCGGCCTCGGCCAGGCGGGCCAGCTGGACGGCGGCACGCGAGCGCCGCGACGGGTCCTCCGAGTCCGAGCACACCACGCGGCGCAGCTCGCCGACGAGCTCGCCCAGCACCAGACCGCGCTGCGGACGGTGCAGCTTCCGTTCGTCCTCGGCGGACGACTCGATCTCGTCGAGGAACCGCGACGGCTGCTCGTCCTCGCCCCGCACGGCGCTGATCAGCAGCTTCGAGCGCGCCCGCGAGGCAGCCACGAGCAGCAGCCGGCGTTCCTCGGCCAGGATCGGTGCCACCGCCGACACCGACGGTTCGAGACCGGCCAGCACGTCCACCATGCGTTCGACGCCCAGAACCGTGCCGCGCAGCCGCAGATCGGGCCAGCTTCCTTCCTGAACCCCAGGCACCGCGACGACTTCCCACTCGCGCCCGGCCGCCGAGTGCGCCGTCAGCACGGACACCGCCTCACCGGTCGGGGCCGCGGCGGCCAGCGTGTCGCCGACGATCCGCTGTGACTCCAGGTAGTCCGCGAAGCCCGCGACGCCGGAACCCGGCAGCCGGTCGACGTACTTCGCCGCCGCCTCGAACAGTGCCACGATCGCGTCCAGATCGCGATCCGCCTGCATTCCCGGCATGCCGCGCCGCGCCGACTGTGCCACCCAGCGGTCCTGCAGACCCGTGGCCGTCCACAGCTCCCACAGCACCACCTCGACGGACTTCCCCGCCTCGATCGCCTTGCGCGCCAACGCCAGCAGGTGCGCGATCCGCCGCGCGGGCAACGACTCCGCGTCCTCCAGCGCGGCCAGCCTGTCCGAGGTCTCCACGACCTCGACGAGCAGCTCACCGCTCGGCCTGTCCCCACCCGCGGCCATCTCCAGGCGCCGCAGACCACGCCGCAACCGCCGCAGCGCCAACGGATCCGCACCGCCGTACGACGACGACAGCAGCATCGCCGCCGTGTCCTCGTCCAGCGAACCCGGCACCGCCGCCGCCCGCACCAGAGCCAGCAGCGGGCGCACGGAAGGCTGCTGCGCCAACGGCAGCTCGTCCGACGGCACCGCCACCGGCACACCGGCGGCCAGCAGCGCGCGTTGCAGCACGGGCAACGACAACGTCGCCGACCGCACGATCACGGCCATCTGCGACCACGGCACCTCGTCCGCCAGGTGCGAGCGGCGCAGCTGGTCCGCCACCCACGCCGCCTCCTGCGCGGACGAGGCGAGCAGCCGCACCTGCACGGACCCCTCACCGTCGACCGGCAGCACCACACGAGCAGGCGAAGCACCGGGCAGCCGGGCCGCCAGCCGGGCCACCGCGTCACGGATCTCGGGCAGCATCCGGTGCGACTGCCGCAGCACGACCGTCTCACCGGGAACGTCCCGCAGGATCTCCGGATCGGCACCGCGGAACGTGAAGATCGCCTGGTCCGGATCACCGGCCAGCACGAACCGCGCCGCCCCCGACCCGAGCGAGCTGATCAGCGAGTACTGCATCGGGTCGAGGTGCTGCGCGTCGTCCACCAGCAGGTACCGCACCCGCCGGCGTTCGGTGAACAGCAGCTCCTCGTCGTTCACGAACGCGGCGTACGCGGAGGACACGAGCTCGGCGGCGTCGTACGCGGGCGCGTACGCCGTGGCGGAGTCCATGCCGGACAACAGGTTCACGGCCTCGTACTGCGCACCGAACCGGCCGGCGGCCACCCACTCGTCCCGCCCGTGCTCCTCGCCGAGCTCGATCAGGTCTTCCGGCCCGAGACCGCGTTCGGCCGCCCGCAGCAGCAGATCGCGCAGTTCGTGGGCGAACCCCGGCAGCTCCAGCGCCGGCCGCAACCGCTCGGGCCACTTCACCGCGCCCAGCTCGACGTCACCGGCGAGCAGCTCACGCACCATCGCGTCCTGGTCCGGGCCCGACAACAGCCGCGGCGGCGGCTCACCGAGCAGCACCGCCTGGTTGCGCAGCACCGCGAACGCGTACGAGTGCACGGTCCGCACCAGTGGTTCGCGGACAGCGGACAACCGACCTGTCAGCAACCGCGTGATGTGCGCGCGCAACGCCACCGACGCGCGCCGGTTCGCGGTGAGCACCAGCACGTTCTCCGGATCGGCCCCCTGCTCCAGCACGACGTGCGCGGCCAGTTCGGCCAGCAACGTCGTCTTGCCCGTGCCCGGTCCTCCGAGAACGCGCAGGAAACCGCCCTCGTGCGAGAAAACGCGCTGGGCAGCGTCGTCCCACCGGGGACGCGGGCGCGTCTCCGGCTTCCGGCGGACCAGCTGGGGTGCGAGTGCCACGTCCCGATTTCACCACGCTGCACCGACAAGATCAGCGATGCCCGCCGGACGGAGCAGTACCCGGCTTTCGACTACCTTCTTGACAGATAGCGGTGGTCTAGTCCATTTTTGAGGACGTTGCAAGCCTGCCAGCTCCGCCGCCCTGGAACGAGCAGTCTTGGAGGACTGATGAAGCGGTTCCTGGTCGGCGCGGTCGCTGCCGCGTGCACGGCGATGCTCCTGCCCGCACAGGCGCAGGCCGCGGTGAACCCCGTCCTCGCCGCGCCCTACCTCTACCAGTGGGGCAGCGCGCCCAACCCGCAGACGGTGATGCAGCAGACCGGGATCAAAGCCTTCACCCTCGCGTTCATCCTCAGCGACGGCACCTGCAACCCGAAGTGGGACGGCACCCGCTCACTCACCGGTTCCGACGCCACCCTGATCAGCAACATCCGCGCGGCCGGCGGCGACGCGGTGCCGTCGATCGGCGGCTGGTCCGGCAACAAGCTCGGCCAGTTCTGCACCTCGGCCAGCGCACTCGCCGGCGCCTACCAGAAGGTGATCAACGCCTACCAGCTCAAGGCGATCGACATCGACATCGAGGCCGCCGAGTTCGAGAACAACACCACCCAGGACCGCGTGCTCGGCGCGTTGAAGATCATCAAGCAGAACAACCCCGGCGTGAAGACGGTCATCACGATGCCGACCGACCGCACCGGCCCGAACTCCTGGGGCAAGCGCCTGATCACCCGCGCCAAGCAGCTCGGCGCGCCGATCGACACGTGGGCCGTCATGCCGTTCGACTGGGGCAGCGGCGGCGACATGTTCGCCTACACCAAGAGCGCGGTCGATGGCCTGAAGAACCACGTCAAGGCGACCTACGGGCTCACCGACGACGCCGCGTACCGGCGCAGCGGTCTGTCGTCGATGAACGGCAAGACCGACACCGGCGAGACCGTCACCCCGCAGAACTTCCGCGACATCGTGACGTGGGCGAACTCCAAGCACCTCTCGCGGGTGTCGTTCTGGGCCGTGAACCGGGACCGCGGCAACTGCGGTGCGATGAGCTCGTCGTGCAGCGGCATCAACCAGCAGACCTACGAGTTCACCAAGGCGCTGGCGAAGTTCACCGGCTAGCAGACTCCTCCGGTGACCGGATGTGACCGGAGACCCCGTCCGGTCACCGGGGCTCCAGCCTCTTCAGGAAGTCGCCCGACGTCCCCGCCGCGCCGAAGTGGTCGCCGGTCCCGAAGTCCGCTCCCGCCTCACGCCACCACTGCGCCTGCTCCTCGCTGTTGATCCCGTCGACCGCGACCGTGATGCCGGCCTCGCGCACCAACGGCAGCAACGCCGTCACGTAAGGGGATCGGCGCGCGACCAGACTGCGCGCCACCCGCACCGACCGGACCGGCAGCTCCGGCACGGACGCCGGATCCAGCGGCCCGAGCCCGAAGTCGTCGATCCCCACGTGCACGCCGAGCCCCGCGAGCACGGCGAGGTTGTCGGCCGCATCGGTCACCGGCAGCACCTCGGCCGGCATGCTGACCGCCAGGTCCTGCACCGCCAGCCCGGTCTCCTCGAGCACTCCCACCACGCGTGACACGAGGTCCGCGTCGGTCGACTGGTGCGCGGTGAGCCGCACGACGAGCGACCGGTCGAACTGCCCGCGCTGCCGCCACCACACCGTCTGCCCTCCAGCGACGCGCAGCAGCCACTCGCCGAGCGGCAGGATCAACCCGGTCGCCTCGGCCAGCTCCGCACAGCGGTCGTGCTCCAGCGGGCCGGCGTCCGGCCGGTCCCAGCGCAGGGCCGCCTCGACGCCGGTGATCTCTCCGTCGGCCAGCCGCACGAGCGGGCGGTACCGCACGGTGATCTCGCCGTTCTCCCACGCGCCCGGCATCGTCACGGCCATCGCGTGGTCGCGACGGTCCTCGGCGTCCTGACCGGGGTGGAACACCTCCCACTGCCCGCGTCTGCGCACCTTGGCCCGGCGCAACGCGGTGTCCGCGGCACGCAGCAGGTCGACAGGTTCGGCGTCCACCGCGGGCCGGTGCACCACGCCCGCGCTCACCGACACCGCGAGCCCGTGACCGTCCACATAGGTCGGTTCGAGCAGCTCGTCGTTGATGCTCTTCATGATCGCGCCGATGCCCGGCGTGGTCGCCGTGTTCTCCACGAGCACGCCGAACTCGTCGCCGTCGAACCGGGCGATCATGGCCTGCTCACCGGCCAGCACCACCCTGAGCCGCTGCGCGACGTGCTGCAGGAACCGCTCCGCGACCCGGCCGCCGAAACTGTTGCGCACCATGCCGAACGCGTCGAGGTCCAGGTGGAAGATCGTGACACCGTGCTCGGGGTCCGCGTTGCGCACCGCGATCTCCAGCTGCGTGGTGAAGAACTGCCGGTTCGGCAGTCCGGTCAGCACGTCGTGCAACGACTGCCGCTTGAGCTCGCTCTGCAACAGCTCCAGCTCGGTGCCGTCCTCGAGCGTGACGACGAAGTGGCTGGGCCCGTCGTCCGCGCCGCGCAGCAACGAGATCGTGAGCGAGAGCCGCGCGGGCTCACCGTCCTCGCGCACCATCCGCTGCGACTGCCTGATCCGCTCGGCGCTGCCGTTGATCAGCTCCTTCATCGCCTTGCCCAGCATCTCGGCGAAGCCGGGCGCGATGAGATCGAGCAGCGGCACGCCGATGAGCTCGTCCTGGGCGTACCCGAGGATGTCGCCCACCGCCGCGTTCGTCCTGAGCAGCCGTCCTTCGAGGTCGACGATCAGCACGCCGTTGGTCGACGACGTCACGACCTCGTTGAACCGGGCCTCGCTCTCCTTGAGGTTCCAGTTCGCGTCGCGCACCGCCTTCAGCAACGACTTCTGCAGGCTTTCCTGCTGTGCCAGCACGGACTCGGTGTTGGCCTTGGTGAAGCCGCTCGCGAACGCGCCGATCAGGAGCGCGATCCGTTCCGCGTACCGGCTGACGGGCCGGCACTCCGGCAGGGCGACCAGCCCCTTGCCCAGCACCTCCGCGGTGCACCGCAGCCCGAGGTGCCCGAGGTACCCCAGGTTCGCCAGCTCCGCACCGGCCTGCTCCGCCGCGCCGGCGACGAACGTCTCCTCGTGCAGCATCGCGCACAGCGCGTCCAGCCGGGTGCTCAGTTCCTCGTCGAGGAGGTCGCGTCCCATCGGGATGGCCACGGTTTCGAGCAGGCGGTACGACCACGTCCTGGCAAGCGTCAGCCGCGCCCTGGCGATGTCCTCGGGCGAGGGCGTGACATCTGAAATGCGGCTCGGGTTGACCATCTCAGGACTGCCTCGCAATGGGCTCAGATGCCCGGCATCTTACCCACGGAGTGTTGGTTTCTTCTCGACCGGCAGTGTGAATCAACGTCGCTCGATCGAGATTCTCTATGGCTTGCGTGCGACCCCAGCGTACGCGAGCCGGTTGATCGCCGGATCGGTGGACATGTCCCCCGGTCCGGAGGGTCGCCATTCGGCGAATTTGACGAGTCCCGGCTCCACCAGCTCGAAATCACCGAAGAACGCGGCGATCTCGTCCCGGCTGCGTTCGACCGCCTGGTCCCCGCCCGCCTTGTTGATGTTCGCGGCCGCGATCTTGACGGGCTCGTAGTCGTGGTCGTCGGCGAAGTGCGTGATCGCCAGGTAGCTCCCGCTAGGCAGCGCCTCGCGGTAGTGCTTCAACAGCCCCCACGGATCGAACTCCGTCGGCACCCAGTGCAGCATCAGAAGCATCAACACGCCGATCGGCTGGTCGAAGTCCAGCAGACGCGCTTCCGGGCTGTTCAGGATGCTGTCCGGATCCCTCAGGTCGGCCTGCAGCACGCGGACGCGGTCGTTGCCGGCGAGGATCAGCTCGCTGTGCGCGACGGCCACCGGATCGCGGTCGACGTACACGACACGGCACTCCGGAGCTTCCTCCTGGGCGACCTCGTGCACGTTGGCCACGGTGGGAATGCCGGAACCGATGTCCAGGAACTGACGTATGCCCTGGTCGACCATGAACCGCACCGCGCGGCCGAGGAACGCCCGGTTCACCCTGGCCGCACTGCGCGCGTGCGGCATCACGGCCTCCATCTGGTCACCCGCCAGGCGGTCGACCGCGAAGTTGTGCGCACCCCCGAGCATGTAGTCGTACAGCCTCGCCGCGCTCGGCACGGAGACGTCCACGCTCTGCGGAACCCAGCTCTTCTCGTCGGCCACGGCGACCACCTCTTCAGGTTGCGGACGCACAAGCTTAGGCAGGCATGACGGACGCACGGCTGGTCCGCACGTGTGAACACACGCCACCCGATCGGGCACTGTCACTGTGGGCCGAATGACTCCTAGGGTTGGCTTTCTCTTTCCACGTCGCGAGGAGCGATGATGTCTGTCCCGGTGGCGCCCGGCAGGCTGCCATTTCTCGGGCACACTCTGCCGATGTTGCGGAAAAGATTCCAATTCACCTCGAATTTACGTGCTCAAGGTGATCTGGTCGAAATCTATCTCGGGCCGATGCGCACGTTGTTCGTGGCAAGCCCCCAGCTGATGCACCAGGTGCTGGTCACCGACGCACCCAAGTTCCACAAAGGGCGGATGTTCGACAAGTTCCGGCCGTTCATGGGCAACGGGCTCGCGATGTCGAACGGAGCCTTCCACCTGCGCCAGCGCCGGATGATGCAGCCGGCGTTCCACCGCGACCGGATCGCGGGCTACGCGAACACCATGATCCGCGCGACGCGGGAACTGGTGGACGACTGGCGGCCCGATGAGGTGCGGCGAATCGAAGAGGACATGCAGGGCCTCGCGATCACGATCGTCGGCGAGGCGCTGTTCTCGACCGAGATCGGCGAGCGCGCGATCGACGAGGCGCGCCGCTCGATCTCCACGATCGTCGAGAAGGGCATCGTGCGCGCGCTCTCACCGGGGTTCGTCGAGAAGCTGCCCATCCCGGCCAACCGCGAGTTCGACGCGGCGATCGCCCGGATGCGCGCGATCGTGCAGGAGGTCATCGCGAGCTGGCGGGCCGACGGCACCGATCACGGCGACCTGCTGTCGACGCTGATGCTGGCCAGGGACGAGGCCGGCGAACCGATGACCGACCAGCAGGTCTTCGACGAGGTCATCACCCTGCTGTCGGCCGGCATCGAGACCACCGCGCTGGCGCTGGCGTGGATCTTCCACGAGATCGCCGCCGATCCCGCGGTGGAGCAGCGGGTGCTGACCGAGATCGACGAGGTGCTGTCCGGCCGTCCGGTGACGTTCGACGACGTGCCGAAGCTGACCTACGTCGGTCAGGTCGCCACCGAGGTCCTGCGCAAGTACCCGCTCTGGCTCCTCATGCGCCGCGTCGTGGAGGAGGTGGACCTGGGCGGCGTCCACCTGCCGCCCGGCACCGAGCTGATCATCAGCCCGCACGCCATGCACCACAACCCCCAGCACTACCCCGATCCCGAGCGCTTCGACCCCGACCGCTGGACCCCCGAACGCGCCCGCCAACTGCCCAAGGGCGCGTTCGTCCCGTTCGGCGGCGGGATCCACCAGTGCATCGGGAACCACTTCGCGCTGACCGAGATCGTCATCGCGGTGGCGACCGTCTGCTCGCGCTACCGGCTCGTCCCCGACCGGCCCGTGCGCACCAAGTTCACCAACGCCGTGTACCCCATCGACCTCATGATGAAGGTCGTTCCCCGTTAGCCGGAGGTTGTTCTCACATGCGTCTCCGTCGGCTCTGTGCCGTCGCAGTGCTCGCCTTGTTCGTCCCCGTGCCGACTCCCGCGAACGCGGTCGAGACAACCTGCCAGGACGTCTACACACCGGTGAGCTCCGGCCTCGTCCAGCAGACCATGTACGGCAAGCTGTGCGTCCCCCGGGGCGCGACCACGGTCCAGATCCTCGTTCCCGGCGCCACCTACACCAGTGCGTACTGGGACATCCCGCTCGACCCCGAGGTCCGTTCCGTCCGGCTCGCGATGAACCACGCCGGCATCGCCACCATGACGGTGGACCGGATCGGCACCGGCAGGAGCACCAGGCCGCTGAGCGCGCTCGTCACCGTCCCGAGCCAGGCCGACGCGGTGCACAAGGTGGTCCAGCGGATGCGCTCGCAGTTCCAGAAGGTGCTCATCGGCGGCCACTCCCTCGGCTCCGTGGTCGCGATCGCCGAGGCGGCCACGTACCGCGACGTCGACGGGGTGCTCGTCACCGGCATGACCAACCAGTGGGACCACGTCAAGGCGTTGCCCGCGATCGCCGGCTCGATCCCGGTCACGCTCGACCCGCGGTTGAGCAGGCTCGGCCTGGATCCCGGCTACCTGACGACGATGCCGGGATCCCGCTACAACTCGTTCCACAAGCCGGGTGCGCTGAACCCGGCCGTCGTCGACTACGACGAGTCCACAAAGGACGTTTTCGCGGCGGGTGAACTGATCACGACGCCGCTGATGGTGAACATCGTGATCCCGGCCAGTCGCGCCATCACCGCGCCGGTGATGAGCGTCCAGACGCCGTCCGACTACTTCTGCGGCACCCCGCCGCTCGGTTCCGACTGCTCGTCCTCCGAAGCGCTGGCGGCGTCCGAAAGGCCGTTCTACGCGCAGGCACCGCGGGTCGACGCGTTCGTCCTCACCGGCTACGGCCACTGCTTCAACTTCGCGCCCGACTCGGCCGGCTACCACGACGCGGTCGTCACCTGGCAGCGCAGCGTTTAGAGCCTGTGTCGAAGCCGGCACCGAGCGCCTGCTGTTTGGCGCGAAAAGCACGTTCGGGCCGATAGATGGCCCGAACGTGCTTTTCGCGCCAAAAGTATGTGCCTGACCCGCTTGGCTTCGATACAGGTCCTAGTAGTGCCTCTACCTGCGAAGTTGGTGATAGTTGGCGTGATCAGCAGGACGATTGCATTCGCCGCCGAGTACAGCCAACTGGCGGACACGGCACAGTGAGAACGCACTACTAGAGCTTCTTCAGGAAGTCTCCCGCGTCCAGCGGAAGTCCGAGGTGGGCGCCGATCGCGAGGTCGGCGCCCTCTTCCGTCCACCACTTCGCCTGGTCGGCGGTCTCGATGCCGTCCACGCAGATCCGCACACCCGACTCGTGCACGGCCGGGACCAGCGCGGCGAAACGGGAGTCCTGACTCCGCGTCAGGTCCGGCGGCACCAGCACCGACCTCACCGGCAGCTCCGAGAGCCACGCCAGATCCCGCGGGCCGAGCCCGAAGTCGTCGATCGCGGTCAGGACGCCGATGCGGTCGAGCACCGTGAAGTTGTCGGCCGCGTCGGCCATCGGCAGAACCGGGCTGGGCATGCTGACCATCAGCCGGTCGGGCGGGAGTCCGGTTTCCTCGAGCACTCCCACCACACGTGAGACCAGATCAGCGTCGGCCGACTGGTGCGCGGTGAGCCGCACGACGAGCGGCCGGTCGAACTGCCCGCGCTGCCGCCACCACGCCGCCTGGCCTGCCGCGACCCGCAGCAACCACTCGCCGAGCGGCAGGATCAACCCGGTCGCCTCGGCCAGCTCCACGCAGCAGTCGTGCTCCAGCGGGCCGGCATCCGGCCGATCCCAGTGCAGCACCGCCTCGACGCCGCCGATCTCACCGTCGGCAAGGCGCACCACCGGGCGGTACCGCACGACGATCTCGCCGTTCTCCCACGCACCCGGCATCTCCACGGCCACCGCGTCGTTGCGGCGGTCCTCGGCGTCCTGGCCGGCGTGGAACAGCTCCCACTGCCCACGTCTGCCCTTCTTGGCCTTGCGCAGCACTCGTTCCGCCGCGCGCATCAGATCACCCGGTTCCCAGGCGGGGTCCGGCCGGTGCACGACACCCGCACTCACGGACGCCGCGAGACCACGACCGTCCACATAGGCCGGTTCGAGCAGGTCGTCGTTGATGCTCTTCATGATCACGCCGATGCTCGGCGTGGCCGCCGTGTTCTCGATCAGGACGCCGAACTCGTCACCGCCGAGCCGGGCGATCATCGCCTTCTCGCCCGCCAGCAGAACTTGCAGCCGCTGGGTGACGTGCTGCAGCAACCGTTCGGCAACGCGGCCGTCGAAGCCGTTGCAGACCATGCCGAACGCGTCGAGGTCCAGGTGGAAGACCGTGACGCCGTGCTCGGAGTCCGCGTTCCGCAGCGCGATCTCCAGCTGCGTGGTGAAGAACTGGCGATTCGGAAGCCCGGTCAGCACGTCGTGCAACGACTGTCGCTTCAGCTCACCTTGCAGCAGCGCCAGTTCCGTACCGTCCTCCACCACCACGACGAAGTGGGCAGGCGCGTCGTCGGCACCACGCAGCAGCGACGCGGTCAGCGTCAGCTGCGCCATCTCACCGTCCTTGCGCACCATCCGCTGCGACTGGCTGACCCGCTCCACCGCACCGTCGACCAGTTCGGCCATCGCGTTGCGCAGCATCTCGGCGAAGCCGGGAGCGATGAGATCGAGCAGCGGCACCCCGACGAGCTCCTCCTGGGCGTACCCGAGGATGTCACCGGTCGCCGCGTTGGTCCGCAGCAGCCTGCCTTCGAGGTCGACGATCAGCACGCCGTTGGTCGACGACGTGACAACCTCGTTGAACCGGGCCTCGCTCTCCCTGAGGTTCCAGTTCGCGTCGCGCACCGCCTTCAGCAACGACCGCTGCATGCCCTCCTGCTGCGTGAGCACCGACTCGGTGTTCGCGGCGGTGAAACCGGCACCGAGCGCGCCCATCGCGAGCACGACCCGTTCCGCGTACCGCTCGACGGGCTGGAACTCCGGCAGCGCGAGCAACCCCTTGCCGAGCACCTCCGCGGTGCACTTCAGGCCCTCCCGGCCGAGGTGCCCGAGGCGCGCGAGATCCGCGCCGGCCTGTTCGACGGACGCTGTGGTGAACGGTTCCTCGTGCAGCATCGCGCACAACGCGTCGAGCCGACCGCTCAGTTCCGCGTCGAGATCATTGCTGCCCATCGGAATCGCGACCGTGCTGAGCAGCCGATATGACCAAGTGCGAGCAAGCGTCAGCCGCGCCCGGGCATTGTCCTCGGGCGGTGGCGACGCGCCTGGTATTCGACTCGGTTTGGGCATTCGGTGCTGCCTCACCATGGGCTCAGATTGCCCGGCAGTTTACCCACGAACAGTCAGCGTCCGGTCGACCGGCAGGGTGAATCGGTCCCACTCGATGGGGATTCTCTATGGTTTGCGCGCAACCCCTGCGAACGCGATCCTGTTCATGGTCGGATCAACGGAAATGTCGCCGGGGCCGGAGGTTCGCCATTCAGCGAATCCGACCAGTCCCGGCTCGGCCAGTTCGAAGTCTCCGAAGAACGCGAGGATCTCGTCCCGGCCGCGCTCGACGACCTGGTCACCGCCCGCCTGGTTCATCCTGACCGCTGCGGCCTTCGCACCCGCGTTCTCGTGCTCACCGGTGAGATGCGAGATCGCCAGGTAACTACCGCTCGGCAGAGCCTCGCGATAGTGCTTCAGCAGCCCCCACGGGTCCGCTTCCGTGGGCACCCAGTGCACCATGAACAGCATCAGGACACCGATCGGCTCGTCGAAGTTCAACACCCGGCGCGCCACAGGACTCTCCAGGATGCTCTCCGGATCACGCAGGTCGGCTTGCAGCACGCCGGTGCCCTCGACACCCGCGAGGATCAGCTCGCTGTGCGCGACGGCCACCGGATCCCGGTCGACGTAGAGCACACGGCACTCGGGCGCCACAGCCTGTGCGACCTGGTGCACGTTGGACACGGTCGGAATACCGGAGCCGATGTCCAGGAACTGGCGCACGCCCTCGTCGACCATGAACCGCACCGCACGACCGAGGAACGCCCGGTTGATCCTCGCGGCACTGCGCGCGTGCGGCATCACACTCTCGAGCTTCTCGCCCATCTGACGGTCCACGGCGAAGTTGTGCGCGCCACCCAACATGTAGTCGTAGACACGGGCCGCACTCGGCACCGACACGTCCACGCTCTGCGGAACCCAGCTCTGCTCGACGGGCACGGCAACCACCTCTTCAGGTTGAGGACGCACAAGCTTAGTCACCCGGCAGAGCAGATAGCGCTGATCCGTCGGTGTGAACACATGCCACCCGATCGGGCACTGTCAGGCTCACCCGAATGACTCCTATTGTGGTCCATCTCTTTCCACTCGCGAGGAGTGATGATGTCCGTCCCGGTGGCGCCCGGCAGGCTGCCATTTCTCGGGCACACCCTGCCGATGTTGCTCAAAAGATTCGAGTTCACCTCGAATTTACGACGTCAGGGCGATCTCGTTGAAGTACAGCTCGGCCCGATGCGAACTTTTTTCGTGACGAGCCCGCAGTTGACGCATCAGGTGCTGGTCACCGACGCGTCGAAGTTCAACAAAGGCAGGATGTTCGACAAGTTCCGCCCGTTCATCGGCAACGGGCTCGCGATGTCGAACGGCTCCTTCCACCTGAGGCAGCGCCGGATGATGCAGCCGGCGTTCCACCGCGACCGGATCGCCGGTTACGCCGAGATCATGGCTCAGGCGGCACGAGACCTGGTGGACCGGTGGCGGCCGGACGAGGTGCGGCGGGTCGAGGAGGACACGCAGGCCCTCGCCGTCACGATCGTCGGCGAGTCGCTGTTCTCCACCGAGATCGGCAGACACGCGATCGACGAAGCCCGCCGGTCGATCTTCGTGATCATCAAGAACGGCATGGTGCGCGCGCTCTCGCCCGGATTCGTCGAGAAGCTGCCCATCCGAGCCAACCGGGAGTTCGACGCCGCCATCGCCAGGATGCGCACGATCGTGCAGGACGTCATCGCCAGCCGCCGTGCCGATGACGCCGACCACGGAGACCTGTTGTCGACGCTGATGCTGGCGAGGGACGACGAGACCGGCGAACCGATGACCGACCAGCAGGTCTTCGACGAGGTGATCACGCTGCTCACCGCCGGGATCGAGACCACGGCACTGGCGCTCGCCTGGATCTTCCACGAGATCGCCGCGAATCCTGAGGTCGAGCGGCGGGTGCTGGCCGAGGTCGACGAGGTGCTGGCAGGACGCCCGGTGACGTTCGACGACGTGCCCGAGCTGACCTACGTGGGCCAAGTGGCGCACGAGGTCCTCAGGAAGTACCCGCTCTGGCTGCTCATGCGCCGCACCCTGGAAGAGGTGGACCTGGGCGGTGTCCTGCTGGCACCTGGCACCGAGCTGATCCTCAGCCCACACGCGATGCACCACGACCCCGCCCAGTACCCGGATCCGGAACGGTTCGACCCGGACCGCTGGGTCCCCGGACGTGCGAAGCAGCTGCCGAAGGGCGCGTTCGTCCCGTTCGGCGGGGGCGTCCACCAGTGCATCGGAAACCACTTCGCGCTGACCGAGATCGTCATCGCGGTGGCAACCGTCTGCCGCCGCTACCGGCTGGTCCCCGTCCAGCCGGTTCGCACCAAGTTCACCAACGCCGTCTACCCCGTCGACCTTCTGATGAAGGCCGTCCGCCGTTAGTTGGAGGTTGTTCCCCGATGCGTCTCCGCCGGCTCTGTGCCGCCGCAATGCTCACGTTGCTCGTCACGGCGCCCACTCCCGCGAACGCGACCCAGACCACTTGCCAGGACGTCTACACCCCGGTGCGCTTCGGGCTCACCGAGCAGACCATGTACGGCAAGCTCTGCGTGCCGCACGGCGCGACGACCGTCCAGGTTCTCGTCGCCGGTGGCTCGTACACGAGCGCGTACTGGGACATCCCCGTCGACCCCGAAGTCCGCTCGATCCGGCTGGCGATGAACAACGCGGGCATCGCCACCATGGCGGTGGACCGGATCGGCACCGGCAGGAGCAGCAAACCGCTGAGTGTCCTGATCAGCACCCAGGCCCAGGCGGAAGCGGTGCACCACGTCGTTCAGAGCCTGCGCCCCCGCTTCCAGAAGGTGCTCGTCGGAGGCCACTCCATCGGCTCCGGCGTCGCGATCGCCGAGGCCGGCACGTACCACGACGTCGACGGCGTGCTGGTCACCGGCATGGCCAACCAGTGGGACTACACCAGGGTGGTGCCCGCGCTGGCCAACGCCATCCCGGTCACGCTCGATCCGAAACTGAGCAGGCTCGGCCTGGACCCCGGCTACCTGACCACCGCACCGGGCGCCCGTTACGGCATGTTCCACGCCCCCGGCGCGGTGAACCCCGCAGTGATCGACTACGACGAGTCCACAAAGGACGTGTTCGCGTCCAGTGAGGCCGTCACCACCATTCTCATGAACAACGTCGTGATCCCTGCCAGCCGTGGCATCAACGCGCCCGTGATGAACGTCCTCACGTCAGCGGACTACTTCTGCGGCACTCCGCCGCTCGGCGCCGACTGCTCGTCCGCCGAGGGGCTGGTGGCGTCCGAAAGGCCGTTCTACCCGCAGGCACCGCGGTTGGACGCGTTCGTGCTCACCGGGTACGGGCACTGCTTCAACTTCGCGCCGAACTCGGACGCCTACCACGCGGCGGTCGTCGCGTGGCAGCGCAGCATCTAGAGGTTCTTCAGCAGGTCACCCGCGGCTTCGGGTGAACCGAAGTGGGCGCCGATCGCGAGGTCGGCGCCCGCTTCCGTCCACCACTTCGCCTGCTCCGCGGTCTCGATGCCGTCGACGCAGATGTTCACGCCCAACTCGTGCACGGCGGAGACCAGCGCGATCGAACGAGGGTCCTGGCGGTGCACCAGGTCCTTCGGCACGCAGACGGACACGATCGGCAGCTCCGAGAGCCACGCCAGGTCCCGCGGGCCGAGGCCGAAGTCCTCGAGCGCGATCCGGATGCCCGTGTCCGCCAGCGTGTTCAGGTTCTCCGCCGCGTCGGCCACGCCCAGCACGCCGACCGGCATGCACAGCGTCAGCCGGTCGTGCGGCATCCCGGTCTCCTCCAGCACCTTCGACACGCGGGACACCAGGTCCGCGTCGGTCGCCTGGTGCCGGGTGAGCCGGACGCCGAACTGCGCGTCGAGCTCACCGCGCTGCCGCCACCACTGCGCCTGGCCGGTCGCGATCCTGATCAGCCACTCGCCCATCGGCAGGATCAGTCCTGTCTGGTCGGCGAGCTCGGCGCACCGGTCGGAGAGGTCCCAGTGCAGCACGGCCTCGACGCCGGCGAGCTCACCGGTCGCGAGCACGCGCACGGGCTGGTAGCAGACGCCGATGTCGCCCTGTTCCCACGCGCCGGGCATCACGACGGCGAGCGCGTGGTCGCGCCTGCGTTCGGTGTCCTGGTTGCTGTGGAACAACTCCCATTGGCCGCGCTGGTCCTTCTTGGCCTGCCGCAACGCGAGGTCCGCCATGCGCAGCAGTTCCGTGGGCTCGACGTCGGGTGACGGCCGGTGGACCACGCCCGCGCTCACCGAGACCGCGAGCCCGTGCTCGTCCACGAAGATCGGTTCGGCCAGGTCGGCGTTGATCGCGGTCATGATCGTCGCGATGTCCGGTGTGGTCTCGGTGTTCTCCACGACGATGCCGAACTCGTCGCCGTCGAACCGTGCGACCATCGCCTGCTCGTGGGACATCAACGCCCGCAGCCTGCGCGCCACGTGCTGCAGCAGCTTCTCGCCGACGCGGCCGCCGAGGCTGTTGCACACCAGGCCGAACGCGTCGAGGTCCAGGTGGAAGAGGGTCACGCCGAACTCGGGGTCGGCGCGGCGCAGCACGGTTTCCAGGTGCGTGGTGAAGAACTGCCTGTTCGGCAGGCCCGTCAGCACGTCGTGCAGCGACTGCCTGCGCAGTTCTCCTTGCAGGAGCGCGAGTTCCGTGGCGTCGTCGGCGACCACGAGCACGTGGCTCGGCTTGTCGTCGCCGTCGCGCAGCAGGGACGCGGTCAGCGTCACCTTGGCCAGGTCGTCCTCGCCGCGCAGCAACTGGATCGGCTCGCGCTCGAACTCGTCGCGTTCGGCGAGGACCTTCTCCATCATCTCGCGGAACGCCACGACCGAGTTCGGCGCGATCAGCTCCATGAGCCGGACGCCCGGCTCTGGCCGGCGGCCGATGATCTCGCCGATCGCCTCGTTCGCCCACACGATCCTGCCGTCGAGTCCGACGATCAGGATGCCGTTCGTCGACGAGATCGCGATGCCCGCGAACTTGGCCTCGCTCTGCCGCTGGTCCCACTGCGCGTCACGGGCGGCCTTGAGCAGCGAGCGCTGCATGCTCTCCTGCTGGTCCAGGATCGAACGGCCGCGTGCCAGCGAGAACCCCGCGGCGAGCGCGCCGAGGCCACCGACGACGCGCACCGGGAAGTGCTCGATCTCCTGGAACTCCTCCAGCGCGAGCAGGCCCTTGCCCAGCACGTCGACGGTGCGCCGGAGTCCGGGCTCGTTGACGTAGCCGAGAGCGACGAGTCGCTCGCCCACCTCCTCGAACGGAGCAGGGTCGAACGGCTCGCTGTGCAGCGCCGCGCACAACACGCCGAGCTGGCCGCCCAGCTCGGCGTCCAGCTCGTCTCTGCTCAGCGCGACGACGATGACGCTGCTGAGCAGGTAGCTCCACTTGCGCGACAAGGCTTCTCGCGCGCGGACGGCGGCGTGGTCCGGCGGTGGAGCGGCATCGGGTCTTCGGCTCGGATTCGTCATTCCCGTTGCCCTGTATGGGTTGGAGAGTGTCCGGCAGTTTACCTACCGGCAGTCGACGCACGCTGCGCCGACAGTGTGAACCTCCGACACTACAGTGTGGTTTTATCCCTTACGACCGACCCCGGCGTACAGGAACATGTTCATGGACGCCTCGTCCGCGAAGTCCCCCGGACCGTCCGGACGCCACTCCCCGCAGCCGACGAGACCCGGTTCGACCAGCTCGAACCCGTCGAACAACGCGCTGACCTGGTCGTGCGTGCGCATGTGCATCTGGTCGGCGCTCTTGCTGCGGTTCACGACCTCGGCGGCCTGGTCGACCTTCTCGTCGATCTGGTCCTTGGCCACGTGCGTCATCACGATGAAGCTGCCGGCGGGCAGCGCGTCCCGGTAGTGCGCGACGAGCTTCTCGGGGCTGTCCTCGTCCGGCACCCAGTGCAGCATGAGCAGCATCAACAGCCCGATCGGCTCGTCGAAGCGCAGCAGCTGCCTCACCTCGGGACTCGCCAGCACGCCCTCCGGGTCGCGCATGTCGGCCTGGACGATGGCGGCGTTGTCGTTGCCGGACAGCATCAACTGGCTGTGCGCGACGGCGACGGGGTCCTTGTCGACGTAGACGATCCTGGCCGACGGGTCGCGTTCCTGCGCCACCTCGTGCACGTTCGCGACGGTCGGGATGCCGGAACCGATGTCGAGGAACTGGCGAACTCCCTGGTCCATCAGGAAGTTCACCGCGCGGCCGAGGAACCGCCGGTTGAGTCTGGCGACGCTGGGCAGGCCGGGGACCAGCTTCTCGATCTGGGAACCGACCTGCCGGTCGGCGGCGAAGTTGTGGGCGCCGCCGAGGATGTAGTCGTAGACGCGGGCCATGCTCGGCACGTTGGTGTCGATACCGAGCGGCACCCAGTCCTGGGTCTCTGCCACGGGAAGCACCTCTTCGGTTTCGTGGCGATCGGGGGAAGACGCACGAGCTTAGTCACCCGAGCGGCGTGCACACTGAACCAACAGAGTGATGCGGAACCACCCGATCAGGCACTGTCGTCTTCCCCCAAACGGCTCCTAGGGTGGTCCGTCCCCATTCGGCCCAACTCCCCAGGAGTCCGAATGCCCGTCCCGGTGGCTCCCCGCCGCTGGCCGTTACTCGGGCACACCCCGGCGATGCTCACCCGGCGCGCCGGGTTCACCGACGCGTTGCACGAGCACGGTGACGTGGTGCGCCTCGACCTCGGCCCGTTGCGCGCGTACTTCGTCACCAGTCCGGCGCTGACCCACGAAGTTCTTGTCTCCCAAGGCTCGAAGTTCCGCAAGGGCGCGATGTTCGACAAGTTCCAGCCGTACCTGGGGACGGGACTGCTGCTGTCGAACGGCGAACACCACCTGCGACAGCGCCGGATGATGCAGCCGGCGTTCCATCGGGAACGGATCCAAGCGTATGCCTCGACGATGGCTCGTGCTGCTTCTGCGCTGGTTGAGAGGTGGCGGCCAGGCGAGATTCGCGTCATCGAGAACGACATGCAGGAGCTCGCGGTCACCATCGTCGGCGAGGCGCTCTTCTCGGCGGAGATGGGAGAACGCGCGGTCGAGGAGGTCCGCCGCTCGATCTTCACGGTGATCCAGCAGGGCATGATCCGCGCGCTGTCCCCGTCGTTCGTCGAGAAGCTCCCGCTGCCGGGCAACCGGGAGTTCGACGCCGCGATCGCCCGCATGAAAGCCGTTGTGCTGCAAGTGATCGAGAGCTGGCGCGCGGACGGCACCGACCACGGCGACGTGCTGTCGATGTTGCTGCTGGCGCAGGAGGACGGCGTCGGCATGACGGACCAGCAGGTGTACGACGAGGTCCTGACGCTGCTGACCGCCGGCATCGAGACCACCGCGATCGCACTGGCCTGGGCGCTGTACGAGGTGGGCCTGAACCCCGAGATCGAACGCCGATTACACGAAGAGGTCGACTCGGTGGTCGGCGACCGCCAGGTCACGTTCGCCGACGTGAGCTCGTTGACCTACACCGCCCAGGTCGTGCAGGAAACCTTGCGGAAGTACCCGATCTGGTTCGTGATGCGCCGAACCCTCGTCGAAGTCCAGCTGGGCGACGTCACGTTGCCCGCGGGCACCGAGGTGATCGTGAGCCCGCACGCGCTGCACCACGACCCGCGCTTCTTCCCGGACCCGGACCGCTTCTCGCCCAACCGCTGGACACCGGAGTTCACCGCTTCCCTCCCACGCGGCGCGTACGTCCCGTTCGGCGGCGGCACCCGCCAGTGCCTGGGCAACACCTTCGCCCACACGGAGATCGTCATCACCCTCGCGACCGTCGCGACGCGCTGGCGACTCGTCCCCACCCGTCCGGCGCGCGTGAAGTTCACGTCCGCCCCGTACCCAGACGGCCTGCTGATGAAGACCGTCCCCCGCAACAACTAAGTTGGAGGTCGTTCCACCATGCGTTTCCGCAGGCTGTGCGCCGCGGCTCTGCTGGCAACCGGAACCCTGCTAGCTCCGCTGCCCGCCTCCGCCGCCGTTTCCTGCCAGAACGTCAGCTACCCCGTCCGAATCGGGTTGACCCCGCTGGTGACATCGCTCGAGACCATGGCCGGCAGGCTGTGCGTCCCCGACGGCGCCACCACGGTCCAGGTCCTGATCCCCGGCGGCACCTACGACAGGACGTACTGGGACGTCGGCTTCGAACCCTCGACCCACTCGTTCACCCGAGCCCAGAACAACGCGGGCTTCGCCACCCTGGCCCTGGACCGCCTGGGCACCGGCCTGAGCTCCAAGCCCCTGAGCACGTTCGTCACCGCCTCAACCCAGGCAAGCGCAGTCCACCAGGTCATCGCGTCGCTGAAACCCCGCTTCTCCAAGGTGATCGTCGCCGGCCACTCCATCGGCTCGGCGATGGCCATGATCGAAGCAGGCACCTACCGCGACGTGGACGGCGTCCTGGTCACCGGCTTCACGCACAAGATGAACTACATAACCGTCGTCCCGGTGCTGGCCAACATGATCCCGGCAGGCCTCGACCTCGGCTACCTCACGACGATGCCGGACACCCGCTACAACGCGTTCCACAAACCGGGCCCGCTGGTCCCCGGCGCGATCTCGTTCGACGAGTCCACGAAGGACGTCTTCTCCGCAACAGAAGCCGTGGACACCATCCTGCTCAACACAGTCATCATCCCGATCTCCCGCAACATCACCGTTCCCGTCCTCATCGTGGTCGGCAACGACACGCACTTCTGCAGCGCAGGCCTCCCGCTGATGGGCAGCGACTGCTCCTCCCCCGCCGCCCTGAAGGCCGACGAGGGCCAGTTCTTCCCGTCCGTACCGCGCCTGGACACCTACGTCCTGAACGGCTACGGCCACTCCATCAACTACGCCCCGAACGCCCCCGACTACCACGCCGTAGTCGCCTCCTGGGCTGGAAGCATCTAGCTAGACTCGGGGGATGGACGAAGAGATCCACGAGCGAGTCCGCGACACCATCAAATCCATCCCCCGCGGACGTGTCGCCACGTACGGCGACATCGCAGATCTCGCCAAGGCCCCGTCGCCACGGCTGGTAGGCCGCATCCTCAACGAGGACGGCCACGACCTGCCGTGGCAACGCGTCCTCAAGGCCGACGGCACGTGCGCTCCCCATCTCCGCGACACTCAGTTGCAGCTTTTGCACGAGGAGGGGGTGCCGAACCTGGACGGCAAGGTGAACCTGCGCGAGTACCGGTGGGAGGACGCGCGCAAGGAAGAAGAGCAGGGCCTCTGGTAGCCGCTGGCGCGGGGAGGGCTGCGCGGCAAGGCACGCCGACCCGACAACGCAACACGGTGATCACCGAGGCGACCCGCAAAGTGACCACTCGCGCCGCAGCGCAGGCGACGGCGAGCCGGACAGGGCTATGCGTCATCGGGCAAGCGGTAATGACGTAGGCCGAACAACCCGACGCAACCACGCACGCTTGCGATGGAGCTTGACTTTGGGAGCGAGGTGCTACCGTTTCGCGGATCGGACGGGTGCGAAGCATCTGCCCTTTTACGCCCGATGCAGCGCCTCGCAAGGGCCCCGAAGTCAAGCCCCAATCGCGATCGTCGCGAAGCGGCGATGACGCAACCAAAGCTCGTCAGGACCTGCGCACCTGCAACGCTCACTCACGCAGATTGCAGCAACACAGCCCGAGCCTCGTAATACCTGCGCACCAACACATCGACCACCAGAGGATGCGCCCCGATCGGCCCAGAAACCAAGTCTGCACCGCACTCGGCCAGCGACCCGTGGAACACCCCGGGTGCCAGGAGCCACGAGGCAACGGCAACCCGACGCCCTCGCATCCCACGCCGTTCCCGAACCTCAGCCACCACATCACCCACACGCGGCGTAGCAGTAGCCACATACCCGACCGCCGAAGTCCCCAACAACCCAGCAGCCCGCCGAACATCCGCCAAAGCACGAACATCAGACGAACCCGCCGCGGCGAGCACAACTGCGTCGCCGCGGCGGAAACCTGCTTCCCGCAACCGATCCCGAACCGCCGCCACCGCGTCCACACCCAACGGCGGCGTCACCACGACGTCCGGGCGCGACCCGATCTGCTGCGGGATGTCCACACGAACGTGGTACCCGGCAGCCAAAAAGGCGGGAACCACCACAGCCGGACCGTCCACGACGGACCGTACGTCCGGCTGCCGCACATCGGCGTAGGCGACCTCGACCGGAACGTCCACCGACGAACGCACCAGCGAAGCGATCTCTTCACACACCAGGGCACCGCGGGGATCACGCGTGCCGTGGAAGGCCAGTACAAGCTTCATGCGGGCTCCATGGCGAGTCGATATCCGCGCTTCACAACCGTGCACACCATCTGCGGCGAGCCCAGCGCCGTCCGCAGCCTGCCGATCGCCGTCTCGACCGCGTGCTCCTCGCCGCCGGAAGGCAAGGCCGCCAACAGGTCCTGGCGCGACACGACACGTCCGCGCGCCGCCACCAAGGTTCGCAGCACGGCCATCGGGGCCGGGGCCACGCGGCGCAGCTCGCCGTCGATCACCACCGCCTGCGCCCGCATCTCCATGTCCTTGGACGCGATTCGCAACCGGGTGGCGCGCGAAGGCAGCTCCAGAGCCAGTTCCCGTGCCATCGAACCGATCCGGGCCCGCGCGGGCTGCACGACCGGGATGCCCGCGGCCACCAGCGGGCCCGCGGTGATGGCGCCGACGCCGACCACGAGGACGTCTCGGCGCAGCACCGACACCAGGTCCGCGTGACGGTCGCCCGCCTCGCGCAGCACCGAGGTGGCCGCCGGGGCGCTGGTGAACGTCAGCGCGTCCACCTGGCCCGCCAGCACCGCGTCCAGCAGGCGGTGCAACGGGCCGGTGTCCGCGGGCGGCATCCAGCGGTAGACCGGGATCTCCACCACGTCGGCGCCGGCCGCGATCAGCGTGTTCACGAAGTCCGGCAACGGTTCGCCGTGCAGCTGGATCGCCACCCGCTTGCCGGACACGCCCATTCGCAACAGGTACTGCAGGAGCTCGGCGTTCGACTCCGACGACGGCGACCACGTTTCGACCAGGCCCGCCGCTCGCACGGCGCCCTTCGCCTTCGGGCCGCGGGGCAGCACCACGGCGTTCTCCAGCGCGCGGTGCAGGCGGCCTGCCAGGCCCCAGCCCTCCGCGGCCTCGAACCAGCCGCGGAACCCGATCCCGGTGGTGGCGACCACCACGTCGATCGGCGTGGACACCAGGTGCTGGGTGGCGGCGTGCAGTTCGGCGTCGTCGGGCAACGGCACTATCCGGATGGCCGGGCCGTGGATGACGGTGGCACCCTTGCGTTCCAGCAGGGCGCCGAACTCGTCGGCGCGGCGGGCCGCGGTCACACCGATCGTGAAGCCCGCCAGCGGTCCGGTCATGTCAGCTCCACGACACCGTCACGCACGCGCACGCCATGCACGGCAACCGAAACCTCGGGCTCGTCCAGGCACTTGCCGGTCGCGAGCTCGAACGCCTGCTTGTAGACCGGTGACACCACAACGGGAACGCCACCGCGGTCGCCCACGATGCCGCGCGACAGCACCGCGGCGCCGCTGAACGGGTCGATGTTGTCCAACGCGTGCAGGGAACCGTCCGCGGTCAGGAACACCGCGACCTGTGTGCCGTCGGGCAGCAACGCCGCGACGCCCTGTTCCGGACGCAACACCTCGAAGTCACAGACAACGGTCACCTGACGACCTCCGGAATGCCGAGCTGGACGGGAACGCGCTGACCACGCTCAGCGCGGAACGAGATCGTGGGGTCGGGCGTGCCCGGCGCGTTGACGAACGACGTGAACCGCGCGAGCTTCTCCGGGTCTTCGAGCACACCGCGCCACTCGTCGGCGTAGTCCTCGACGTGCGCCGCCATGGCCGCTTCCAGGTCGTCGCAGATGCCGAGCTTGTCGTCGACCACGACCTCGCGCAGGTGGTCGAGCCCGCCGTCGAGCCCTTCCAGCCACGCCGAGGTGCGCTGCAACCGGTCCGCCGTGCGGATGTAGAACATCAGGAACCGGTCGATGACCTTGATCAGCGTCTCGGTGTCCACATCGGACACCAGCAGGTCCGCGTGGCGCGGCGTGAAGCCGCCGTTGCCGCCCACGTAGAGGTTCCAGCCGTTCTCGGTGGCGATCACACCGAAGTCCTTGCCGCGGGCCTCGGCGCACTCGCGGGCACAGCCCGAGACGGCCGACTTGAGCTTGTGCGGCGACCGCAGGCCGCGGTAGCGCAGTTCCAGCTCGATCGCGAGACCGACGGAGTCCTGCACGCCGTAACGGCACCAGGTCGTGCCGACACAGGACTTCACCGTGCGCAACGCCTTGCCGTACGCGTGACCCGACTCGAAGCCCGCGTCCACCAGCCGGCGCCAGATCTGCGGCAGCTGGTCGACCGTCGCACCGAACAGGTCGATGCGCTGACCACCGGTGATCTTCGTGTAGAGCCCGAAGTCGCGCGCCACCTCACCGATGACGATCAGCTTCTCCGGCGTGATCTCACCGCCGGGGATGCGCGGCACGACCGAGTACGTGCCGTTGCGCTGCAGGTTCGCCAGGAACCTGTCGTTGGTGTCCTGCAACGAGACCTGCGCCTCGCCGAGGATGTGCCCGTTGTTCAGCGACGCCAGGATCGAGGCCACGGCGGGCTTGCAGATGTCGCAGCCGCGACCGGTGCCGTGCTTCTCGACCAACGCCGTGAACGTGGTGATCCGAGTCGCACGGACGATCTCGAACAGCTCCGCCCGCGAGTGGGTGAAGTGCTCGCACAGCGCCTTGGACTGCTCGACACCGCAGTCGGTCAGCAGCTTCTTCAGCATCGGCACGCACGAACCGCAGCCCGTACCCGCCTTGGTGCACGCCTTCAGCTCGGCGACGTCACACGCCACACCGGACTGGATCGCGTCGGTGATCGTCTGCTTGGTGACGGCGTGGCAGGAGCAGACCTGCGCGTCGGCAGGCATTTCAACGTCGACGGCCCCGCCGGGCTGCAGCAGCGCGGCAGGAACTTCCTTGCCCACCAACGGCCGCAGCGACAGGTACGACGAAGCGTCACCGACGAGCACACCACCCAGCAGCGTGCGAGCGTCGTCCGACACCACGAGCTTGCTGTACGTGCCCGCGACGGCGTTGTTCACGACGACTTCCAGCGCACCCTCGGTGGTGGCGTGCGCGTCACCGAACGACGCCACGTCCACACCGAGCAGCTTCAGCTTCGTCGACAGGTCCGCGCCGGGGAACACCTTGGTACCACCGGAGAGCTGGTCCGCGACGACCTCGGCCATCGAGTAACCGGGAGCCACGAGCCCGTACGCCACACCTTCGACGGCCGCGCACTCGCCGATCGCGTACACGCGCGGGTCGGCGGTCCGGCAGGCGGCGTCGACCAGGTACCCGCCGCGCGGGCCGAGCTCCAGCCCCAGGTCGAGGTCCGTGCGCGGCCTGATGCCCGCGCTGAACACCACGACGTCGAGGTCGAGCTCGAGACCATTCGCCAGCTTGGCGATCAACCGCGAACCGTCGCGCTCGATCGAGGACGCGGAGGTGCCGGTGTGCACGGTCAGGTCGAGCTTCTCGACCAGCCGCTTCAGCAGTCCCGCACCGCCTTCGTCCACCTGGATCGGCATCAACCGCGGCGCCAGCTCCACGACGTGCGGCGACACTCCCATGCCGCGCAACGCGTTGGCGGCCTCCAGGCCGAGCAGACCACCGCCGAGCACCATGCCGGAGTGCCGGCCGGGACGGTCGGCGGCCTTCACCGTCGCACGAATGTCGTCGAGGTCGTCGATCGTCCGGTAGACGTGACATCCGGGCAGGTCGCGACCGGGCACCGGCGGCACGAACGGCACGGAACCGGTGGCGAGCACCAGCGCGTCGTACGTCACCTCGATGCCGGACGCGCCCACCACGACACGACGTTCCCGGTCGACCGACACCGCCTTCTCACCAAGACGGAGCTCACAGCCCGTCAGCGGCGGCAACTCCAGGTCGGCAGAGCTCCACGTGTCCACATAGGACGAGAGCGCCACCCGGTCGTACGCCGGGCGAGCCTCCTCGCCGAAAACCACGATCCGCCAGGACGAGTCACGAAGGATCTCGACGAGCCGGTGGCCGACCATGCCGTTGCCGATCACGACCAGGGTCTGAGTCATCGGGCATCTCCTCCTTCCGCCCGGTTATGCTCACCGGGCGGCGTGTCATCCCAAGGTCCGCAATATTTCGCGGGTGTTAAAGGAAACTCTCGCCGCAGCTCAGGCGATGTGCGTCACACGCCCGCGTAGGCGAGCGAAGGACGCTCCGCGAACACGGTGCGCCGCAGGTAGAACCACCACGTCGTGACCAGGCACAGACCGTAGAAGACGAGGATCGCGGTCAGCGCCGGCGTGAGCGTCTTGCTGCCCTCCAGCGAGAACTTGAAGACGAGGTTCACCAGCACGCCACCGGCCGCGCCGATCGCACCCGCGATGCCGACCACCGCGGCGGCCTGCCGCTTGGCCGACTTGTCGTCGTCCGACTGCGTCTTGAAGATCGCCGGGATCATCCGGTAGGTCGAGCCGTTGCCCACGCCCGCCAGGATGAACAGCGCGATGAACGAGGTGAAGAACAGCGGGAAGCTCTTCATGTCCACGCTGGTCATGACGCCGATCGTGCCCAGTCCGAGCCCGACGAACGTCCAGAGCGTCACCTTCGCGCCGCCGATCCGGTCCGCGAGCCACCCGCCGGCCGGACGGGCGATCGAGCCGATCAGCGCACCGAGGAAGGCCAGCGCCACCCAGCTCTTGTAGTCCACGAAGCTGATCTTGATCAGCGACGGGAACGCGAACGAGTACCCGATGAACGATCCGAACGTGCCGATGTACAGGAACGACATCACCCAGGTGTGCTTGTTGGACATGGCCAGCTTGTACGACTGCCCGTCCGGCTTGGCCTGCGTGAGACTGTCCATGAAGAACCACGCACAGGCGGTGGCGATCAGGATGAAGGGCATCCAGATCAGCGCGGCGTACGCGAGGTGGATGCCGGTGCCGATGGTGATCACGATCGGCACGATGAGCTGCGTGATCGCGACGCCGAGGTTGCCGCCGGCCGCGTTCAGGCCGAGCGCCAGGCCCTTCTTGCCCTCCGGGTAGAAGAACGAGATGTTGGCCATCGACGACGAGAAGTTGCCACCGCCGAGGCCCATCGCAGCCGAGGTGAGCAGGAAGAACCAGTACGGGGTGCCCGGCGTCGTCACCGCGTAAGTGAGCATCGCGGTCGGGATCAGCAGCAGGCCGGCGCTGATCGTGGTCCACAGCCGCCCGCCGAACTTCGGCACCGCGAACGTGTAGGGCACCCGCAGCACGGCGCCGACCAGGTTCGGGACGATCAGCAGCCAGAACTGCTGGCCCACGCTGAAGTTGAAGCCGACGGAGCCCAGGCTCACGACGACGATGCTCATCAGCACCCAGACGCTGAAGCCGAGGTTCTCCGCGAGAATGGAGAACACGAGGTTCTTGCGGGCGATCCGCTTGCCCTTGCTCTCCCAGAACTCGGGCTTCTCCGGCTCCCAGTGCTCGATCCAGCGGCTCATGTATGTCCTCCACAGCGGTTCGGCGACTGCCGGAAAAGCTAAGAACCTCGCATTACCGAGGCGTTCTGGCCGATGACGGCGGAGGCAACTCCGCCGCACATCACGCCGAGGCGGGTTGTGAGGCTCCGAGCCAGTCGAGCAACCCGCACACAGCGTCCTTGCACCCACCACAGCCCGTGGTCGCCCGTGTCGCTTCCGCGAGCTGCGGCAACGACTCCGCACCCGAACGCCAGGCCGAGACGATCTGTCCCTTGGAGACGGTGTTGCACCGGCAGATCACCGCGCTGGACGGCAAGTCCGCCGGTGACGCCGCCTCCGCAGGAAGCGCACGACCCAACAACAACGCCAAACGGTCGGTCGGCGCGGGAATGCCCCGGTCGTAGAGCTGCGTGATCGTCGCGGCCGCATCCGGTGCGCCGAGCACGATCGCGCCCGTCACCCGGTCGTCGCGCAGCACGAGCTTGGCGTAGCGGCCGCGCGAAGGTTCCTGGAAGCACAGGACTTCCGAGTCCGGGCAGTCCACATCGGTGTGCACGTCCCCCAGCGCCGCCAGGTCCACGTCCCGCGCCTTCAACCGCGTGACGACGGACGTGCCTCGGTAGCGGGACGCGGGGTTCGCGCCGGTCAGCCGGTCCGCGAGCACGGCGGCCTGGTCCCACGCGGGCTGCACGAGCCCGGAGACCGTGCCGGGGTGCTGAGCGCAGTCACCGATCGCGTGAACGCGCGGGTCGCTGGTGCGCAGCTGGTCGTCCACGACGATGCCGCGGTCGACTTCCAGGCCCGCCTTGACGGCCAGCGACGTCTCGGCACGCACACCCGCGGACACCACGACGAGCTCGGCGGGAACGTGCGTGCCGTCGTCGAGGACCAGGCCGTCACCGGGGAGGTACTTGGAGGCGAAGGAGTTCAGGCGGAACTCGATGCCGAGCTGGCCCAGCGTGCGGGCGAGGACGCCGCCGGCACCGGGGTCGAGCTGGCGTTCCATGAGGTGACCGACGGGGTGGACGACCGTGACCAGGCAACCCCGTCCGGCCAGGCCACGCGCCGCCTCGATGCCGAGCAGGCCGCCGCCGAGCACGACCACGGGTGCGCCCTTGTGAGCCTTGGCCTCGATCTCGGAGCAGTCGTCGAGCGTCCGAAACGCCACCACGCCCGCCGCCAGCTGCCCGTCCTCGACCAGCCCCTCAGCCGGCGGCACCCACGGCGTACTCCCAGTAGCGAGCACCAGCGCGTCGTACGGAACGGTAACGCGGGAGTCCCCCGTTTCCTCCTGGGGCACGCGGGGCCCCCGCGTGCGCTCAGAGAGCACGAAAGCTCCCCGCGTGCACTCGATGGTTACGGTGCGTGACGCCCGGTCGATCTCCACGACCTCGTAGCCGAGGCGGAGGTCGACGTTGTGGTCCGCGGCCCACTTGTCGTCGTGCAGGCGGGTCGACTCCGGCGTCATGGTCCCGGCGACGACCGTCGACAGCAGCACGCGGTTGTACGCGGCGTGCGGCTCTGCCCCGATGATGGTGATGGAGATGTCCTGGTCACGGCGCCGCAGCTCGTCCGCCAGACGCGCACCGGCCATGCCGTAACCGACGATCACGACTCGCCTCATGTTGCCCGCTCCAATCGCACCGCGCAGACCTTGAACTCGGGCATCCGGCTCGTCGGATCGAGCGCGGGGTTGGTGAGCAGGTTCGCCCGCCCCTCACCGGGGAAGTGGAACGGCAGGAACACCGCGTCGACGCGCATGCTCGGCACGCACCGCACGGTCGCCGTCACCCGGCCCCTCCTGGACACGACGTGCGCGAGCCCGTTGGGTTCGAGCCCGGCCCGCGACGCCGTGTCGGGGTGCACTTCCACGTACATCTCGGGAACCGCCTTCATCAGCTCGCCGATCCGTCGCGTCTGGGCACCCGACTGGTAGTGCTGCAGGACCCGCCCGGTGGTGGCCTGCAACGGGAACTCCTCGTCCGGCGGCTCTGCCGGACCGCGGTGGTCGACCGGGATGAACTTCGCGAGGCCGTCGGGATGCGCGAACCGGTCGAGGAAGAGCCTCGGCGTGCCGGGGTGGTCGACGGACGGCACCGGCCAGTGCAGCTGCTCGGAATCGAGCCGCTCGTAGGTGACGCCCGAGTAGTCGGACGGGCCGCCGGCGGACGCCCTGCGCAGCTCCTCGAAGACTTCCTTCGGCTCGGTCAGGAACTTCTCCGCGCAGCCGAGGCGCGCGGCGAGGCCGTGGATGAGGTGCAGGTCGCTGCGCACCCCTGCCGGAGGGTCGAGTGCCTTGCGGCGCCTGATGATCCGGCCTTCGAGGTTCGTCATCGTGCCGTCTTCCTCGGCCCACTGCGTGACCGGGAACACGACGTCGGCCATCGCGGCGGTCTCGGACATCACGAAGTCCGCCACCACCAACAGGTCCAGCGCCTTCAGCCGGTCCGCGATGCCCGACGCGCGCGGCGCCGACACCACCGGGTTGCTGCCGAACACGAGCATCGCCTTGATGTCGTCGGCGTTCAGCAGTTCGTACGCACTGCGTCCCACGCCGGGCAGCCAGTCGACGCCCCAGATCTTCATGATGTGCTGCCGTGCCACGGGATCGTCGAGCTTGCGGTAACCGGGCAGCTGGTCGGCCTTCTGCCCGTGCTCGCGCCCGCCCTGGCCGTTGCCCTGGCCCGTCAGGCAGCCGTACCCGGAGCCGGCGCGGCCGGGCAGGCCCAGCGCCAGCGCCAGGTTGATCCACGCGGAGACGTTGTCGGTGCCGGACGCGTGCTGCTCGGTGCCGCGGCCGGTCAGGATGTAAGACCGTCCCGCCAGCATGTGCACCGCGGCGCGTTGATCGGCCGCGGAGACACCCGTGACGCGTTCGGTGTGCTCGGGCCACCACTGCGCGGCAATGCGCCACGCGTCGTCGAAACCGCTGGTGCGCGAGGAGATGTACTCCTTGTCGATCACGCCTTCGATGACGGCGGTGTGCAGCAGTCCCAGCGCCAGCGCCAGGTCCGTGCCCGGCGCGGGCTGCAGGTGCAGCGTCGCGCGCTCGGCGGTGGGCGTGCGGCGCGGGTCGATGACGATCAGTCGTGCGCCCTCCAGGTGGCGCAGGAACGGCGGCATCGTCTCGGCCGGGTTCGAGCCCGCCAGCAGCACCGTGTCGGCGGACCTGAGATCGGTCAGCGGGAACGGCAGGCCGCGGTCCAGCCCGAACGCCTTGTTGCCCGCCGCGGCGGCCGAGGACATGCAGAACCGGCCGTTGTAGTCGATCTGGGAGGTCTTGAGGGCCACCCTGGCGAACTTCCCCAGCAGGTACGCCTTCTCGTTGGTCAGCCCTCCGCCGCCGAACACGGCGACCTCGTCGGGCTCGTACGAACGGATGCGCGCGGCGACGAAGTCGAGTGCCTCGTCCCAGGAAACAGGCTCACCGTGCAGAAGAGGCGTCGTCAGCCGGCCTGGATGACGCAGCAGTTCCCCCGCCGTCCAGCCCTTCTGGCACAGCCCACCGGGACCAGGGGCCACCTGGCCGTCGATGACGCTCATGGAGCACTGCAGCGCGCAGTAGGGGCAATGGGTCACCCCGCTGACGCTAAGAAGCCCGCGTTAACCCGATGCTCCGCAATGTTTCGAACGTGGAACGTTGTCAGCTCACAGCAGTGCGGTCACCTGGTGAGCAGCTCGTTCCAAGCCCGCAAAGGACTGTGATGTTGACAACGGGTGAAGAGCGTGTACCGCGAGGCGGAACAAGATCGCACGGACGAGCACCTGCGTCCACTCGCTCAGGTGGCTCCAGCGCTTGAACAGGCCGGGGTCCGCGCCACCCCACGCGACGGCGTCCACGGCGACCACGGCGGCCGCCCACTCGGCAGGACGCCAGTACGCCGTGAAGTCGATGACGGCCGGTGGGGCGTTGCCCGCGAACAGCACGTTGCCGAAGAGGTCGCCGTGCACGACCTGGGAGGAGAGGGTGAGCGGCTTCTGCACTTCCTTGAGCAGGTCGAACAGCCTGCCGCCGAGGTCCGCGTCGAGCGGCACGGTCTCCTCGCCCCACGCCAGGCGGTCGGCGACGGCGAACACGTCCGTGCGGGCATCCAGGAAACGGGGTTTGGGCAGCTCGGCCGTGGCCTGGTGCAGGCGCTGGGCGACGGCGATGACCTCGTCGTGGCGGGCCTCGGCACGACCGGCGAGGAACTTGGTGGCCGACCAGCCGCCGACGACGTACCGGCCGTCGGTGGATCTCAACGGTCTGCCGACGCGCAGGTTCGGCACGTCCAGGCCGTCGAGGGTCTTGGCGATCCAGGTGGCCTCGGCGGGCTTGGGTGCGGGCCGGATCGTGGCATCACCACACCGCCACGCAGGGCCACCGTCGATGAGCTCTGGCTCGGCGTCACGTGCCCCGAACGCCGCACGCACGTGCGCTGGGGGCGGTTCGGGGGACCGGGTCACGATCGCGCACGCTACCTGGCTGGGCCGTCCGGGTGGTGGACGCCGACACGCGGCTTTTTCACTCCACCACCCGAACAGCCCATTGCGTTAGCGATGAACGGCGCATTTGTTCACCTCAGGTGGACAAAAGCGCCGTTCATCAATCAGTAGGTCGGGAGCGACGGGTCGACTTCGCGAGCCCAGGCCAGCACGCCGCCACCGACGTGCACGGCGTCGGAGAACCCGGCCTTGTGCAGCGCCGCGAGGGCCTCCGCCGAACGCGCGCCGGACTTGCAGTGCAGCACCAGCGGCTTGTCCTGCGGCAGCTCCGAGAACGCCTCACCCGAAAGGATCTTGTCCTTCGGGATCAGCACCGAGCCCGGGATCTTCACGATCTCGTACTCGTGCGGCTCGCGAACGTCCACCAGCAGGAAGTCCTCACCGGACTCCTGCTTGTGCTTGAGCTCGAGCGGCGTGATCGTGTTGCCCGCGGCGGCCTGCTGCGCGTCCGTGGAGACGACACCGCAGAACGCGTCGTAGTCGATCAGCTCGGTGATCTTCGGCGACTCCGGGTCCTTGCGGATCTTGATGGTCCGGTACGACATCTCCAGCGCGTCGTAGACCATCAGGCGGCCCAGCAGCGGGTCGCCGATGCCCGTGAGCAGCTTGATCGCCTCGGTGACCATGATCGAGCCGATCGACGCGCACAGCACGCCCAGCACGCCGCCCTCGGCGCAGGAGGGGACCATGCCGGGAGGCGGCGGCTCCGGGTAGAGGTCGCGGTAGTTGAGGCCCTGGCCGTTCGGGGCGTCCTCCCAGAAGACGCTGACCTGGCCCTCGAACCGGAAGATCGAGCCCCAGACGTACGGCTTGCCCAGCAGCACCGCGGCGTCGTTCACCAGGTACCGCGTGGCGAAGTTGTCGGTGCCGTCGAGGATCAGGTCGTAGTCGCGGAAGATGTCCAGCGCGTTCTCGGAGTTGAGGTGCGTCTGGTGCAGCACGACCTTGACGAACGGATTGATCTCGGCGACCGAGTCCCGCGCGGACTCCGCCTTGGGGCGGCCGACGTCGGACTGGCCGTGGATGACCTGACGCTGCAGGTTCGACTCGTCCACGACGTCGAAGTCGACGACGCCGAGCGTGCCGACCCCGGCCGCGGCCAGGTACAGCAGTGCCGGGCTGCCCAGGCCGCCCGCGCCGACGACGAGCACCTTCGCGTTCTTCAACCGCTTCTGCCCGTCCACCCCGACGTCCGGGATGATCAGGTGACGGCTGTACCGCGCGACTTCTTCCTTGGTCAGCTCCGCGGCTGGCTCAACGAGCGGCGGAAGCGCCATTTGCTCCTCCTCGACGACTGCATGCCTCTGTATCCGAGACAACGTCTACCCTGCCTCGACTCTTCCTTCTTGGAAAGCCGTCTCAGCCAGCGGGAAACGGGTTGGTCTTGCAGATCTTGCCGTCGGCGGGCACGACGTCCTGACCGGCGTTGAGCTTCGACACGAAGTCGTTCGCCACACCGAACGTCTGCTGCATCATCACCGGCGCCGGCGCGTCGTTGTCCGGGCACGCGGCGTGGTTGTTGCCCAGCGCGTGGCCGACCTCGTGGTTGATCACGTAGGTCCGGTAGCCGGTGATGTCGGACCCGTACGCCATGGCCCCGCGCACCCAGCGGGCGACGTTGATTACGACCCTCTTGGTCGGCTTGTCGTAGCACGACGTCTCGAACGGGATCTCCCGGCCGCAGATCGTGTGCGTCGTCTTCGTCGTGGTCAGGCTGACGGTGAAGTCCGGGTTCTGGTTCGCCTCGACCCGCTGCAGCGCGACCTGCTTGGTGCCGATCCAGCTGCGCGGGTCGGACAGGATCCCCTCGACGGTCCGCGCGAACGCCACGTCGTCGTTGTTGTAGTCACCGGGCTGCACGCCGTCCTCGATGGCGATGGCGTACTTGCGGAACGTCCGCGCGTTCCCCTCGCCCACCCTGTTCCCGCCGCCCGCGATCGCCCGCCAGGTGCCGACACCGTTCTCGGAGAACGCCGGTCCGGCCGGCAGCTCGGCGGTGGGAACGTCGAGCTTGGGCTTCTGCCCCTGCACCTCGGACGGCGGCGCCTCGGGCGTGCTGCCCGGCGTCTCGACCACCGTCGTGCCTGCGCCTCCCAGCGCGGGCGTCTTCGGCTGCACCGTGTCGAGGACCACGAGGGCGGTCAGCACGAGCAGCACCGGGATCGCGTAGATCCGCCACCCGTAGTTGGAGACGAGCTTCTTCACACCACCGCGCCTGCGGGGGCGTCTGAGCTGCGCGGTGCCTTCCGGCTCCCAGGCGGCCGCGAGCGGCTCGGCGCTGGTCCGGCGCTCGCCGCGACGGTAGCGGTCAGCAGGCGGAACAGGACGTCCTCGCTCGGGGGCGCGATTCACGTTGCCCAGGGTCCCACATCCCCCGTATGGCCGTCGTTCATCACCATGTGTGTCGATCGACCGCCTCCCACATGCCCAGCACGGCCCGCGCAACGGTCGCGGGCCGCTCCATCTGGGCGACGTGCCCGGTCCGAGGAAGTACAAGCAGTCGCCCCTTCGGGAGCAACCGCACCGTCCGTGGCCCCTTCCGAACGCTGACGAGCCTGTCGTTCTCCCCCCACACCACCAGCGTGGGCGCCTTGACCAGCGGCAACAGCCTCCACAACGACTTGGGCCCAGGCGTCAGCCAACTCTGCATGAGCCCAAAGGTGCTGCGGTTGAGCGCGTGCCCGGCCCACCTCTGCCGCGCGCGTTCCTCGTTCTCCTTGATCGACTCCTCGATCCGGTGATCAGGCACCACGCTCGGATCGGCAAAGCACAGCTCCAGCATCTGTTTGGTCCGCTCGTGCGCAGTCAGCTTGGCGAGCTCCCGCCGCACCTTCGACCCGATGACCGGCAACACGGCAAGCGCCATCCGAGGATCCGACATCCGGTCCAGCCGAGGCCTCAGATCGGGCACCGCCGGGCTCACCAACGTGAGCGTCCGAACCAGATCAGGCCTGGTTGCGGCCGCGATGACGGAGATCGCCCCACCCATCGAGTTCCCGAACAGGTGGACAGGCTCCCCGAGCGTCTCGAGGTACTTGACGACCGTCCGCGCATGCGTGGCCAAGCTGAAGTCGTAACCCGCAATCGGCTCCGACCGCCCGAACCCTGGCAGGTCGATCGAGTACCCGCTCACGTGCTCCCTGAGCTGTGCAGACAGATCCGTCCAGTTGGTAGCCGACCCACCAAGCCCGTGCACGAACACAGCAGGCGGCCCGTCCCCTGGCGTGACCCGGACGTGCACCTCATGATCGTCAATCCGGCAGAATTCACCAGGCCACGGCGTCTGCGACTTGTCCAGCGGTGGGAGCGCGACCGTGGACAGCGGGGCGGGGTTCAGCGTGCTCACCAGACCAGGATGCGGGAAAGAACGACCAGATGGTTCCCGGATGTGGGCTACCAGCGAGTAAGGTTGCGCTCACGCCGCGGTCTGGCAACCCCTCTCCGACGGCCGGAACACTCGTGCTGGAGGCACCATGACGGAGACGGCGCAGAGCGCACCCGCAGGAAGGGGCGTTCGACTGCCGCGCACCGCCCGCCGCGCGCAACTGCTGGCAGCGGCGCAGGACGTGTTCGTCACGAACGGCTACCACGCCGCAGCGATGGACGAGATCGCCGAACGAGCAGGCGTGTCCAAACCGGTGCTCTACCAACACTTCCCCGGCAAACTAGAGCTCTACATGGCCCTCCTCGAGTCCCATGTGGACGAGCTCGTGGGCCGAGTTCGCACGGCGATCGGCTCGACAACGGACAACAAACTCCGAGTCCGCGCCGCAGTAGCCGCCTTCTACGACTTCGTGGACGGCGAGGGCCAAGCCTTCCGCATGGTCTTCGAATCCGACCTGCGCTCCGAACCGGCCGTCCAGCAGGCCGTCGAGCGCGCCACCACGGACTCCGTGGACGCGATCACCGAAACCATCACCGCGGACGCGGGCCTGGACGAGGAACGCGCCCGCCTGCTCGCAGTGGGCCTGGTAGGCCTCTCCCAGGTGACCGCGCGCTCATGGCTGGCAGACAACCGCCGAGTGCCGAAGGAAGACGCAGTAGCCCTGATCTCGAACCTCGCATGGCGAGGCATCGGCGGCGGCTTCCCACTGCAGCACTGACCACGCCCGCCCCGCCCCTCAAGGCGAGGCCGAAGGCGAGCCGACGCGAAGGCGAAGCAGGGCCGTCTTGGCTTGAAGCGAAGGTTCCGGCGGTGTGGTCCCGTCACACCGCCCGAACCGCACCACCCACGCAACCGCAAGCCGCCCAACGCAACAGGCGTGCCATCAACCCGCGCATGGCGCTGGCCGGTCTTTGATCAGATTGGCGGGGTAAGGGCAGAGCCCCCAATCCTTAAACCGGCACCAAACACGGCGACGCAACCACGCCCCGCCGACAGGCGGCCCTCACATCAACGAAGCCACCCGCCGAGCAACATCCTCAGCCCGCTCCAACGGCAACATGTGCCCAGCCTTCGGATAAATAACGAACTCCGCAGAAGGCAACGCCTCCGCCAACACCCGAGCATGCTTCATAGGCGTCAAAACGTCCCAAGACCCAGCCATCACAACGGTAGGAACGTCGGCCAAAACCGCCAACGCCTCCCGCCGCTGATGCAGCGTCAACTCCTCCCGAATCCCCACAAACGCCGAACCACACGTGTTCCCAGCCATCGCCGCAGCCGCTCGAACATCGCGCCACCGAGCCCGACGCCCGAACGTCACCCGCAACCCGGGCGCAATCACCCGCCCGAACCCGACCTTCGCCCGCCTCCCCAACCACCGCCCAGCAAGCCGCTCCACCCCACTCTGCCCAGGCAGGTCCCCACACGAAGTGGCAATCAACGCCACCCCAGAAACCCGCGAGAACAACTCAGGCCGCTGCTCGGCGAGCGCCATGATCGTCATGCCACCCAGGGAATGCCCGGCCAGCACGATCCGCCCGGTAGGGACGCGCTCCTCCAGCACCGCCGCCAAGTCGTCAGCCAGCTCGGAAATGGTCCCGGTACCCCCAGCAGACCTCCCGTGCCCACGCACGTCGTACCGAACCACCCGCCCGGGCAACGCCGAAGCCACCCGGTCCCAGGTCGTCAGATCCATCGTCCACCCGTGCAACAGAACCGCGGTCACACCAGACGACGAATCCCCCGACTCGACAACGTTCAGCCGATCAAGAACGAACGACGCCACGACCGCATCCCCGGCTTCCCGACAAGTCCAGCCTCCTCGAGGAACGACATGATCCGTTCCCCAGACCAGCGAATGGTCTCCTGAAACCGCGGATTGGCCAACGCCTGCCGCCGAGCCTCCCGAACATCAAGCCCCACAGCCGCGTACACCGCCGGATTGATGATCGTCCGAGTGATCATCATCGACACGTACCCGATCAGCCACTTCTGATACGGCAGCTCGAAACCACGAAGGTCTGCCATCCCCCGCACCAGCTCCTCACGCGCGAACCGCACGTGCCGAGCCTCCTCCAGCACGTGGATCCGGTTCACCATCCGCACGATCGGCTGGATCGTGTCGTCGTTCATCGCCTCGCGCTGCAACCGGTCGAGGATCTCCTCAGCGACCAGGATCGAGCCGTACATCGCGGGCCCGTACCCGATCGTCGGCAGCAGCTTCCCCAACCGGTGGGTCGACCGAACCGGCCCGTACGGCGGGCACCCGATCCGCTCCACGAGCCGCGCGAACATCGTCGAGTGCCGGCACTCGTCGGCGACCTCGGTCAGCGCGTACTGGGCGTGCCGCGAGGTCGGGTCCGTGTTGTAGACGACCTTGACCAGCATCTGCATGAGCAGCAGCTCGAACCACAGCCCGACCGACGCGATCGAGGCCAGCTCGTGCTTGGACAGCTCGATGCGCTGCTCGTGCGTCAACGAGTCGTAGAGAGGCGTGCCGTAGAGCGAAATGCGCTGTTCAGGGATGTAGAAGAGCCCGTCCACCAGAGGTGCGGACCAGTCGATGTCCACCTCGGGGTCGTAGAACTTCTCGGCGGACGACTTGAGCAGCCTCTCCGCTGTCTTCTCCCGATCGGCGACCCTCATCGGTTGCCCTCCCCGGTAAGTGTTACTTGAGGTAACGGTTACTTCTGGTAGCGTGCGTCACATGGCACGCACTGTCAAGGGGCCGGACGCGCGACGCGAACGCTGGAAGGGGCATCGCGAGCAGCGCAGGGCGGAGTTCGTGGAGGCCACGATCGCCGCCGTCGCCAAGAAGGGCCCCGACGTCGGCATGGAGGACGTGGCCGCGGAGGCCGGCGTCAGCAAACCCGTGCTGTACCGGCACTTCACCGACAAGTCGGACCTGTACCTGGCCGTGGGCCAGAGGGCCACCGAGCTGCTGATGGAACGGATGAGCCCGGCGCTCGCCGCCGACGGCCCGATCAAGGACCGCATCCGCAGGATCGTCGACGCCTACCTGTCCGTCGTCGAGGACAACCCGAACCTCTACCGGTTCGTGGTGAAGGGGTCCTTTGTGGACCGGCCGGTCGAGAAGGACGTGGTGCAGGAGGACAAGAACCTCATCGCGAACACCCTCGCCCGCATCCTCGGCGACTACCTGCGGGCGTTCGACATGGACTCGGGCGGCGCCGAGCCGTGGGCGCACGCGCTCGTCGGCATGGTGCAGAACGCGGGCGACTGGTGGCTCGACCGCCAGACCATGTCGCGCGAGAACCTCAGCGACTACCTCGCCACGATCATCTGGCACGCGATCGACGGACTGCTGCGCTCGGCAGGCGTCCAGGCGGACCCGGCGAAGCCACTCACCCCACTCCGATTGGTGGACTAGATGAGCGAGCACGACGAAGACGGCTACTCGGGTTCAGCCACCCTGGCCTTCGGCACCGACGAAGTGCCCGTCGAGGTCGAGCTGCGGGGCTACTTCCAGCCGATCGACGGCCGTTACCACTGGTACGGCCGCATCAAGGCCAACGACGAGGTCACCACCCGCGTGGAAGCCGGCGCCCGCACCGCCCTGCTGCGCACCCCCACCGGCCAGGCCGAGGGCACGCTCACCGACCCCGACCCGTGGGGCCGCTACCGCGTAGGCGGCATCTCAACCCCGCCCTACAAGATCCAGGAACCCGCCTAACAAACGATGAACGGCGCTTTTGTCCACCTGAGGTGGACAAAAGCGCCGTTCATCGTGCAAAAAACGACCTCAGGCGCCGAAACCGACCTTGCGCGAGTCCTGCGGGCCGATCTCCACGTACGCGACGCGGCCAGCGGGCACGACGAACCGAGCACCCTTGGCGTCCACCAGCGACAGCACGCTGGACTTGCCGGACACCGCGTCCGCCACCAGAGCCTCAACGTCCGACGGGTTGAGCTCACTGGTCACGACGAGTTCCCGCGGGCTGTCCGCGACGCCGATCCTGACCTCCACGCTGACCTCCGTGCTCAAAGAGAAAATCTAGAAGCGAGCCTACCTAGCCCAGACCCAGCTGCGTCATGCGCCGCGCGTGCGACTGCTGGAGCCGGCGGAACAGCTGACCGATCCCGGCGAGGTCTCCCGAGCCCCGCACGATGAGTTCCGAGAGCCCGTCCCGCTCCGCCACCACGTACTGGGCCTGCGTCAACGCCTCGCCGAGCAGCCGGCGGCCCCACAGCGCGAGCCGGTCGCGCACCCGCGGATCCGACTCGACGGCGGCCAGGACTTCGCGCTCAGCGAACGCCGAGTGGCCCGTGTCGGCGAGCACGGCGAGCACCAGCTCGCGCGTCGGCTCGTCCAGCCACTCCGCCACCTCGCGGTAGAAGTCGGCGGCCAGGCCGTCGCCCACGTACGCCTTCACGAGCGACTCGAGCCACGACTTGGGGCTCGTCGACTCGTGGAACGCGTCGAAACCCTTCACGAACGGCGCCATCGCGTCCTCGACCTTGAGGCCCTCGGCGGCGAGGTACTTCTGCAACAGCGTGAAGTGGCCGATCTCCGCGGCGGCCATCTGCGCCAGCGCGGCGCGCCCGGCCAGCGTCGGCGCCGTGCGCGAGTCCTCCGTCATCCTGTCGAAGGCCGAGAGCTCGCCATACGCGAGCGCTCCGAGAAGATCGACAACACCCTCCGCAACACCCATGAGACCGAACTCTAGTGCGGCGAGGCCGAGACTCACCGACCGATCGACGCGGCCAGCCGGATGAATCGCGGTGCCGCCGGCGGTGCCGCGAGGCGTCCTTCTGAGCGCCGCGAGCAGTCGACGGGGGCCGGAATCGCCGCACACGGGTGGTCAATTGGGTCTGTCCAGGTAGAATGGGTCCGGACGCCCGGCGTGACGAGTGTGACGAACCGCCGCGAGGCGCACGAAATGGTGCGCGTACACCTTTCCCGCAGCTGCTCATCGAGCGCGGTCGAGAGGCCCGGCCAGGGCTCGTACGCGCTTGGTACGAGAGAGGCTGATCACCCTGACCGCTGAAGTAGAAGCACATCTGGACCCGGTCCTCCTGGAGCACAGCGAGGCCGGAGTTCCCGAAGAGGACACGTCGCACCCGCTGCTGGCAGACGCCCCGGTGCAGTCCGAATCCCCCACGTTCGCCGAGCTGGGAGTGCGTGACGAAATCGTCAGGGCACTCGGCGAGGCCGGCATCGTCCGCACGTTCGCCATCCAGGAGCTGACGCTCCCCATCGCCCTCGCCGGCGACGACGTCATCGGCCAGGCGCGCACCGGCACCGGCAAGACCCTCGGGTTCGGCGTGCCGCTGCTGCACCGCATCGACACGCCCGGCGACGGCACCCCGCAGGCCCTTGTGGTCGTTCCCACCCGTGAGCTGTGTCTCCAGGTCGCGCACGACCTCACCGACGCGTCGAAGCACCTCGGGGTGAAGGTCGCCGCGATCTACGGCGGCATCCCCTACGAGCGGCAGATCGCGCAGCTCCGCAAGGGCGTCGACGTCGTCATCGGCACGCCCGGCCGCCTGCTCGACCTCGCCGAGCAGCGTCACCTGGTGCTCGGCAAGGTCCGGATGCTGGTGCTCGACGAGGCCGACGAGATGCTCGACCTGGGCTTCCTGCCGGACATCGAGCGCATCCTGACCATGGTTCCCGACGAGCGGCAGACGATGCTGTTCAGCGCGACCATGCCCGGCCCGATCATCACGCTCGCCCGCACGTTCCTCACGCAGCCGACGCACATCCGCGCCGAGGAGAACGACGCAGGTCAGACGCACGAGAACACCTCGCAGTTCGTCTACCGGGCGCACTCGATGGACAAGCCGGAGATGCTGGCCCGCGTGCTGCAGGCCCGCGACCGGGGTCTGACGATGGTCTTCGCCCGCACCAAGCGGACCGCGCAGAAGGTCGCCGACGACCTGACCGAACGCGGGTTCGCCGCGGCCGCCGTGCACGGTGACCTGGGCCAGGGCGCTCGTGAGAAGGCGCTGCGGGCGTTCCGCGCCGGCAAGGTCGACGTGCTGGTGGCCACCGACGTCGCCGCGCGCGGCATCGACATCGACGACGTCACGCACGTCATCAACTACCAGTGCCCCGAGGACGAGAAGACCTACGTCCACCGCATCGGCCGCACGGGCCGTGCCGGGCGCACGGGTGTCGCCGTCACGTTCGTCGACTGGGACGAGACGAACCGCTGGCAGACGGTCAACGACCTGCTCGGCCTCGGCCAGCCGCTGCCGGTGGAGACGTATTCCACCTCCGACCACCTGTTCGCGGACCTGGGCATCCCGTCCGGTTCCACGGGCCGGTTGCCGATGAGCCACCGCACCCGCGCCGGCCTGGACGCCGAGGAGGAGGAGAACCTCGACACCGGCAAGCGCAAGCGCCGTCGTCGCACGGGCTCCGCTCGCGGCGCCGAGGCGGCTCCGGAGGCGAACGAGGAGACCAGGCCGAAGCGCTCCCGCTCGCGCACGCGCAGCCGCGCCGGTGTGCCGGTCGAGGGTGAGCAGGCCGACTCGGGCGCTGCCGAGGCGTCGGACAAGACCCCGTCTGACAAGCCTCGCAGGCGTCGGCGTCGCCGAACCTCTGCCGAACAGGCCGCACCTTCGGCAGACTGATCGTCATGTCGTCCCCCGGTTCCGACGTCACCGAGATCGAGGACGTCCTCGACGAGCCAGCGCACGAGACTGCGTCCGAGGCCGCGCCCGTCGTCGAACGTCCGCCAGCCAGGTCGTGGCGCACCCGCGCCGACTTCATCGCGGTCGCGCTGATCGCCGTGGTGTCGATCGTCGCGTCCGTGCTGACCTGGGCGTTCAGCGATGCTCGTGCCACGACGTCGGTCACCGGGCCGTCGTCGTGGGACCCGCTGCCCGAGGTGACCGCGCTGCCTCCGTCGCTCGCCGAGGTGTGGCGCGCGAAGAGCGGCGCCACCCAGTCCCCCGTGGTCGTGCTGACCCCGTCGAAGGACACGGGCGAGGAGAAGCCGTCGACGGTGGTGACCGGCGACGGCGGCGAGGTCAACGGGCGAGACCCGCTGACGGGTGACGTCCGGTGGACGTACAAGCGCGATCTGCCGCTGTGCGTGGTGAGCACGGGCTGGGGCCGCGCCATGGCCCTGTACTCGAAGGGCACGAACTGCTCGGAGCTCACCTCGCTCGACGGCGTCACCGGCGAGCGGCGGGCGCAGCGCAACGGCGACGCGGAACCGGGCACGGCGCTGCTCAACGAGGGCTCGCACCTCATCGCGACCGGGTCGAAGTACCTCGAGGTCTACCGGCGCGACGACCTGGTGAAGTCGCTGGAGTACGGCAGCCTGCGCGCGATCGTGAACCCCGGCAAGCAGCCGCGGGCCGGGTGCACGTACGGCTCGGTCGCGGTGTCGTCCGGCAAGTTCGCGCTGATCGAGCGCTGCCCGGACGACAGCTCCGACCGGATCTCGGTGCTCAAGCCGAACCCGGACAAGTCCGACGAGCCGAAGGTGTTCACGAGCGTCGTCACCGGCGGCAAGGACGCGCAGGTCGTGGCCGTGACGGACAAGCTCGTCGCGGTCGCGCTGCCGAACCCGAGCCGGATCGCCGTGTACGACGCCGAGAGCGGCGCGCTGGTCACCGAGACGCCGGTCGACGTGCCCGCGGCGGACTTCGTCGAGCCGCCGAACCACGTGGCGCGCTCGTTCTCGACCAAGACGAACGTCTTCTGGTTCTCCGGTTCGAAGACGATCGCTCTGGCGCTCGACACGCTCACTCCACAGTGGACGGCCGAGGGCACGCTGGGTGCCGGCACGACCCTCGCGGGCCGTGCGCTCATCCCGGTGAAGGACGGCCTTCGGGTGTACGAGCAGACCACCGGTGAGCTCGTCGGCACGATCCGGCTGAACCGCGAGGGCTACACCGGCCCTGTGCAACTCGCCACAGCCGGTCGTGTGGTGCTGGAGCAGCGTGGCGAAACCCTGGTCGCGCTGGGATAGTTCCCTCGTGTACTCGCAGCTCAGCCCGCACCGGGCGCAACGTGTCGACCTGCCCGGCCGTTACGGCACCATCGCGGCGCTGCGTGCGCCCGCCGTGGGCGACGACGCGTTGCGCACGACAGCGCTGCTGGTGCCGGGCTACACGGGTTCCAAAGAGGACTTCGCGCCGATGATCGACTCGATCGCGGACGCGGGTTTCGAGGTGCTCGCGATCGACCTGCCGGGCCAGCAGGACTCGCAGGGCCCTGACGACGAGGCGCTCTACCGGCCGGGTCCGCTCGGGTCGGTGATCGCCGAGCTGATCGAGAAGATCGCGGCGGACGGCCGGAAGGTCCTGCTGCTCGGCCACTCCTACGGTGGCCTGGTGGCGCGGGCCGCGGTGTTCGCCGGTGCCCCGATCGCCGGTCTCACGCTGATGTCGTCGGGTCCGTCCGAACTGCCCGCGGGCGAGCGTCGCACGGTGCTGGAGGTCGGCGAGCACGTGCTGGCCGAGCAGGGCGTCGAGGGCACGCACAGGCTGAACGAGCTGCGGTCGTCGCAGAACCCGGCGTGGGTGGCGCTTCCGCAGGAGCTGAAGGACTTCTACCGCACCAGGTTCCTGAAGTCGCCGGCCTCGGCGCTGCTCGGCATGGGCAACGGCCTGCGCTACGAACCGGACCAGGTCGCGAAACTGGCCCGCACGCTGCGGTCGTCCGGCATCCCGTGCCTGGTGGTGTGCGGTGACGCCGACGACGCGTGGAGCCCAGCCGCTCAGCGCGACATGGCTGAGCGGCTGGACGCGGACTTCGCCGTGCTGCCCGGTGTGATGCACTCGCCGAACACCGAGGCACCTCACGAGCTCATGGCCACGCTGCTGCCGACGTGGCGAGCCTGGCTCAGCTCGTGATCACCCGCATCACGGCTGGAAGGTGATCTCGCGCTCGTCGTGGGCGGAGTACGGGTTCGTGTAGAGGCCGGTCCTCACGTACGCCTTGCCCCAGATGAACGCCTTGTCCTGTGCGGTGGCGGTGATCGTGGTGGTCTCGGTCTTGTTCGTGCACGGCACGGTCTTGTTGGCGAAGCCCTTGGCGAGACCGCCGAGCACCGCCTGGTTGATGTCCACGCTCAGGCTGGACGTCAGGCCGGAGTTCGTCGGGCAGTTGTAGGTCACCGTGATCTCGACCGCCGCACCCCACGCCTTGATCTTGGCGGGCGACTCGGTCTTGACCGTCCCCGCCGCGGGCGAGTCGGAGCTCACGTCCGCCATGACCGGCATGACGGACGCGAGGACCGCGCCACCCATTGCCGCGGCGACCGCGAGCGTCTTGCCCCCAGAAAACTTCTTCATCCTGCTGTCCCCTCAGACATTCCGTCCCGTGTGGACGGAAACCCCAGACCGGCGCAGAGGCCGACGACGACGAGCACGACGGGCAGGTGCCACAGGAAGTCGAAGCCGCTGTGCACCAGCACGACGACGACAGCCGCCATCGCCCCGCCCCACAACGGGGTTCCGCGCCCTCGCCACATGGCGACCAGCACGGCGGCAACGACCCCCAGCACCAGCAACAGCCCGACGGCCCCCAGCTCCACGAGCACCTGGAGGTACTCGTTGTGCACGTAACGCATGACGAGCACGCCCCGGTCGCCCGCGTCGAAGAAGAAGGACGCGTGTCCCGGTCCGGTGCCGAACAACGGCGCTCGCGCGACCATGTCCAGCGCGGCTCCGGTGGCCCCGCTGCGATCCGGTGAGCTGAACGAGACCCGCGTGGCCAGCCTGTCCGCGAACCCGAACGCCGCCATCGCGCCACCGGCGGCGAGCAGCACCGCGAGCGGCACCGCACACCGTCCCAGCCTGGGCAGACCGAGTGCCACCAGCGCACCCGCGACCAGTCCCGCGACCGCGAGCACCGGCTGCGGCTCATCGGCCACCCGGATCGACGGCAACAGCGCGCTCACCGCGACCACGGCCCCGAGCAACGGCGGCGTGGCGGTCTCGGCGGTCTTCCGGAAGCCCTGGCACACGCACAGCACCAGCAACCCCGCTGCCAGCGCGATCACCCCGGCGCGGCTCATCGTCGCGCCGATCCCGGTGCACAGCAGGAAAGTCACCACCGAGTTGACCAGCGAAGGCTTCAGGACCAGCGACAACACCGCCGCGGCCGCCATCACCGCAGCGGCGGCGTTCGGGTAGGTCAACGTCGACGCGGCCCGCGACAGCCCTTCGGCGACCGTCGTCCAGGACGGTATCCGGAACACCACGGCCGCCCACCCGGTGAGCCCGACCAGGGCCGCGGCTCCGGTGATGATCGTGGCGAACAGCTCGCGTTGTCCCTGATCAGCCTGTGCCGCGACGAGAACGGTGCCGATGAGGACGCCCGCCGCGGCCACGGCCGGCAGCGCCGCCGTCACGTCACCGTCGAACAGCCCACGCATCACGGCCCACAGCGCGAACGCTCCGCCGAGTACCGCGAGGAAGTTCATCCGGGGACGTGCGAGGACGACGGCGATGCCGACCAGCAGGCCGGACGTCACGCGGCCAGGCAGGTAGTACCCGCCCTGCGCCACGACGGCGACCGCGAATCCCGCGACCACCAGCAAACCCGGTAGCGGCAACGCGACCGAATTCCGGCGCGCGCCAACGACGTCCCCCACGACCACTGGAGCTCCCCCAAGCTCAGACGTCCGCCCCCCAGGCGGACTGAGAACACTGTAGGGGCAGGTGATGCCGTTGCGGAAGGACCAACTGAGCAGGACCGCGGTGAATGTCCCCCGGTCCGCGGCACTGCTCGGCACGGGTGGGGCCCCACGCTGCGGTCGTCGGTGGTGTGCGGCGACTCCGACGACGTGCGGAGCCCAGCCGCTCAGCGCGACATCGCTGAGCGGCTGGGCGCGGACTTCGCCGCGGCCGACGTCCTGATCAGTACGAGAGCCTGATCACGGCCTCGTGGGACGCGGTGTTCGGGTACGCGTTGAGGTTGGCCTGCGCGAACGCGTCCACGGGCCAGAACGCCAGGTTCTGCGCGGTGACGGTGACCTTGGTGGTCTCGAACCCGCCCGTGCACGTGACCTGCTTCGAACCGCTGCCGGAAGCGATGCGGCCCAGCACGTTCTGGCTGAGGTTCACGTACACGTAGGGCTGCGACGAGCCCGGCGGGCACGCGTAGGTGACCGGCACCTCGACCGCAGCGCCCCACGCCTTGAGCTTGCCCGGCGCGTCCACTCTGACCGCCGACAAGGAAGGCGACTGCGCGCTCACCTCGGCCATGACCGGCGCGACGGAGGCGAGAACGGCCCCGCCCACAACGGCGGCCACGGCCAGCGTCTTGCCCCCGGAGTACTTCTTCATGCTGTAGTCCCCTCAACTTCTCCGTCCCTCGTGGACGGAAATCCCAGGCCGGCGCAGAGACCGGCGACGATCAGCACGACGGGCAGGTGCCACAGGAAGTCGAAACCGCTGTGCACCAAGACGACGACGACCGCGGCCACCGCCCCTGCCCACAACGGTGTGCCGCGCCCGCGCCACAGTGCGATGAGCACCGCTGCGACGACCCCCAGCGCCAGCAGCAGGCCCACCGCCCCCAGTTCTACGAGCACCTGGAGGTACTCGTTGTGCACGTAACGCATGACGCGGGTGCCTTCGTTGCCCCGCTCGAAGAAAAAAGATCCATTTCCTGGCCCGACGCCCAGCACGGGTGACTTCACGACCAGCTCCAGCGCTGCCTGCGCGGCCTGGCTGCGGTCCGGTGAGCTGAACGAGACCCGTGTGGACAGCCGGTCCGCGAACCCGACGGCCGCGGCCGCACCACCGGCCGCCAGCAACACCGCGACCGGCACCACGAACCGTCCCAGCCTGCGCAGACCCAGTGCCACCAGTGCACCGGCGACCAGTCCGGCGACCGCGACCAACCGCTGCGGCTCGTCGGCCAGCCGCATCGTCGGCAGCAGCGCCGCGACCGCGACCGCGGCACCCAGCAACGGAGGTGCGGCGGCGGCAACGGTCGTCTTGAAGCCCCGGAACACGCACAGCACCACCAGCCCGGCGGCCAGCGCGATCCAGCCCGCGCGGCTCATCGTGGCGCCGATCCCGGTGCACAGCAGGAAGGTCATCGCCACGGTCAGCAACGTAGGCCGCACGACCAGTGACAGCACCGCGGCCGCCGCCATCACCGCGGCGGCGGCGTTCGGGTAGGTCAAAGTGGACGCGGCGCGCAACAGTCCTTCCGCGACCGTCGTCCAGGACGGCACGCGGAACACCACGGCGACCCATCCGGTGAACGCGACCAGCGCACCGACACCGACGACCACAGTGGCCAGCAGCTCGCGTTGTTCCTGACCAGCCTGTGCCGCAACGAGAACAGCACCCACGAACACACCCGCGGCGGCCACGGCCGGCAACGCGGACAGCACGTCACCCTCGAGCAGCCCGCGCACGGCAGCCCACAGCGCGAACGCTCCACCAAGTGCCCCAACGAGATTCGGCCGAGGGCGGGCGAGGACGACGGCCACACCGACCAGCAGACCGGACATCACCCTGCCGGGCAGGTAGTACCCGCCCTGCGCGACGACGGCGGCGGCGAACCCGGCGACCACCAGCAACACCGGCAGCGGCAACGCGACCGATTCCCGGCGCGCGCCAACGACGTCCCCTGCGACCACTGAATTTCCCCCAGCGCTTCGAATCCGCCTCCCCAAGCGGATTGGCACACTGTAGGTGCCGGGGGCTCCTGGCGGAAGTGCGGAGTCGTCTCAGCTCAGCAACACCGCGGCGAACGCTCCGAGCAACATGAACGGCCCGAACGGCAGGCTGCTCTTGAGCGTCACCTTCCGCAGGAGCAACAGGACGAGCGACACGACGGCCGACAGGACGAACGCCAGTGCGGCGCCGAGCAGCAGCACCGGCCAGCCCAGCCAGGCGAGCGCCATCCCGACGACACCGGACAGCTTCACGTCGCCGTAGCCCATCCCGGCCGGGTTGACGAACTCCAGCACCCGGTAGACGAACGCGAGGGTGAGCCCGCCGAGCACCGCGCGGCCGAGCGCGCCGATCGTGCCGCCCGTGAGCGCGGCCACCGTCAGCAGGATCAGCACCGCCGGGTACGCGGGCAGCGTCAGCACGTCCGGCAACCGGCGCACGGCCGTGTCGATGAACGCCAGCGCGACGCCCACCGCGCCCAGGCACGCGAACGCGAGGACCTCCACCGAGCCGGCGAACTTGGTCGCCAGCACCGCCAGCACCGCCGCCGACACCAGCGGCAACGCGATGCCGGTGCGCGTGAACCGGTTGACGAGCTCGCGCAGTGCGACACCGGAGGCGAGCCCGCCCACGGCGCCGCCAACGGCCCAGAGAACAGTCATGCGATCGAAGGTAGGGCGCGTCCGCTCTCAACGGAACGTGACAGCGTGAGGTGTGTCCGAGAGGTCGACAGCGTGTCCCCCGATCGACCGACATGTCCCCCGAACTGCAGGTTCGTTACACCTCTTCGCCCGATACCGAACCGGACCGGCCGTCACGCAGAGTTGCGGAGTCCTGAAAACCGGATCCTTCCCACAGGAGACCGACATGCTCACCTTCCTCAGCTACGTGCAGACCTTCCTCACCCGCACCCGGCGCGAAGAGAACGATCGGGGCGCGACCGCAGTCGAGTACGGACTGATGGTCGCCCTCATCGCGATCGTCATCATCGCCGCGGTGACGCTGCTCGGCACGAACCTCGCCGCGCTGTTCCAGCAGATCGCGGACGCGCTGTAGTGACGACGCGTCGGCGTGATCGGGACCGCGGCGCCACCGCCGTCGAGTACGGCCTGATGGTGGCGTTGATCGTGGTGGCAGCGATGGTCGCCATCACCGCCGTCGGCGACAACATGGCCGCGATGTTCGAGCTCATCGCCGACGTCATCGATGGCTGAAGTCTCCTGTCCCGCGCGGCCGGCCACCCCCTCGGCCGGCCGCGCACCTTTCTTCGGAGCGGTCATGACCAAGAAAGCTCGCGATCGCGGCGCGACCGCTGTCGAAGTCGCTTTGCTGATGCCGATTCTGCTGATGCTGGTGATGGGCGTCGTGGACTTCGGGCGCGCGCTGCACGCGCAGATCACCCTCACCCAGGCAGCACGCGAAGGCGTGCGCGTCGCCGCGTTGAAGCAGTCCGGTGCCAGCACCCGCACCCAGAACGCCGCCACGGGGCTGTCCGGTGTCGGTGTCGCGGTCACCGCCTGCCCCTCGAGTTCCGGCGGCAGTTCCAGTGCCGAGGTGCAGGCCACCTACACGTTCGACTTCATCACGCCGGTCGGCGCTTTCGCCGGGCTGTTCGGCGGCGGTGGCTTCGGTTCACCGATCACCTTGAGCGCCAAGGGGGTCATGCCGTGCGAAGGCTGAGGACCGACGACCGCGGCGCGCTCGGCGTGCTGATCGCCATCCTGCTCGGGTTCGGCGTCCTGCTGGGCATGGGCGCGATCGTCATCGACACCGGGTTCCTGTACCAGGAGCGCGCGGAGCTGCAGAACGGTGCCGACGCGGGTGCGCTCGCCGTGGCGCAGGGCTGCGCCAAGGGTGCGTCGACCTGCCTGGTGAACAAGGCGAACTACTACGCCAACCACAACGCCAAGGACAACGTGTCCACTGTGGAGCAGGTGTGCGGGTTCGACGGGAACGGCGTGCTGTCCTCGTGCGGCGCCTCCACCGGCACGATGATCGACTGCCCGGCCAAGCCCGCCGCCGGCACCAAGTACGTGGACGTGCACACCTCGACGCAGACCGCCGGTGGCGACACACTGCTGCCACCCTCGTTCGCCAGGGCGTTGGCGGGCAACAGCGCCTACGACGGCACTCGCGTGCACGCCTGTGCCCGTGCCACCTGGGGACCGCCCAAGACCGCCACCACGATGGCCATGACGATCTCGTGGTGCGAGTGGAGCGAGGCGACCTCGAACGGCACCAACTACGGCCCGCCCCCTCCTGAGACACCGCCGGTGTCCGTGCACCGGGTGCTCAAACTGCACACCACCGGTGGTACGACGTGCCCCAGCGGCCCATCGGGTTCGGACGGTCCCGGCATGTTCGGCTGGGTCGACGACACCGGCTCCGACTGCTCGGTTCTGATCAGCAACAACACCTACAGCGCGGACACCGGCGCGTCCGCCGGCAGCGACTGCAAGGCCGCGCTCGCGTCGGCGTTCGCCTCGCGTGAGGCCGTCTACTTCCCGATCTACACCAAGGTCACCGGTACCGGCACCGGCGGCACGTACACGCTGTCCGGTTTCGCGGGCTTCGTGGTCACCGGGTACTGGCTGCCCGGCGCGTCGCAGAAGGACTGGCTGACGAACAAGAACGAGTGCAAGGGCTCGGACAAGTGCATCGCCGGCTACTTCGTCCAGGGCCTCCTCCCCGGCACCGGCACCATCGGCGGCCCCGATCTCGGTACCCGCATCGTCCAGCTCACCGGCTGAAACCCAGGAGTAGTCATGAAGAACCGCGCATTCATCATCATCCTGGCGGTGTTGCTGGCCGTCTGCGGCAGCGCCGGGGTGTTCCTCTACGTCCGTGCCGCCGACTCGCGGGCGATCGCGGGCCAGCAGGCCGTGTCGGTGCTGGTCGCGAAGGAACGCATCCCCGCCGGCACCGGCGCCGAGGCGTTGAAGGAGCTCGTCGAGACGCAGCAGATGCCCAAGAGCAGCGTTCCCGCCAACACCATGTCCGAAGTGGACTCGTCGCTGATGAAGCTCGTGACGTCGTCGGAGATCGCGGAGGGACAGCTGGTCACCAAGACGCTGTTCACCGAGGAGGCCTCGCTCGCCAAGGGCATCTCGATCCCCGACGGGATGATCGCGGTGACCGTGCCGACGGAGGCGTGGCAGCGAGCGGGCGGCCTCATCCAGAAGGGCTCGAAGGTCGCGGTCTTCGACACCTTCACCGTGATGGACGGCAAGGGCAACACACCGGCCGGTGACGGTCTTTCCAAGCAGTACGAACGCAACCAGTCCACCCGCCTGCTGCTGACCGGTCTCGAGGTCCTCTCCGTCGTCGACGAGAAGAAGGCCGCTGAGGACGGCGACGTCGGCAAGGCCATCGTCACCGTCGCGGTGAAGCAGGCGGACGCGGAGAAGCTCATCCACGGCCAGCAGACGGGAACGCTCTACTTCGCGCTGCTCGGCGGCAAGTCCGAGATCGCGCCGGGCAACGGCGTCGACAACCGCTCCCTGTTCGGAAACTGAGGCGTGCCATGACGATTCTGTGCGACCCGGCCGCCCGCGCCGGACAGCTCTCCCCCGCCGTCGGTGCCGTCGGCAGCGACGTCCTCACCGCGGCGACCCTCACCGAGGCCGGCCGGTTGCTCGCCGCCGACCCCTCCGAACTGCTCGTCGTCATCGGCGCGGCCGTCGACCTGAACGAGGCACTGGCGTTCACCGAGGCGTTGCGGGTCGACCGTCCCGTGGTCGGCGTGGTGCTGCTGCGCGAGGTGCTCGACGTCGGGGTGCTGACGCGGGCGTTGCGCGCGGGTGTCCGTGAGGTTGTCGCGCGGGACGACCTCGCGTCCCTGGCCGATGCCTGCGCTCGCTCACGGGCGTTGTCCGCGCAGGTCACCGGAGTACCGCAGCCCCGGGCCGACGAGCGCAGGCACGGCCAGGTGATCACGGTCTTCTCCGCGAAGGGCGGGTGCGGCAAGACCACGCTCGCCGTGAACCTCGCCTCGGTGCTCGCCGCCGGTGGTGCGCGGTCGGTGTGCCTGGTGGACCTCGACCTCGCGTTCGGCGACGTCGGCATCTGCCTGCGGGCGGAGCCGGTCCGCACGATCGTGCACGGGCTCGGCATGCTCGGTCACGTCGACGTGACGGGCGCGTCGTCGCTGCTCACGGCGTGCCGGCCGGGGCTGAGCGCGCTGCTCGCGCCCGTCGAACCCGGTGACGCGGAACGGATTCCGGCGTCGCTGGTCGGCGAGCTGCTGGAGGTGCTGCCGACGATGTTCGACTACGTCGTGGTCGACACGCCGTCCGCGTTCAGCGAGCACGTGCTGGCCGCGATGGACGCCTCGCACCACCACGTCCTGCTGACCACTCCGGACGTGCCCGCGTTGAAGAACCTGCGCGTGACGCTCGACATGCTGGACCTGCTGTCCTACGCGCACGACATCCGGTCGGTCGTGCTGAACCGGTCCGACGCGAAGGTCGGCCTGACGATGGACGACATCGACCGCGTCGTGCGCAGCGACATCCGCGCGCACGTGCCGTCCAGCCGGGACGTGCCGATCTCCGTCAACAAGGGCAACCCGATCGTCCTCGACCTGCCGAAGCACCCGGTGAGCGAGGCCATCTCGCGGTTCGCCCGCGAGCACGTGCTCGCCGAGCCCGCCGTCGCCGCGAAGTCCTCGAAGAGGTGGTTCCGTTGAGCCTGGCCAATCGCATTGCCGCACAACGGGAATCCGTGTCGCCCACACCGGTGGCGCGCCGCCACACCCGTGCCGCGGACCCGTTCGCCGAGGTCAAGCGCAGCGTGCACGCGGGTCTGCTGGAGGTGCTCGGCCCCAAGCTCTACGACGCACACCTCGACCAGCGCGAGCTGGAAACCCGTGTGCGCCAGACGTTGCAGGCCGTGCTGGAACGCGACGAGACGCCGCTGACCAACGCGGACCGGGCCCGCATCGCCCTGGAGGTGCTGGACGAGATCCTCGGTCACGGCCCGCTGGAGCCCTACCTGCGGGACCCCGGCATCTCCGAAATCATGGTGAACGGCCACGACCAGGTCTACGTGGAACGCGCGGGCCGGCTGGAACCGGTGCCCGTGGCGTTCGCCGACGAGTCGCACCTGCGCCGCACGATCGACAAGATCGTCGCCAAGGTCGGCCGCCGCGTGGACGAGGCCTCGCCGATGGTCGACGCCCGCCTGCCCGACGGCAGTCGCGTCAACGCCGTCGTACCGCCGATCGCGCTGGACGGCTCGGTGCTGACGATCCGCAAGTTCGCCGCCGATCCGTTCACCGTCGACGACCTGGTCGGCTTCGGCACGCTGACGCCCGCGACCGCGTACCTGCTCCAGGCGTGCGTGCACGGGCGGATGAACATCCTGATCGGCGGCGGCACCGGCTCCGGCAAGACGACGTCGCTGAACGTGCTGTCGTCGTTCGTGCCGGCCGACGAACGCATCGTCACCATCGAGGACGCCGCCGAGCTCCAGCTGCGCCAGGACCACGTGCTGCGGCTGGAGGCCCGTCCGCCGAACGTGGAGTCGCGCGGTGAGGTGGCCGTGCGGGACCTGGTCCGCAACGCGCTGCGCATGCGGCCGGACCGGATCATCGTCGGCGAGGTCCGCGACGGTGCCGCGCTGGACATGTTGCAGGCCATGAACACCGGTCACGACGGCTCCATCACCACCGTGCACTCGAACTCGCCGCGCGACTCGTTGTCCCGCCTGGAAACCATGGTGCTGATGGCGGGCGTCGACCTGCCGGCGCGGGCGATCCGCGAGCAGATGGCGTCCGCGATCGACGTGATCGTGCACCAGTCGCGGCTCAAGGACGGCACGCGGCGGATCACCCACATCACCGAGGTCATCGGGATGGAGGGCGAGATCGTGACGCTGCAGGACATCTTCCAGTTCGACTTCCACGCCGGGGTCGACGAGCGCGGCTTCTACCGGGGCCAGCTGCAGTCGACCGGGCTGCGGCCGCACTTCGTGGAACGGTTGCGGGATCGCGGAGTCGACGTTCCTCCGCACCTGTTCGTGGGTGGTGTGCGATGAAGCGGGTCCTCGCGGGCGTCCTGGTCGGCGCGCTGCTGACGTTCGTGTTCACGGCTTTCGCCTCTGCCGCACCATCTCGCGGGGTGGTGGTGCTGCTCGACACCAGCGGCTCGATGGCGCCAGACCGGATCGTGGTGGCACGACAGGCGATCGCGACCTACGTCTCGGGCCTGCCCGAGGACGTGCAGGTCGGTCTCGTGACGTTCTCCTCGCAGCCGTCGCTGGTGCTGGCGCCCACCGCCGACCGGGGTGCGGTGGGTGCGGCGCTGGATCGGTTGCAGGCCAAGGGAGACACGTCGTTGTTCGACGCGGTGCCGGTCGGGCTGTCCGCGTTGCAGGGCATCTCCGAGCGGCGGATGGTGATCGTGTCCGACGGTGAGGACACGGTCAGCAAGTCCACTGTGGACGCCGCGGTGTCCGCTGTCGCCGCGGCCGGCGTGCCGACCGACGTGATCGGGTTCCAGTACAGCGACGACGCGCTGGGCCGGATCGCCGCCGCGGCGGGTGGACGTCTGCTGACGGCCTCGGACGCCTCCGCACTGGCCGCCGCGTTCGCCGCTCTGGTCGTGCCGTCGTCGGTCGCGCCTCCCACTGTGGCGGAACCCGTTGCCACGCCCGAACCCTTGCCTGTCGCGGTGCCCGCGCCGACGCCGGGGCTGAACTGGCAGACGATGGCGCTGATCGTCGGCACGTTCCTCGTGGTGTTCGTCGTCGTGATGACGATGCTGACGCCGCGCCGTTCCGCGACGGGCCGCAAGCTCGAACGGCACCTCGAGCACTACGGCGCGCAGGAAGCCGTCGCCGCACCGGAGGAGAGCCAGGCCGCCCAGACCGCCGTGGTGTGGACGCGCCGGATCATGAGCGACGTCAGCGCCGCCCGTCTGTCCGATCGGCTCGACCTCGCGGGGATGAAGGCGAGCCCGGCGGAGTGGACGTTGCTGCGGATCTGCACGGCCGCGGGGCTCGCCGCGCTGCTCACCGTGATGACGACCTGGTGGATCGGCGTGCCGGTGGGCGCGCTGCTCGGCTGGCTCGCGACGGCGCTGGTGATGAAGGTGCGGACCTCGAAGCGCCGCGCGGCGTTCGCCGACCAGCTGCCGGACGTGCTGCAGCTGATCGCGAGCTCGTTGCGCTCGGGTTTCTCGCTGGCCCAGTCCATCGACGCGGTCGTGCGGGACGACACCCAGCCGACCGCCGGCGAGTTCTCCCGCGCGCTGGCCGCCACCCGCATCGGCGCCGAGCTGGAGGACGCACTCGACCTCGTCGCGCTGAGGATGCGCAGCGCCGACCTGTCGTGGGTCGTGATGGCGGTCCGGATCCAGCGCCAGGTCGGCGGCAACCTCGCCGAGGTGCTGATGACCACCGTGACCACCATGCGCGACCGGTCCCAGACCCGGCGGCACGTCCGCGCGCTGTCGGCGGAGGGCCGCCTGTCCGCCTACGTCCTGGTCGGTCTGCCGATCGGCCTGGCCGCGTTCCTGTTCTGGATCCGGCCGGAGTACATGCGGCCGCTCTACACCACGTTCGTCGGCATCGTGATGCTCGCGTTCGCCGCCGTGATGGTCGTCATCGGCTCGTTGTGGATGCGCAAACTCGTGCGCGTGGAGGTGTGACATGGCGCTTGTCATCGGACTGGGCTGCCTTCTGCTCGCTCTCGCCCTGGGCGTAGTCGCCGTCGTGCTGAAGCCGCGCGTCACGGCCGCAGGTTCCCTGGCGTTGATCGAGACGAGCTACTCGGCGTCCGTCGTCTCGACCGAGCAGGCCGCCGTCGTCTCGCCGAGCTGGCTGCGACTGATTGCCCTGAGGCTGTCTCCGGCCGGCGTGGCGTTTCGGTTGCAGCACCGCCTCGACCTGGCCGGCAACCCGCCGACGTGGACCCCGGATCGAGTACTCGCCGCCAAGGGCCTCTGCCTGCTGGTCGGCGCCGGCCTCGGAGGCGTGCTGGGCCTCCGCTCGGTCGGCTGGATGATCACCGGCCTGGCGGTGGGCGCGGCCTTCGGGTTCTTCCTGCCCGACCTGCTGCTGCTCAACGCGGGCCAGAAGCGCCAGACCCTGATCAGGCGAGCCCTGCCGGACGCCCTCGACATGCTGACCGTGTGCGTCGAGGCCGGCCTGGGCTTCGACGCGGCCCTGGCCCAGGTCGCCCGCAACACCGCGGGCCCACTCGCCCAGGAGTGCGCCCGCGTCCTGCAGGAGATGCAGATCGGCAAGTCGCGCAACGAGGCCCTGCGCGCCCTGACCACGCGAACCACCGTCCCGGAGCTCCGCGCGTTCGTCTCAGCCCTCGCTCAAGCGGGTGAACTCGGCGTCCCGATCGCCGCGGTTCTGCGCGAGCAGGCCCGCGAAATGCGCGTCCGCCGCCGCCAGCGAGCGGAGGAACAGGCCCAGAAGGTCCCGGTGAAAATCCTGTTCCCGCTGATCGCGTGCCTGTTCCCGGCCATGTTCGTGATCATCATCGGTCCCGGCGCCATCAGCATCGCCCGAGTCCTCACGAACCTGTGACGGTCCCTGCCCCGATGGGACCAAGTGCCCTATTAGTCCCTTCGGTGTAACCAACCGAGATGTCCGGAACGACATGCGGGTTGAACCTTCAACGAGAGGGGGCGACTCATGGCGATCAAGGTTGTCGTCGTCGACGGACACACGCTCACCCGCTTCGGCCTGACGACGCTCGCCGCCGCGCACCCCGACCTGGAGGTGGTCGCGGAGGCGAGCACAGCAGCCGAGGCCCCCGACACAATCGCGGCAGCCTCCCCAGACGTCGTGACGGTGGCCGTGGGCCTCCCCGACGCCGACGGCCTCCGCCTGGCCCGCGACCTCCGCGACCGCTACCCGACGCTCGGCATCGTCGTGCTGACCTCCCAGGGCGAGGACGACGTGCTGTTCCGGGCCCTGGAAACCGGCGCCTCGGCCTTCGTGGGCAAGGCCGCCCCGATGGAAGAAATCCTCTGCGCCATCAGACACGCCGCAGTGGCAGCCTCGTCCTTCACCGCAGCGGGCCTGGCCACCGCCATGGCCCGCCGCCAGTCCACAGCAGCCCGCCTGGCCCTGAGCCCACGCGAACGCGAGGTGCTCATGCTCCTGCGAGACGGCGTGTCCATCCCCGCCATCGCCCGCACGCTGTACGTCTCCCCCTCGACGGCCAAGACCTACGTGTCCCGCCTCTACGAGAAGCTGGGCGCCTCGAACCGGGCGCAGGCGCTGATGGCGGCGTTGAGGAACGGCCTGATCAGGAGCGACGCGGCGAGCGCGTGAACCCGACCCGGCGAGCGCGTGAACCCGACCCGGCGAGCGCCTGAGCCCGACACGGCAAGCACCTGAGCCCGACACGGCAAGCGCCTCAGCCCGGCCCGGCGAACGTCCGAGCCCGGCCCGGCGAGCGCACCTGCATCCAATCCTGCGAGCGCCTGAAGCCAGCCCGGCAAGCACCTGAACCCAGCCTGGCCGCCCCGGTCCCCACCGTCACCGCGGCCACCCCGGTCCCAGTGTCGTGTCACGGCGGCCGCGCCGGGCCCCACCATCACAGCCGCCTCGCCGGTCCCTCGTCACCGCGCGATCGTGTCTCCACCATCGCGGCCAAGATCCAACGAGCCGGCCCCGAACACCGACGAAGCAGCCCCAGGCCCTGCCGACCGCCCCGCCCCCCGCGCTTCCTCCCTTGCGGAACGAAGAAATCGGGATTTCGGTTCCCCGGCTATCCACAGGCTACGCGACATCCCGAAACCGCAGGTCAGCAATGCCGAACCCTGTGGACAACTCGCGATCTTGCCCATCACCGACCACCGCGCCCACAGAAGTGGGCCTAGCGAACTACGCCCACCAGAACGTCCACAGGGTCGCCCCCGCCACCGCCAGCACCGCGAGCGACGCCACCGGCGCCCTCCAGTCCGCGTACCGGTCGGCCACGATCTGGCCCGCCACCGCGAACAGCGCCGCCACGACGTGCACCGTGACCGACAACGTGCCAGGTCCGGGCAGGTCGCGGGAGTTCGCGTAGAACTGGACGCCGATGTTCCCCAGTGCGAGCAGCACCAAGCCCACCGCGAGCACACCGCTCACAGCACGCAGGATTCCGTAGGTCCGCGACGGCCGCTTTGCTGCTTCCACGTCCACCCCAGCCACCCTACGGGGCCGCCGGTCCTCGGGCGGCCAGGGCCCGGCGCCCCTCCAAACGACTACGGCAAAAGCCGCACCGCCCGCCCTGCGGCGCTGACAGTTCGTCAGGGCCCAGCCTTCTCACGGCCTCACCGCCAGCCAGCCACCTCACCAAGCCAGCACCTCCCGGCGACCCCACCACCAGCCGCCTCACCAAGCCAGCCCCGCGGCCCCCGACAAGCCGCCCCTCACGGAGCCAGCAAATCCCAAGGCTCCAACGAAGGCGCCGCCGCCTGCCCCTCCGGACAACTCCGCCGAAAATCGCACCACTGACACTGCCGCCCCGTCACCGGCGGAAACAGGATCTCCTGGTCCCCGCCGGCCTTCAGCGTCTCCGTGGCCAGGTCGATCTCGTCCGCCGCTTCCTCGGCGCGGCGGACGTGCCGGGCCAGCGACTCCTCCGTGTGTTCCCACTCCGCCACCGAGCCCGACGGCAGGTGGTGGAGCTCCACGCGGCGGCACGGTTTGCGCAGCGTTCGGCGGGCCGCCAGGGCGTAGAGGGCCAGGGCCTGGGAGCCGCGGGCGTCGTCGGAGGTCAGGACGTGGCGGCCGGTTTTGTAGTCGACGATCACGAGTTCGCCGTCGCGGTAGTCGATGCGGTCCACGCGGCCCTCGGCCACGATTCGCTCGGTCGGGGAGGACACCCAGCGCTCCACGCCGAGCGGCTCGAAGTCGACGTCCAAGCCGGCCACGTAGTCGTGCACCCACCGCTGCGCGCGCGACCTGTACTCGGCGGCCTGGTCCACGTCGCGGAAACCCTCGGACTTCCACTGCCTGCTCACCAGCGCCACGGCCTGGTCCGGCGTGCGCTTCTCCACCGGCAGGTCGAACAGTGCCTTCAGGGCGTTGTGCACCACCGCGCCCAGCGTGTTGTGCGCCCAGGCGCCGCCGCGGGGTGGAGTCGGGCGGTCCAGGTACGTCATGCGGAAGCGGCGCGGACAGTCCGTCCACGTCGCGAGCTTCGCGGGCGTGACGCGCACCAGCCGCCGGGGCTGTACACCGAAGTCGAAGCCGAGTTGTTCCACCCCAACCAAGTTACTCAGCACCCCTGACAGTTTTGGATCGCCCCTGCTCCGCAGATGGCGGCGAGTTCGTCGGGAAGTCGGTCTCGCTACATTTCGGGGCATGGAGATCTGGCACAACCCGCGCTGCTCCAAGAGCCGCGCCGCCAAGCAACGCCTCGACGACGAGGGCATCGAGTACACCGAACGCCGCTACCTCGACGACGCCCCCACCGCCGAGGAGCTCGACCACGTCCTCAAGCTCCTGGACAAGGAGCCGTGGGAAATCGCCCGCACGAAGGAACCGGCTTACCCCAAGCTGCTGGAGCACGACCGCGCCAAGTGGATCGCGCACATGGTCGCGAACCCGAGCCTCATCGAGCGCCCCATCATCATCGACGGCGACAAAGCGCACATCGAGCGCTAGACACCCGAAGAGATGAAGCCCTGCACCGACGACGCCACCAGCTGCACGGCGATCGCGGCCAGCAGCAGACCGGCGATCTTGGCCATGAGCAGGATCCCGCTCTCCTTGAACACCTTGATCAGCAGGCCGGCGGACCGCAGCGTCCCCAGCAGGATCAGGTGCACGGCCACGATCGCCGCAGCCAAAGCGAAGTAAGAACCCCAGCCGTCGGCCTGCCGCACGAACACGATCGTCGCCGCGATGGCACCGGGGCCTGCCAGCAGCGGCGTGCCCAACGGCACCAGGGCGATGTTCACGTCCTCGACCTCGGGATGCTGCGTCGCACCCTTGCCGGTCAGCAGGTCCAGCGCGATCAGCAACAGCAGCAACCCGCCCGCGCCCTGCAGGGCGGGGATGCCGATGTGCATGTACGCCAGGATCGAGTTGCCCGCCACCGCGAACAGCGTGATCACCAGGAACGACACCAGCACGCCCTGCCGCGCGGCCCGCTTGCGCGCGTCTCGCGACTTGCGGCCCACCAGGCCCAGGAACACGGGCACGGTGCCGGGCGGGTCCATGATCACCAGCAGCGTGATCGAGGCCTCGATGAACAGCCGCAAGTTGAACACTGACGCCACCTACCCCACGAGGATCTTGCCGCCGGTCGCCCGCTCGGCCAGAGCATCCAGCATCTCCGGCGCCGTCGTCTCCGCGCCGAGCCGCACCGTCTTGTTCGTGCCGTGGTAGTCACTCGACCCGGTGACGATCAGCCCCAGCGACGACGCCAGCGACCTCAACGACTCGCGGGTGGCGACATCGTGGTCGGGGTGGTCCACCTCAAGTCCCGCCAGACCCGCGGACGCCAGCGACCGCACCACGTCCGCCGTCACGATCGGGCCGCGCGACACCGCGAACGGATGTGCCAGCACCGTCACACCGCCGGCCTCGGTGATCATCTCGATGGCGCGCTCGACGGGCGTGTCGGTGCGGCCCACGTAATAACGCCCACCGGTCAGGTACGTCGCGAAGGCCTCGTCCACCGACTCGACCATGCCGGCGCGGATCAGCGCCTGCGCCAGGTGCGGGCGGCCCGCGGGCGCGTCGAACGGCAGCCGCGCCATCAGGTCGACCGGGTCGATGGGGAACCCGTCGGCCTTCATCATCTCGGCCATCTTCTGCAGCCGGTAGCGGCGCTCCTCCCGCAACCGCGACTGCTCGGCCATCAACGCCGCGTGCGTCGGGTCGTAGAGGTACGCGAGGAGGTGCACGGTGATCGTGCGGCCGCGGCCGTCAGGGCACGCGCACGACAGCTCGGCTCCGCGCACGAGCCGCAGGCCAGGAGGCAGTGCGGCAGCGGCCTCGGCCCAGCCGGCCGCCGTGTCGTGGTCGGTGATCGCCACCGCGTCGAGCCCGGCTTTCGCCGCAGCCCTCACCAGTTCGGCAGGACTGTCGGTGCCGTCGGACTCGGACGAATGGGTGTGCAGATCGATGACCACGTCGTCCAGTGTGGACGACGTCCCTGTGGGCTCCCGATGCTGGGTTGCGTGATGAAGGCGCGCGCGGGAGGGCGATCACGGTCCGGCGTGCCCTGGACCTGCGCAGCACGCTGGTCTGCGCACCTGCGACCTCGCCGACGAACTGCGACAGCATCGAGATCGCGATCTTGGGCGTGAAGCTCACGAGCACGTGCATGTGGCCAACACCAAGGGTCACCCTGCGTCACCGTCCTGTCACGAGAACCATAGGGTGTGTTCGTGCAGCTGCGGTACAACCTCCGCATCTACCCGGAGCCCAGTCAGCAGGACGCGCTGGCGCGGGCGTTCGGGTGCGCACGGGTGGTGTTCAACGACGCGCTGCGCGCACGCCGGACAGCCCACGAGAACGGCGAGCCGTACCCATCGGACGGTGAGCTGTCCAAGCGGGTCATCACCCACGCGAAGTCGACGCCGGAACGAGCGTGGCTGGGTGAGGTGTCAGCCGTAGTGCTCCAACAGGCACTGGCGGACCTGAACACCGCGTACCGCAACTTCTTCGCCTCGGTGACGGGCATCCGCAAGGGGCGGAAGGTGGCCGTGCCCCGGTTCCGGTCCAGCAAGGACAGCTGGCAGTCCATCCGGTTCACCCGCAACGCCCGGTTCACGATCCTCGGTAACAAGCGGTTGCGGTTGCCGAAGATCGGTGACCTGCGGGTGCGTTGGTCACGCGAGCTGCCCACCGCACCGTCCTCGGTGACGATCATCAAGGATGGGGCCGGGCGGTACTTCGCGTCGTTCGTCGTGCGGACCGAGAATGAGGTGTTGCCGCGGACCGAGTCCAAGGTGGGCATCGATCTGGGGCTGACGCATTTCGCGGTGCTCTCGGACAGCACGAAGGTGGCCGCGCCGAAGTTCCTGCGCCAGGCGGCGCGCAAGCTGCGACGGTTGCAGAAGTCGCTGAGCCGCAAGGTCAAGGGCTCCAACAACCGCAAGAAGGCCGTCACCAAAGTCGCCCGCGTCCACGCGAAGGTGGCTGACACGCGGCGGGACTGGCAGCACAAGCTGTCCACGACGATCATCCGCGACAACCAAGCGGTCTACGTCGAGGATCTGTGCGTGACCGGTCTCGGCCGCACCAGGCTCGCCAAGTCCGTGCACGACGCCGGGTGGTCCAGTTTCACCGGCATGCTCGAATACAAGGCAACACGGCACGGACGTGCCTTCGCACGGATCGACCGGTGGCTGCCGACCTCGCAAGCCTGCTCGGCGTGCGGACGGATCGACGGCCCGAAACCGCTGTCCGTGCGGTCGTGGACGTGCCCGTGCGGTGTCACCCACGACCGGGACATCAACGCCGCAAAGAATGTGTTGGCCGCCGGGCAGGCGGACAACTCAAACGACCGTGGAGCGCAGGTAAGACCGGCATCCGTGTCGGCACCGCGCCATGAAGCGGTAACCCACTCGGACGCCGCGCGGTCCGCGCGCAGCGTGGAGAGAGTCTCCGTCGTTCACGGCGGAGAGGATGTCAAGGGACCATCTTCTTCCCACGCGCGGCCCGCTGCGCCTTGATCATCGAGAACCGCTCGGCCTGTGCCTTCTTGTCACCGAAGGTCAACTCCGAGATGGCGTCGTACACCTCTTCGGGGTCCGGCAGGAACTCCAGGCGGTTCAACGCCTGGATCTGACCGGCCGACTCCACGATCAACGTGCCGTAGCCGAGCATGCGCCCGCCCACGGTGCGTTCGTAGGTGAGGTCGGTGACCTTGCTGATGGGCATCATCGCGACCTTGGTCTCGAAGACGCCCGACGTCAGCATGAACCGCTTGTCGGTGACGACGATGCGCTCGACCCACCACTCGATGATGAAGTAGGCGAGCCGCAGCAGCACGAGCAGCCCGCCGTACCACAACACGTTCTGGAACAGTCCCGCGTCGGCGGGAAGCAGGTACGAGATCATCATGAAGCCGGCGAGCAGCGCCGCGGCCTCGAGCACGTCCCAGATCAGGTAGGACCAGTGCCTGCGCACCCGGATGACCCGACGCTCGCTCGAGAGCAGGTAGTCGTCCGGATCACGTGGTGCGAACATGCGCTACCAGCCCTTTCCTGGTGCCAGCCAGTGCTCTGTCCCTGCCTCCCGGCGAACCGGGTGACTAGAACAATTGTCGCACGAAGGTGATCAGGGCCTCAGCTGCAGTTCGCAGCGAGTTGAGGATGTTCGTGACCAGCTGTGCGGCCTGCTGTGGCTCCGCGATGAGGAAGAACAGCAGCAAGGCGATTCCGGCGAAAGTGAGAATCTTCTTCAAGTTCACGGTGTCCACCCCGTCCGCGTTCGCACCCGTTTGGCGCCGTTCGTGACCGTTGTACAGCACGATTCAGGACCTTGGGAGATTTGTACCGCAGCCGGGGTAGTGCACAGCACCGCCGTTCCGGTGTGACTACGCTTCGTGATCGTGACCGCCAGCAGTGAGCGCACGATCCGTTGCGTCGGAGCCGTCGTGCATGACTCGAACGGGCGACTACTGCTCGTGCGACGAGCCAATCCGCCTGGTGAGGGCACGTGGTCGATACCAGGTGGGCGCGTGGAGCCGAATGAGACGGATGAGGCAGCCGTGACTAGGGAACTCGTTGAGGAAACGGGACTCTCCGTCACCGTCGGCCGCCTGGTCGGCAGCGTCGAACGACCGGCCCCGAACGGGGTTTTCTTGATCTTCGACTACGAATGCCAGGTCACGTCGGGTGTGCTCCGAGCGGGCGACGACGCATCGGATGTCGCCTGGGTCGACAGTGCGACGTTGGCCACACTTCAGACCGCTCCCGGCCTGCTGGAAGCGCTTTCCGACTGGAACTGCCTGCCCAGGGCCTGATCAGGGTTCACGCGATCGGGGCGGGCCCTCAACGCCAAACGAGACGTTGCCCGTGGGCCTCGGTGGTCGCCAGAGTGGTCCTCGAAACCTCGCCGTCACGCACCTGGATGAGCCCCAGCTCACCGGCCTCGTGGGCGGCCCACCAGACAGGGCGCCCCAAAGCCGACAAAGCGGGCACCAGGTCGAGTCCCGACCCGCTGGTGATCACGACGAGCGGCGCGTCGATCGGCTCGACGGCCTTGGCGAGGTCCGCGACCGGGTCACCGGTGACGAGCCGCGGCGGGTTCTTGCGCAGCACCCCGCAGGCGACGCCGAACAGGCGCAGCCGCTCCGGCTGGTCGGCCCACACGCACGCCTCCAGCCAGGCGTACGCGTCCTCGTCGGCCAGGTCGGCGGGTGCCACCCCGATGCCCGCCTTCGCGGCCACCTTGACCGTCTTGGGCAGCAGCTTCGGCAGCACCGCGCCCGGCGCGAGCTCGAGCGCGCAGTGCAGGCCCAGCGCGGCCTTGGCGGGCCCGGCGACGAGTTGGCCGGCTTCCGCGGTCTGGTAGCGGTACGAGTACTGGTCGAGCCCGAGCAGCAGGCCTGCCGTCGTGGCGGCCTCCACGAGTCCGATCGGCCCGCCGGCCTGCTTCGCCGCCGCGGCCACGGCCGGGTAGAGCAGGGCCGCGCGCCGCACCTCGTTGGTCTGGATCACCTGCGAGCCGACGAGCGATCTGACCCGGTCGCCGCGCTCCAGCAGGAAGTCCCGGAACAGCGGCCAGGTGCTCTCGTCCGCGCCGTAGGTCCCGCCGAGCGACGGGTAGTAGTTCGAGAGCTGGTGGAACGGTTCGGCCTGCACCAGCCGGTGCGCCGCCGCCAGCAGGAGCTCGCCCGTGGCGTTGCCCTCGCTGGCGGCGGTCAGCAGGTCGGCGACCTCCGGATCCTCTGCGGCACGCGACGCGAGGTGCTCGTAGAGCGGCGAGACACCCGCGGCCTGGGCGGCGAACTCGCGCAGGCGCTGCTGTGCCAGATCCAGAGAGGTCACGTCACTACCCCAAATCAGTCGGATGCAGGTTCGGGGCGCCCGGGCTGCTCGCCGCCACGCGCGTCACCGTAGGACTTCTTCGGCACCATGACCTTGCGCCGGAAGATGCACACGACCGTGCCGTCCTGCTTGTAACCGCGCGTCTCGACGTAGACCACGCCCCGGTCGTCCTTGGACTTCGACGGCGTCTTGTCGAGCACCTCCGTCTCACCGTAGATCGTGTCGCCGTGGAACGTCGGCTTCACGTGCCGCAGCGACTCGATCTCCAGGTTGGCGATCGCCTTGCCGGAGACGTCGGGCACGGACATGCCCAGCAGCAACGAGTAGATGTAGTTGCCGACGACGACGTTCTTCTTGAAGTCCGTCGTGTTCTCCGCGTAGTTCACGTCCATGTGGAGCGGGTGGTGATTCATCGTGAGCAGGCAGAACAGGTGGTCGTCGTACTCCGTCACCGTCTTGCCAGGCCAGTGCTTGTAGACCGCTCCGACCTCGAACTCCTCGTAGTACCGACCGAACTGCACCGCGCCTCCAACTACGTGTGATCGAGATCTGTCTCGGGTGGGGAGACAGTCTTCACACGGAGGGAGTACCCTCGGCAACCGGTGTGTGAGGATTTCCACCACCCGTGCCCTTCGCCCCGAGGAGGTGAGGACCCCTAAATGAGCAAGGACCCCCACCCTGCCAGTACCAAGCGCGTCCTCACCGAGGTGGCCTTCTAGATCCATCTAGAAAGTTCCGAAGTTCCACCTGGTCAGGACGCCCGTCGTGCTTTCGCACTTCCACGCCGGCGTGTGTACCTGGAGGAACTCACCATGCCCAGCCTGCCCTCGATCCGCGGACGAGGCTCCCAGCGCGGCCCAGCAGGGCAAGTTCCGCACGTCCCCGTCCCGCTGTCCCACTACGTGGTCGACTGCGCGGTGTACGTGGACGGCAAGCGCTTGCCCGGCCGGTGGACGCACACCGACGCGGTCAAAGAGGTGCGCAAGCGGGGCGACGGGTTCGTCTGGATCGGCCTGCACGAGCCTGACGCCGAGCAGATCGAGGGCATCGCGGAGACGTTCGGGTTGCACGAGCTCGCCGTCGAGGACGCCGTGCACGCGCACCAGCGCCCGAAGCTCGAGCGGTACGACAACACGCTCTTCATGGTCTTCAAGACCGTCCGCTACGTGACCAACGAGTCTCCCGACACCGCCAACGAGATCGTCGAGTCCGGCGAGATCATGGTGTTCCTCGGCAAGGACTTCGTCATCACCGTGCGGCACGGCAACCACTCCGGGCTCTCGAAGCTGCGTCACGTGCTGGAGGCCGACCCGGAGCGCCTGGAGATCGGCCCGTCCGCGGTGATGCACGCGATCGCGGACCAGGTGGTCGACAACTACCTCGAGGTGACCGACCACATCGAGGACGACATCGACCGCATGGAGGAACGAGTCTTCGCGCCGCGCACCGAGGTGAGCGCGGAGCAGATCTACATGTTCAAGCGCGAGGTCGTGGAGCTGCGCCGCGCGGTGATGCCGCTCGCGAACCCGTTGCGCCGCTTGGCGGAGGGCTACACGCCGCTCATCCCCGAGCAGGTGCGGGCGTTCTTCCGCGACGTCGACGACCACCTCACCGAGGTCTCCGAGCGCGTGACGGCGTTCGACGAGCTGCTGACCACGCTCGTCGACGCGACGCTCGCCAAGATCACGCTCCAGCAGAACACCGACATGCGCAAGATCACCTCGTGGGTCGCGATCATCTCCGTGCCCACCATGGTCGTCGGTGTCTACGGCATGAACTTCGACTACATGCCGGAGCTGAAGTGGAAGTTCGGCTACCCGCTGATCATGAGTCTGGTCCTCGTGGCCTGCCTGACGCTCTACCGAATATTGCGCCGAAATCGCTGGCTGTAGTCCCGGTTTCGCTCGCTTTGTTCGTTGTAGAAGGGCTTCGTCATGACCAGATTGCTCACCAACATCCGCTTCTGGATCCTCGCGTTCCTGCTCTGCTGGATCACCACCGTGTTCGTCCTGATCAGCGGAACGCCCTGACGTGCACCGCCAGCTGACCAACCTGCGGTTCTGGATCTTGGTGTTCGCCGTGGGCTGGCTGCTGATGGTGTTCGTGTTCATCGCGTTCTGGCCGGAGCCGGGCGGGGAGTCGCCGGACGAGCTGGCCGTCGAAGTGACGAACGCGTTGCGCGCACACGACTTCCACAAGTTGGAGCCGTTGCTCGCGGTCGGCGGCGAGGACGTGGCGAAGTCGACCGTCGAGCGTTTCCAGGCCGCGCAGGTGGAGCGCGGTGTCTACCGCGACGGTGCCGTCGTCGTCGAGTACACGCACGACGGCACCCGTGCGGAGTTCCGGTTGCCGGTCGAGGTGCGGGACGGACGGTTCGTCGTGAACCCGCTGGTCACTCCCAAGGGGTGACGTCCCAGGTGAAGGGGATGCCGTGCCCTTCACCGACGCCGAGGCACAGCGAGATCCCGGCCGGCCACAGCTTGAGCATCAGCGCGAACTTGTAGTCGATCTCCCGGCGCGGCTCGAACACCAGCAGTGCCAACGGTGTCGTGGGTGTCGCCTTCGCCGCCGCGTCGGCCAGGACGGCCCGGCCCATCGCGCGGTCGGCGGGCGAGACGTACTGCCACACCACCGAATGCCACACGACCGTCAGCACGTCGCGTTCGACGCGGGCGAGCTGTTTGGCGAGCCATTCCGGGCCGGCCGACCGCTCCACCCTGACCGGGTCGGTGGCGGCGAGGTCCAGCGCGTCCCTGAGACGGTTCCACCGGTCGAGCTGGTCGGCCCAGACGAACGAGCTCAGGTGCAGTCGTCCGTCCTCTGTGGACACGTCGACCGGGTAGAGGTCGCAACCGGCCCTGCCGACGACGCGCGGCCGGTGGCTGAGGTCGGCGGGCGGCCTGCCGGTCCACTGCGGGTCGAGGACGAGGAGGCTGTCCGGGTCGCCGAGAACCCCGTCCTCCAGCCGGTAGCCGACGTGGTGCGGACGCAGGTTGAGCCCGCCGCTCGCGCCGACCTCCAGCAGCCGCACGCAGAACGGCACGTGCCTGTTCGCGGCCTTCGCGGCCTCCTGCGCGGCGACCACCAGGCCGCCGTAGAGGGGCGCGCTGCGGCCGGGTTCGTTGGTCTGCACGACAGTTGCCTGAACGCGGTGCCGGAGCAGGTCGGCGTGCTCGGTGAGGGCGGGCAGCGCGTCCTCCCACAGCGTCGGCAGGTGCGGCCGGCCGCCGACGGACGGGTAGTGCTTCGCGAGGTCCGGCGCGCGCCCTTCGAGCACGAGCCGGTGCACGGCGCCCGCGAACCGCAGTCCGGGCACCTGGCCCTCCCGGTCGCGTTCGGAGCCCGCCATGATCCTGGCGGTGACGCCGCCCTGCCGGAGGTCTGCGGCAGCGTCGTCGAGGAGTCGCTGGGTCAGCGGACTGCGGTCGCGGCACCCGCTCGCGGCCGCGGCGAACAGCTCGGCAAGCACGGCGTTGACGCTAGTGGCAGCGCTGTCCCGCGTCATCTGCAGACGGCCTCATTACGCTGCTGGAATGGTTCGGGTGCTCGCGGTGGCGGACGAGATCGTCGAACAGCTGTGGACTGATCAGGTGCACTCCCTGGAGGTGGACCTGATCGTCGCGGCGGGCGATCTTCCCTTCGACTACCTGGAGTTCCTCGCCAACGCGCTGGACAGACCGCTGGTGTTCGTACCCGGCAACCACGACGTCGACCTCTCCGGCTACTCGAACGTGCGCGGCCTGTGGACCAAGGCGGGCGTGCCGGTGCGCTGGCCAGGTCCAACCGGTGCGGTGAACGCGGACGAACGCGTGGTCGACGTCGCCGGCCTGCGCATCGCCGGGCTCGGTGGTTCGATCCGCTACAACAAGGGCCCGAACCAGTGGACGGAACGGCAGCAGGCCCGCCGCGCCCGCCGGGTGTCCCGGCTGGCCGGGTGGCGCAGGCTGCGGGACGGACGTGGCGTGGACGTGCTGCTGACCCACTCACCACCGCTCGGCTGCGGCGACGAACCCGACGCACCACACCGGGGCTTCGCTTGTCTCAGTTCACTCGTCTCGCGGCTGCGGCCGTCGTACCTGCTGCACGGCCACATCCACCCGCACGGGGTGCCGCGCCCGGACCGGGTTCTGGGCTCGACGCGCGTGATCAACGTGGTTCCGCACAAGGTGCTGGAGATTTCGGGGGTTCGCGATGAGACGTGACACCGGCTTTCCCGTGGCCGACGCCGAGAACGACTTCTTGAGAGCTCGCCGCCGCCAGGTGATGTCGCGTCTCGCGGCCTGGCTGCGCCGCGAGCCGGACGACGTGAACATCATGCTGCCGTTCCACGAGGTCGTGGAGGCCCTGGGCATGGTGTCCGAGAAACGCCTGGGCCTGCAGTCGATCCGCCTGGACTCGATCGTCGGCAGCGTCGACCGCACCCGCGACTTCGACCGCCGCTTCCGCCCAACCTCCGGCCGAGTGCGCGAACGCTGGCAACGCCTGGCCCTGGCCCAGCGCCGCGGCGAGAACGTCCCGCCGATCGAGGTGTACCGGATCGGCGAGCTGCACTTCATCGTCGACGGCCACCACCGCGTGTCCGTGGCGCACGCGATGGGCCAGTCGACGATCGACGCCTACGTGACCCAGGTGGTCACGCGCATCAACGCCTCCGGCATCCGCTACCGCGGCGACCTGATCGTGAAGGACTACCGCCGCCTGTTCCTGGAACGAGTCCCCCTGACCGGCGAGGCCCGCGCCGCCGTGGTGCTCTCCGACCCGTGGAACTACGCCGAGCTCGGCGAGACCGTCGAGGCGTGGGGGTTCCGTCTCATGCAGGACACGGGCTCGTTCCTGGACCGGGGCGAGGTCGCTCGGCGGTGGTACGCGGACGAGTACAAGCCCGTCGTGGCGATGCTGCGGCAGGCCGACATGATTGGCGACCGGACGGAGACCGAGGCTTACATGTGGGTGGCGGCGGAGCGGTACCGGTTGATCCGGACGCACCGGTGGGATGCGGAGGTGATCAACGCGGTGCGGGAGGAGGCGCAGGGGCACGGGCGCCGCTAGTGCCTGGTATCGAAGTCGGCACCCGAGCGCTTGCTGATTGGCGCGAAAAGCACGTTCGGGCCATCTATCGGCCCGAACGTGCTTTTCCCGCCAAAAAAGCCTGAACCGCTCTACTTCGATACACGACCTGGTTAGTCGAGGCGGGGGTGTGCGGCCTGGCCGGGGTGAGTGGCCGGGCGGAGTGAGTGTGGCCACGGTCAAGTGCTTGCGGCCAGACCAGATGTGTGCCGCCAAGGCCGAGTGCGTGCGGCCAGACACAGGTGCATGCGGCCGGGCGGAGTCTGCGGAACCAGGCGCAGTCTGCCCACCAACCTAGGCGGAGACCGTGCCTACCGGGTGCCGTCAGCCGACCAGCCCAGGCGGAGGGACCTTCCCCGCAGACGCCGTCAGCCGACCAGCACACGGCCATCCCCTCCTGGCGCGATTTCCGCTGCGGCCGCCGGGAAGCCGGACCGTGCGCGAAACCCGCTCGCCCCGCCGCCTCCGCCGTGGCTAGCGTGCGCCGGTGACCGATCTTGTAACCGAACGCCTGATCCTCCGCCCCTGGTCCGAGCTCGACGTGAAGGCCGTCGTGGAAGAGGCGCGCCAACCGTCGTGGGCGGCCGACTTCCCCTCCGAGGGCGACACGGTGATCGCCGGTGTGATCGCCGAGAACCCGGAGTGGCTCTCGCCGTCCGGCCACCGCCTGATCGTCGAGCGCTCGACGTCTGAAGTTGTGGGATCCCTCGGACTGTTCTGGCCTCCTTCCGACGGACGGGTGGAGATCGGCTACGGCGTGGTGCCCTCACGGCAGGGACGCGGCTACGCGTCGGAGGCGACCGCGGCACTGACCGAGTTCGCTCTGTCGTTGAACGAGGTGCACACCGTCCACGCCAACGTCGAGCCGTCGAATCCGGCTTCCGCGCGCGTGCTGGAGAAGGCGGGCTTCAGCCGGTGTGCCGCCACCGACGAGCTGGTCAGCTACCAGCGCACCGTCAGCTGACCGGACCGAACTCGCGGTCGAGGACCGCGGGCCAGTCCCATTCCGCCAGGCCGCCGTTCATGAGGACGTCGCGCCAGTCGAGCGCGCTCAGTTCGACGGCCTGCCACAGCCGCTCGACGCTGCCCTCCGCCATCAGGACGATGGCGGCGTGCACGCGTTCCACCACCTGGTTGCCGGACTCGGCCAGGGCTAGCGCGTCCAGCGCCTCAGCCGCATGAGCACCGAAGTCGCGGGCGACGCGTGCGGCGACCCGGTTCGAGACGCTCACCGCGACACCCGCTGCCCGTCGGGCAACGGCCGAACCTGCCCACCACCCCTCTCGGCACGCTCACCGCGGCGCCACCCGCGGGCCGTCCGCGTCCGGCAGCGGACGCGCCTGGTCCAGCACCTCGTCGGTGTACTTGTCCAGCAGCCGCGTGCCGATCTGCTGCGCGTACCCGAAGATCACCGCCCACAGCAGCAGCGCGGCCGCGGACGGGATGCCGATCAGCCCGCTCGTGACCCCCGCGCCGAGAGCCAGAATGCCGACCACCGCCAGTGCCGCGCCGAGCATGATCTTGATCAGGGCCTGGTAGCCGATCATCACGTACGGCGAGAGCGATGGCCGGCGGCGTAAGAGCAGGACCACGGCGGCCAGCACCGCGCCGAACGAGCCGAGGACCTGCACCAGCCACACGTCCACGCCGGACGCCTTCGCGGTGCCGCCGGGGCACACCGTCGGCAGCGCGTTCTCCTTCGGGTCCACGCACAGCGGGATGATGCCCGGCTTCACGATGCCGACCACGCCCAGCACGGTGTTGATCACGAACAGCACCAAAGACGCCGCGATCAGCTTGTTGCGCAAAGCACGGGAGCCCGCGTGGGCGAAGTCCGAGTTGTCGTAGGCCGCTCGCAGCGCGTCCACCACGATCGCGCGCTCCACCGCGGGCGTGAACTCCCCCGGCCGCAACGCCTCCAGGGCTCGGCGGCGCGGATCGTCGTCGTCGAGGTACTGCGCCACGCGCGCTTGGAGACCGGGCAACCTGCCGAGGAAGCCGCGCTCCGCCGAGATCGTCGCCACCTCGGCCTCGTGCAGCGCGCGCCAGGCCCGTTCGATGTGCCAGCCCGACCACCACGACGGCAGCATGCGCCACCACGGCTCGCGGTCGCTGAGCATGTGGTCCACCACCGCCGCCTGATCCTCGGCGGTGCGGCGCCACACGTCGCCCTCGGGATCGACCGGGTCGGACGGTCCGAGCGCAGCCAGATCCGCGCGAACCCGGTCCAACCGGGACTGCACGACGAGTCGCCAGTCGGTGACTCTGGGTTTGCGTTCGGCCATGTCCCGATGGTGACAGGCACCCCTGACAATTTCGGCAGCCATCCGTGTGACGTGCGGAAACGTCACCCGAACACCCCACCCGGTGATCGACTAGCCCGAAGCGGAGAACGTGGCGGCCTCCGCCAGTTCGTCCTTGTCGAACCTGTACAGCCCCGCCACCCTCAGCCGTCCGCTCAGCCACTCCAGCAACGTGTCCGAGAGCGACCCGGGCAGCCGCGTGCCCAGTTCCGCGGACAACCACTCCCAGGAGCGCTCACCGAGCCAGGGCCGCCCAGACGGGACGAGTGCCCGCAAAGCCTCGAGACCGTCCTTCACCAGCACATCCTGACGTATGGACTTGCGCTTATATACGCAAGAAGTTATACAACTGCCTGTGGACGTCTTCGAAGCCGTGGCCGAACCCACCCGCCGCCACCTCATCAGCCTGCTGTCCGAACGCGACCACACCGCCGGCGAACTGGTCGACAGCCTTCCCGCCCTGACCCAGCCCGCGGTGTCACGGCATCTCAGGATCCTGCGCGAGGTCGGCCTCGTCGAGGCGCGACCGGACGGCCAGCGCCGCGTCTACGCCCTGAAACCCGATGGCCTGCAACGCATCGACGACTGGATCACCCCGTACCGCCGCTTCTGGCGCGACCACCTCACCGCACTCGAACAGCACCTGGAGAAACCAGTGAACGACCTCGGCACCGTGACCACGACCGGCGACCACGCCACCCTCACGTTCGAGCGCAGGCTCAAGTTCCCGATCGAGAAGGTCTGGTCCGCGATCACCGACCCGCAAGAACGCAAAGCCTGGCTCGGCACGACGCACATCGACGACGGCACCATCGTCATCGAGCCGGAGGATCCGCCCGCTCCAGCGGAGGCGAAGAAAGTCACCGGCCGCATCCTCACCTGGCAGCCGCCGGACAACGGTCACGCGGTCTTCGAACACGAGTGGCGGCAACGGATCGTAGAGGACAGCGTCGTCCGCTACGAGCTCACGGCCGACGGCGACGAGACCCTGCTGACGCTCACCCACCGCGGACTGTCCGAACGGAACGCACTCGGCTTCGTCCCCGGCACGCACGCCTTCCTCGACCGCCTGCAGGCGCACCTGAACGACGAGGAGCCTCCGAACTGGAGCGAGCGCTACGCACAACTCGCACCGAGCTACCCGGCGTGGCGGTGACCGGTCACGGCAGCGCGAGCGCGGCGTCGATCGTGACGTCCAGGAAGGCGAGGGTGTCGCGACGGCGGGCCAGCGGGTCGCGGTAGCTCCGGCGGCCCTCGGCGCCGCCAGTGCGCAAGCTCAGGCTTTCGGCGACGATGCGTTGCCAACGCGGATCGAACGTCGCCTGGGCGTACCGGCCGGCACCGGTCTTGGAGGTCATCTCTCCGGTCGCGAGGACGTGGTGCAGCCGGCTCACCCCCAGCACCGCCCACACCGGGAACCACGCGGTGAGCCCGATCGCGAGGGACAGGGCGCGGCGCTGCCGCTTCTGCCGCCACCAGGGCCGCCAGTAGGTGCGGAGGTTGTCGACCGTGAACGCGCGCAAGGCGTCCAGGTCGGCCCGCAGGTCCACGTCGACCGGCTCGGGCCCGCGCACCCGGATCCCGTGCCACGCCAGCTCGCAGAACGTCACGGGGTTGATCCCGGACCGTCCGGACGGGACGAACCGGCCCTCCTGCGCGCAGGGAACGTCGGGACAGCGGTCCGGTCCGGCCGCGAGGTCGCTCCACGTGAGCACCGCGCCGTCGAAGTGCGGCCGGGGGAACCGGGCCGCGGTGCGGGCGTGCGCCTCGGCCAACGCCGCCATCTCGCGCGACTCGGGTTCGACCCGGCGGTCGGTCACCGCGACGAAGTCGACGTCGCTGGCGGTGCTGAGCCGTCCCTTGCCGCCGTGCGGTTGGAAGTCCCCGAAGGCCACCGAGCCGACCAGGTAGAAGCCCGTGACCAAGCCCGGCGCCAGGTCGTCCGCGGTCGTCAGGAACAGTTCCACGGTCCGGCCGACCGGGATCGGAAGATCACCGTTGGGCATGTCAGCCAACCTGGCGATCACACGAGGAGAGGCGCCGCCCAGGGCGAAGCGACGCCTCCCCTCCCGCGGGGCTCAGGCGGTCTGCGACGGCTCCACCAGCGCACGGAGCCGGGGAGGCATCCTCTTCTCCAACCCGTACGGTTCGAGGTGAGCCTGCAACACGCCCGTGAACGCCCGCTCGACCGAAGCGGTGTCCCAGTTGTCGCTCTCCAGGATCGGCTGCTTGAAGTACGGCTGCCCCACGATGTGGAGCTGACGCCCGTTGCAGCGGACGACCTGCCCGGTGATGCCCTCGGAGCGGTCCGAGAGCAGGAACAGCACCAGCGGCGCCACCTTGCCCGGCGTGCGGTCCGCCGGAATCGCGCGCAGGGACCGTTCCGACTTCCACACCATCCGCGTGTGCGCGACCGGGCACACGGCGTTCACGCGGATGCCTTCCGACTCCAGGTCGAGAGCCCACGAGTAGCTCAAGGACGCCACCGCACCCTTGGTCGCCGAATACGTGGCGAGTTTGCGCTGGCCGAAGGAGGCGCCGGAGGAAATGTTGATGATGGAGCCGCCGCCGGACGAACGCATCGCCCTCATCGCGGCGATTCCGACGTAGATGACGCCGAGGACGTTCACCTCGACAACGTGTTTGATCGTCTCGGGGTCGTCTTCCCAGGGCGCGGTCTCGTAGTTCAGTCCCGCGTTGTTCACCAAACCGTCGACGCGGCCGAATTCGTCGACGCACAGGTCGACGATCTTGGCGGCCTCGCTCGGGTCCGCGACCGTGTGGTTCGAGGCGACGGCACGGCCGCCGTACCCGCGGATGTGCTCCGCGACCCGCTCCGCCAGGTCGCCGTCGTTGTCGTTGACCACCACCGAAGCGCCCGCGAGGGCCGCGTGCATCGCGTAGGCCTCGCCGAGACCTCGGCCCGCCCCCGTGATGACGACCGCTTTTCCGTCCAGGATCCCCATTGCACGCTCTCTTTCATCACTCGGCGGCGGCTCCCCGGAACCCCCCTGTGGTCCTGTACCCGCCTTCGACAAGCGTGCTGACCAACCGAAGCCGCGAACTAGATGTTTCGATGAGAAGTCGCTGCCGAGCGCCCAATGGCGAACCGAGTTCGGCCCGGCAGATGGTCCCGACTAATCGGCCCTAACCCGAACGAGTGACAAAAACGGGCCGCCTCCCCACGAAGCGGGGAAGGCGGCCCGGAAAACGAGAATTCAGCGTTCCGTGTAGGTCAGGTTCCTGCCGCTGGACGGATCGAAGAGCTGGATCTTGTCCGCGTCGAACCAGATGTCCGCCGAGGCTCCCTCCACCGCGCCGGACGCCGACGACAGGCGCGTCACGAGCGAGATGCCGTCACCCGGCACGTCGTCCGATCCCGCGTCCGCCGCGAGCTCCTGCAGCTCGGCCGACGCCGCCTGCTCACCGGTGAGGTTGAAGTAGGCGAACTTGTCCGAGCCCATCGACTCCAGCACGTCCACCTGGGACGTGAACTTGCCACCGGACGACAGCGCGCCCGCGTCGACCAGTGCCGCGTCCTCGAAGTGCTCGGGGCGGATGCCCATGATCACCTCGCGGGGCGCGTCGGCACCCTCCACCAGCTGCCGCACCCGGTCCGTCAGCGTGCAGTCGCCGAGGACCGACCGCAGCGAGCCGTTCTCCAGCGTCGCCGGCACGAAGTTCATCGACGGCGAGCCGATGAAGCCCGCCACGAAGAGGTTCGCCGGGTGGTCGTAGAGGAACTGGGGCGCGCCGATCTGCTGCACGACACCGCCGCGCATGACCACGACCCTGTCGCCGAGGGTCATCGCCTCGGTCTGGTCGTGCGTCACGTAGACGGTGGTCGTGCCGAGCTGCTTCTGCAGGCGCGACACGGAGGTCCGCATCTGCACGCGCAGCTTGGCGTCCAGGTTGGACAGCGGTTCGTCCATGAGGAACGCCTTGGGGTTGCGCACGATCGCACGGCCCATCGCCACGCGCTGCCGCTGGCCACCGGACAGGTTGGACGGCTTGCGTTCAAGGTGTTGCGTGAGGTCCAAGATCTCGGCTGCCTCGCGCACCTTCTTCTCGACGGTCGTGTTGTCCACCTTGGCCAGCCGCAACGGGAAGGCCATGTTCTCCTTCACCGTCATGTGCGGGTAGAGCGCGTAGGACTGGAACACCATCGCGATGTCGCGGTCCTTGGGCGCCTTCTCGTTGACGCGCTGCCCGCCGATGCGCAGCTCGCCCTCGGTGATGTCCTCCAGGCCCGCGATCATGTTGAGGGTGGTGGACTTCCCGCAGCCGGACGGTCCGACCAGGATGATGAACTCGCCGTCGGCGATCTCCAGGTTGACCTCCTGCACGGCCAGTGCGCCGTCGGGATACCTCTTGGTCACCTGGTCCAGAACGATTTCTGCCATTGGTCAACTCACCCCTTGACGGCGCCGGAGGTCAGGCCGGCGACGATCCGGCGCTGGAAGAACAACACGAAGAGGATGATCGGGATCGTGATGACCACGGCGGCCGCCGCGATCGACCCGGCCGGGTCCTCGAACTGCGAGCTGCCGGTGAAGAACGACAGCGCCACCGGCACGGTCCGCGACTGCTCGGTCGAGGTGAGCGAGATCGCGAACAGGAAGTCGTTCCAGCAGAAGATGAACACCAGGATCGCCGTCGTGAACACACCCGGCGCGGCCAGCGGCGCGATGACGCGGCGGAACGCCTGCCCCGGCGTCGCTCCGTCCATCTTGGCCGCCTTCTCGAGCTCCCAGGGGATCTCGCGGAAGAACGCCGACAGGGTGTAGATCGCGAGCGGCAGCGCGAACGTGATGTACGGCAGGATCAGGCCGGGCCACGTGTCGAACAGGCCGAGCGAACGCTCGATCTCGAACAACGGGGACACCAGCGAGACCTGCGGGAACATCGCGATCAGCAGCGAGACGCCGACCAGCAGGTTCTTGCCGGGGAAGTCCAGCCGCGCGATGGCGTAGGCGGCCATCGTGCCGAACACCACGGCGATCGTGGTCGCGATGATCGCGATGCCGATGGAGTTGACCAGCGCCCGCGTGAACTCGGTCGTGGAGAAGATGTTCTGGTAGTTCTCCAGGCTCCATTCGCGCGGGATGAAGTTGCCGTCCGCCAACGTCTTCGACGACTTGAAGGACAGCGAGACGATCCACAGCACCGGGATCAGCGCGTAGATCACGACGACCGTGTTGAGCAGGCCCCAACCGACCTTCTTGCCGGTGGTGTCGGCTCCTCCGATGCCAGCCATCAGCGCTTCCCCCCGTCGTCGCTGCCGGGCGCAGCGGTGCCGAAGAGCTTGATGAAGACGAACGCGATCAGCGCGACCATGAGGAAGATCAGCACCGACATCGTCGACCCGATACCGAGGTTCAAGCCCTTGATGAGGTTGTTGTAGGTCAGCATCGACACCGACGACGTGCCCTGCGAACCCGCGGTGAGCACGAAGAGGTTGTCGAAGATGCGGAACGCGTCCAGCGTGCGGAACAGCAACGCCACCAGGATCGCCGGCTTCATGATCGGCACGGTGATCTTGATGAACCGCTGCCACGCGCTCGCGCCGTCCATCGCGGCGGCCTTGAGCAGGTCGTCCGGCACGAGGGCCAGACCCGCCATCAGCAGCAGGGCCATGAACGGCGTGGTCTTCCAGATCTCCGCGAGACCCACGACCATCAGCGCCGGGATCTTCTCCGTGAGCACGGGCTCGCCGCCCAGCGCCTCGGAGAGGTAGCCGGTGCCGGGCGTCCAGGCGAACCGCCAGGAGAACGCGGCCACGACCGTGACGATGCCGTACGGGATCAGCGACGTCGTCCGCACGATGCCGCGGCCGACGAGCGCCCGGTGCATGATCAGCGCGAGCGCCATGCCCAGCACCAGTTCGACCGCGACGGTGACCACCGTGAGCAGCACCGTCACCCACACCGCATCCCACCAGTACGGGCTGCTGAGCACGGTGACGTAGTTGTCGAACCAGATCCACTCGGTGCGGTCCGGGAACTTCAGGTCGAACCGCTGCATCGACAACAGGATCGAGTAGAGGATCGGCCAGCCGGTCACCGCGATCATGGTGAGCGCGGCGGGCGCGCAGAGCAGCCAGCCGAGTCTGCGCTCGGCCTTCTTGCCCTCGCTCAGCGCGGCCTTCTTCTTGGGGGCGACGGGTTGCGCGGCGGTCAGGTCGGACGTCCCCGTGTCCTCCGTGGTCGCGTGACTCACGGCAGCACCCCCTTGGAGTCGAGTGCGTTCTGGAGTTCCTCGCGCAACCGGTCCGCCGTCGCCTTCGGGTCGATGCTCGCGGGCGGCGACAGGATCGTGGAGATCACCGTCGAGACGTTCTGGTAGGCGGGCGTGCGCGGCCGCACGCTGGCGTTCTCCAGCGTCTTGAGGATGTCGTCCTTCATCGGGTACGCGTCGACCATCTCGGGCTCGTCGTAGACGGACTTGATGGTCGGCGGCACACCGTCCTTGAGGGCGGCGAGCTTCTGGCTCTCCGCACCGCGCAGGCACAGCACGGCGTCGAAGGCCTCGTCCGGGTGCGTGGTGTAGTTGCTGACGGCGTAGTTGATGCCGCCGACGGTGACCTTCGCGGCGTCACCGCTCACGGTGGGGTACGGCGCCCACTTGAAGTTCTTCGCGAAGTCCGGCTTCTTCTGCGCGGCCGCGTAGACGTACGGCCAGTTCAGTTCGAACGCCGCTTTGCCGGACTCCATGAGGAGGCGTGCGGGATCCTCCGTGGAGTTGGAGAACGACGGGTCGATCGCCTTCGAGGTGGCGAGCTTCTTCAACGCTCCCAACGCTTCCACGGCCTTGTCGTCGACGATGGCCTTGGTGCCGTTCTCGTCGAGGATGGTGCCGCCGTTGGAGTTGACGAGGGTGTTGAACAGCACGACGAGCCCCTCGTACTGCTTGCCCTGTCCCACGATCAGGCCGGGCTTTCCCTGTGCGACCAGGGCTTCGGCCATCGAGATCATCTCGTCCCACGTCTTCGGCGGCGTGGGCACGAGGTCCGAGCGGTACCAGAGGAGCTGGACGTTGGTGTTGTCCGGAGCCCCGTACAGCTTGCCCTCGTACGTGGCGGTGTCGAGCGGCGTCTGCAGCGTGCCGTTCTCCACCTGCGACTTGACCGAGCCGGTGAACTCTCTGATCCACCCGGCCTTCGCGAGTTCCGCGGTCCACGTGACGTCGAGCGCGAGGACGTCCATGCTGTCGTCCTCGGCGGCGAGTCTGCGCACCATCTGCTCGCGCTGACCGTCCGCCTCACGCGGCAGCTTGTTGTAGACGATGTTGTAGCGCCCGCCGGCCTTCGCGTTGCAGCTGTCGACGATGGCCTGGAAGTTCTCCTGGTTGTACTTGTAGACGTTCACGGTGATGCCCTGGCCGCCAGAACCGCACGCCGTGAGCGTTGTAGCCGCGAGCAATGCGGCCCCCGCCCCGACGGCGAGTCGATAGCGCCGTGTCGCACCCATCGGCCCTGCCTCCTTCCCGACTACACGGAGGAGCCAGACCGCCAGCGCCCGGCACCTCGTCGTGCCACCGGCCGCACCGGGCAGACCGGTCAACCGAACCTAGGCCCGGTGATCAGGAGCCGCAACCAAGAGGAGCAACGATTCAGAACCAATCGTTATCGATCGTTGGCCGAACTGAGTGTTTTTTCAGGGTCAGCTGCCGGGGTTCACGGGCCTCATCGCCAGCTTGGCGAGCAGGTCACGGCCCTTCTCGGCCGACTTCGGGTGGCACAGCACGTCGTACCGGCCGGCCACCAGCTGACTGGCCGACTGGAAGTCCCGCTTGCCGCGCGCCGACCCGTACCCGACCGCCGCGAAGACCAGCCCGAAGAACACACCGGTGATCAGACCGGTCAGCACGGGCCCGACCGTGACCCCGGGCTCGGTGCTGAAAAGGGTGAGCAGCAGACCTACGAACAACCCGAACCACGCACCACTGGCCGCACCGGTCGCCAGAACGCGCCCCCAGGTGAGCTTCCCGGTGATGCGTTCGACGAGCATCAGGTCCACGCCGACGATCATGACGTCCTGCACGGGGAAGTCCTCGACGGCGAGGAAGTCGACGGCACGCTGCGCTTCCTCGTACGTGGCGTACGAGCCGATGGGCCACCCCGTCGGAGGGGTGGGCAGGCGGGGCGGGACGCCGGGCCGGTTCGAGCTGGCGAACGGACTCGTCACAGGGACCACCTCTGTCGCGACGCGCTGATCGTTCCATCCTGCCAGTGCCCGGTGCGGTGTGCTCAGACGCCTACGGGTGGTTTGCCGGGATCGCCCACACGTACCACCGCGCACGGACATGCGCGTGCGCCCGGCAGGACATGCCCGCCGGGCGCACGACGTCGTTGACCGCCTGCCGAGTCAGCCTCCCGTCACACGGCCCCAGGAGCCCCAGTAGACGAACTCGAGCTGGCTAGCTCCTTGCCCGCCCCTCTCGACCGACTCGGTGATCCGCGAAAACCGGACGACCATGCGCGCAAAACGGCGAACATCCCGCTCTGCGATCTGACCGGCATCAGAAATGTGCACGACCACGGTCTTCTCCGGATCCACGAAGAACTCCTGGAGGAGATCCCAGAAGGCATCCCAGTTCTCGACGTCCTGAGGCATGCCGATCGCGCCGGCCACGACCTCGACCGTCTCACGTTCACCCGCGCAACCCAGAAGCGAAATGACCTTCGAGTCCAGACCGAAGCTGCGCAGGCGGCGGATCGCCGCGTCCTCGCCCCCGCCATCAAGAAGAAAAGGCGGTTCAGGGCATTCAGGAAACACCCTGTACAGCGAATGCCACTTCATGCCAGTTCAACCAATCCCGAGCAGCTCAGCGCAGTCTGATGAAAGTCTTGTAGTGATCACCAGTGTAATACACCTCATTGTTCTTTCCGAGCACCAGGCGTTCCGCCCCTCGGCCGCCTTGCAGGGTTCCCAGAGGCCAGATGTCAGTTTCCGTGTAGTAACCGAGCGGCTTCACCGGCAAGCGGTTCCGGTTGTTCTGGAACTCGCCGACAGGACGGCCTGGCGCTTGCCCTTGCATCGTGTGAGCGGGTGGCCGGTTGTTCATGTCGAAGAAGTCGACCACGAAGTTGATACGTTCTTCGAGGTCAGCCTTGCTCTGACCGAACACGCCTCGCTTCAGACCGTTGGCATTGCAGTTGTGCACGAGTACCGCAGTGGCACCCACTGCAACGAAGAACGTGTGGACTGAGTCGACCGTCAGGTTGTAGGTGCGCTGAGACGCGCTGTAGTGACGAACTGCGACCAGTGCGGCTCGGCCGTTGCCCGGAGTTTGCAGCAGGTCGCCGGACTCCAGCTCAACAGCCGGGACCCACCGGTCGGCACCAGCATCGAAGAACGGGTGGTGCGCCGTCGTGCGAATGACCTCCGGTCCGCGCGGTGTCGAGACCGTCAGATCGACGTATTCCTTGTCCTCGTCCGTGACGATGACCGCGACCACTTCGTGTTGTTCGACCTGCTCGCTCGCCGGCTCGCTGTTGGCGACATCCGATCCGACCTCAATCTCATCGATGCGCTTGGTCGTGCCGTCCGCCATCAGCACCAGGGTGTCCCCGGTGAAGCTGTTGCGGCCGCACACCCGCTTCACGAATCGCTGGACGGACCTCGCCAAGGGGGCGTTTCCGCCTCGTCCGTTGCCGGAGAGAGCCCCGGTCTCACCGAGGAACAACAACCAGGGAAGGCTGATCTCGTTGTAGTCCTCGATCGAGCAGCTTCGCTTGCAGTACGCGATGAGCGTGTTGAAGGTGTTCTCGACGTTGTCCTCTGAACCGAGCTCCCCGTAGATCGGCCCCCCGAACGTCTTCATGGCCCGAGGGATGTGGACGTCGGCCTCAGCGGGGGTCCACGGCAACTTCACACCGTTGAGGTAGGCCGCACCTTCCGTGTAGTCGGCGACGAACCCGCTGCCGTAGTCCTTGACGGACTGAAGTGCCACGCCTCCCGGAGCGTCACTGCCACTCGAGTAGTTGTTGTGGCTGAGGTGGCAGTTGTGGACGCACTGGCCACTGACGTTGTTGCGCGGCCCGTTGGGGTTGTAGCCGGAGTCGCCCGCACAGACGTTGTAGTCGCAGTAAGCCAGGCCGGTCGGGTCGCTGAACGTGATCGGGCTGTTGTTGGCGTACGCGTAGGCGTTCCACTGCTGCGGGTCGGCGTGGTCCATGATCGGGTCGACCGACGTGAACTTGCCGAGCGCCGCGTCGTACTGCCGCGCCCCGATGTGCACCAGACCGGTGGAATCGTCATCAGTACCTCCGACGAAGCCACGCTCGCCAGGGAAGTCCGTTGCGGTTCCGCGAAGTTCACCGAACGGCAGCTGACGACGTTGCTGCACGTCCATCGTCGAGCGGTTGACCGCGATCTGGTTCGTGCCCTGGATGTCCGAGGCGAGCCAGGTCAGTTTGGTCTTGCCCTCGCGCATGGCGACGGCCTTGCCGCCGTGCGCGTAGTAACGGGTCACGGTCGGAGTGGTGGCGCCCTTGTCCAGCCGCAGCTCCTGGTCTCCCAGGTAGAGCGTGGTGCCGTTCGGGTCGCGGCGGATCAGCCTCGAACCATCGGCGCCGTAGACGAACTCGGTGACCTTGGTGCCTTCCGTCACCTTGGTCACGCGACCTTCCGCATCCCAGTCGAAGGTCTGGTTGTTGCCCTTGACCTTGCGCGTCGCGGTGGCACCGATCGCGTTGTAGGTGAACTCGTCGACCTGGTTCAACCCAGGACCTGTCGTCGTCACGGAGTTCACCGCGTGCGCCCGTGGCGAACCGCTCGCCGGGTAGCCGTAGGTCCGCGTCGTGTCGCCGGACGCGGCATGCCGCGTCTCGGTGAGCCGGTTGCCGGTCTGGTCGTAGCCGAAGGACTGCCAGTAGGGGGCCGGCCCCGACAACGACGCCGTTGACGGTGCACCCGCGCAGTCACCGCCCGGGGTCCACGCTTCGGTGAGCCGGCGGAGGTAGTCGTACTTGAAGCACTGGCGGTCGACGGCCTTGCCCTGCACGGCGTCGGTGATCGAGTTGATGTTGCCGACAGCGTCGTAGGCGTAGTTCACATCAGCCTGCATCGGTGACGCGACTTCGGCGTCGACGATGTAGCGGTTCATCCGGCGCGTGTTGTCGTCGTAGTAGTTCGACAACCACATGCGCTTTCCGGTCGTGCCGAGCTCAAGCCGGTACAACTCACCAAGACGTGTGTAAGCCGTGGTGTTGACCAGCGTGTCCGTTCCCGAACCGCTCAACCCCGCCGACGTCTTGAGGGGTCTGCCGAAGTCGTCGTACTCGGTCAGCACGGTTTCCGACGGCATGCCCGCCGCGGTGATGGAGCCGTACCCGATGGATCCCCGGCTGCCGTCGGCCTTGTAGGTGAAACTGGCTTTGTAAAGGCCCTTGAGGGGTCCTTCACTGTCCGGGATCTGCGTCTCGACGGAGAGCGGCTTGTCGAGCGACGAGTACGCCTTGATGCGGTTGACGTAGGCCTGGCCACCGGAGTAGTGGGTCGACGTTGCCAGCAAGCCCTTGCCGTACTGAGCGGTGTCGTACGCGAACTCCTGCAGAACCGTGGTACCGGACTTGACGGACTTCTTCCGGCCCAACGCGTCATAAGTGTTTGTCAGGGTGGTGTTGCGAGCGTCCGTCACGGACTCGACGCGGTTGAGCGCGTCGTAGGTGTAGGTCGACGTGCCCTTGTCGACGTCCTCCGTCTTCGTCAGACGGCCGCGCAGGTCGTAGCTCCACCGCCACGTGTTGCCAACCTGGTCGGTGACCGACGCGAGCTTGCCGGACGAGGTGTAGCTGTACCGGGTGGTGTCGTGGTCACCGGACGCTGCGGCACCCTTGTACTGGTGCAGCTCGGTCATCTCGCCACGAGCGTTGTTGACCACCGTCGTCGGTGTGCCTCCGGAAGGCGGCGTGGTGTCGACGCGGTCCCCGCCGTAGGCAGTCGTCGAGCGCCACTTCTCCTGACCACCTGCCTGGAAGATCGTGTTCTTGGCCCTGCCCGCGTCGTCGTACTCGGTGCGGGTGAGGCCCGGCACGTCGGTCTCGCTGAAGGACAGGAGGTTCTTGTCGACCGGGTTGGCGTTGAAGAACTCCTGGGTCGCGCGGACGACACGGCCCTGCGAGTCGTACCTGGTGTCGACGATCAGCCGGCCGCCGTAGGTCGGGTACTGGTTCTGGCGCGGCCGGTAGAGCCCGTCGTAGACGACCGTGGACTTGAGGTAGTTGCCGTTCGGCGCCAGCGTCGTCGAGGTGATCGAACTCGGCGCGTCCCGCTGGACGTCGTAGACCAGCGACATGCTCGGCCGGTCGGAGAAGTCCTGACGCGGGCGGTTCGGCTTCCACAGGTGCATGGTGCGACCCAGCGGGTCGAACGCCGCCTCGGTCGTGTTCTCGTTGGCGTCGACGATCTTCGAGGCCAGGCCCCAAGCAGGCTCGACCGTGCTGGTGACGGCATGTCCCAAGGGATCTGTGACAACGGTGCCGGTCAAAGGTCCGCCGGTGGCCGGGATGTACTCCGTCCGCGAAGTGTTGTTCAACGCGTCCGTGACTGCGAGCGGCCGGCCGTACGCGTCGTAGGTCGTCGTCGAAGCCACTGCCCAGATCGGACTCGACGCGGGCCTCTGGTCGATCACCTCGACCTTGGTCACGTTCGCGGAGTCGTCGTAGGTGGTCCTGCTTCCGCCCAACGCCTGAGCGGGGAAGACCGCCGCGGTTGTGCAGCTGACGGCCACGGTCTCGGACTCGGACGGGTACGACCACATCCACTTCGCCGGGTTCTGCGCGTACACCGTCCTCGTGCAACGGTCGTCCGCCGCGGTGCCGACGTCTCCCAGGTCGTTGTTCGCGACGACCTGCCCGTGGTCGTCGTACTCGCTCTCCGACTTCGTGACGCGCCAGCCGCCGGCACGGAGCTTCGTGTAGGAGGACGTGGACGCCGTACCCGTCCAGTACGCCTTGTAGTCCCCACGAGTCGAGGTGGGACCTGCCCAGGACGGGGTCGAGATCGTCTTCGTGACGACGTCCTCACCCGTCCCGCTGTGGTTCTGGCTCTCGAAGCTGAAGCCGTGCAGCCAGTCGGAGTCCTCCCTCTCGCCACCCTCCGAGTCCTTGACCTTCACCGAACGCGCACCGTTGTTCGGCAGTTTGTCGCCGTGCATGCCGCGGTAGAAGCGTTCTTCGGTCATGGTCACCGGACCGCCGGCATCGTTCTCGTGGCCGGTGCGGATGCGGACACGTCCATAGCCGCGGAACTCGTTCCAGGACTTCTTGTCGTCCTTCGTGAACTCCGACCTGTCGTAACGCCATGCGGCGCCGTCCAGGTACTCGTACTTCACGATCTGCTCGGCGCTGCCGGCGTACCGGTCCGAGGTCGTGATCGACTCGACCACGTACTTGTGGAAGTAGTCGTCGCGTTCGGCGCCGAGGTCGGGAGCCCACTTCACGGGGTAACAGCGCAGGCTGTTCGACTCCGCGTTCGCGGGCATCGTTCCGCCTGGAACGCAGTCCGGAGCCGCGTACTTGACCGTGGTGACACCACCGGCCTCGGAGACGACACCGGTGATGCGATAGCGGTTCAACGGACCGATGCCGGTCGGGGTGTCAACGCGGTTCGGCATCGCCGTGCCCTCGAACGTGACCTCGGGAAGCGCGGCTTCTCCGCCGACCAGTCCGGTGTGGGTGATGCCCTTGAGCCACAACGCGGCCTGGTAGACGTCGTCACCCTTCGGGAACTCGTGTCGCAACGTCCAGCGGTCCACGTCGGTGTAGCCGGTACCGCGCAGAACCCGCGTGGTGATCGTGGAGAGCTTCTTGGTCGACCAGAAAGTGGGCGAGTAGTTGTCCTTGCACGTCCCCGTGTCGCAGCGTGCGGAGATCGGCGAGTCCGGCCAGTTCTCCTTCTTGTCGAAGGTGCAGCTGGACTCCTTGACACACCTGTCGGTCAGGCCGAACTCGACCCTGCCGGCCGCCTGTCCCGGCACGGTGGTGTGCAGACCGTATTCGATCAGCTTCAACGCGCCCGCACGTACGTACGTGGCAGCCGCTTCTTTGAGGTTCTTGCCGTAGTTGTTCGTCTCGGTCTCGTACGAGTACAGGATCACGTTGCCACGAGGATCGACGACCTTGTCGAGCATCCACCGCCACGCCTGGTCGCACGACGAGCCGTCGAATGTCGTCTGGTGGCACGGCTCGCCGTCGTCGTCGCCGAAGACGGGAACAGTCCACGTCGACTTGGCCTCTGGCCGCGAGCCGAACAGGTACTGCGTGCCGTCGGCCGTGGTGATCTTCCACGACTCGCCGTCGTTGTCACCGTTGCCGGCCACCGTCAGCCGCTCGATCCGCGATCGGTCGTCGGACTTGCCGTGCCAGGTCCCGGTGGCGTCGTCCTTGATCAGCACGCCGCCGCGGCCGCCGTACGACGCGGTGGCGTTGTCACTGCGCCAGCACAGGTCACCTGTTTTCGGAGGCGTCGTGCCACCGGTGTCGTCCTGGGCACAGGCTCCGTAGGCGCGTTCGATGAACCCTGCGCTGAGATCCCAGCCTTCACCGACCCACGAGGGCTGGTTGTTCGTGACCGCCGTCAGACCGTCCACAGCGGACGACCGGTACGACAGGCCCAGCGAAGGGGCGAATCCACCGGGTGCCGGTGGCACCCGCAAGGGATAGGCCCAGCTGAAGTCTCCGCTCTGCTTCGACACCTCCCACGACGCCGATGCGGAGAACGGTGTGGCGGCGAAGGAGCCACCGCCCGGCGTGCTGCTCGCCGCCGGCTGGTTGCCCGACAGCGCTCGCGACGTGGCCTCGTCCGGGCCGCGGGACGCGAGGGAGCCGTTGGTGACGGGCACGGACTTCACGTCCGGCGCGTTCACCGACGGGCCGGGGGCGGCGATCGCCTGCTGTTCGACGGTCGCGGTGACGGCGGTCAGCGCCAAGCAGACCGCCATCCCTCTCAAGAGGGCGCGCTTCAGTTTCATGTGGTCCTTCTCCCCCGGTTCAGAAGGTCGGAGCGATGGTCGGTGCGGACACGAGGACGTGACCCAGGCGCTGCTGGAACTCGTGGGTGCCACAGCCCGCCACCGAGTCGAAGCGGTTGACGTTGGGGACGCCGAGCTCCCTGCACCGGTCCAAGGGCTTGGACGGCAGCCCTTCCGGCGGTGAGGTGTACACGCGGCCACCACCGGAGATGCGGGTCTTGCCGTCGCAGTTCGCGTCGAGCGACGTGTACACGTCCGAGCCGTCCTGGCAGATGTTCAGCGACGCCGTCTGGCCGGGGATGTCGATCAGCAGCACGGTGCCGAGCGGACCCTCGCGGTAGTAGCCCGGCGCGGTGTTGTGCGGCGAGCTCCAGTGGTCGGTCGGCCACTGGTTGTTGAAGTGACGGCTGAGGATCGTGTACGCGCGGACCCAGCCCAGCTGCTTCTGGAAGATCGACCCCTCGCAGTTCTGCGCGGTCGAGTCGAACCTCTGGACGCCGTTGGAGCACCGGTAGAGCCCGATCACCGCGACGTTGGCCGGCTTGACCGCGTAAATCGCACCGATCTCGCTCAGCAGCGTCGCTCCCTCGCAGTCGGCCTGGGTCGAGCTGAAGTGGTCCTCGCCCTGCTTGCACGAGTAGAGGCGGGCGGTGTTCGGGTCCGTCGCCGGCACCGTCATGCCGCGCGGCGTCTCGAAGCGGTAGCCGGGCAGCGCGGGCACGTCGGTGAGACCGGTGTAGTGCTCGCCCTTGTCGTTGAGGAACCGGCCCAGCTGGCCCGTCGCAGGCAACGGCCGTGTGGCGTTGGCGAGGATCCGCGCCTCAGGAGCGACGCCCTGCTGCACGCGCACCTCGTCGATCAGGCCGGAGAAGCGGTCGGAGTCGGCACCGGAGGCCTTCGCCCGGCCGAGCACGAACCTGCCTTCGGCGTTCCACATCACGAACTTCTCGGTGCCCGCGAGCTTCCCGTCGACGTACAGGCGCAGCTGTCCGGCCGCGTGGTCGTAGACACCGGCCAGGTGCGTCCAGCGGCCCGGCACGGCCTGATCGGCCGAGAGCGCCTTCACCATCGGTGCCGCGTCCGCGTCCTGCGTGTGCGAACCGAACGACCACCGCTTCGACTCCGCGCGGTACTGCAGGGCGTAGCCGCTCACGCGGTTGCCGTCCTGGCTGAACACGGTGTAGGTCCGCGCGTCGTCAGCGAGGCGAGCCCACGCCTGCACGGTGAAGCTGTCGCGGGTGTTGGCACCGAACGCCTTGGCGGGGGCCGAGGCGTTCCCGTCGAACTTGACGGCCTGGCCGAAAACACCTGGAACGTAGGAAGTTCCCTCCGTCGGAGTCAGGTGGTTCGCCCGCCACGAGCCGTCGTTCGCGGTGCCGGCGTTGAAGTCGTAGAGCCCGAACTCCGACGGCGGGTGATCGCCGTAGACCTTGGCGACCTCACCAGAGGTCAACGCGCCGCTGAAGGCACGGACGTCCTCGATGCCGCGGTACCACCAGCTGCCCTTCACGCCGTCCCACTTGCTGCGGCCGATCGTGAACGGACCGGTGGCGTTCCACCCGACCACGCCGACCTGCACGGCGGACAGCACGCCGTTGACGTACAGGCGGAGCTGGTTCAGGTCGGGGTTCGGATTGGTCTCGTAGACCACCGTGAGGTGGGTCCAGCGGGTGATCTGCGCCGGCTCCGACGAGACGAGCACGGTCGCGGAGCCGCCGTTCTCGTCGTGTTTCGGCGCGACGACCGCCCACCTGCCGGAATCACCGTTGTAGGACAGGACGAACGCGCTGTCGTACACGCCGTCCTGCGCCACGATCGACCTGTTCCCGGTGATGCCGTTCTCCGCGTACGCCCAGGCCGACACGCTGTAGTTGCGCGAGGTGTCGATGATCGGACCGGTGGTCTCACCGGCCTGGTTCGACCCGTTCAGCCACACACCACCGTGCGCAGGGCCGGAGATCCACCCGCTGCCGGGGCTGAGGGTGACCGTGTTGCCGCGGCCGCTGGTGTCGGCGCCGGTGAGACCGGTGGCCTCGCGGAACTTCCACTGGCCGGCGTTCGCGACCGGCAACGTCGCCGCGGGCTGGTCCTTCTCCGGGTACGACCGGAAAAGGCTGAACACGCCCTCGTTGTCCAGGGCACCGGTGTAGAAGCGGACGTCGTCGATCGACCCCGTCCAGCGCTCGGCAGGGGCACTGCGGAGCTTGGCGCGGCCGATCTGCAGGCCACCGCTCGCCGGCCAGGTCGAGTTGACCACGCCGTCGCCCACGCGGTTGCCCTGCACGTACAGCAGCACCTGCTTCGCGGCGCGGTCGTACACGCCGACGAGGTGCACCCACTCGGTGAAGTCGTCGACCTCCGCCGACACCGCGGCCACGGTCACCCTGGTCGCGTCGGTGTCGTCCTCGGTCATCTCGAACACCCAGTTGCCCAGGTGGTCGCGGTCCTTGAGGAACCCGAGGCGGAACTTGCTGTTGTGCTCGCCGTCCTGGCTCACCGCGACCCGTTTGCAGTTCGTGGCGCAGCCCTCCGGCATCCGGACCCACGCCGACACGGTGAAGTTCTGGTCGGTGCGCACGACGGCTCCGGTCGAAACCTCGGAGTTGGTGCCGTTGAACGTCGCGGCGTTGCCGAGCTTGCCCACGCCGAACGCGGCGTTGGTCAGCGTGCCCGCCTTGCCACCGACCGAGTCCGCGGCGTTCGTGCCGGAACTCTCGTCGAACTGCCACTTGTGCACGAGGTTCAGGTCACGGCCCGCCTTGGCGACGATCTCGCCCCCGAACAGCACGCGGTTGTGGACCTCGACGTCGTCGATCGCGCCGGGGAAGTGGTCGACGTCGGCCCCGTTCCACTGCGCGCGGCCGATGCGGAACTGGCCGTCCGGCCGGTCCCACGCGTTCGCGTGCGCGGTGGACGCGGCCTCGACCCCGTTGACGTACAACGTCATCCGGCCACGAGCCGCGTCGTAGGTGCCCACCAGGTGGGTCCACGTGCCGAGCTGCACCACCGATCCGATCGCCCGCGCCGAGGTGCCGCCGCCGTTCGTCTGGTCCTTGCCGAACATCGCGAACGCCCAGTGCCCGTCCGAGGTCGTCTGCAGCTGGAACGCGCTGACCGTGTTGCCGTCCTGGGAGAGCACCGCCGAGTAGCGGTCGGTGACGACCTTGTCGAGCCGTGCCCACGTGCTGACGGAGAAGCTGCGCGACGCGTCGACCGCGTGCCCCGTGCGCAGCGACGCGCCGAGGACACCGGTCAGGCGGACGGCGAGGTCCTTCGGGTCGGAGTTCTCGTTCTGCCCGCTCACCCACTCGACCGGGTCGCCGAGGGTCAGCGTGCCGTTGTTGCCGGACGAGTCCGCCTTGTCGCCGTCGAGCCGCCACTGGCGGACCGGGGCGGCGTCCAGCGCCACGATGTCGGCGACCTCGTCCGCCGCCAGCGTCCTGCTGTACACCCGGACGTCGTCGAGGTCACCGCGCAGTGCGGCGCCCTGCTGGTCGTTGCCCATCACGAACGCGCCGGCGGAGTCCCAGAACGGCTTGGTGGCGGCGGTGCTCACCGCGGCTCCCCCGCCGTTCACGTACAGGGTCGCCTTCTTGGTGCCGGAGTCGAAGACCGCGGTCAGGTGCGTCGGCGTGTCCTTGACGGCGGTGCCGGCACCGGTCTGCGCAATCACGTTCCAGTCGGTGCTGCCGTTGCCCTCGGTCATGCCGAACTGCCAGCGCCCGTCACGTTGCTGCAGCACGAATCCGCTCGAGTCCGGGCCGTCCTGGGACAGCACGGTCATCGGGCCGTCCGTGTCCGCGAGCGTGACGTGCGCCGAGACCGTGAAGCTCTTGTCGGTGCGCACCACCGGGCCGGTCGTGCGGACCTGCCCCGAACCGTCGAAGCGCACCGCGTGGTCGAGCGGCTGCGTGCGCTGCTCGAAGAAGGAGACACCGCCGGACAGCATCGCGGACTCGCCGTTGGCCGCGGAGTTGCGCGCGACGGTGGCCAGGTCCTCCTCGAACCGCCAGTGGCCCGCCTGGACGTTGTCGCGCCGGACCTCACCGCGCACCTCGGCCTCGGTCAGCGCGCGGTCGTACATGCGCACGTCGTCGATCGCGCCGAGCCAGTTGTTGCCGAAGCCGTTCTGCGCCTTGCCCTGGCCGATGCGCAGCTCGCCCGCCGCGTTCCACGGCGAGGTGGCGAGGGCGGTGCCTTGCGGGATTCCGTTGACGTACAGACGAACCTGCTTCGTCTCCGCGTCGAACACACCGGTGAGGTGCGTCCAGGCACCCAGCGTCGGTTCCTCCAGCGACTTCACGAACGCCCAGTTGGACGGGCTGGCGGAGTCCTGTTGCGGCATCACGAAGATCCAGCGCCGGCTGTCTGCCTGGTACTGCAGGCAGAAAGCGCACACCGAGTTGCCGTCCTGGCTCACCGCGGTGCGCCACCAGTTGTCGAGACTGCCGTCGAGCCGGACCCACGCCGACACGCTGAAGCTCGAGTCCGTGCGCACCGCATTCGGTGCGGTCGCGTGACCACCCATGCCGTCGAGCGCCAGCGCGGAGCCCGAGGCACCCGTCGTGTAGCTCGTCGTGCCGTGCGTGGTGCCGTGGCGGTCGCCGAGGTACGCGCTGTCGTTGACGTTGCCGTCCAACGCGTACTGCGAGATCGCGCCGCTGCCCGCGCGGACGTAGATGTGGTGCACGCGCTTCGGGCCGGGGTTGCCCGCCTTGTCCCTGGACCGGACGAACAGGTCGCGCGGTCCGTCACCGGGCGGCGTCAGCGTGACGGTGGCCTTGCCGCCGAGGCCGTTCGCGACGACCGAGTTGATCATGGAGTCGTCCCAGCCGTAGTCGAACCTGTCGACATCGGCGTCCTTCGCGGTGAACGTGAACGCGCCGGGCACGGTGGTGCCGCCGTGCCAGCGGTTGTCGTCGGGGTAGGCGAGGCTGCTGATGTCAGGCTGGTTCACCGGGGCGGTCCGGTCGATCCGGAACTGCTTCGGCCCGATGACGTACCCGCCCTTCTTGTCACCGTCGCTGGCCGCCACGAACCACGTGATCAGGCGGTCGTCCGCGACGCCGGAGAGCGGCACGTCCTTCGCCGCCGTCGTCCCGGAACCGTGCGGGCCGGACGTGAACACGCGCTTGTTCTGCTTCGCCGGGTCACCGGGGACGACGTCGTCGTAGACGTCCCAGATGCCGTTGACCTGGTCACCGTCCGGATCGGACAGCTTCGCCCGCAGCTGGATGGTGGAGTCGCCGACCCAGGGCATGCCGCCGCAGTTGGCGCACGCCTGGAGGTTGAGGTCGGTCGACGGCTCCTCCGGCGTGTTCGGCGTGCCGTTGTAGTAGATGACCAGCTTCGTCTTGCCGGGATCGAACTTCCGCCAGTAGTCCTGGTTGCCCTCGTCGGCCGCGCGGATCGAGAACGTCGAGTTGCCGGTCTTGTCGATCTGGGCCGGGAAGTTGGGGCTGGTGAAGGAGAGCGCCTTGTGCCCGGAACAGTTGCTGTACACCGACGGCACCGAGATCTCGCTGATCACACCCCAGTCGGCTGGCTGGTTGTTCCAGTTCGTGTTCCAGTCGACGTCCCACCGGGACTGGTACAGGCGGTGGTTGTGCTCCACGTTGCACGTGGGCGAGTGCACGACCTCGACGTCGAGCCGGGCGGAGGAGATGTCCTTGCTGCCGAGGAAGCTGGTGTTGTACTGGAAGTACGTCCTGGTCTTCAGGTTCCACCCGTAGGCACGGCCGGACCGCGCGGTGGGGCTGACGCCGATCCACCAGTACTCCGGCTTCTCGGCCTCGGTGTCGTAGCCGTTCCAGTGCTTGCCCTCGCGCATCGCGTGGGTGCCGTCGTCGTAGACGGTCGTCCAGCCGTCGTTCACCCCGACGTGCGGTGCCGGGTCGATGTAGACGGGGTAGACGGTCGCGCCGTCGGCGAGCATGCCCTGGTGCGGCACCAGCGTGAGGGCGTCGGCCGTGATCTCCACCCCGACCGGCTGCTTGTCGGTGCGCGGCGCGTCCGGGTTCTCCTGCTTCTTCGAGTCCCACATCAGCGAGGAGGGCACCTCGAACACCTTGGCGCCCGCGGCGTCGACCATCGTGAACGCGCCGTTCTCGCCGGGCTTCAGCTCCAGCCCGTCGGTCTTCACGCCGAGCCGGACGCGTTCGACGTGCCGGGCCGCCTCACGGTTCTTCACGATGATCAGCTGCTGGTACCCGTCGTTCCTCGCGGTCATCCGCAGGTCGACGCCGGGCAGGACCTCGGTGTAGGTCGCGTTCGGACCGTCGAGCGCCGGCGCGGGCAGGTTGCCCGGCCACGTGAGCGCGAACGACTTGCCGTCCCTGCGCAACCGCACGAGCGGCTCTTCGGTGCCGCCACGGGAGAAGGTGAGGCCGGTCTCGGTGGCCTTGGGCGTGATGCCGTCGCTTCCGGGCTCGAGCGCGGTCTCGATCGGCAACCACTTGCCGTCGCGCTGAAGCCGTTGTGGAACAGCGGAGAGAAGGGCCTTGAGCTGTCCGTTCGGCTGAGCGAACACCTCACGCGTCGAAGTCCGCATGCTGATCGCCTCGACCTCGGTGCCCTGAGCTCGGGCGGCGACCAGCGCGCTGCCGGTGTCGGGGGCCTCGGTGATCGGAACTGCCACGGGCGGCGCTTGCGGCGCGCTCGCGGTGACGACCACGGCGGTGGCCGCCATGGTCACGGCGAGAAGTGCCGCTACAACGTTTCTGGGCGCGCGCAGGCATGACTGCCTCGCCGCAGGGCGGCGGTTGAACACGTGGGTCCCCCGTGGTCACGCGCATGTCCCCCGACAACACGCGGACTAAACATCGACCCGCGAATAGTCACAAACGGTGCGGGGGTTACCTATAGTCCAACTGGGTGATACCCGTCACGTGTGAGCGAAGTGTGGTTTCGGGCATTTCGGATAAAAGCCGCTCAATCAGCATTGATTGGGCCGAAATGATCGAACACGTGTTCGAGACTGATCAGGCTCGGAACGCCAGCTCGAACCGGTGTGCGAAAGCCCGGTACGACCGTGCGTAGACGTCGGCGCTGTCCGCCACCCGTTCCCGCTCCTTCGCCAACACCTCACGAGCGGCGCCGACGTTCCCGCCCAGCACGTGGATGATCGCGAGCTTGCGCGCCCGTTCGAAGTCGAGCAACGACTCCGGCTTCGCGACGAGCTCGCGAGCCAGCGCGTCCCACTTCGCGTGCTTGTCGACGTACGGCAGGCCGTGCTCGAGGAACGCGCCGACCAGTGACGAAGCGACCGCCGCGTGGTCGCCGCCCGCCTCGAACGTCCACTGCCAGACGGGCTTGTCCCCCATCAGCGAGCCGAGTGGCGCCGAGACCAGGGGCGTCCCCGCGATCCCCACGCCCAGGGCTCGGCAGACCTCGTCGTAGCGGCGGAAGCACACGCCCACCAGCGGGGTGAGCTCAAGAGACCCGGACACGCCGAAGCCGAGCCAGCCGGAGACGCCGTCGCCGCGGTTCTGCAGCCAGACGTGGCCGCGGCGGACGAAGCCCGTCGGGCGCAGTGCGGTGTCCACGGCCACGAGCACGTCGGTTTTCGGGGAAGGCCTCACGGACGACAGCGTCCCACCGATGACCGCACTCGGCAGGGTCAGTGCAGCACCGGCCGGAGGAACTCGGTCAGCTTCTCCACCGCGTCCTGCGGCACCTCGTCGAGGTGTTCGGTCAGCTGCAGAAGTATGCGGCCACCACCCAGGTGCTCAACGGAAAAGCACGGTGCGGAAGCGCAGACCTCTTGCACGCCACCCAAAGCGGCGACCTGACGCGGGCCGAGCAACGTCGCCCAGTGCGGGCCGCGGGCCAACTCCGCTGCCATGAAAAGGGATTCGTCGAGCCCCACGCCCACCGCCACCTCGTGCGCGGTCCGCACGCCGACCCTGTCCAGCGTGATCCAGCCACCGGACGCCCGCACCAGCGAAGCTCCCGACCGGAACGCCGACAGCCAGTCCTGTTGCACCACACGGGAAATCCAGCCACCGAACAGGGAACGCGAGGCGGTGACCACGATCTGGTGCGGGAACGACGGGTCGTCCTTCAGCAGGATCTCCGCGCACCAGCCGCCGTCGACCAGCGGCAGGCCCTGGAAGTCGAGCTGGACGAGCTGCACCCGCAGGAACGACGGCAGGTCCGACAGGGCCTCGTCCCACGACGATCGGGTGAAGTCACCCGAAGAGAGCAGCAGCCGCGCGTAACCCGGCGGGCCCCAAGGAGTTGTCTCCGATGGAACGTAGTCGCGGGCCACTGACACGAGCTCCCGCACGGACGCGGGACAGAGAGGTGCCAGCAGGTCGTCGAAGAGGGCCGCGAACCACTTGGCCAGCGCGGGACGGTCGACACCGGAGAACGTGTCCAGCTCCATGCGGACGACGTGCGGCGGCGACACAGGTCCCGGCAGCGTCAGATCTGTGCTCAAAGTGAGCGAACCCTATGGCTCCCAGGCAAAAACCGTTAGGGGCCAGTCTCGTGAAAGATTGACCCCTAACGGACGAACCACTAGCCGCGCGACTGGTACTCGCGGAGCAGGCCGCGGGAGATGATCGTCTTCTGGATCTCCGACGTGCCCTCGCCGATCAGCAGGAACGGCGCCTCGCGCATCAGGCGCTCGATCTCGTACTCCTTGGAGTAGCCGTAGCCGCCGTGGATGCGGAACGCCTCCTGCGTCACCTCGGCGCAGTACTCCGACGCGATGAGCTTGGCCATGCCGGCCTCGACGTCGTTGCGCTGGCCCGAGTCCTTCAGGCGGGCCGCGTTGACCATCATCAGGTGCGCCGCCTCGACCTTGGTGGCCATCTCGGCGAGCTTGAAGGCGATGGCCTGGTGCTCGGCGATGGCCTTGCCGAACGTCTTGCGCTGCTGCGAGTACTCGATCGCGAGCTCGAACGCGCGGATCGCGATGCCGCACGCGCGGGCGGCCACGTTCACGCGGCCCACCTCGACGCCGTCCATCATGTGGCGGAAGCCCTGGCCGGACACCCCGCCGAGGATCTGGTCGGCTGCGATCTCGAAGCCGTCGAACACCATCTCGGTGGTGTCGACGCCCTTGTAGCCCATCTTGTCGATCTTGCCGGGGATCGTGAGGCCCGGCAGGACCTCCCCGTAGCCCTCGGGCTTCTCGACCAGGAACGTCGTGAGGTTCTGGTGGGGCTTGTCGGCGCCCTCGTCCGTCTTCACCAGCACGGCGGTGAGGTTCGACGTGCCGCCGTTCGTCAGCCACATCTTCTGGCCGTTGATCGTGTAGCCGGAGTCGCCCTTCACGGCACGAGTGCGGATCGCCGCGACGTCGGAGCCGAGCTCGGGCTCGGACATGGAGAACGAGCCGCGCACCTCGCCCGCGGCCATCCGCGGCAGGTACTTCTCCTTCTGCTCGGGCGTGCCGTGCTGCTTGAGCATGTGCGCCACGATGAAGTGGGTGTTGATGACACCGGAGACGCTCATCCAGCCGCGCGCGATCTGCTCGACGACGAGCGCGTAGGTCAGCAGCGACTCGCCGAGGCCGCCGTACTCCTCCGGGATCGTCAGGCCGAACAGGCCCATCTCCTTCATGCCCTCGACGATGTCGGCGGGGTACGTGTCGCCGTGCTCCAGCGTCTGGGCGTGCGGAATGATCTCCTTGTCCACGAACGTGCGAACGGTCGCGAGGATTTCTTCCTGGATGTCCGTGAGACCCGCGGTCTGGGCGAGGCGCGCCATCGCACTTCCCTTCCAAAGCAAGAGTTACCGGCGAGTATGGACCGGTTAACGCTCGTTTGCGACCGCGGTGTGCTCTCCGCAACACGGTGATGCCCGCTGTACCGAAACAGCATCCCTGACTGGTGGAATCGCGCACCCGCACGCGACGAGGATCGCGTGCGGACCTTAAGATCCCCGCTCACCAGACCTAGGGGGACCCCGATGACCTACGACCCGTACAACCCGAAGCAGCCGGGGGACCCGTACGGCCAGCAGCAGCCCTACGGCCAGCAGCCTCACGGCCAGCCCGGCCCGTACGGCCAGCAGCCCATGTACGGCGGCTACGGCTACCCGGCCGCGCCCAAGCCGCAGACGAACGCGATCCTCGCGCTCGTGCTGTCGTGCGTGGGAATTGCCACCTGTGGCGTGACGGCCATCGCCGGCGTCATCTTCGGCCACATCGCGATGGGGCGGATCAAGCGGGGCGAGGAGGACGGCCGCGGCATGGCGCTCGCGGGCGTGATCATCGGTTACGTCGTGATCGTCGGATACCTGCTCTACCTGGCGATCATCATCATCGCGATCATCGCGGCGGCCAACCAGGGCATTCGGTAGCGAGACTCAGCTCGCGAGGACGATCTCCAGGGAGTCGCCGCAGTGGCGGCAGACGTCGGCGAACACGTGGACGTCGGCATCGCATCCCGGGCAGCTGCGGAAGCTGCGCTCGAGCAGGTCGTCCTCGCGGCGCTTGAAGAGCCGCAGCCGTCTGCTCGCCTTGCCGTTACTCGAACGTGACATGCCCCGAGCATGCACCGCACCGGGGGCCCGATCGCAAACCCCGGTGACGGATTGTGCGCCACTTCACCAGTTTTGAACGCAACCTGTAACGGTTGAACACGTTCAGTGATGGTTCAGGTGAAATAGCGCACAATCCGTAACGGGATCAGTCCTCCGGCGGAGTCCAGACGTTCGACCGCGACATGCCCGCGGCACGCCCCTTGCCGGAGATCACCAACGCCATCTTGCGCGACGCCTCGTCGATCATCTCGTCGCCGAGCATCACCGCGCCGCGCTTACCGCCCGCCTCGGACGTGTAGTACTCGTACGCGTCGAGGATGTTCTCGGCGTGGTCGTAGTCGTCCTGCTTCGGGCTGAAGACCTCGTTGGCCGCGTCGATCTGGCCGGGGTGCAGCACCCACTTGCCGTCGAAGCCCAGCGCCGCGGAACGACCGGCGACGCGCTTGTAGCCGTCGACGTCGCGGATCTGCAGGTAGGGGCCGTCGATGGCCTGCTTGTCGTGGGCCCGCGCGGCCATCAGGATCCGCATCAGGATGTAGTGGTAGGCGTCGCCGACGTCGTAGCCGGGCGGCTGCTCGCCCACGACCAGCGACTTCATGTTGATGGACGCCATGAAGTCCGCGGGGCCGAAGATGATCGTCTCGACGCGCGGGGACGCGGTGGCGATCGCGTTGACGTTGTTCAGGCCCAAGGCGTTCTCGATCTGCGCCTCGATGCCGATCTTGCCGACCTCGTAGCCCATCGTCTTCTCGATCTGCGTGATCAGGAAGTCGAGCGCGACGATCTGCTCGGGCGTCTGGACCTTCGGCAGCATGATGCAGTCGAGGTTCGCTCCCGCGCCCTCGACGACCTCGGTGACGTCGCGGTAGGTCCACTCCGTCGTCCAGTCGTTGACGCGCACGACGCGGGCCTTGTTGCCCCAGCCGCCCTCGTTCAACGAGGCGACGATGGTCTTGCGGGCGTCGGGCTTGGCCAGCGGGGCGCAGGCGTCCTCGAGGTCCAGGAACACCTGGTCCGCCGGCAGCGTGCGCGCCTTGTCGATCATCTTCTGGCTCGAGCCGGGGACCGCCAGACACGAGCGACGGGGACGCTGCTGGTCGACCACTGGGGTACCTCCTCGTACCGGCCGGTAACTATGTGCGCCACAGTGGCACGCATCATCTCCGGGCGCATATTCGCTGAGTCCGGTCTCACAAAGCCTGGCAGGCTGAACCGGTGGAGATCACTCGAGTTCTGGACGCGGCGCTGCGCAAGGCGGCGGCCGTGTGGATCACCTCGCCCGGCCACGAACCCCGTCTCGTGCACGCGCACTGGCGTGACGACGCGCTCTGGGTCATCACCGGCGGCACCGAGCAGCAGGTGCCTGGCCTGACCGATCAGGCACAGGTCACGGTGACCGTCCGCTCCCCCAGCACGCACTCGCACCTCATCGACGCGACCGCCACCGCGCACCTGACCGAGCCCGACGAGGAGACGGCTCAGGCGCTCAGGACCGCGCGGCTCAACACCGAACCGGAGTGGGATGCCGTGTACCGCTTGGAGTTCAGCGCATGATCACGGTTCCCGAAGGCTTCGGAAAGGCTCTCGGTGAACGAGCCGACGAGTGGGTGGCATCACTGCCGAAGCTCGCCACCAAGGCGTGCGCGCGCTGGCGGCTGACCCCGGACGGGCCGTTGATGAACGGGATGTGCGCCATCGTGCTCCCGGTCCGCCAGGCCGACGGGCACCCGGCGGCCCTCAAGATCACCTGGGTCGGCGACGAGACCGAGAACGAACCGCTGGCCCTGCGCCTCTACAACGGCGACGGCGCAGTCCGGCTGCTCGACCACGACGAGGAGCTCGGCGCGTTGCTGCTCGAACGCCTCGACCACACGCACTCGCTGGACGACGAGCCGATCGACAAGGCGCTCGGGGTGATCTGCGGGCTGCTGCGCCGCCACCGCGACCTGACCGCGCCCGCACAGATCCGCCGGTTCCAGGGCGAGCTGCGGGACCACCCCGCGATCCCCCGCGAGCTGTTCGACGCCGCACGTGACGTTGCCGACACCAGGACCATGGGCACCACGCTGGTGAACGAGGACCTGCACTTCCAGAACGTGCTGCGCGGCGACCGCGAACCGTGGCTGATGATCGACCCGAAGCCGCTGTCCGGTGACCGCGAGTACAGCGTGATCCCGTTGCTGTGGAACAGGTTCGACGAGCTCGACGGCCACCGGGGCCTGACCGATCGCTTCCTCGCGATCTGCGACGCCGGCGAGCTCGACGTGGCGAAGGCGCGGGACTGGACGCTCTACCGGGCGGTCGCGAACTGGGTGTGGTGCCTGGAAGAGGACATGGAGGACTTTGCGGTCTTCTGCGCAGAGATCGCCCGGTGGGCGGCCAGAACCTGATCTAGCCTGGTCACTGTGGTGGCTGTGAACCGGGTTTACATCGCTCAGCTGGCCGGACTCCCCGTGTTCGGTCCCGACGGCGAACCCGTCGGCAAGGCCCGCGACGTCGTGATCAGCCTCCGGATCGACCGCCAACCGCCCCGCGTGCTGGGCCTGGTCGTCGAGCTGGCGACGCGCCGGCGGATCTTCGTGCCGATGCTGCGGCTCACCTCGATCGAGCCGAACGCCGTGACGCTCGCGACGGGATCGGTGAACCTGCGGCCGTTCCACCAGCGCGTCAACGAGGTGATGGTGATCGGCGAGCTGCTCGACGCCAAGATCGAGCTCGCCGACGGCGGCACGGCGGTCGTCGTGGACGCCGCGATGGAGCTGACCCGCACCCGCGACTGGCGCGTGGTCCGCGTCGCCGGGCGGGAGCGCACCGGCAGGTTCGGGCTCAAGGGCCCGGTGCAGGTGTGGCGGTGGGAGGACGTCGGCGGGCTCAGCGTCAACGAGATCGCGGGCCAGCCGCAGGGCGCGCAGCAGCTGGTCGCGGTGTTCGAGGGCATGCGCGCCGCCGACGTGGCGAACGCCCTGCACGAGCTGCCTCCCAAGCGCCGCTACGAGGTCGCCGACGCGCTGGACGACGAACGACTCGCGGACGTCATCGAGGAACTGTCCGAAGAGGACCAGAAGGACGTCCTGTCGCACCTGGACGAGGAACGCGCCGCCGACGTCCTGGAGGCGATGAACCCGGACGACGCGGCGGACCTGCTGGGCGAGCTGGCCGAGGGCACCAAGGACCGGCTGCTGGAGCTGATGGAACCCGAGGAGTCCGAACCGGTCCGGCGGCTGCTCGAGTACTCGTTCGACACGGCCGGCGGCCTCATGACGCCGGAACCGATCATCCTCACGCCGGACGCGACGATCGCGGAAGCGTTGGCACGGGTGCGAAACCCGGACCTCACCCCGGCGCTGGCGTCGATGGTCTTCGTGTGCCGCTCGCCGTCCGCGACCCCGACCGGCCGCTACCTCGGCTGCGTGCACATCCAACGGCTGCTGCGCGAACCACCGTTCGACCTGGTCGCCGGCGTGCTCGACACGAGCATGGCCCGGCTGTCGCCGAACGCCTCGCTGAGCGACGTGACGCGCTACTTCGCCACCTACAACCTCGTGTGCGCACCGGTCCTGGACGAGACCGAGCACCTGCTCGGCGCGGTCACCGTGGACGACGTGCTGGACCACCTGCTGCCGGACAACTGGCGCGAGACGGGACTGAGCCATGCCTGAACTGCTGCCCCGGCGCCGCCTCGACCAGCCGCGCGAGCCGCGCGGCTTCCGCCTGTCCATCGACCCGGACGCGTTCGGTCAGTTCTCCGAACGCCTCGCGCGCTTCCTCGGCACCGGCAAATTCCTGTTCTGGCAGACGCTGATCGTCGTCGCGTGGATCACGGTGAACCTCGTCGCGGTGTCGCTGCGCTGGGACCCGTACCCGTTCATCCTGCTGAACCTGGCCTTCTCGACCCAGGCCGCCTACGCCGCGCCGCTGATCCTGCTCGCGCAGAACCGGCAGGACGACCGGGACAGGGTGTCGCTGGAGGAGGACCGGGCGCGGGCGGCGCAGACGAAGGCGGACACCGAGTTCCTGGCCCGCGAGCTGGCGGCGCTGCGCCTGGCGGTCGGGGAGGTGGCGACGCGCGACTTCATCCGCGGGGAGCTGGAGAAGCTGGTGAAGGAGCAGAACAACCTGAAGAAGGTCAGGCCGTGAGCCGCCTCACGGCCTGACGCGGCCGCTCACAACGAGGTCGTCCAGCACCTCGTGGATCGCGGGCGCCGTCTCCACGTGCGCCCGGTACTCGTCACGGGTCACGTACGTCAGCTCGGCGATCTCGCTCGTGGGTGCCGGTGTCCCGAGCAGCGACGCCGTGAAACAGGTCATGTCGACCACTGCGCCCTCCCCCTCGCCGTACGCGGGGGCGACGTAGCGCTTCAGGACCTCCGGCCGTGCCAGCCCGATCCCGAGCTCCTCCCGAACCTCGCGAAGAAGCGCATGGGCAGGGGTCTCACCAGGTTCGATCTTCCCGCCGGGGAGGTAGAAGGCCTTCTTGTTGCGTGAGCGCACAACGAGGAGGCGGCCAGCCTCGACGTGCACGAGTCCCACCACCGTGATCACGGGAACACGTCGTCCGCGGCCAGGCGGTCACAGGTCCGGCCGAACGCCTCGAGCTCACCGGGGCCGAAGCTCTCCCCGAAGTGCTCGGCGACGCCGGCGAGGTGGGTGGCGGACGCACTGCGCAGGCGTTCGGCACCGAGCGGTGTGAGCACGGCCACGATGCCGCGTCCGTCACCGTCGGCGCGTTCCCGCCCGACGAGGCCTGCACGTTCCAGACGGTCCACCAGGCGGGTCACGCCAGAGCGGGACAGCAGGACGGCATCGGCCAGTTCAGTCATGCGCATGCGCATGGAAGGCGTCTCGGCCAGTTGAACCAGCACGTCGTACGCCGCGAGCGAAAGGCGCTGCTCAGCAATCAGTTCGGCCTCGAGGACCCTCGTGATCCGTGCATGCGCGCGGAGGAACGATCGCCACACCCCTAGCTCGACACGGGTGGGCAACCGGGAACTACCCGATTCCGGCACGGGCGTCGATGTTACGGACAGCTCCGGCCCGGCTACGACCTGGCCCTCCGGTCAAAAGTGACCGGCCGGTAGGACGGGCGTCAACCGGACGTAGCATGGCCGGGTGACCACCACGCAGCCCCTCCCCACCGTCGAGGACGTCCGCAAGGCGCTCTCCGGTGTGCAGGACCCCGAGATCCGGCGCCCGATCACCGAGATCGGCATGGTCAAGGACGTCGAGGTGGGTGCCGATGGCGCCGTGGTCGTGGGTGTGTTCCTGACCGTCGCGGGCTGCCCGATGCGGGACAAGATCACCAAGGACGTGACCGCGGCCGTGGAGGCGCTCGACGGCGTCTCGTCCGTGCGCGTCGACCTCGACGTCATGAGCGACGCCCAGCGCACCGAGCTCCGCAAGACGTTGCGCGGCGGCACCGAGGAGCCCGTCATCCCGTTCGCCCAGCCGGGCTCGCTGACGCGCGTGTACTGCGTCGCGTCCGGCAAGGGCGGGGTCGGCAAGTCCTCGGTCACGGTGAACCTCGCCGTGGCGATGGCGGCGCGCGGCCTGTCGGTCGGCATCGTCGACGCGGACATCTACGGCCACTCGATCCCGCGCATGCTGGGCGCCGACGGCAAACCCACCCAGGTCGAGAAGATGATCATGCCGCCGCAGTCGCACGGCGTGAAGGTCATCTCGATCGGCATGTTCACGCCGGGCAACACCCCGGTCGTGTGGCGCGGCCCGATGCTGCACCGCGCCCTCCAGCAGTTCCTCGCGGACGTCTTCTGGGGCGACCTGGACGTGCTGCTGCTCGACCTGCCCCCCGGCACCGGCGACGTGGCGATCTCCGTGGCCCAGCTGGTCCCGAACGCCGAGATCCTGGTCGTCACCACCCCGCAGCAGGCCGCCGCCGAGGTGGCCGAGCGCGCCGGGTCGATCGCGTTGCAGACCCGTCAGCGGGTCGCGGGCGTCATCGAGAACATGTCGTGGATGGAGATGCCCGACGGTTCGCGCATGGAGGTCTTCGGTTCCGGCGGCGGCCAGGCCGTCGCGGAGTCGCTGAGCAAGTCCATCGGCTCCGAGGTGCCGCTGCTCGGCCAGGTCCCGCTGGACCCGCGCCTGCGCGAGAACGGCGACACGGGCACCCCGATCGTGCAGGCGGTGCCGGACTCGCCCGCGGCTCAGGTGCTGAGCGACGTGGCGAAGAAGCTGACCGTGAAGTCGCGCGGCCTCGCGGGCCGCCTCCTGAACGTCTCCCCCGCCGGCCGCTAGCCCTGAGAACCATGAACGGCGCTTTTGTGCACCTGACGTGCACAAAAGCGCCGTTCATCGTTTGTCAGGTCGCGTCCGGGTCGTACGGCGGGCGCTCCCCCGGCGCGAGCGGCCGCTGCTCCGGCGCGGGCGGCGTCGACGGCGTCGGGTAGCCGTTGGCCTTGGTCGGCTCGGGGTCGTCGAACAGGTGCTTGGTCACCGCGCGCTTCGGGTCGAAGTTGCGCAGCTCCCGCAGGTCCTCGAGCGGCTTGCGGAGCTGCTCGAACTCCGGGCCCATCTCCTGCTTGAGCTGTTCGCGCGCGCCCGTCGCGTACTCGCGGACCTGGCGCACCGTCTTGCCGAGCCAGGCCGCGGCGGACGGCAGGCGTTCGGGCCCCAGGATGAAGAGACCCGCGACGACGATGATGAGGATCTCTACCCATCCGATGCTGTCGAACACGGGTCCCAGCCTACTGCCCGTGGCCCGGAAACTTGCCGGGCTGTTTCGCGATCAGACGGGTGGATCGAGGTGCCGCCCTGCTGAGCGTGAAACAGCCCGCCAAGAGGCCGGGCCACGGGCAGGTCAGTCGCTCTTCAGCGTCACGTCGAGTTTGAGCTCGCGGCCCTGGCGGGCCAGCGTGACCTGGACCGTCTGGCCGATCTCGTGCTCCCGGACGGCCACGACGAGCTCGGCCGCGTTGCGAACCACGCGGCTGCCGACCTTGGTGATCACGTCGCCCTCCTGGATGCCGGCGGCCGCGGCGGCTCCACCGGCGGGGACGTTCTGCACCTGAGCGCCCTCGGAGGTCTCGGCGGACACGGACTTCACGTTGACGTTCATGTCCGCGTGCTTCACCGAGCCGTTGCGGATCAGCTCCTGGCTGATCTTGCGGGCCTGGTTGCCGGAGATCGCGAAGCCGAGCCCGACCGAACCGCCAGTCTCGGTGCGGATCGAGGAGTTGATGCCGATCAGCGCACCGCGTGAGTCGACCAGCGCGCCGCCCGAGTTGCCGGGGTTGATGGCCGCGTCGGTCTGGATCGCGTCGTAGGTGACCTGGGGGCCGCCGTTCTCGCCCGCCGCCGTCACGGGGCGGTGCAGTGCGGAGACGATGCCCTCGGTGACGGTGTTGGACAGCTGCAGCGGCGAGCCGATGGCGATCACGCTGTCGCCGACCTGGAGCTCGTCGGAGTTGCCGAACTGCAGGACCGTGGGGTTGGTGACCTCGACCTTGATGACCGCGAGGTCGGTCTTGGGGTCGCGGCCGACGACGCGGGCCGCGGCGCGCGTGCCGTCGGTGAAGACGGCGCTGAGCTTGGCGGTCGAGTCCTGCGCCGCCGGGGCGACCACGTGGTCGTTGGTCAGGATGTAGCCGCCGCCCTCGATGACGACGCCGGAGCCGACGCCCGCGACGTTGGCGCCCTTGAACTCGATCGACACGACGCTGGGCGTCACGCGCTTGGCGATGTCGGAGATCGAGCCGGCCGGACGTTCCTTGCCCTGCTCGATCTCGGCCAGGGTCACGGTCGAGTCGGTCAGCGGGTTGCCCGCGCGTCCGATCAGCCAGCCGACCAGACCACCGGCGGCGCCCACGAGGAGCGCGGCGGCAAGAAGCAGCGCCAGCGCGGTCGGCTTCACGCGACGGCCGAAGATCAGCTCGGGAACGCTCAGCTGCGGACCGGGTTCGGCTTTCTTCTCAGGTTCGCCCGGCGGGTCCTCGCCCACGGCAGGCGGGCCGATCACGGCACCGGAGGCCGGGTCGCGCCACGGGTCACCCGCCGGCTTGTCGCCCCAGAACACCGGGTCGATGTCCGGATCGGGGTCGGAGACGGGCTGCGGCGGGCGTTGGAGGAGTTCACCGGAGCCCTGACGGCCGAACGCGGTCGCGAGGGACTCGGGAGGCGGCGGCGCCGACTGCACGGCGGGCACGGACACGTCACGCGTGGCGAACGCGCCTGCCACACCGTCCGGGCGGCCGAAGGCGGAGGCGTACGCGGGGTCGACCGGCGGCTGCACCAGTGGCCGTGGCCGGAGCCTGCGGTGCGCTCCGTCGTCCACTCCGGAAACGGGCGTGGGCGTCTGGCCGTTGGGCGACTGCTGGCTCATCTCTCCCCGAATTTTCCGCTAGGAGTGCTGAACTACAGCCTGCCTCACGAACAGTGAAATGACTGTCAGGGGGTGGTCGCGAAGACCGCGCCGGCGTTCTGCGGAGCGGAGGGCGCGGGAGGCGCCTCGCTCTCGGGCGTGGTGAACGCGAGGGCGCCGAGCAGCATGCCGCTCACGACGACCCCGGCACCCTGGCGGGCACGACGGCCGCTGAACCAGCCGTTGCTGCCCAGAGGTCTGGAAGAGCCCAGCACCGGCCCGGAGCCGAACGCGGGCTTGTCCGTGCGCTGCACGGCGACGAACTGACCGTCCTCGGTGATCGCGAGCCCGTCCGGAGCGGACGGCAGGTCGACCTCCTGCGGGATGGCACCGAGCCTGTCCAGCAAGGACGCCGACGCCGTCGGCGCCGACGCGGTGCGCACGGCAGCGCGCGCCTGCTGCTGGGTGTAGGTCTCGAACGCGCAGAAGCCGCAGCGCTGGATGTGCGCTGAAGCTCGCTCGTGGGCGGTCGAGGACAGTTCTCCGTCCACGAACGCGACCACGGCGTCCGGCAAGAGGTGCTGCTCAGGCAGGCCCCAACCACGGAGGTCGGTCATGCAGAGTCCTCCAGCAACGATTCCTGACGACGGCGTTCGAGCGCGACCTTCAGAGCCTGGCGGCCCCGATGGATCCTGCTCCTCACGGTACCCATCTTCACCCCGAGCGTGGCGCCGATCTCCTCGTAGGAGAGACCTTCCACGTCACACAGGACCACGGCGGCGCGGAACTCCGGCGGGAGCTCGTCCAGCGCGGCCTGCAGATCGGGGTCGAGGTGGTTCTCGTCGTAGATCTCCTCGGGGGACAGGTCGTCACCCTCGAGGCGGTCGTTGTCCTCGGGCAGCGCCTCCATGCGGACACGGCTGCGACGGCGAGCCATGTCGAGGAAGAGGTTGGTGGTGATGCGGTGCAGCCACCCCTCGAAGGTGCCCGGCTTGTAGGACGCGAGCGACCGGAAGACGCGGATGAACGTCTCCTGGGTCAGGTCCTCGGCATCGTGCTGGTTGCCGGTCAGGCGATAAGCGAGCCGGTAGACCCTGTCCGCGTGCTCGCGGACGATGGCGTCCCACGAGGGCGGCGTCCAGTCGGCCGTCTCGATGGGCGCGACGGCCTCCGGCGAACTCGACTGCGTGCGCATCAGGTGTTTCGGCACCTCCAGGTGGGCCGCCCGGCGACCCTTATGCGGCTCAACGGACGGCGGGTCCGGCTTGTTCCCGCCTAGAGCCTGGCTTGTTGCTTCTGTACCTTCTCCCGCGCGCTTTAAACGATCGTGAGAACTGGCTGAGAGCACCCTGAGAATCTCGGTTCGGGCCGCGTTCACCCGTTTTGGGCGCGTCTGGCACTAACCTGCACCCCGTGACCTCGGAATCGGCCCTGCGGGAGTACGTGGAGCAGTACCTCCCCGAGGACGACGTGCACCTGGCCGCACGAGCACGCGGCCAGGAACTGGGCTGCGTGCCCATCGGCCCGGGTGGAGGCGCCGCCCTCCGCTTCCTGGCAACAGCACTCCAGGCGCGCGCGGTCGTGGAAATCGGCACCGGCGCGGGCACCAGCGGCCTCTACCTCCTGGCAGGCATGCCGGCCTCAGGCATCCTGACCTCGATCGACGTGGAGCCGGAGCACCAACGGGCCGCCCGCGAGGCCTACGCCGCGGCCGGCATCTCCCCGTCCCGCACCCGTCTGATCATGGGCAAGGCGCTGGACGTCCTCCCGAGGCTGACCGACGCGGCCTACGACCTCGTGTTCGTGGACGCCTTCAAACCCGAGTACCCGAAGTACCTGGAACACGGTGTCCGCATGCTGAGGCCGGGCGGGGTCATCGCGTTCGACAACGTCCTGTGGCACGGCGCCGTGGTGGACCCCACCAAGCGGGACGAGTCGACCCAGGCGATGCGGGACATCGCACGGCTGGTGAGGGAGGACGACCGGCTCGTTCCGGTGATCCTGCCGCTGGGCGATGGGCTGTTGGTGGCCGCCCGCAAACCCTGAGTGCGCCGATAAGAACTTCGGTTGACCCACCTGAGTGACGCGGTAACAGCGCTTCACGGCAATTCGACATGCCGTCCGCAGGGTCGGGGATCGTCCATTCCCCGAAAGGGGCTCAGGTGAAACCAACAAGAGTTGTCGCCGCGCTGGCGGCTGCCTTCATACCGGTCATCGGCGTCGCCACACCGGCGTCAGCAGATGGGCCTTGCTGGGGAAACGGTGCCGACATGGCCGACTCCTCGTGCGGTCGGCACACTTTCATCATCGATCCGGGAATCGGCAGCGAGCTGAGCCCCGAGGACATCCGCCGAGACGAGCCGTATTACCTCGGACGCGGCTTCAACCGCAATTTCATCTGGTACGCGCCGGTCGGCGAACCAGAATTCCAATCCGACCAGGAACAGTGGTCGCACTGCACGGTGGACATGCCTCAGGACGTGCACTGCGCACCGGGCAACGAGGCCTACCACCCGATCGGCATCGCCTTCAGGGACCGTCCGATCAGGCTGCCGTCACTGACCTGGGAAGGCAGCTTCATCGCGCTGCCCTGCGGCAACTTCTCCCGCGACAAGTCCGGCAAGCCGGTGCCTGTGATCAGCGGCCACAAGTACCACGACGCCAACCGCAACGGCGTCCGCGACCCCGGCGAGGAAGGCCTGGCCGGCTGGACCATCACGCTCCACCGCGACCGTTCCGACGCAGGTCAGCCCACCGGCCCGGTGGGCTCGACCACCACCGACGGCAACGGCTACTACGAGTTCCGCCTCGACGAACGTCTGCCCGGCGACTACGCGCTCACCGAGGAGAGCCGAGACGGCTGGACCCGCACGAGCGGTCCCGAGCGCCACACCCTGAACGTGGCCCCGAACATCGGCGCTGCCAGGTTCGACGGCCACGACTTCGGCAACGTCGAAACCACGGCCGACGCGGTGAAGGTGTCCTTCGAGGTCGTCAACCCGCCCGCGGAGATGACCGCCGACGAACACCACCTGGTGCAGGTCCGAGCGGTGCTGGAGAACCGCGGTCCCGCTCCGGTGATCGAGGTCGAGGACACGATCTCGGGGTCCGGACCTCCTGACTGCCGCATCGCCACCCCGGCTCCCCAGCACCGGGAGCTCGTGCTGGGCAGGCCCGTGGAGGTGATCTTCGGTTTCAAGGTCGCCTGCTTCGACCCGAGCTTCCACCGGTTCGACTTCGCGAACGAGTTGACGATCACCACGCCGGGCGTGACCGATCCGGACACCTCCAGCAACCACAAGACCACGAGCACGACCATCGCTGTGATCGACGAGTCGGACGTCGGCATCGAGAGCACACAGCTCGACTGCGTCAGCCGTACCTACGTGCAGGACCACTTCGAGTGCACCGTCACGGCCGTCGCGACCAACCGCGGCGACTACGGTCCTGCGAACACCGACGTCACGCTCGGCCTCACCGGCCCGGCGGACTGCGCACTGACTCCCACGACGGCCGTCAGCCACGAGGTGTCGATCAGCACGCCGGTGACGGTGGCGAGCAAGTGGGACGTGACCTGCGCGAACCGCAGCTACCACGACTTCACCGCGTCGTCGAGGGCCGTGCTCGACCACCTGCACGTGATCGACCCGGACAGCAGCAACAACGAGGGTTCGGCCACCGACCGGGTCGAGGTGTTCGAACGGGTCGACCTCTCGGTCAGCGACATCCGGCTGACCTGCACCGAACGCCAGTACCGCACGCAGGACTTCGCGTGCACGACCACGACGACCGTCGCGAACGCCGGACCGGCCGACGCGGTGCACACCCTGACCACCGTCACGTTCGGCGCGCCCGTGGACTGCACGGTCTCGCCCAACACCGGCCAGCAGCAGGAACACGTCCTCAACGCCGGCACGTCCGCGACCTTCAGCAAGGACTGGACGGTGTCCTGCACGGAGAACCGCAGGCACGTGCTGTCCACGACCGCGGTGATCGCCGCGAACGAGCCGCACCCCGAGGACACGGACCGCGCCAACGACGTCCGCTCGATCAGCTGGGTGCCGACGGACGTGAAGCCCCGCAGCTTCCCCAGCTCGATCAACGTCAAGAAGGACGGACTGATCCCCGTCGCGATCCTGTCCACGGCCGAGTTCGACGCGGTCGCCCAGGTCGATCGCACCAGCCTCACGTTCGGCGCCACCGGCCTCGAGCAGAGCCTCGTCCGGTGCGGGTCACCGGGTGAGGACGTGAACGACGACGGTCGCGCCGACCTGGTCTGCCAGTTCGACACGGCCAAGACGGGGCTGACCTGCGGCATGACGACGGCGACCCTCGTGGGCCGCACGCTCGACGGCCGCCGCTTCGAGGGTCAGGACGACATCAAGCTGACGGGCTGCTAGTAGGCCCGGACGCCCTTGCCGAGGACCGTGACGCCGCCGGCAGAAACGGTGTAGCGCTCACGGTCCATCGGCGCGTCCACGCCGATCAACGCCCCATCAGGCACCACGACGTTCTTGTCCAGGATCGCCCGCCGCACCACGGCACCCTTGCCGATCCGAACCCCGGGCAACAGCACCGACCCCTGCACCACAGACCCGACCTCAACCGTGACGTCCGAAGAGATCACCGACCCGTGAATCTTCCCGGAAATGATCGACCCGGGCCCCACCATCGAGTCCTCAGCAGACCCACCAGCGATGAACTTCGCCGGCGGCAACGGCGGAGTGGCCGTGCGAATAGGCCACAACTGGTTGTAGAGGTTGAAGATCGGATGGACCGAAACAAGGTCCATGTGCGCGTCGTAATAAGCGTCAATGGTCCCGACATCGCGCCAGTACCCGCGATCCCGATCAGTGGCGCCGGGCACCTCGTTGTCCTGGAAGTCGTAAACGTGCGCCTTACCCCGATCGACCAGCATGGGAATGATGTCCCCACCCATGTCGTGGTCCGAGTCCGGGTTCAACGCGTCCCCGCGCAGCGCGTCCAGCAGCGCCTCGGTCGTGAACACGTAGTTGCCCATCGACGCGAACGTCACCTCGGGGTCGTCCGGCACGTGCGGCGGCTCGGACGGCTTCTCCAGGAACCGCGTGATCTTCCCGGAAGCGTCCGAGTCGATGCAGCCGAACGCCTTGGCCTCGGCACGCGGCACTCGGATGCCGGCGACGGTCACCGCCGCGCCGGACTCGATGTGCTGCGAGATCATCTGGCCCGGGTCCATCCGGTACACGTGGTCGGCGCCGAAGATGACCACGTGGTCGGGCTTCTCGTCGTGGACGAGGTTCAGCGACTGGAAGATCGCGTCGGCGGAGCCCGTGTACCAGCGCGGGCCCAGGCGTTGCTGGGCCGGCACCGGCGTCACGTACTGACCGAGCACATTGGACAGGCGCCACGTCGTCGAGATGTGGCGGTCCAGCGAGTGCGACTTGTACTGCGTCAGCACGCAGAGCTTCGCGAGCCCCGCGTTGACCAGGTTCGACAGCACGAAGTCGACCAGCCGGTAGTTGCCCCCGAAGGGCACAGCCGGTTTCGCGCGGTCGGCCGTCAGTGGCCACAGGCGCTTGCCTTCACCACCGGCAAGCACAATTCCGAGAACGTGCGGCTGCCCCTTCACAGCATGTGACCCTATCCGTGCGATCGTTCTCGAACCAGACGCAAACTGGTTCGTCCCAACGGGGACCGCTGTGATCTACGGTGGTGGCGTGCGAGTTGCGCTCATGACGCGGGAATACCCGCCGGAGGTCTACGGCGGCGCTGGTGTGCACGTGGGATTCCTCGTGCCCCACCTGAGGGAGCTCGTCGACGTCGACGTGCACTGCTTCGGTGCACCGCGCGGTGACGCCACGGCTCACAACCCGCCGCACAGCCTGGAGCAGGCGAACGCGGCGTTGACCACCCTCGCGGTCGACCTCGAGATGGCCGCCGCGGTGTCCACGGCGAACATCGTCCACTCGCACACCTGGTACGCCAACATGGGCGGCCACCTGGCCAAACTCCTGCACGGGATCCCGCACGTCGTCACGGCGCACTCGCTGGAGCCGCGCCGGCCGTGGAAGGCCGAGCAGCTCGGCGGCGGGTACCGGATCTCGTCGTGGGCCGAGCGGACCGCCTACGAGCACGCTGACGCGGTCATCGCGGTCAGCGAGGGCATGCGGGCCGACGTGCTCGACGCCTACCCCGCGCTGGACCCGGCGAAGGTCCACGTCGTGCGCAACGGGATCGATTCCACGGCCTACCACCCGGTGCAGGAGACGGACGCGCTCACGTCCCGTGGCATCGATCCGGAGAAGCCGATCGTGGCGTTCGTGGGGCGGATCACCCGGCAGAAGGGTGTCGGTCACCTCGTCGCCGCCGCGCACGAGATCGACCGGAACGCGCAGATCGTGCTGTGCGCGGGCGCTCCGGACACGCCGGAGATCGCCGAGGAGACCAAGCAGGCCGTGAGCGAGCTCGCGGCCGGGCGCGAAGGGGTCTTCTGGATCCAGAAGATGCTGCAGCCCGCCGAGGTCCGGCAGATCCTCAGCCACGCGACGGTGTTCGTGTGCCCGTCGGTCTACGAGCCGCTGGGCATCGTGAACCTGGAGGCGATGGCGTGCGGCACCGCGGTCGTCGCGAGCGACGTCGGCGGCATCCCCGAGGTCGTCGCGCACGGCGAGACGGGTCTCCTCGTCCACTACGACGAGCGCGATTTGTCGACATATCGACACAATTTGGCTCAGACCATTAACGAGCTGATCGCGGATCCGGATCGGGCCCAACGCTTCGGCGCAGCGGGTCGCAAGCGTGCTGAGCAGGAGTTTTCCTGGTCCGCGATGGCCGAGCAGACCGTCGAGGTGTACCGCAGCGTGATTTGAGTCACGCCGCTCTCGGGCAACCCCAAAGTGTGAATGCCGCCTTTACCAGTAGTGACGATGTCGTTTCATCTGGTGAGGGGCGCGAGACTGTGCGTGGTGCGGTGCTTGGTCTGACGGTCCTCCTCGCGGTGACTGGATGCGCCACAGCCCCCAAGACACAGCAGAAGGCGGTGCAGCTCACCGTCGAGGGGCTGAAGCTCGCCGACGCCTCGGACCTCCAGTCGCAGGCCGAGGCCCAGCTCGCCTACACGCTGGACTACGGCTACGTGGCACGGGCGGGCGCCGCGGCGGTCAGCTGCTGGTTCGCCAAGACGGGCGTCGAGTCCGAGGTGGACAAACGCCTGTGGTGCGGACCGGTCCAGGTGCCGGGCACCGGCGCCGGCACCGACTGGGTGCCCGTGCCGATCAAGGAGGTCACCAAGAACGGTGACGAGGTCAGGTACGAGGTGCAGTCGCCGCAGGTGCCGGAGAACGGCAAGCGCAGCACTCCGGGCGGGGTGCTCGTGCGCACCGACGGCAAGGAGTTCGATCCTGCCAAGCAGCAGGACCTCACCGCCGGACGCGACTTCCTCGCCGTGCTGCCCGACGACGGCAAGCGCAACAACGCCGACCTCGGCCTTGGCAACGTTGACATCAAGCTGCGCGACGACCTGCTCGCCACCACCGTCACCGGCTGGGCCAACCCGGACACGTGGATCACGGCCGACGGCACGGTGCGGGCCGAGACCGGAGCGCGGCTGCGGGTCGTCCGGATGAAGGTCGAGAAGCTCTGGGAGATCGACAGCGGCTTCCAGCGCACCAACTGGCAGGGGTTCGCCCCGCAGCCCTCCGAGCTCGCGCTGGAGGTGCCTGGCAGGCGCCACCTGCTGCCCGCCGACCGCCTGCCGGCCAACGGCTCGGTCTTCGTCGTGTACACCGTGCCCGACCCGCAGGAGGGCACCGAGACGCTCGCGCTCGGCAGCCTCGGCGCCAAGTCGCTCGAGCAGCGCGTCGAGGTCCCGTCCGGCAAGCGCACCGACAACCCGCCGCCAGTGCTGCAGCGCGCCGCCGGTCCCGCCCAGTTCACCGAGGTGACCCAGAAGATCAGGTACGGCGGCAGCGCGCTCGGCCTGAAGGTCACCGGCGTGCGGCTCGGCAGGCAGCGCCCGGTCAAGCTCGGCGAGAGCCAGTACGACGTCGCGACGGCCTCCGCGGCGGACAAGGCGTTGCTCGAGGTGCGGTTCGAGGCCACCGGCGAGCTGCCCGACACCGCGGGCGGCGGCCTGACCAAGGACCTGATCACCGTGACGCTGCCGGACGGGTCCACCGCCAAGCAGGTCGGCGCCCGCTACGACGGCGGGCCGCTGCCGTTCGCGATCGTCGTCGAGATCCCGGCGGACACCCGCTCGGTCTCCGCGGGCCTCGTCGAGGGCGTGGTGGAGCTGCCCAGGCTCGGCCGCACCCTGATCTCGCCGGTGGACTCGCGGGTCACCCTCGCGCTGGAGTTCTGAGCCAGCATCGCGGCCAGCGCCAGCCAGCCCAGGATGACGAGCACCAGCCCGCCCCAGCCCCACTCCTCGTAGGCGGTGCTGCCGGACGTGCCGCCGATGCTGCTGCCCACGTAGAACCCGCACAGGTACAGCCCGGACGCGTGACCGCGGGCGTGCTCGGGTGCGCGGGCACCGACCCAGCCGCTCGCGGTGGCGTGCGCGGCGAAGAACCCGGCGGTGACGACCGCCAGCCCGAGCGGCACCCACAGCAGGCTCGCCACGGCACCGAACGCCAGCACGCCGATGCACATCAGCAGCACGCGCCCGCGTCCGTACCGGTCGGCCAGCCTGCCCGCGAACGCCGCCGACGTGCTGCCGAACCCGTAGAACAGGAACACCAGCGTCTCCAGCCACGCCGGACCGCGCAGCTGGAAGCCGGCGACGTTGTAGAACGAGATGAACGACCCGACGAGCAGCACGGCCACCACGTACAGCGCGAGCAGCACCGGATCCGTCAGGGCCGCCTTCATGCCGCGCGGCGCGCGCTTCGGCCGGCCGTGGGACTTGGGCAGGAAGAACACCACGACCAGTGCCGCGAGCAGCCCGAACACGCCCGCGAGCAACACCGAACCGCGCCAGCCCAGCCAGTCGGCGGTCATGCCGGTGACCAGCCGCCCGGTCATGCCTCCCAGGCTGTTCCCGGCGATCATCGCGCCCATCGCGGCGCCGAGCCGCCGGTTGTCGAGCTCGTCCGCGAGGTAGGCCATCGACGCCGCGGGCACCCCGGCCGCCGCGATCCCCTGCAGCACGCGCAGCACCAGGAACACGTCGTAGTCCGGCGCGAACGGCAGCGCGAGCCCGAGCAACGCCGCCGCCAGCACGCTGACCACGATCACCGCCCGGCGCCCGAGGCGTTCGGACAGCATCGCGACCGGCACGACCGCCACCGCCAGCGCCAGGGTCGCGGCCGAGAGCGCGAGCGACGCGCCACTCGGCCCCAGCCCGTACTCCTGCGCGATCTGCGGCATCACGGGCTGCGGCGTGTAGAGCAACGCGAAACACGCGAACCCGGATGCGGCGACGGCCGCGGTCAACCTGTTCACGCATTCGACGCTAAGCCATACGTCCAATACGGAAATGAGTCAGAATCAATTCGTGGATGAATTGGAGCTGGCCCCGAAGCTGGCGGTGCTGAAAGCGCTTGCCGCCGACGAGCACGTGACTCGTGTCGCAGAACGGGTCGGGCTCCCCCAGCCCACGGTCAGCCGCTGGCTCGCCGAGCTCGGTGAGCAGCTGGGTGCGCCGATCATCACGAAGACCGGACGGCGGGTCCGCCTGACCCGCGCGGGCCGTCTGCTCGCCGAGGCCGCGACCCGGTCGCTGGCCGCGCTGGAGCCCGGCCTGCGCGAGGTCGAGGAGGAGCTCGACCCGGAGAAGGGCCGGGTCGTGCTGGGCTTCCTGCACATGCTCGGCCGGTCCGTGGTGCCGGAACTGGTCCGCGGCTTCCGCGCCGAGCACCCGCACGTGCGGTTCGGCCTGGTCCAGAACGCCCGCTACACCGTCGTCGACAAGCTGCTGAACGGCGAAATCGACCTGGCGCTCGTCGCACCGCCGCCGGACGGCCCCGAGTTCGCGTCCGAGGTCCTCTTCGAACAGGAGCTCATCGTCGTCGTGCCGTCCACGCACCGGCTGGCCTCGCGCAAGGCCGTGCGGCTGAGGGACCTCGAAGACGAGGAGCTCATCGTCCTGGAGCACGGCTACGGCCTGAGGCAGATCACCGACGACATGTTCGCCGCCGCCGGGATCACCCCGAAGATCGCGTTCGAGAGCCAGGAGATCGAGACGGTCCGCGGCCTGGTGGCGGCGGGCCTCGGCGTCGCGCTCCTCACGCACGCCGAGACCACGCCTCCAGCAGGTCTGCGCGAACTACCCCTGACCCCGCGGGCGGGCCGCGTCTTCGGGCTGGCGTGGCTGAAGGACCACCCGCTGCCGCCCGCCGTGCGTGCCTTCCGCGACCACGCCCTGAGGACCGACTAGCCCATATCGAATCCGAACAATCAGCCAAACCGGACATTTCTTTTTGGCGCGAAAAGCACGTCCGGGCCACCTATCGGCCCGAACGTGCTTTTCGCGCCAAACAGCAGGCGCTTGGTGCCGACTTCGATACAGGCGTTAGCTCCAGCGCTGAGTCCCCGACCACGTCCGCAGGTACGACTCGGCACCACCGAGCATGTCCTGGACCAGCTGGTCGCCACCGAGCTGGCGGACCTTCTCGACCCAGTCCGGCAGCAGGCCGATGTGCGCGCCGCCGTCGACGTTGATGTCCCACACCCGCTCACCGGTGCGCTGCCGGTCGACCAGCGGGCCGCCGGGGTAGCTGCGGAACGGGTAGGTCACGCCGGTCTGCGGTGCCGGGTGCGAGCCCACGCCGTTGTAGTCGGAGCCGAACCCGAGGCCCACGTCGTACTTGCGCCGCAACGGCTCGTACGCCCCCGCCTGCGCGACGTAGGTCCCGGGGTCGTTCTCGTAGCCCGCGACGAACCCGCCGAGCTGGTAGACCTTCTCGGTCCACTGCGCGTCCATCCAGCTGTGGCTGGAGACGATGCCGGGGTAGCGCTTCTGCGCGGCCAGCTCCAGCGTGCGTCCGGCGGCCTTCACGCTCATGTGGTCGATCTCGATCATCATGTGCCGCTTCATCATGGCCTGCACCGCGTACTCACCGAGCGAGGTCAGGCCGCGCACGTTGCACCGCTTCGCCGGGTCGTAGGCGGGCGCCACGACCGACGCCGGGATCAGCGCGTTCGGGCCGACCGTGCCGATCGGGTTGTCCTGCTGCGGGCCCTTGCACGCCTCGGTCTGCCACCACTGGCCAGTGCGCAGGAACTGGCCCGCGTTGATCACACCGCCCTGCGTGCCCGAGTCGAACCGGACGCCGCACAGGGCGTTGTCGAACTTGTGGCACAGGAACGCGCTGCGCACTCCGAGCGCGTACATCTCGTCGAGACCGCGGTCGATGTCGGCCTTGTTGCACAACGGGATGTCGAGGAACGTCCGGCAGCCGAAGAGCTCAGAGGTCTCGATGCCCAGCACCACGGCCAGCTTGCCCTGCTCGACCACGTCACGGGCCTGCTCGGCGGACGTGACGATGCGGAACCAGCCCTTGCCGGTCCCGCCGAACTGCTTGTCGATGAACGCCTGCATCTCGTAGGTGCGCTGGGCCTGCAGCCGGACCGACGTCATCTCGTCGCAGGACCGGTCCTTGAACGGGTGGATGATGCACAGCGTGGCGTTGCTGGTGAGGTCCTGGACCAGCACGCGCTGACCGCCGCGCCACGCCCGCTCCAGCCAGGCGTAGTAGTTCTGCTGGTGCGAGACCGTCGTGGAGGACGGCCAGTCCTTGAACGTCGGCCAGCCCACCGGGTCGTGGCCGTCGAAGTCTCCCGTGACGACCGCCTCGAAGATCGCGCCGAGGCCCAGCGGGTGGTGCTCGGGGCAGTCCTTCAGCGCGTCCGCGATGCCCTGCTCCGAGAACGGCTTGCCGCAGATCAGCCGGCCGCCGAAGCCCTCGTTCGTCAAGAGGTGGTTGTGCGCGTCGACGAACCCGCGCACCCTGCCCTGGCTGTCCGTGCCCTTGAAAGGCTCGCCCGTCACGTTGATCTGCGAGTCCGGAGCCGGTCGTGCCACCGGTTCCCACCACGGCGTGTCCGCTGCAGCAGGGGACAACGACGCTATGACCAGCGAGACGGCGAGAGCCAGGCGGAGTAACACGAGAGCTCCTCTACGACGGTGTGAAGGCGCTCACATCATGCCGTGGAACTTCGCCGTCTCGTATGGCCGATCGTAGGGACTAACGCGAATATTTTTCAGCCAGTTCGACGAGCGTCCGCGCGGCGAACCCGGTGGCTCCCGCGACGACCTCTTCGTAGATCTTCTCCGACCGCGCGGGGCCTGCGATGTCGAGGTGCGCCCACGGCACGTCGCCCGCGAACTTCTGCAGGAACAGCGCCGCGGTGATGCCACCGGGTCCGGGCGGGCACTGCTTGTAGTCCGCGATCTCGCTGTTCACGGCCTCGACGTGCTCCTCCAGCAGCGGCATCCGCCACCACTTCTCGCCGACGTTCACGCCCGCCTCGACCACCTGCCCGGCGAGCTCGTCGGACGGGGTGAACACCGCCCCGGTGCGCAGGCCGAGTGAGACCTTCATCGCACCGGTGAGCGTCGCGACGTCCACGAGCAGGTCCGGCTTCAGGTTCTTCACCGCGTACGCCATCGCGTCGGCCAGGACCATGCGGCCCTCGGCGTCGGTGTTCTGCACCTCGGTGGTCGCGCCGCCGTAGTGGCGCACGACGTCACCCGGCCGGTACGCCGAGCCGCTCAGGTGGTTCTCCGCGCACGGCACGAGCCCGGTGACCCTGATCGGCAGCTGCCGGCGGGCCACGGTCAGCAGCGCGGAGATCACCGCGGCGCCACCGGCCATGTCGGTGCGCATCAGGTGCATGCCATCGGCGGGCTTCACCGAGATGCCGCCGGTGTCGAACGTGATGCCCTTGCCGACGAACACCACGTGCGGGCCGGTGGTGCCGTACGTGAGCTCCAGGAACCGCGGCGGGCGGGACGAGCCGCCACCGACCGCGAGCACGCCGCCGAAGCCCTGCTGCCGCAGCCACTTCTCGTCGCGCACGACGGCGGACAGGCCGTCGACCTTCTCGGCGAGCTTGGCGGCGGTGGACGCGAGCCAGCGCGGATCCTTGACGTTGGACGGCGTGTTCGCGAGATCACGGGTGAGCGAGGTGGCGGCGGCCAGCGCGTGGGCCTTGAGCGCGGCGGACGTCAGCACCTCCTCGAAACCGGTGTCGCCGGTGACCAGGCGCAGCGAGCCGACCCGCTTGGGGGCCTCCTCGCCGGTGACCTTGAAGCGGTAGCCGCCGAGCGCCACGCCGAGCACGAAGGCGCGCACCTTGGCGGCGTCGAAGTCGGGGGTCAGCAGCACGTCGGCGGACCTGGGCGCGTCCTCGCCGCTCAGCGCGCGGACCAGGTTGGCCCCCGCCGTGCGGTAGTCGCTCACCGTCCCCGTGCCGACACCGAGCGTCCAGGTCTCGTCGTGGCGAACGGTCTCGCCGGCCTTGCCCGTCAGGTCGGAGACGTCGATGCCGTCACCGCCCGGCCCGAGCGCGGGCCCGGTGGCCGCGAGCACGACCGTCGGAACGTTGCGGCGCGCGGTGGTGGCCACCTCGACGTCCACGAGCTTGGTCGGCACTGACGGAACCGTCGACGCCACGGTTGGACCTCCCCATGTATTAACGACCGCTCATTCTCTCCCAGCCCGAGAACGAAGCGATGCCCCGGTCTCCACTGTGGAAACCGGGGCTCACATTGCTCCTCGCCGGGAGGCCTCAGCCGGCGGCGGCCTTCAGCGCGTCGCCCAAGGCGCTGGCCTCGTCCGCCGACATCTCGACGACAAGGCGCCCACCACCCTCGAGCGGCACGCGCATGACGATGCCGCGTCCCTCCTTGGTGACCTCGAGGGGACCGTCGCCGGTCCGGGGCTTCATGGCCGCCATCGCGTGCTCCCTCCGTCAACATCTTCCCCGTCCGGCCAGGCCGGATCTGCTCCATTCTCCCCTATCGCGACTCAGGGGCGAAACCGAACCGATCTTTTGGCGAGTTCGGGTGACATTTGTTGATCTTGTTTTCACCCTGATCAGTACCCGTTTTCACGACAAGGCAACACTTTCGGCGGCGGGGGCACGGCCTGGGGCGCGGCGTGACAGACTGGGCCGGGTGCGAGCCCGTTCCGCGCTCTTCGACGTCTACGGCGGCCACCTGCGCGAACGCGGTGGCGCCGCCACCATCGCCGCGCTCGTCCGGCTGCTCGAACCGCTCGGGTTCGCCGCGCCGGCCGTGCGCACGGCCGTTTCCCGCACCGTCCGGCAGGGCTGGTTGCACCCCGTGCGGCTGCCCGACGGGCCTGGTTACGCCATGACACCTCGCGGGGAACGACGGCTCGACGAGGCCGCCGCCCGCATCTACCGCACCGGGCCGTCCACGTGGGACGGTCGGTGGCACGTCGTGGTGCTGGAGGAGATGCCGGGCCGCGACTCGCGGGACCACCTGGCGTCGGAACTGCAACTGCTCGGTTACGGCGCGATCGGCCCTGTGACGTGGATCGCGCCGCGTCCGTCACCGGAACTGGCCGACGTGCTCGCCGCCGAGGGAGTTCTCGCACGAACTTTTCACGGTTCACACGACGGTGGGGACGCCGAGCTCGCGGCGAAGGCCTGGGACCTGGCAGAACTCGGACGCGACTACGCCGCGTTCGTCGCGCAGTGGCAGGCACAGGTGTCCGTTGTGGACGAAACCGACGACGCGGCGGCGTTCGCGGCGTCACAGCAGCTGCTGCACGCGTGGCGCAAGTTCCTGTTCCGCGATCCCGGTCTTCCTGCTGAACTGTTGCCACCGGACTGGCCGGGGCACGCGGCAGCGTCGTTCTTCGACGAACAGACACTGCGGCTGGCACCGGGCACGAGTCGTTTCGTCGACGAGTGCCTGCGGCCGGTTCGCAACGTTTCCACTGCTTGATGGAGGTCCAGTGTCCGAGCTCCTCGTCGACGACGCCGATGGTGTGCGCACGTTCACGTTCAACCGCCCCGAGTCGTTCAACGCCTTCACGATCGCGCTGAAGGAGTCGTTCCTCGACGCGCTGAAGGAGGCGGCGGCCGACGAGTCGGTGCGCGCGGTGGTGATCACGGGTGCGGGCAGGGCGTTCTGCGCGGGTCAGGACCTCAAGGAGCACATCGGGTTGCTGCAGGCCGGTGATCCCGCGCCGCTGCACACCGTGGAGAAGCACTACAACCCCATCGTGCGCGAGCTGATCGGCATGCCGAAGCCGGTGATCGCCGCGGTCAACGGCAGCGCGGCCGGTGCGGGCGCGTCCTTCGCCTACGCCGCCGACCTGCGCATCGCGGGCGCGTCGGCGAAGTTCCTGATGGCGTTCGCGAACGTCGGCCTGACCGCGGACTCCGGTGCGTCGTACACGCTGCCGCGGCTGATCGGCCACGGCCGCGCGATGGAGATGATGATGCTCGCGCAGCCGGTCGGCGCCGAGGAGGCGTTGCGGATCGGCATGGTCAACCAGGTCGTGCCGGACGAGGAACTGCAGGAGACCGCGCACCTGCTCGCGGCCAAGCTCGCCAAGGGCCCCACGACCGCGTACGCGAAGATCAAGGAAGCGCTGGCCGCGGCCGCCGACGGCACGCTCGAGGACGCGCTGGAGGCGGAGCGCCGGACCCAGGCCGACTGCGGTGCGACCGAGGACCACCGCGAGGCCGTGGACGCGTTCGTGAACAAGCGCGCCCCGAAGTTCATCGGGCGCTAGTGGAGGAACGGCTGGACGGCGGCAACGCCGGTGGTGCGGTGCGGGTCGGCGACACCGTCCGCAAACCCGCCCGCCCCTGGACACCTGCCGTGCACGCCTTGCTCGACCACTTGCGGGACAAGGGGTTCGACGGCGCACCACGCGCCGAGGGGATCGACGAGCACGGCCGGGAGATCCTGACTTTCCTCGACGGGGAGACCGTCGGCAGCCGCAAACCGTGGCCGCGCTGGGTGCACGCCGACGAGACCCTGGACCAGGTCGCCCGGTGGCTGCGCGACTACCACCGGGCCGTGGCCGACTTCGTGCCCGCGCCCGACGCCGTCTGGCGGGGCGGGGGAACGTGGGAGCCGGGGTTCGAGATCGGGCACAACGACGCGGCGCCCTACAACGCGGCCTGGCGGAACGGGCGGCTCGTCGGCTTCTTCGACTGGGACTTCGCGGGACCGGTCCCCGCCGGGTGGGATCTCGCGTTCACGGCGTTCAGCTGGGTGCCGCTGCACGCACGGCACGTCGTCGAGGCCGAGGGGTTCACCGACTTCGCGGGGCGCCCGCGCAGGCTCGCCCGTTTCCTGACGGCCTGCGGCTGGTCCGGGCAGACCGCGGACTTCCTGGACGTCGTGCGCGCGAGGATCACGGCGAACGTGGAGGGCATCCTCAGCCGGGCGGACGACCCGCTGTTCGGGGAGATGGTGCGCAACGGTGTCGTGGCCTCTCTGGAACGCGCGGCCGAGGAGCTCGACGGCTTCAGGCCGTAGCGCGGAAGCAGGTCGCGATGTGGTCGTCCACCATCCCGGTGGCCTGCATGAGCGCGTAGCACGTGGTGGGGCCGAGGAACTTGAACCCGCGGCGCTTCAGCTCCTTGGCCATCGCCTTGGACTCGTTCGTGATCGCCGGAACGTCCGCGATCGTCGCCGGACGCACGTGGTCGGCCGGCGCGAACGACCACAACAGAGCGTCGAGGTCGACGTCCTGCTCGGCGATCACGCGGGCGTTGTGGATGGCGGCGTCGATCTTCATCCGGTTCCGGACGATGCCCGCGTCGGCCATCAGCCTTTCCACGTCGGCCGGCCCGAACTCGGCGACCAGCTTCGGGTCGAAGCCGGCGAACGCCGCGCGGAACGCGGGCCGCTTGCGCAGGATCGTGATCCACGACAGCCCGGATTGGAACGCCTCCAACGACATCCGCTCGTACAGGGCGTCCGTGCCGTGCAGCTCCACGCCCCACTCGGTGTCGTGGTACTCGACGTAGTCCGGCGTCGAGTCTCCCCAGGGGCAACGCGTGATCACCGGTACTCCTCGGCGAAACGGGCGAAGCGCTGCAACGACCGGCGCAGCATCACCACGAAGAGCGGCTTCACCACGGGGAAGAAGAACGGCACGTCGAGACGTTCCGTCCACACGAAACGACTGCCGCGCACGGCGAACACGCCCGTGCCGCGCACCACGCGCCCGAGGTGCAGCACCTCGACGGCGTGCGGCGGGTCCCAGCGCGTGATCCGCATGCGGTCCGAGACGCCGAACGTCACGGCGTCGATCTCGCTGCCGACCGACTTCCCGTCACCGGCCACGACCGACACGCGGGTGCCGAACACCCACTCGTGCTGGCGTTCCCAGTCGGTCATGGCGCGGAAGATCGTGTCGGGTGGAGCCGCCACCTCGACCGTCAGCTCAAGCTCGGTCACTGCTGCTCTCCAGCTCCTCCACGCGTGCCCGCAGCCTCTCGACCTCGGACGACAGGCGCTGCAACGCCCAGTCGACCTCGCTCATCTTGTAGCCGCGGAACACCTGCTGGAACTTCAGCTCGCGGACGTCCTCCGCGGTGATGTCCTCCGACGGCAGCCGCGTCGGCGAGGCTCCTGGCGGCAGCGGGGCGAGCTCCTCGCCGCGGCCGAACACCAACGCCGCGAGCAGGAACACCACTGCCGCGACGGCCACCATCACGATCAGGTAGAGAAGGGCGTTGGTCACGCGACGATCGTGGCACAGCTCAGGCAGCGGCGAGCGAGCAGACCGAGCCGAATGATCACGATCCAGGTGATGAGGCTCGCGATGCTCATCGGCAGCGACTGCACGAGCCGGGACGCGTCGACGTGCGCGGTGGCCGCGATGATCGCGACGTTGCCCAGCAGGACGACCCCGACGGCCAGGATCGCGATCGACGCGGAGACCTTCGCCAGCAACCGGGTGTCGTACTTGCGGGCGAGGATGCGGCCCAGCACCAACGCGACCAGCGCGACACCGGACGCAACACCACTGGCCAGGTCGTTGGCCTTGGCGATGAAGAGGTACCAGGGCGGGGGCATCACGCCGAAGTCCTGCCACGGGCCGATGAGCAGCATGCGGCCGTACTCCCACGCCATGTGCATCAGCGGCAGCACGATCGCGAGCCAGATGAGGGTGCGCGTGCCGTACGCGACGGCGAGCTCCGCCTGGTACTCGTTCGCGATCTCCCTGACCGGTCCGAACTCGTCGACCGCGCGCTTCTGGGCCTCCTGCTCGGTCAGCCCGGTGCCGAGGTGCGCCTCGGTGGCGTCCTCGAGGCTGTCGCGCGTCTCGGTGAGCAGCTCGCGGACCTGCTTCTTCGAACCCTGCAGTCGCGTTCCCAGGTCGGTCACGTACCTGTCGATCACGTCTGTGCCCACTTGCCGCCCCCTCCCAGCACCCCGTCGATGACCGTCGTGAACTCCCGCCACGCGCTGCGCTCGGCGTTCAGCGCCCGCTGACCCGCCTGCGTGAGCTTGTACGTGCGGCGCTTGCGGCCGCCGACCGTGCTCCAGTCGCTGACCACGTGCCCGGCTCGCTCCAGCCGGCGCAGCGCGGGGTAGACCGTGCCCGTCGGGAGGTCCAGCGCGCCGCCGCTGCCCTGCTGCAACGCCTCGATGATCGCGTAGCCGTGCAGCTGCCTGCCGTCGAGCGTGGCCAGCAGCAACGCGTCGAGGTGGCCGCGTAGCGCGTCGGGCTTCATGGGTGGTGACTCTACTGATCCGGCCCTGGGACCGACCCCTGGGAAATCCCTGGTTTCGGACCAACCCCCTGGTGCCCGTGGGCACGAATCTGTTGCGCTGGGCGCGGTTTTGGCGTCTGCAAGTACCACCAACTCGAAGTTGGTAGTACTTGCAGACGCCGAAACCGCGCCCCGTCGGGGACGTCCCTGAGATCTCCCTGGTTTGCCGCTTCGCGGCTCCATAAGTAGGCGCGCTACCTATAGCGTCGCTACCCATGAGCGCAGCAGACCTCGCCCGCCTCCAGTTCGCGTTGACGACGTCCTTCCACTTCCTGTTCGTGCTGCTCACGCTGGGCCTGGTCACCCTGCTCGTGATCATGCAGACGAGGTTCACGATCACCGGTGCGCCCGTGCACGAGCGGATGACGCGGTTCTGGGGCCGGATCTACGTGATCAACTACGCGCTGGGGATCGTCACCGGCATCGTGATGGAGTTCCAGTTCGGCCTCAACTGGTCGGGGCTCGCGTCCTACGCCGGCGACGTGTTCGGGGCGCCGCTCGCGATGGAGACGCTGATCGCGTTCTTCCTGGAGTCGACGTTCCTCGGTCTGTGGATCTTCGGCTGGGGCAAGCTGAACCGCTGGGTGCACCTCGCATTGCTGTACCTGACCGCCCTCACCGCGTTCGCCTCGGCGTTCTGGATCATGGCGGCGAACGGGTTCCTCCAGCACCCCGTCGGCTACCGGGTCGAGGGGAACGTCTTGCGGCTGGACGACTTCTCCGCGCTCCTGAGCAACCCCACGTTCAACTCCGCGCTGATGCACGTGATCTTCGCGTCCATCACGGTCGGCGGAGTGTTCATGACCGGGGTGTCCGCGTACCACTTCATCAAGCGGACGCCAGAGGTCGACTTCTTCCGCCGCTCGCTGCGGATGGGCGTGGTCACGACGGCCCTGGCCACTCCGTCGCTGATCGGCGCGGGGTTCGCCCAGTTCCCGATCATCGCGAAGTTCCAGCCGGGCAAGCACGAGGCGGCGCCGTGGATCGGCGCACCGCTCGGGTTCATGATCCTGATCGGGATGACGCTGACGCTGGTCAGCTGGCTCACGTTGCCGCTGCTGATCAAGGATGCCGTGATCCGGCTGCGCTTTCCGCTGTACCTCATGGTGATCGGCATTCCGCTGCCGTTCTGCGCCGCCATCTTCGGGTGGGTGTTCCGGGAGGTCGGCCGGCAGCCGTGGCTCGTCTACGGCTTGCTGCGCACCGAAGACGCGGTGTCCCACGTGGACGCTTCGCAGATCCTGTTGTCGCTCATCGTCTTCACGTCCCTGTTCGTGCTGCTGGCCTGCGTCGACTGGGCGTTGATCGCACGTGCGGTCCGTCGTGGTCCGGACTCCGCACCCGCTCCTGTCTCGCCGCTGGTGGTGACTCTCTGATGGAAACGCTCTGGTTGTTCGTGCTCGGCACGCTGACCGTCGGCTACTTCTCGCTGGCCGGTTTCGACTACGGCACCGCGTTGCTGCTGCCGTTCCGCAGGAAGGACGAGGCACTGCAGCGGATGACGCCGTTCTTCCTCGGCAACGAGGTGTGGCTGGTGGCCGCGATCGGTGTGCTGTTCGCGGCGTTCCCGCGGCTCGAAGGCGAGTTGCTGTCCGGCGCGCACAGCACGTTCACGCTGGTCCTGGCCGGGTTGGTGCTGTTCATGGCGTCGGTGCAGCTGCGGCTGTGGTGGTGGCTCGTGTTCACGGGCGCGTTGATGGTTTCCGTTGGCTGGGGCCTGTTCCTGGTGCACCTGCTCGACGCACCACTGCTCGTGGCACTTGTGATGCCGGTGCTGTTCGCGGTGCACGGCTGGGTGTTCCAGAACCGGCGGTGGACGTTGTTCCCGTTGACCGCGTTGCTCTGCGCGTTGCCGATTCCGCTCGCGTTCAGCTCGATCGACGTCAGCGGGCTCATGGCGCACAGCGACACGCTCGGCCTGCTCGCGTGGGTCGCGCTCCCGATCATCCCGCTGGTGGTGGTGTTGCAGTGGTCGATCGTCGCCATCTCCTCGCGCTGATCCCGATCCCGTTCCTGGTCCTCGCACAGGCCGAGCTCCTGGCGTCGGTGTTCGGCGGCGGCAGCGGATACCTGTTGCTGTGCCTGGTCATCGGTGTGCGGGTGCTGGTGTGGTGGGTGCACCGCGAATGGGCGCACCGGGCGGCGGAACGGACTCGTGCCCGGCTTCGGGAGGCTTTCCTGCGCACGCCGGGGAACAAGGCCGGTGAGGTCGCCACGCTGGTGACGCGCGGCGTGCACGACGTGACGCCGTACGTCGTCGGGTACCTGCCACAGCAAATTCTGGCCGTGGTCGTGCCACTCGCCGTGGTGATCCGGTTGGCGTTCGCAGACCTGACCGCGGCCTTGACGATCCTGGCGACGCTGCCGTTGATCCCGGTCTTCGGCGCCCTGGTCGGTGCGCACACCCGTGAGCGCACGGCCCGTCAGTGGGACGCGCTCGCGACCCTCGGCGGGCACTTCCTCGACGTGGTCAAGGGAATCGGCACGCTGCGGGCGTTCGGCAGGGCCGAGGCCCAGTCCACGACGGTCCGCAAGCTCGCCGCCCAGCACATGACCGAGACGATGTCGGCGCTGCGGGTGGCGTTCCTGTCGGCGTTCGTGCTGGAGCTGGTCGCGACGATGTCGGTGGCGCTCGTCGCCGTCCCGGTCGGACTCAGGCTGCTCGGCGGCGGAGTTGCGCTGCACACCGCGCTGCTCGTGCTCTTCCTTGCCCCAGAAGCGTTTCTGCCGTTGCGTGCGGCCGGGGCGCAGTACCACGCGAGCGCGCAGGGCCGGGAGGTGCTCGCCCAGCTTCCCACCGCGACCGACCGCACCGGTGTGACGCCACCGGATCTCGCCGAGGCCGAGATCGTGTTCGACGAGGTGAGCGTCCGCAGCCTCGAGAACTTCTCACTGCGCATCGAGCCCGGCGAACGCATCGCGCTGGTCGGCCCCAGCGGCGCGGGCAAGAGCACGATCCTCGGGCTGTTGCTGGGTTTCGTGCGGCCGGAGCGCGGCCGGGTGCTGGTCGGTGGCGTCGACCTGCGCGAGATCGACCAGAAGAAGTGGCTGGAAGCGCTGTCGTGGGTGCCGCAACGCCCCACGCTCGTCCCGGCGGACCTCTCGTCCGGTGAGCAGCAACGGGTCGCGCTCGCGAAGGCGCTGGACCGCCGTCACGCCGGGCTGTTCCTGCTCGACGAACCGACCGCGCACCTCGACGCGGAGACGGAATCCCTTGTGCTCAAGGCGACGCGCGACTTCACGAAAGGCAGGACCGCGGTGATCGTGGCGCACCGGCCGACGCTGCTGAACGAGGTCGACAGGGTGGTGACGGTGTGAGACTCGCGATCCTCGTCGGCGTGCTCGCCGAACTGGCGGGCGTCGGCCTCACCGCGACGGCGACGTGGCTGATCATGCGCGCCGCCGAGCACCCGCCGGTGCAGGCGCTGACCGTGGCGATCGTGGCGGTCCGCACGCTCGCGCTGGCCAAGGGCGCTCTCCGCTACCTCGAACGCCTGACCAGCCACAAAGCGGTGCTCAGCGAGGCCGTCGAGCTCCGCGGCCGCGTCTACGACGACCTCGCCCATCGCCGGCACGTCCCGTCCGGCACGGCCCTGACGCGCATCGTCACGAACGTCGACCAGCACCTCGACGCGAGGCTCCGCACCACCCTGCCGTGGATCACCGCGGCCCTCGTGAGCGCGGTGGCGGCGTGCTTCTCGCTCCCGCTCGCGATCGGCCTGCTGATCAACGTCGTACTACTCCCCTGGCTGGCCGTCCGCAAGCCGCAGGACCTCACGCCGTTGCGCGCCGAGCTCACCGAGCAGACCACGGAACTGGTGCACAGCAAAGAAGAACTCATCGCCTACGGCCTGTTCGACGAAAAACTCGCTGCCGCAACCACTACCGCGAAAGAACTGTCTCGCAAGGAACGCACCCGCGACCTGACCCCGTTCGCGATCGCCGTCCAGTTCGGCACGGCACTGGTGATGCTCGCCCAGCACGACCCCGCGTGGCTGATCATGGCCGCCGTCGCGACGTTCGAGATCACCGTCCCGCTCGCCGCCCTCAGCAAGCCGGCCCCGGAACCGACAGACGAGCCAGAACCGATCCGCGTCACCGAAACCCCTGTGCTCCAGGGGAGAACCGCGATCGTCGGGCCGAGCGGCATCGGCAAGACCACGCTGCTCAACGCCCTCGCCCACCAGCTCGAACCGAGCAGGGGCGCGCTGGCCGACGCCCACGTCTTCCACACCACGGTCCGCACCAACGTCCTGCTGGCCAAACCCGATGCGACGCAGGAGGAACTGGACCGGGCGGCCGCGATCGCCGAGCTCGACCTCGGCTGGGACCAGGTCGTCGGCGAGCGCGGCGAGGAGATCTCCGGCGGCCAGCGCCAGCGCCTGGTCCTCACCAGATCAGTGCTGGCCAACCCGGAAGTCCTGCTCCTGGACGAACCCACGGAAGGACTCGACCCCGAACAGGCAGACCGCGTGCTCAAGAACGTCCTGGACAACTGCCAGGGCACCGCGCTGGTCGTGACGCACCGCGAAGAACAGCTAGCCCTCTTCGACCACGTGCACCATCGGCGGCCGATCGGCCACGAGCACGTCGGTCGAGTCGGGTAGCCACTCGCCGCCGACCTGCACGAACTGCGTCAGTGTTTGATTTTTTGGGGCACCGGAGTCTGCGGACACCCCGCACCGGGCCAGCGCGGTCCCCATGATCTGCGACGACATCACGCCGAGCTGCAACAACGACCGGTTCCGGTGCTTGCGCACACCGAGGTTCACCTGAGCCAGCGCGGACAGCCCGTAGAGCCGGTGCACGTCCAGCAACAGCCCGATCTCCACGCCGTACCCGGCCGCGAACGGCACGGACTCCAAAAAGGACCTGGTGGCCGCGTACTCGCCGCCGAGCGGTTGCACCACACCGGAGAGCTCCGGCCGCAACGTGTTCAGCAACGGCCGCGCCACCAGTTCGGTGACCCGCCCGCCGCCGCTGCTCTCCAACCGCAGCGGCCGCCGGTAGAAGCCCTTCACCAGGTGCACGTCCGGAACGTCCAGGAGCGGCCCGAGCAGCGCCGTCACGAACGCGGTCTCCGGCTCCACCAGGTCGGAGTCGAGGAAGACGATCAGGTCCCCCGAGGTGGCGGCGAGCGAGCGCCACAGCACCTCGCCCTTGCCGGGCAACGGTTCCAGCCACGGCACGACGTCCTCGCGCCGCACGACCCGCGCCCCGGCGGCGGTGGCGACCTCCGCCGTCCGGTCGGTCGACCCGGAGTCCATCACCACCAGCTCGTCGACGAGCGTCCCGACCAACGGCCTGACCACGGAGACGACGTCACCGACGGTCTCCTCCTCGTTCAACGCGGGCAGCACGACCGAGACGGTCCGGCCGCGCTTCAACGCCACGAGTTCGTCGACCGTCCACGACGGCTGCTGCCACGTGTGCGTGGAGAACCAGGCTTCGACGGAGGGCAGCATCAGGCGAGCGCCCGCACCGCTCGGGCAGGCGGACGGGTTCCCGTCACGCTCGCGACCATCTCCACGACCTTCCTCGCCTGCCGCACGTCAGATGCACGAACGGCCGGTGCTCCGGACATCGCAGCCACCGTGGCGGCCGCGAGGGTGAAATCTTCGTCCCCTGGCGGGATCGTCACCACGTCCACCGTTTCGGACATCTTCGGCAATTCCAGTTCACCATCGAATTCCACGATGTCGGCGCCGTCATCAATGGCCTGATTCAACGCATCCGCGCTGGTCAGATGCGCGACAACCAGCACTCGGTCTTTCGGCAGCTCATGGACGCGGAATCGGTTCACGCCATCCAGCGTAAACAGTGAGCTGGCTCACAGCTTGTTGCTACCCGTCAGTAGCAATCTGCTTTACTCCCCAGTAACAACCCTGTGTGATCTACGTCATGGTCAAGGAGGACCAGCGTGCGACGATCACTTGTTTCAGTCCTGGTACTCCTCACAACCCTGCTCGGTGCTCCAGTCGCCAACGCGGCTCCCGGAAGCTCCATCTCCTACAAGTCGATCTCCGGCGTCGGTGGCACCACTCTGAAGGCCTTCGTCGTCGAACCGACCGGAATCGGCAACGGTCCCTTCCCGTTGCTCGTCATGCCGTCCAGCTGGGCGGTACCCAACATCGAGTACGTCGGCGCGGCGGCCAAGCTCGCCAAGGAGTCCGGCTACGTCGTGGTCAGCTACACGAGCCGCGGCTTCTGGGACTCCGGCGGCGAGATCGACATCGCCGGTCCCGACACCGTCGGCGACGTCAGCAAGGTCATCGACTGGGCCGTCGCGAACGCCCACGCCGACGGCACCAAGGTCGGCGTCGCCGGGATCTCCTACGGCGCGGGGCAGTCCCTGCTGGCGGCGGCCGCGGACAAGCGCATCAAGGCCGCGGCGGCGTTGAGCACGTGGACCGACCTGGCCCGCTCGCTCTACCCGTACAGCACCGTGAACAAGCAGGCCGTCGAGGTCCTGCTCGCCGCGGGCCACGCCACCGGACGTCCAGGACCGGTCCTGAACGAGGCCGAGGACGCCTACCGCGACGGCAGGTTCTGGGAGGTCGTGCCGATCTCCGCGGGACGTTCGGCCGCCTCGAAGATCGACCAGATCAACGCCAACGGCACCGCGGTGATGATCGGCAACGCCTGGAACGACGGCATCTTCGCGCCGGGCCAGGTCGCCGACTTCTACTCGAAGCTCACCGGCCCCAAGCGACTCATGCTCTCGCCGGGCGACCACGCCACCGCCGAGCTCTTCGGCGCGGCGGGCCTGCCCAACGAGATCTGGGAGTCGGTGGGCCGCTGGTTCGACCGCTACGTCAAGGGCGCGGCCAACGGCATCGACGCCGAGCAGCCGGTGCAGCTCAAGCCCAACAACGGCGGCACGTGGAAGAAGTTCGGCGCGTGGCCGGCGGGCGCCGCCGACACGATGCAGCTGGACAGCAAGAAGATCTACGCGGGCTGGAACACGGTCGCGGACAGCGGCACGATCCTGCTCTCCGGTGCGCTGCAAGGGTTCCTGAACATCCCGACCGGGGTGGGGCTGCCGTTCGTCGACCGCAACCTGGCGGGAGTGTGGAGCGGCCCGCAGTACTGGAGCGGCGCCACGATCGCGGGCACGCCGAAGCTGAAGCTGACGGTGACCCCGAGCGCGGAGACAACCACGTTGTTCGCGTACCTGTACGAGGTCGGACCGCTGGGCCTCGGCTCGCTGATCACGCACAAGCCGGTGAAGGTGACCGGCGCGGGCCGCACGCAGACGCTCGACGTCGAACTCGAGCCGACGGTGTGGAACGTCGGCGCGGGCGACCGGCTCGCACTGGTGATCGACACCGTGGACCCGCGCTACCTCAGCGAGTCGACGCGTGGTTCGACCGTCACTTTCGGACCGTCGAGCCTGACGGTGCCGAAGGCCTGACCACATCCAGCCCAACTCCACCTCCGACACCATCGAGCTACCAGGTGCCGAAGGCGTAAGAATGTCCGGGTGGACCTCACCCGGCAGCAGGTGCTCCTCCACCGGATCCATCAGCACGAGCTGGACCGGCGAGTCTCCGACGCGGCCGAGTTGGCGGTGTTCTCCCTGGGCGTCCAGGACAACACCTCCGGCTCGGCCCTGCTGAGTCTCGCCGCCAGGCTCGCAGAGCCCTCGGTGGACGAGTTCGTCGTGACCTGGTCCGTGCGCGGTGCCCCGCACCTGCACCGGGCCGGCGAGCTGAAGGCGTTCTCCCGCGCGCTGTGGCCGTGGAGCGACGCCGACGCCCGTGCCCGCGCTTCCCGTCCCAAGGTGGACGACATGGTCGACGCCCTGCGGCACATCGCCACGGCGATGAGGTCGATCGTCACCAAGCCGATGACCAAGGGCGACGTCAGCACCGCGCTGACCCCGTTGGCGCCGAAGCAGACCATCGAGCCGTGCCGGGGCTGCGGTACCGAGCACGTGAGCGACTCGATCTTCCGGCTCGGCGCACTGCCCGCGGGTCTCCGGATCATCCCGGAGGAGAAGACCGTGACGTTCGAGCGCATCCACGGCTGGCCGGGCGTGCCGCGCAGGACCGCGGGCTTCGACGAGCTCATCCACCGCTACCTGACCCTGCACGGTCCCGCCGGACCGTCCGAAGTGGCCAGTTACTTCGGCACGACCACCCGCGAGGTCAAGAAGCAGTGGCCGAAGGACGGCCTCGAAGAAGTGACCGTCGACGGCCAGAAGGCGTGGCTGCCGGAGGACGTGGAGATCGCCGACGCCGAACCGCCCGCAGTGCGCCTGCTGCCCCCGACCGACCCGTACCTGCAGGCCCGCGACCGGGACCTGCTGCTGCCGGACAAGGCCGCGCAGAAGGACATCTTCCGCATCCTCGGCCGGCGCGGTGCCGTGCTCGTCGACGGCGAGATCGCGGGCTCCTGGCAGGGCAGGGTGGTCTCCGGCAAGCGGTTCGAGGTGACGGCCACGCCGTACCGCCCGCTGCCGGATCTCCTGCCGGAGGCCCAGATCCTGGCCGAGGCCAAGGGGCTAAACGACGCAAGCGTCAAGAGCAACTGACACGTCGTCCGTGACGACGAGCGACTTCAGCGCCGCGTGGGACACGAATCCCTTGTCCCGCAACTCGCTCAGCCACTCGACGAGTCCCTTGTAGTGGTTGTCGACGTCGAGCAGCACGACCGGCTTGGCGTGCATGCCCAGCACACCCGCCGTCCACACCTCGAAGAACTCCTCCGCGGTCCCAATGCCACCGGGCAGCGTGAGGAACGCGTCGGCCTTGTCGTCCATCATCTTCTTGCGCTCGCGCATGGTGTCGACGACGTGCAGCTCGGTCGACTCGCGGTCGGCGATCTCCCTGGTGGCCAGCCCCTTCGGGATGACGCCGTAGGTGAACGCCCCACCAGCGCGAGCCTCCCGCGCCACCGCACCCATCATCGACGTCTGCCCGCCACCCCACACGAGGTTCCACCCGCGCGCGGCGATCTGGCGCCCCACCTCGGCGGCGAGCTCGATGTAGCTCTGCGGAACCGTCGCGAGACTCCCGCAGTAGACAGCGACATACATCAGTGTGCGTCCGCCCATGCCTGGTGCGCTTCCTTGACCACGCGCACCGCGTCCTCGATGTCGTCGGTGAGGTGCAGCAGCGCGAGGTCCTTCTCCCCGACCTTGCCGCCTTCCAGCACCGAGTTCTTGATCCAGTCGTAGAGCCCCTGCCAGTAGTGCGTTCCGAAGAGCACCACCGGGAACTTGGTGACCTTCTTCGTCTGCACGAGCGTCAACGCCTCGAAGAGCTCGTCGAGCGTGCCGAAGCCACCCGGCAGGCAGATGAACGCCTGGGAGTACTTGATGAACATCGTCTTGCGCACGAAGAAGTAGCGGAAGTTCACCCCGAGGTCCACCCACGGGTTGAGCCCCTGCTCGAACGGCAGCTCGATCCCGAGCCCGATCGAGAACCCACCGGCCTCGGAACACCCCCGGTTGACGGCCTCCATGGCCCCCGGCCCACCCCCGGTGATCGCCGCGAACCCGGCCTGCGCCAACGCCGCACCGAGATCCCGCCCGAGCTGGTACTCGGGGTGGTCCCGCCCGGTCCGGGCAGACCCGAACACGGTCACCGCACTGGGAACCTCGGCCAGCGCACCGAAACCTTCGACGAACTCCGCCTGAATCCGCAGCACCCGCCACGGATCGGTGTGCACCCAGTCCGAGGGCCCACGAGAATCGAGCAGGCGCTGATCCGTGGTGGTGAGCTCGTCCCTGCGCTCCCGCCGCAACACGACGGGCCCGCGCACCTTCTCGTGAGGACGCTCGTCCACAACGCCGTTCTTGTCTTCCGTCATCACTGAGATATTAGTGATCAGGCAAGCAGAAATCGCTTAAGCACGTCGAAACACCCGGTGATCTGCTGGACCTGCACGTGCTCTTCCTGCGTGTGCGCCAACGTCGGATCCCCGGGCCCGAAATTCACCGCAGGCATCCCCAACGCCGCGAACCGGGCAACGTCCGTCCACCCGAGCTTGGCCACCGGCACCCCACCAGCCGCCTCGACCAGCTCCCGGGCAGCAGGCGCCTGCAACCCGGGCAACGCCCCACCGGAGAAGTCCGTGACGACGACCTCGAACCCCTCGAACACCTCACGAAGATGCTGCTCAGCCTGCTCAACGGACCGATCAGGCGCAAACCGGTGGTTCACCGTCAGCACAGCCTCGTCCGGCACGACGTTGCCGGCAACACCCCCGCTGATCTTCACCGCCTGCAACCCTTCGTGGTACCGGCACCCGTCGATCTCGGGCTGCCGAGGCACATAAGCCTCAAGCCGCCGCAACGCCTCCCCCATCCCGTGAATGGCGTTCTCCCCCATCCACGCCCGAGCGGTGTGCGCTCGCTTCCCCCGAGTCCGAACCTCAACGCGCATGGTCCCCTGACACCCGGCCTCAACCGTCCCGTTGGACGGCTCACACACGATGGCCAGGTCCCCGGTCAACCACTCAACGGCCTCCCGCTCGATCCGAGTGAGCCCGTTGCGCTCAGCCTCGATCTCCTCGCAGTCGTAAAACACAAACGTCAGATCGTGCCGAGCCTCAGCACTAAGAGCCGCGATCGCGAGCATGACCGCGTCGCCACCCTTCATGTCGACGGTCCCGCACCCGTGCAGGACATCCCCCTCACGCCGACTGGGAAAGTTCCGGTTGATCGGCACGGTGTCCAAATGCCCGGCCAACACAACCCGCCGCTCCCGCCCGAGCCGAGTCCGCGCCAACACGGCGTTCCCCGATCGAGTGATCTCCAAATGCGGCGCATGAGCCTTCAACGACCGTTCGACGAGATCAGCGATCTCCGCCTCCTCCCCGGACACGCTGCGCACATCGACGAGCGCAACCGTCAACTCAACCGGGTCAGCGAAGAGATCAAGGGTGTCAGACACCCCCCAACCCTACTAACCAACTTGGGCCTACTCCGTTCAGCCGATACGGTGCGCTCCGTGTTCAAACGCACACTCGTGGTCATCCCGTTGATGCTCATGGCAACGGCCTGCGGCGAACCCAACGCAGCCTGCGACCGCCAGTGCGGCCAAATCCGAACCCTCTTCACAGCCCCCTGCGGCTCCCAGCACACCGGCACCCCAGCAGACTGCGCAGCCTGGGTGTCCCAGGTCAGCACCATGACCCGCAACCTGAACCAGGCCTTCCAGGGCAAACAGGTAGAGCAGGACGTCAGCGAGGTCCTCCCCCGCCTGATGACGGCAGTAGGCGACTTCGAGGCCCTCAAGTGCGGCGAAGTGCAGGTGGACAACGTCTCCAGCACAGACGCCCGCCAGTCGAAGTGCAACGAGGCACTAATAGCCACAAGGGGCGACCTCGGCAGCCTGTACTTCAGCGCAGACGTACCGGACTAGTAGAAGTCGGCACCGAGCATTTGCTGTTTGGCGCGAAAAGCACGTTCGGGCCGATAGATGGCCCGAACGTGCTTTTCCCGCCAAACAACATGGCTGGGCGGGGCTGAGACGCTCTGCTTCGGCACAGGGTCGCGCGACCGGCGCGTCCCGGAAACCCGAGGACTAGGCTCACCCCCGTGAGCACCGCATACGGCATCGGCCTGGCCACAGTGACCCCGGACGGCACCGTCCTCGACACCTGGTACCCGTCCCCATCCGTGGGAGACGCAGGAGACTTGGGCACGACCCGCCTGTCGTCAGCGGAGATCGCGGAGTCTCTCGGCGAGTCCGCCGCCAAGCTGCTGGGCGAGGACCCGGAGCGCGACGTGGAAGTGGTAGGCGTCCGGGTAGCCATCGATCTGACCGCCGCACCAGCAGACACCTACGACGTCTGGCTGAGGCTCCACCTCCTGAGCCACCGCCTGATCAAGCCTCACGGCGCCAACCTGGACGGCCTCTTCGGCCTCCTGACCAACGTCGTCTGGACCAACCACGGCCCCTGCGCAGTAGAAGACTTCGAACAGACCAGGGCAAGGCTCCGCACCAGGGGCCCGGTAACGGTCTACGGAGTGGACAAGTTCCCCAGGATGGTCGACTACGTCCTCCCGACCGGCGTCAGGATCGGCGACGCAGACCGAGTCCGCCTGGGAGCCCACCTGGCCCCGGGCACCACGGTCATGCACGAGGGCTTCGTCAACTTCAACGCCGGCACCCTCGGCAACTCCATGGTCGAGGGCCGGATCTCCGGCGGCGTGGTGGTCGGCGACGGCTCCGACGTGGGCGGCGGCGCCTCGATCATGGGCACCCTGTCCGGCGGCGGCAAGCAGGTCATCAGCCTGGGCGAGCGTTGCCTGCTCGGCGCCAACGCGGGCCTCGGCATCTCCCTCGGCGACGACTGCGTGGTCGAGGCGGGCCTCTACATCACCGCGGGCACCAAGGTCACGCTCCCGGACGGCGAGGTCGTCAAGGCCGTGACCCTCAGCGGCCAGTCCAACCTGCTCTTCATCCGGGACTCCGTGACCGGCACCGTCAAGGTCAAGCCGCGCAAGGGCACCGGCGTCGAGCTGAACGCCGCTTTGCACGCTAACGACTGACAGCGACAAGCCGCTTCTAGGACCAGCCGCTTCTAGGAGATAAAAACTGTCTGGGGCCCGGTCTGCTGAGGCAGGCTGGGCCCGTGCCAACTTCATGACCGTCCGTACGACCGCCCAGAGGAGGTGCACGTGCTGAAACAGCGACTCGAGTTGAACGCTCGCGCTGCCATCGAGCGTGCCCTGCAGGGCGCGCAGTCCGAGGACTCGTTCGTGGAGTTCAAGACGCAGTGGCCGGTCGACCACGGCAAGGCCGCGCGCCAGATCGCCGCGCTGTGCAACGCCGCCCGCGGTTCCGAGGCGATGTGGATCGTCGGTGTCGACGAGAAGGGCCGCTACGTCAAGGGAGCGCCCGCCGAGGAGCTGTCGAGCTGGTGGCCCAGGGTGGAGAGCCACTTCGACGGCGTCGCACCGGGGCTCACGACCGTCGCGTTCGACTGGGCGCGAGGCCGCACGGTCGTCGTCCTCAGCCTCCAGACCGACAACGCGCCGTACGTCTTCGTCACGAAGAAGGAGCCCTACAGCCGAGAAATCCCGTGGCGCTCAGGCGAACGCACGCGGAGTGCCCGCCGGGGCGAGATCCTGGAGCTGCTGATCCCCAAGCTCGACATGCCGGGCTGGGAGTTCGTCAGCGCCAGGGCCACCCTGAGCCAGCACTCCCCGACGCTGCGGTTCGAGGGCGACCTCTACCTGGAGACGAACCAGCCGCTGTCGCTGCCGCACCACCGATGCCATTCGTACGCGACCTTCGGGCTCGACAGCGAGACTGTCGACCTGGCGTTCAGCTTCCGCACGAACACGCGGGACGTGCGGGCGGTCGAGCGCGTCGTGCGGGTCGCGGAACCGGCCGTGCTCCACGTCAGCGCGGACGCGGACGTGGAGCTGGACGCGTTCCAGGACCTCTGGGACCTGCACTGGCACCTGGTGCTCGGCCTCGGTCTGAGCGGCGAGGAGATCAGCACCAGCGTGCGGCTCACCACGGACGCGGTGCCGCCGAACCAGTTCACCCGCAGGGTCTGGTCGGCGCTCAAGCCCTGAGATCAGGCGCTGAGTCGTTCGGCTGCCGCCGCGATCCGCTCGTCCGTGGCCGTCAACGCGATCCGCACGTGCTGAGCACCTGCCGGCCCGTAGAACGTGCCGGGAGCGGCCAGGATCCCGCGGTCGGCCAGCCAGGAGATCGTCTCCCAGGCGTCCTCTCCGCGTGACGACCACAAGTAGAGCCCCGCCTCGGAGTGCGACACGGTGAACCCGGCCGCCTCCAGCGCGGGCTTCAGCACCTCGCGCCGGGCGAGGTAGCGGGCACGCTGCTCGGCCACGTGCGCGTCGTCCTCCAACGCCGCCCGCATGGCCTCCTGCACCGGCCGCGGCACGATCATCCCGGCGTGCTTGCGGAGCTCCAGCAGGTCCGAGATCAGCTCCGGGTCACCGGTGATGAACCCGGCGCGGTACCCCGCCAGGGACGACGACTTCGACAGCGAGTGCACGGCGAGCACACCGTCGAACGAGTCCACAACGGACGGATGCAGCACCGACACGGGCGAGGAGTCCCACGGCAGAGCCAGGTAGCACTCGTCCGACGCCACCACGGCGCCAACAGCCCTGGCCGCCTCAACCGCGTCACGCAGCTGCGCGGCGGACAACACACGTCCGGTCGGGTTCGACGGCGAGTTCAGCCACACCAGCCGGGTGCCGGCCGGAGGCTTCTCACCGTCGGCCAGGCGCACGACGGAAGCGCCCGCCAGCAACGCGCCAACCTCGTAGGTCGGGTACGCCACGGAGGGCACGGCCACGACGTCGCCCAGGCCGACACCGAGCAGGGTCGGCAGCCACGCCACGAGCTCCTTGGAGCCGATCGTGGGCAGCACCGCGTCCGCGGACAGCCCGACGATCCCGTACCGGCGCTCCACCGCGGCCACGAAGGCCGCACGCAGCTCCGGCGTGCCGTGGGTGGTCGGGTAACCGGGAACGTCGGCGACCGACGACAGCGCGGACTGGATCACCGCGGGGACCGGGTCGACGGGCGTGCCGACCGACAGGTCGACCACGCCACCGGGGTGCTTGCGCGCCTTGGCGGCGTGGTCGGACAGCGAGTCCCACGGGAAGTCCGGCAGTGCCGGCCCCCTGCGCTGGATCTTGGGCTGAATGATCAATGCCCCTCAGCCTGCGGCTCGAGCACCTTGATGAACTCGGGGTCGGCGCTGACCTTGCCGACCTTCGACGCGCCACCGGGCGAGCCGAGCTCGTTGAAGAAGTCCGCGTTCGCCTTGGTGTATTCCTTCCACTCGTCGGGGACGTCGTCCTCGTAGTAGATGGCTTCCACCGGGCACACGGGCTCGCACGCGCCACAGTCCACGCACTCGTCGGGGTGGATGTAGAGCATCCGGTCGCCTTCGTAGATGCAGTCGACGGGGCACTCTTCGATGCACGCCTTGTCGAGCACGTCCACGCACGGCTGGGCGATCACATAGGTCACTGCGCTCTCCAACTTCCTCTGGTCCACACCGCGCAAGCCGGAGAGTACGCGGCACGTTCGAGTATCACCCGGTCAGGCTTGCCTTAGCTGCACGGTGTTCCACGTCACCCCATCTGCTGGGACGTGCTCGGGAGAGGATGAACGCGTGCACACCGTGGATCACCTGGAATCGCTCTGCGCGCGAGCATGGCCCGCCCTGGCAGAAGTTCCGCTCGGAAACTGGTCGATGCGCGCTGCCGACGGCTTCACCGGCCGCGCCAACAGCACGCTGACCTGCGGTGATCCCGGAATGCCGATCCAGCAGGCCTTGACCGTCGCAGAAGGGTTCGCGCGCGAGCACGGCATCAAACCCACGGCTCACGTCGTGAACGGGTCCGCGCACGAGCGGGCGATCGAGGCCGCGGGCTGGCGCGTCGATCTCGACCATCCCGGCGGCGCGGAGTCGCTGGTCATGACCGGTCCGCTCGAGAAGTTCGCCGACGGCGTAGCGGAGAGTCGCGATCTTCCCGGATGGTGGGAACTCACGGCCGGATCCGAGGTTTCCGCCGCCCAACGACACGTGCTCGGAAGCGGTCCCGCGGTGTGCTTCGCGAGCATCACCGACAACGACTGGGTGATCGCCGCCGTGCGGGGCGCGGTCGTCGAGGACGTCCTGCACGTGGCCCGTCTCGCGGTGCGGCCGTCACATCGCCGCCAGGGCCTCGCACGGCGCCTCATGGGCGAGCTGGCGGGCTGGGGCCTCGAGCAGGGCGCCACGACGTGCGTGCTCCAGGTCGCCGAGCACAACGAGCCGGCGATCAGGCTGTACGAGGAGCTCGGCTGCACCGAGCACCACCGCTACCGCTACTGGATCCCCGCCGTCTCGTAGAGGCCGGGCCGGTTGGCCGCGTTGCGCGCCATGACGGCCCCCACCGCGATCGCCCCCGGCAGCGCGCCACCCGCGATCAGCAGCAGCGTGCGCCAGTCGCCCACCAGGAACTGACCGTTGCCGCCGGGCTCGAGGAAGCCGAGCGCGAAGATCGTGAAGAACCACACGATCAGCGGCGCCGCGGCGGCCAGGACCCGTCCGGACAGGGTGGCCGCCCACTGCACCAGCACCGGCGTCGTGACGACGGCCACCGCGATCGTGATCGGGAACGGGAAGTCGCCCAGCCGCGGCAGCAGCGTGCCGTCGAAGCGGACGGGCAGGAAGAACGTTTCGAGCACGGCGAGCACCGCTGCCTCGACGCACAGGAGCAGCAGCAAGAACACTCGCCAGCTAACGGTCACCCAGTCCTCCGAACAGGTCTGTCGACGCTCCGTCCGCCGACCCCTTCGCCAGCACGTAGTACTCCGCGCCGACCAGCGGCTGCGCGATGTTGTTCGACAACGCGTACCCGTCGTCCCACACACTGACCTGCGTCGAGTGTGCACGCAAAGCACGGCGCTTGGCCGTCAGGTGCTCGGACACGTCCACAACCGTTGTGATCTCTTCATCCGGCGTCACCGGCAGCTCGCCGGGCTCCGGCAGCCGGAACGCCTCCGGCACGTTCTCCAGCGCCGCCACACCGGCCTTCGTGGCGTCGCGGGACGTCACCGCGTAGAAGACCCGCTCGACGTCGGAGACCTGGGCGCACGCGGCCATGGTGATCTCGTGCGCGCGGATGTGGTCGGGGTGGCCGTAGCCGCCGAACGCGTCGTAGCTCACGACGACCTGAGGCTTGACCTCGCGCAGGACGTCGACCAGCTGGGCGGTCTGGTCGTCGAGCGAGCCCTGGACGAACGCGCGCGGGTGCGCGTTGGACGGCACGTCGACCATGCCGGAGTCGCGCCAGCGTCCGATGCCGCCGAGGAACCTGTGGTCGGTCACGCCGAGTGCGGCGCAGGCCGATCTGAGTTCACCCACGCGGTACCCGCCCAGCTGGTCGGCGGCGTCGGCGGCCAGGTGCGCCAGCGCGGGCGGGATGATCTCGCCCTCTTCGCCCAGCGTGCAGGTGACCACCGTGACGTGCGCGCCGGCCGAGGCGTAGCGCGCGATGGTGCCGCCGGTCCAGAGACTCTCGTCGTCCGGGTGGGCGTGCACGAAGAGCAACCGTGGTGGGGCAGTCAGCGTCACCGGAAAAGAGTAAAGGCTGTGTTTAACGCACCTCCACGGGAGGCCGCTTTCACGATGAACGGCGCTTTCGTTCACCTGAGGTGGACAAAAGCGCCGTTCATCGTGAATATCAGACGACCGAGCGTTCCTCGGCGAAGTGGCACGCGGACAACGTCCCGTCCGGCCCACCGCGCAGTTCCAGCTTCGGTTCCTCGGTGGCGCAGATGTCCTGCGCCTTCCAGCACCGCGTCCGGAACCGGCAGCCCGACGGCGGGTTGACCGGCGACGGCACGTCACCCGTCAGCACGATCCGCTGGCGCTTGCGCTCCTGCTTGGGGTCCGGCATCGGCACCGCGGACAGCAGCGCCTGCGTGTACGGGTGCATCGGCCTGCTGTAGATGGTCTCGCGCTCGCCCATCTCGATGATCTTGCCGAGGTACATCACCGCGACACGGTCCGAGATGTGCCGCACCACCGAGAGGTCGTGCGCCACGAACAGGTACGCGAGCCCGAGCCGTTCCTGCAGTTCCTCCAGCAGGTTCACGACACCGGCCTGCACCGAGACGTCCAGAGCGGACACCGGCTCGTCCAGCACCATGAACCGCGGGTTCAGCGCCAGCGCGCGGGCGATGCCGATGCGCTGCCGCTGACCGCCGGAGAACTCGTGCGGGTAGCGGTTGCGGTGCTCGGGGTTCAGGCCCACGAGCTCCAGCAGCTCGTTGACCCTGCGCTGCACGCCGCCTTCGACACCGTGGATCTGCAACGGCTCCGCGATGATGTCGTTGACCTGCCACTTGGGGTTCAACGACGCGTACGGGTCCTGGAAGACGATCTGGATGTCCTTGCGCAGCGGCCGCAGCTGCTTGTTGCTCATGGACGTCAGCTCGCGGCCCTCGAACTTCACCGAGCCCGAGGTCGGCTTGTGCAGCTGCAGGATCGCGCGCCCGGTCGTGGACTTGCCGCAGCCGGACTCGCCGACCAGGCCGAGCGTCTCGCCGGGGTTCAGCGAGAACGACACGCCGGACACGGCCTGCACCGTGCCGACGTTGCGCGGGATGATCCCCTTGCCGCGCACGGGGAACTCCTTGACGAGGTCGGTGACCTCCAGCAGCGGAGCGGTCACTTCGCCTCCTCATCCGTGATCAGAGTGCCGTGCACGGCGGTCACCTCGAGCGAGTCGTCCGGGTTGGCCGCGGCGAACACCGCCGGGTTCTCCACGGTGCCGATCTCGTCGTGCAGGAACAGCCTCTGGGGGTGGTCGATCGTCGCGAGGTGCTCCCAGCGGTGGCACCGCGTGCTGTGGTTGGCACCGGTCTCCTCCAGCTCCGGCTCCCACTCGTGGCACACGTCGGCCACGAGCGGGCAGCGCGGCGAGAACGAGCAGCCGGTCGGCAGGTTCACCAGCGAGGGCGGCGCGCCCTTGATCGGGGTGAGCCTCTTGCCCAGCGTGGACGGGTTCGGCACCGAACCCAGCAGGCCGACGGTGTAAGGCATCCGCGGCCGTTCGAAGACGTCGTCGACCGGGCCGGACTCGACCACGGTGCCGCCGTACATCACCTGCACGCGGTTGACCATGCCCGCGACCACGCCGAGGTCGTGCGTGATCATGACGATCGCCGCGTCGGTCTCGGTCTGGATCCGCAGCATGGTGTCGAGGATCTGCGCCTGCACCGTCACGTCGAGCGCGGTGGTCGGCTCGTCGGCGATGATCACGCTGGGGTCGTTGATGATCGCCATCGCGATGACCACGCGCTGCCGCATGCCACCGGAGAACTCGTGCGGGTACTGGGCCGCACGCTTGTCCGGTTGCGGGATGCCCACCAGCTCCAGCGCCTCGACCGCCTTCGCCCACGCCGCCTTCTTCGAGACGTCGTGGTGCGCGCGGTAGGTCTCGGCGAGCTGCCACCCCACGGTGTAGACGGGGTTCAGCGACGTCATCGGGTCCTGGAAGATCATCGAGATGTGCTTGCTGCGGAACGGCTGCATCTGCTTGTAGGTGCGGCCGTTCAGCTCCTCGCCGCGGTAGCGGATCGAGCCTTCGATGACGGCGTTCTTGGGCAGCAGGCCCATGATCGCCATGGAGGACACCGACTTGCCGGAGCCCGACTCGCCGACGATGCCCAGCACGTCGCCGGGGTTGAGGTCGAACGAGACGTTGCGCACGGCGCGGACGTCACCGTCGTCGGTCGGGAACGTGACCGACAGGTCCTTGACCGAGAGCAGCGGTGCGGTGGTGTTGGAGGGCAGGAAGTCCTCCGACAGTTCGGAAACACTCGTCATCAGGCACGCACCTTCGTCTGCCTCGGGTCGAACGCGTCGCGCAGGCCGTCACCGATGAAGTTGACGGCGAGGGAGAGCGACACGAGCACGATGAACGGACCCCAGAACAGCCACGGCCGGTTCAGGAACTGCCCGTAGTTCTCGAGCACGATCACGCCGAGCGAGGTGTCCGGGGGCTGGACGCCCAGTCCCAGGAACGACAGCGCGGCCTCGGTGAGCACCGCGGCCGCGATCGCCAGCGTGGCGTTGACCGTGATGCTGCCGATCATGTTCGGCACGAGGTGCTTGAAGATGATGCGCGGAGTGGAGGCACCGCAGGCGCGCGCCGCCTCGATGAACTCCCGCTGCGCCAGCGAAAGCGTCTCACCGCGCGTGATGCGGGCGATCTGCATCCACGCGAACGCGGCGAGCACCAGCGCGACGACGTACCAGCTGCCGGAGAAGCCCTTGACGACGATCGCGGCGACCGCGATCTGCGGGATGATCAGCAGCAGGTCGACCAGGCGCATCAGCGCCGTGTCGACGAAGCCGCGCAGATATCCGGCCAGGGCACCGAAGGTCACGCCGATGGCCGTGGCCAGCGCGGCCACGATCAGCGCGATCTGCAGCGAGTAGCCGGTGCCGCGCATGAGCAGCGCCAGCATGTCCTTGCCGACCTGGGTGGTGCCGAGCGGGTGAGTTCCGCTCATCGGCTGGTAGGACTTGCTGGACACGTCCTCGAAGTCGTAGGTCCAGATGAACGGGCCCACGAACGCGAAGAGGACGAGGAAGACGAAGACGCCGAGGCTCACCATCGCGAGCCGGTGACGCAGGAAGCGCCGCAGGACGAGCTGGCCCTGCGTGCGGGTCTTGGTGGCGTCGAACTCGTGCGAGTCGGACTGGGGAGCGCTGTTGACCACGCCGCCCTCGGACGCCAGGTTGATGTTAGCCAAGGCGAATCCTAGGGTCGAGGATGCCGTACACGACGTCGGCGATCAGGTTGAACAGCACGACCAGGGTCGCGGTGACCATCAGCCAGCCCATCAACATGGGCGGGTCGAACTGCCGCACGGAGTTCACCAGCAGCGTGCCCATGCCGGCCCAGCCGAACACGGTCTCGGTGATGATCGCGCCGGACAGCACGGCACCGAAGTTCAGCGAGAACAGCGTGGCGACGGGGATGAGGGCGTTGCGGAACGCGTGACGGAAGATCACCCGGCTCTGCGAGATGCCCTTGGCCCGCGCGGTGCGCACGAAGTCCGAGTGCAGGATCTCCAGCATGGAGGCGCGTTCGAACCGGCTGTACGCGGCGAAGCTGATCAGCATCAGCGCGACGGTCGGCAGCAGGAACGTGCCGGTGTACTTGAAGATCACTTCACCGAAACTGCCGCTGAAACCACCTGGCCGCGGACCCGCGGTGGTGAGCCAGCGGTCCAGCCCCATCGACTCCAGGACGTTGTTGAACTGGATGCCGTAGTTCTTCACGATGACCGCGACGCAGAAGATCGGCATCGAGAACATGAGGAACGCGGTGCTGGTGGCGAGGTAGTCGAAGATCGAGTACTGGCGCACGGCGGCGAGCACGCCGACCGAGACACCCAGTGTGAGAGCGAGCAGTTCGGCACCGATGACGAGCCGACCGGTGGTCCACAGCGCGTCTGTGACGGCGGGGTAGACAGCGGTCTTGGCCTGGCCGAGGGCGATGCTCTGGCCCCAGTCACCGCTCAGGAAGTCGGTGAGCCAGTTCCAGTAGCGGACGACGACGGGCTTGTCCAGACCGAGGGAGATCTCAGCGGCCTTGATGTCGGCTTCGGTGACGCCGGGCCGGAATCGCATCTCCGCCAGGGGGTTGCCGGCGGTGGCGACGAGGACGTAACAGGCGAAGCTGCCGATCAGCAGGATGGGTATCGAGATCAGCAGGCGCCGGATGATGTAGCGGATCACGGGCGGGCTCCTAGGGGGCAACCCGGCTCGGGCGGGGCCGGACTCGTGGTCCGGCCCCGCCCGGTCAGGCGTTGCGCACTTCAGCTAAGGCGAATTACTTGGTCTGCCACTCGTTGGCGTCCCAAAGCGCGCCGAAGTAGCTCTGGAAGTACACGCGGTCGAGCCCCTTGAAGGCCCACATGTTCGGCATCTGGAACAGCGGCAGCGAGCCGTACGAGTCGGCCAGTGCCGCGTCCGCCTCCGCCCAGTTCTTCAGCGAGTCGGAGATCGAAGTCTGCGAGACGGCCTTCTTCATCGCCTCGTCGGCCTTCGGCACGGACAGGTTCTGCCAGTTCTGGCCACCACCGGTCTCGTAGATCGACTTCTTGCCGCCCTTGAACGGCGAGCCGGACCACGCGAACAGCGCGACGTCGTAGTCACCAGCGGAGACGCGCTCGTCGAGGAAGTTCGGGTCGGTGTCGTCCTTGACCTCGATGCCGGCTTCCTTGCACTGGCCCTGGATCAGCTCGACGGTCTGCTTGCGGCGCGGGATGTCGGTGTGGCTGATCCGGAAGGAGGCACGCACGCCGTCCTTCGCGAACACGCCGTCGGCACCCTGCGTCCAGCCCGCGTCGCTCAGGATCTTCTTCGCCGCGGCCGGGTCACCCTTGGCCTTGTCGGCGTAGTTGTCCTTGTAGCCCTCGTCCTTCGGGAAGAAGATGAGGCTGCCCATCGGCTTGGCGTCGGACTGGACCTCGCTGATGAGCTTGTCGATGATGTCCTGGCGCTTCACGCACATGAAGAAGGCCTTGCGGATCTCCTCCTTGGCGAGGACCGGGTTCTTCATCTGCAGGTCGAGGTGCTCGAACGACAGGCCGGGGCCTGCGCCGAACGTCACGCCCTGGGCGTTGAGGCCCTTGAGCTTCGTGGCCGCGTTCGCGTCCGGCTGAGCGAAGGAGTTGACGGCGAGCTCACCGTTCTCCAGTGCCTGCGCCTGCGCGACCGGGTCCGGGATCGCCTTCAGGATGATCTTCGCGGGACCACCGGGCTTGCCGATCCACTTGGGGTTGCGCTCCAGCGTCACCGACTGGTTCGGCTCGAAGCCGGTCAGCACGTACGTGCCCGCACCCGGCATGAGCTCCTTGGTGAAGCCGTTCCACTTCTCGTTCCAGAAGTCAGCAGCCTTCTGGATGTCAGCGGCGGCGGCGTCCTTGTTCAGCTTGGTGACGTCGGCGATGCCGGTCTGCTTCTCGAGGATGTGCGCCGGGAGGACGTCCGTGTTGAACATGTCCTCGTAGTCCGGGTACGGCGCCGAGAAGGTGCCGACGAACGTCTGGTCGTCCTTGCACTCACCGGTCATCAGGTCGTACCCGGTGGTGCCGGCCGGCTTGAAGTACTTGCTGCCGTCGGCCTTCTTGGCGGTGTTGCTCTGCGTGAACCACGCCATGTAGAAGTCGTCGCAGTCCCAGGCCTCGCCGTCAGACCAGGTGACGCCCTTCTTCAGCTTCCAGGTCACGACCTGCGGAGACTTCGAGGTGACCTCGATAGAATCCATCACGTCCTTGTTCAGGATGACCTTGTTGTTGCCGTTGATGAGATGCGCACCAGGCTGAACAAGCGTCAGCGCGAACGTGTTGTAGGACTGGTTGGCGTCCTCCGTCGCGTTGTTGTACGAGGTGAACGGCTTGTCGGTCGAGACGACGACCTGGTCGCTCTGCTTCGTATCCGGCGCGGTGTAGCCGTCCGCGGACTCACCGCGAGCGGTCGCCATGTCCGCCACGGTGGCGTCGCCACCGTCGGCGTTGTTGCTCCCGCCACCGCCACCGCAGGCACCCAGCACGAGAGACGCGCTGGCGACCAGCGCGATCGCCGGAAGTGCTTTGGTTCTCCTCATTGACACGTGCCCTCCTAGCACTGGGCGGCCGTGGCCGGGTCGGCGTGCACGCCCAAAACGAAGATGTGCCATACGCGCCCCGAACCGGCACATCGGGGGCACGGTATGAACCCGCTGAGGTGGTGGTCACTACCTGATGGGGTGATCGTGACCCAATGGAAACAGGTTGTAGCACGCCGCAATGGCCCGATTACCGGGCGGAAGCGTTCGTTGACCGGGCGGGAGAAATTCTGTCAACGAGGGCGGCCGAAAGTAGCAACGCCGGAACCCCTCGCGCAACGGGTTTCTCACGCCTTGGCTACTTGCCCAGACGCCGCCATTCAGGCGCCCCGCTGAGCACGCCGGCGAGCGGCGCGCCGGTGTCGACACCCGACACCGCGGAGGGGAGCACCCCGAGAAGATCGACCACCTGGAACAGCGGCACCGCGACGGCCTGAGCCTGGATCTGCGGCTCGACCCGTGCCAGCACGTCCGACAGCAGCGCCTTGCCGTTCAACGCGGCGTCGACGTCGTTCTGCATCGCCTGGTCGCAGAACCCGGCCGGGTTCTGCGGGCTGGGCGTGCCCCCGTCCTGCACGGTCCCGGCGCACCCGTACACGCTGGCCAGCGCCGCCGACGAGTCACCGGCGTCCACGCGGGGCACGACAGCGATGTCGACGTCCTTCTCGGTCAGCTGCTTGCTGAACAGCTCCGCCGCGTTGGGCGTGACGACCTCGGAGTCGATGCCACGCTCGGCGAGCTGCGCCTTGATCCGGTTCGCGATGCCGACGTACGGCTCGACCTTCTCCGGCGCGGCGATCCGCAGCTTGAGCGGCTTGCCGCCCTTCTGCCACCCGCTGCCGGCCTTCGCGTACCCGGCCTCGGTGAGGAGCTGGTCGACAGCCGCCGCGTTGAGCGTGTTGCCCGTGATGGTCGCCTGGTACCCGGCCCGGCTGGGCGGCACGACGTAGGAGTCGGCCCGGAACTGCGCACTGGGCCCGCTCTGCGTGCCGTACGCGATCAGCGCGTCCCGGTCGAGTGCCGCCACGACCGCCCGCCGAGCCTTGACGTCCGCGAGCTGCGGGCTGACCGGCCGGAGCAGCACCTGCACGACCTCGTTGCGAGGAACGGGCTTGGTGGTGAGCTGCTCGATCGTCTTGAGCAGGTTCACGTCAGCAGCGTCCGCCCGCAGCAAAGCCGCCTGGTTGTCGCCTTTGGACAGCGACTCGGCCATGGCGCTGTGCGTGGCCCGCCGGATGACGACCCGGTCGAGCGTCGTCGGCACCTCCCAGTACCGGTCGCTGCGCTCCAGCACCACCTCGCCACGGGGCTCGTCCAGGCTGCGCACCTGGAACGGCCCGGCAGTGGCCGGGAAACCGGTGGCCAGCACGTTCGACCAGGTACCGGGCGCGTCCTTGAGCAGATGAGCGGGCAACAGGTTCGCGAAGAGACTCCGCCAGCCGGGAAACGGCTTGCCGAACGCGACCTCGACGACCTTGCCGCCCTCCCGAGCGCTGATGTTGTTGATGAGCCGGTAACCCGCAGGATCCACAACACCGGGCTCGACGCGCATACGCTGCCAGAGGTACGAGAAGTCCTCGGCGGCAATGGGCGCGCTGTCAGACCAGCTGGCGTCCTTGCGGATCGTGTAGGTGACGGTGAACGGCTCGACCTTGGTGACCTTCGCACTCACCATGAGGTTCCGGTCGAGCTGCGGCGCGCCGTCATTCCCGGCCCGGAACACCGACGGCAGCAGCAGCGAACTCAGCGCCGTGGTGATCGGACTCTGCGCGGCGAGCGAGTGCGGGTTGTAACCACCCGCCACGTCGTCGACCCCGACCACGATCTCGGTGACCTTGGGCCCCGTGGTGGTGATGACGGGAGCCTCGGACTTGGGAACCAACGGCGGAGGCGGCGCGTTCGTGCACGCCGCGGCTGTGCCGCACAACACGGCAGCAACCAGCACTCCCCCGAGACGCCTCATGGTCCTCACATTGCCAGAAGGGTGGTGTTGACGTGCGGGCAACCCGGGTTTTGTCACCCGTGCCTAGTGGTGGGACGTCGGGGCGGGTGGCGGGGTTGCTTGCACGGTGGGTAGTACGGCTCACCTCGTCGGGTGGTTCGGTGGACGGGTCGGCTGGTTTTGGGTGGTTGAAACGCTGGCGCGGTGGCGCAGATCGACAGGACCTGCTTGCGCCGACGGCAGCGCGTCGTGAGCCGGGTGCGGTGGGGGCTCGCGGTGGTCCGGAGGGTCGGCTTGTGGTTGGGGTGTGCGGGCCGGATTGCGGGTCGCGATGATGTGGTGTGCGGGTCGGCTTGCCTTGGGGCGTGCGCGGGTCGGCTTGGGTGGTTCGGCGCGGGTTCCAGCGGGGTGGTCACCTGCCGTATGCCGTGTCGCCTTGGGTTGGTGGTCGCTTTGGGGCGTATGACGAGCCGGGTCATTTCATCGCCGCTTCGCGACGATTGCGATTGGGGCTTGACTTCGGGACCCTTGCGAGGCGCTCATCGGCCTTAAAAAGCCGGGCAATAAGAGCCCGGCCGATCCAACCAGCATAGCACCTCGCTCCCAAAGTCAAGCCCCAATCGCAATCGTGCGTGGTCCCGTTTGTTGGTCAGCTTCCGCCATTACCGCTTGCCCGATGACGCATTGCCCTGTCCGGCTCGGCTTCGCCATCGCGATTGTTGGGAGCTCGGCTTCGCCATCGTGACGTTGGTAGTGGGAGGTTCGGCTCGGCTTCGCCATTGCGGTTGATGGGGTTCTGGCTTCGCCATCAACAGCGGTTCGAGTGGGGAGAGCGGATTGTGCTTCGCCATCGCGGTTCGGGGCCGCTCGGCGTTGCCTTTACGCCTTGCCATTACCCGCCGCCATTGCCGCTGCCGCCTGGCCTTCGGTTTCGGCTTCGGCTTCGGCTTCGGCTTCGGCTTCGGCTTCGCGGAATTGTCCACACCCGACGCAAGGTCCACGCGGCAGCCAAGAAGGCCGCCACCCATCAGCCGACAACCAGGCGGCATTCACTGGCTTGCCTGGCCGCGGCCAGGCAGCATCGCTTTACCTGCCCGGCTGCGGTTAGGCAGTGTTGATCAGGTTGCGCCTGGGACTTCGTTGCGGGTCGAGCCCAATGCCGCTAAGTTAAGCGACCCTGCCGAATATGTGCAGCTCGGGCGGC
>NZ_JBHRZI010000002.1:0-59582 GCF_042649515.1 Lentzea rhizosphaerae | reverse complement strand
GGTCATCCTGACCGACCGCGCGATCGACTCCGACGACACGTCGCTGTACAAGACGTTCCTCGGCTCGGACTTCGTGGAGGAGGGCCGCAAGGCCGGTGACTGGATGGTCGCCAACGCCAACGGCCCCACCAACGTCGTCGAGCTGCAGGGCACCACCGGTGCCGCCCCGGCGATCGACCGCAAGAAGGGCTTCGAGGAGAAGATCGCCTCCAAGCCCGACATCAAGATCGTGGCGTCGCAGACCGGTGACTTCACCCGCTCGGGTGGCAAGCAGGTCATGGAGGCCTTCCTGAAGTCCCAGCCCAAGATCGACGTCGTCTACGCGCACAACGACGACATGGGCCTGGGCGCGATCGAGGCGATCAAGGCCGCGGGCAAGGTGCCCGGCAAGGACATCAAGATCATCACGGTGGACGCGGTCAAGGACGGCATGACCGCCCTGGCCAACGGCGAGATCAACTACATCGTCGAGTGCAACCCCCTGCTGGGCAAGCAGCTCATGGAGCTCGCCAAGAAGGTCGTCAAGGGCGAGGACGTCCCCGCACGGGTCGTCACCGAAGAAGGCGCCTTCAACCAGGAACAGGCCAAGGCCGCACTGCCGAACCGCCAGTACTGATCCCACCAAAGACTGCGGGACCCGTCACTCTCTCACGTTCCAGTGGCGGGTCCCGCACCCCAGCGACGAAGGCTCCCTCATGACCGAGTCACCGCCGCCCGTCGTCGAGATGCGAGGCATCAGCCTCGCATTTCCTGGCGTGAAGGCGTTGCAGGACGTCGACTTCCGGCTGTTCCCCGGCGAAGTGCACGCTCTGATGGGCGAGAACGGCGCCGGCAAGTCCACCCTGATCAAGACGCTCACCGGTGTGCACACGCCGGACAGCGGCACAGTGCAGCTCGCGGGTGACGCGGTCGCGTTCTCCTCCCCCGGCCAGGCGCAAGAAGCCGGGATCAGCACGGTGTACCAGGAGGTCAACCTCTGCGCGAACCTCACGGTCGCGGAGAACATCCTGCTGGGCCGCGAACCGCGCAAGTTCGGCGGCATCGACTTCCCCGCCATGCGCAAGCGCGCGGCCGAGGTGCTGTCGCGCATCGGTGTGCACATCGACCCCGCGTCCGTGCTCAGCACGCATCCCATTGCGGTGCAACAACTCGTCGCCATCGCCCGCGCCATCGCGGTCGACTGCCGGGTGCTCGTGCTCGACGAACCGACGTCCAGTTTGGACGCAGGGGAGGTCGCCGAGCTCTTCCGCATCATGCGCGTGCTGCGCGACGAAGGCGTCGCGATCCTGTTCGTCTCCCACTTCCTCGACCAGGTCTACGAGATCTCCGACCGGATGACGGTGCTGCGCAACGGAACCCTCGTCGGCGAGCACCTGACCTCGGAACTCGACCGGCGCGCGCTGGTCTCGAAGATGATCGGCCGCGAGCTCGGTGCGCTGGAGGCGATCGAGGAAGCCGCGGAGAAGCACCAGGCCGACGGCCCCGTGCTCGTGCGTGCGGAAGGCCTCGGCCGCCGTGGCGCGATCGCGCCGTTCGACCTCGACGTCCGCGCGGGCGAGGTGGTCGGGCTGGCCGGTCTGCTCGGCTCCGGTCGCACGGAACTCGCACGGCTGCTCTTCGGCGCCGACAAGGCCGACTCCGGTCAGTTGCTCGTCGACGGCAAGCCGCTGCACCTGCGCGGCCCGCGCTCGGCGATCGCCGCCGGCATCGCGTTCTGCTCGGAGGACCGCAAGGGCGAAGGCCTCGTCGCCGACCTCTCCATCCGTGACAACCTCGTGCTCGCCATGCAGGCCGCGCGCGGCTGGACGCGTCCGTTGTCCCGCCGCGTGAAGGACGAGCTCGTCGAGAAGTACCTGACGGCGCTGGACATCCGGCCTGCCAACCCGGACGCGCTCGTGCGCACGCTCTCCGGTGGCAACCAGCAGAAGGTGCTGCTGGCCCGCTGGCTCGTCACCGAACCACGACTGCTCATCCTGGACGAGCCGACCCGCGGCATCGACATCGGAGCCAAGGCCCAGATCCAGCACCTCGTCACGACCCTCGCCTCCGAGGGCACGGCGGTGCTGTTCATCTCGGCGGAGTTGGAGGAGGTCGTGCGCATCGCCGACCGGATCGTCGTGCTGCGCGACCGGCACAAGATCGCTGAGCTGGACAGCGGCGCGAGTCTCGACGAGGTCGTCGGCCTCATCGCGGGTGAACAGCTCCCGGAAGGGATGGCGTCGTGAAGAACCGCTTGCTCTGGCCGATCGTGGCGCTGGTCGCCCTGCTGCTGCTCAACCTCATCTTCACACCGTCGTTCTTCGCGTTGCGCATCCAGGACGGCCACCTCTACGGCGGCCTGGTCGACGTGCTCAAGAACGGCGCACCCACCCTCCTGATCGCGATCGGCATGACGCTGGTCATCGCCACCCGCGGCATCGACCTCTCCGTCGGCGCCGTCGCGGCCATCGCGGCCGCGGTGACGTGTGTCCACATCGGAACGTCACCGGACGTCGGCACCGCACTGGTGGGCATGGCGATCGCGCTGGTGCTCTGCGCGGTGCTGGGCCTGTGGAACGGTTTCCTGGTCGCAGGCCTCGGCATCCAGCCCATCATCGCCACCCTGGTCCTGATGACCGCGGGCCGCGGCATCGCCATGCTGGTGACCGAGGGCCAGATCATCACGGTGAACAACAACGCCTACCGCCAGGTCGGTGCCGGGTTCGTGGTGCTGCCGGTCTCGATCCTGATCAGCCTCGCGGTGCTGGGCCTGGTCGCGTTCACCACGCGCAAGACCGCACTCGGCATGCTGATCGAGTCGGTCGGCGTGAACCCCGAGGCCTCCCGCCTCGCCGGAGTCAAGTCCCGCACGATCATCTGGACCGTCTACGTGTTCGCCGCGGTCTGCGCGGGCATCGCCGGTCTGATGATCAGCTCGAACGTGAGCGCCGCCGACGCCAACAGCAACGGGTTGTGGATCGAGATGGACGCGATCCTCGCCGTCGTCATCGGCGGCACGTCGCTCGCGGGTGGCCGGTACTCACTCGCCGGCACGCTGCTCGGCTCCCTGATCATCCAGACCCTCACCACGACCGTCTACACGATCGGCGTGGCGGCGGAGGTCACGCTGGTGTTCAAGGCGGTCGTCGTCATCACCGTGTGCCTGATCCAGTCGCCGAAGGCCCGCGCCGCACTCAGCTTCCGGAAGGTGGCCGTCTCGTCATGACCGCTCTCACCACCCGGCTGCCGTCGCGGTTCCTGCCGGTCCTCGCGACCGTGGTGCTGTTCGTGATCACGTTCGGCGTCGGCTCTGTCCGCTACGAGGGGTTCGCGTCCGGTCAGGTCATCGCGAACCTGTTCATCGACAACGCCTTCCTCATCGTGCTCGCCGCCGGCATGACCTTCGTCATCCTCAGCGGCGGCATCGACCTGTCCGTCGGCTCCGTCGTCGCACTGTCCACAATGGTCACCGCAGCGGGCCTCCGCGCCGGCTGGCCGGTCCCGCTGGTCATCATCGCGGTGCTGGTGATCGGCTCGACGCTGGGCCTGCTGATGGGTCTGGTCATCCACAAGTTCGACATCCAGCCCTTCATCGTCACCCTCGCAGGCATGTTCCTCGCCCGCGGCCTCTGCTTCCTCATCAGCGTCGAGTCCGTGTCCATCAAGGACACCACGTTCCGCGACGTCGCCACCGCCGTCATCGAACTGCCCGGCGGCGTCACGATCACCTACAACGTGGTCATCGCGCTCGTCGTCGTGCTGGCGGCGCTGTTCGTCCTGCACCGCACCCGCTTCGGCCGCACGGTCTACGCGGTCGGCGGCAACGAGCAGTCGGCGATGCTGATGGGGCTCAAGACCGGTCGTACCAAGGTCGGCGTGTACGTGATCAGCGGCTTCTGCTCGGCGTTGGCCGGGCTGCTGTTCAGCCTGTACATGCTCTCCGGGTACGGCCTGCACGCGGTCGGCATGGAGCTCGACGCCATCGCGGCAGTGGTCATCGGTGGCACTCTGCTCGCGGGCGGGCTCGGGTACGTGCTCGGCAGCCTCGCCGGAGTGCTGGTGCTCGGCACGATCCAGACGCTGATCTCGTTCCAGGGCACGCTCAGCTCGTGGTGGACGAAGATCGTGATCGGCGCGCTGCTGCTGGTCTTCATCGCGGTCCAGCGCGGGATGATCCGCGACCGGCGCTGAGCCGGACCGCCCGGCTGGTCGCTGACCAGCCGGGCGGTACCCCCAGCTAGGAGGCCAGCGGGACGTCACCTCCGATGCCCCACTGGGTGGTGAACTGGCCGCGCACGTACCAGTTGCCTTCCCACGGACGCCACACGGCGAGATCGGTCACGCCGTCACCGTTGAAGTCGCCGGGCACCGGGATGTCGCCGCCGATCCCCCACTGGGTCGTGCTGATCCCACGCACGTACCAGTTGCCCTCGGACGGCCGCCACACGGCGAGATCCGCGACGGCGTCACCGTTGTAGTCGCCCACCACAGGGATGTCACCGCCGATCCCCCATTGCGTGGTGCTGATCCCACGGACGTACCAGTTGCCCTCGGACGGACGCCACACCGCGAGATCCGTGATGCCGTCACCGTTGTAGTCACCCGCCACGGGAACGTCGCCGCCGATGCCCCACTGCGTGGTGCTGATCCCGCGGACGTACCAGTTGCCCTCGGACGGACGCCACACCGCGAAGTCCGTTACGCCGTCGCCGTTGTAGTCGCCGGGCACCGGAATGTCGCCACCGATGCCCCACTGGACGGTGCCGATGCCGCGCACGTACCAGTTGCCTTCGGACGGACGCCACACGGCGAGATCGGTGACGCCGTCACCGTTGTAGTCGCCGGGCACCGGAATGTCACCGCCGATGCCCCACTGGGTCGTGCTGATCCCGCGCACGTACCAGTTGCCCTCTGACGGACGCCAGACTGTCAGATCCGTTGTCCCGTCACTGTTGTAGTCGCCTTCCGGGCCCCACCGGGTGAACAGCGAGTACAGCAGCAGGTTCGGCGACCCGGTGCCGGGACTGCCGACCACGCCGGGCGTGGCGTTGCGGACGATGGCGTCGTGCACGCGCTGGGCAGGGGCGGCGGGATGCCGTTGCAGGTACAGCGCGGCCACGCCCGCCACGTGCGGGGTCGCCATCGAGGTGCCGCTGATGTTGTTCGTCGCGGTGTCGCTCGTGTTCCACGACGACGTGATGCCGACACCGGGTGCGAACAGGTCGGTGCAGGTGCCGAAGTTCGAGAACGACGCCCTGGCGTCGTTCGTGCCGGTGGCGTTCACCGTCAGCGCCTGCGCGACCCTCGCGGGCGAGGTCTGGCACGCGTCGGTGTTGGAGTTGCCCGACGCCACCGCGTAGGTGATGCCCGACGCGATCGAGTTGCGGATCGCCGTGTCCAGCGGGTCGAACGCGCCACCGCCCAGGCTCATGTTCGCGACCGCCGGCCTGACCGCGTTGGCGGTCACCCAGTCCACTCCGCTGATCACGCCGGCGAAACTGCCGCTGCCGGAGCAGGTCAGCACCTTGACGGCGACGAGCCGCACCGCCTTGGCCACGCCGTACTCGTTGCCACCGATCGTGCCCGCCACGTGCGTGCCGTGACCGTTGCAGTCGGTGTCGTTGCCGTCCCCGGTGGTGTTGGTGCCCCAGCTCGCCCGTCCGCCGAACGTCGAGTGGGACACCCGGATGCCCGTGTCGATCACGTAGGCACGCACACCGGGTGCGGTGGGCCCGTAGTTGTACCGCTGGTCCAGCGGCAGGTTCCGCTGGTCGACGCGGTCCAGTCCCCAGGACGGCGGGTTCACCTGAACGGCGTCCGCCTTCACCACCGCGTCCTGGTACACCGCCGCCACACGGGGATCACGCGCCAACGACTTGGCGCTGGCCGCGGTGGCGTTGACCGCGAACCCCTGCAGCGCGTGCTGCCAGGACGCGGTCACCTTTCCGTTGTACTGCTTGGCGAGCGAGCCCGAGCTCGTCGCCGCCACACCGTTGCGGAGCACGACCACGTACTGGTCCGCGATCGCCTTCCCCGCCGGTGCGGCGATGACGACCCCGTCGGCCGCCGACGCCGTCGTGACACCGGTCGTCAGTCCGGCCGCGGCCACGAGGATCCCTACAAGCGCACGCCGTCTGGCGCGTCTGCCCGAGGTTTTCACAAACGCCCCTCTCATCCGAGACAAGCCTTGTGCAGGCGCACGATGCGCCCGCACAGGAGGTCGTCGCAGCGGAGGTTTCGCTACCGGAAAAGTGGGTATTGGATCCAAATGGCTCCGTCGGGACCACCCGGCTACGCGATGTGCTCGCCAGGCCGCGGCGCAGACAGCAGTCAGCGATCTGGTCCTTTCGCCGCCGGGAAAGTCCTCAACTGCCGGTCGTTCAGGTCGGCACGGCGAGCCCGTCGAGGCGGGCTTTGAGCTGATCGGCTTCCGGCACACCGATCTCGTCGTAGATCGCGGCCGCCTCGCGCCACAACGCCACTGCCGCACCGGGGTTTCCCGTGCTGCAGCGCAACTTTCCGATGCCGTCGAGCGCGCGGGCCCGTTCGTACCGGTCACCGGTCTCGGTGGCCAGTGCGAGCGCCGCGTCGTGGTGCAGCTCCGCCTGGTCGAACCGGCGCATCGCCGTCGCGGCGGCCGCGATGCCGTTGAGCGCCTGTGCTTCCTGGAACCGTTCGCCGAGGCGTCTGTCCAGCGTCAGCGCCTGGCGGAACGACCGCAGCGCCTGTGCGGGCAAACCCATGTGCAGCAACAGGTCCCCCTGGAAGCCGAGCACCGCGGCCTCGCTCGCGATTTCGCCGGACGCCGCGTGCACAGCCAGTGCCCGTTCGACGTGGCGGCGCGCGACCCAGTGGTTGCCGAGCCTGGTGTGCAGGACGGCGAGGTTGCCGGACACGAAACCCTCGCCCTGGCGATCGCCCAGCTCGCGGCACATCTCGGCGGCCCGCCGCAACGACCGCGCAGACTCCCGGTGACGGCCGAGGAGCGCGTACACCAGCCCGAGGTTGCAGTGCTCGATGCTCTCCATCATCCGGTCGTCCAGCAGCTGGGTCAGTTCCAGCGCCCGCCGGTGGCAGTCCACCGTCTCCAGGTAGCTGCCGAGCCGCAGGTGCACGAACGCGAGGTTGGCCAGCACCATCGCCTCGCTCGCCCGGTCGCCGATGTCGCGGGTGATGGCCAGCGCCCGCCGGTAGTGCTCGATCGCGTCGCCGTGCCTGCCCAGCCTGGCGTACACCCCCGCCAGGTTGCTGGTGGTCCTCGCCTCACCGGTCCGGTCACCGGCCTGCCTGCGCAGAGCCAGTGCCGCGTCGAGATGTTCGGCCGCTTCGGCGTAACGACCGAGGTGGTGGCACACGCTGCCGAAGTTGTTCAGCGCCGCGCCGATGCGGGCGGGCTCGCCGAGGCGGCGGGCGGAGTGCAGCGCGTGCCGGTGGACGGTCTGCGCCTCGGCCAGATGACGGCCCTGGTCCAGGTAGGGCCGCAACGCCTGCGCCAGCTCACAGGCCTGGGCGTGCCAGCCGTGGATCGCGCAGTGCGCGACGACGGCGACCAGGTTCGCCCGCTCGGAGTTGAGCCAGTGCGCGGCCAGGACCGGGTCGTGCAGCGGCGGCGTGCGGAACGCGGACGGTGGCGGTGTGCGGCCGCGGCCCAGTGGCAGCACGGTTTCGGCGACGGTCGCGGCGTGCACGTAGTAGTCGAAGAGTCCGGTGAGCGCGACCGCGACGGCGTCGGCCGGCGGTTGGCGCATGCCGTAGGCGCGCAACAGGTCGTGGACGTGGTACCGGCCTTTGGCACCGCGTTGCACCAGATGCGCGCGACAGAGCGCCGCGACGAGCCGTCCCGCCTCCTCGGGCGTGGTCTCCAGCAGGGCGGCGGCAGCGTGCACGTCGAAGTCGGCACCCGGATGCCAGGTGAGAAGGCCGAACGCGCGTGCCGCGGCGGGAGGCAGCACCCGGTAGGACCAGTCGAACACGGCCACCACGGCGGTGCCCGGATCACCGCCGGCGTCCATCTCGTCCAGAGCGCGCTGCCGGTCGGCCAGCGTCGCGGCGAGCTCGTCGAGCGGGGTGGCGGACTGCGCCGCGAGCTCGGCGACGATGCGCAACGCGAGCGGCAGCCCGGCGCACTGCTCCGCGACCGCTCCCGCACCCTCCTGGTCGCCGATCAGCCTTTCGAGCAGAGCCTGGGATTCATCCGGTGTCATCGGATCCAGCCGCACGCGCCGGGCGCCGTCCCGCGCCACCAGACCGGCGAGGTCGTCGCGGCTCGTCACCACGACCACGCAGCCCGCGGTGCCCGGCAGCAGCGGCCGCACCTGCTCGGAGGCACGCGCGTTGTCCAGCACCACCAGCATCTTCCGGTCCGCGATCGCCGTCCGGTACCGGCCGGACAGCTCGGCGATGTCGTGTCCCGCGTGGGCGCCGCGTTCGCCGAGAACCCGCAGGAATCCCACCAGCACCTGCTCGGGCGGCACCGGCGCGCCGGGCCCGTAACCACGCAGGTCCACGTACAGGCAGCCGTCGGGGAACCGGTCACGTGCGCCGTGCGCCCAGTGCACCGCCAACGCGGTCTTGCCCACCCCCGCCGTTCCGACGACCGCGGTGGTGCCGGACGCCGCAGCCGACAGGCGATCCAGCGTGCGCAGCTCGTCGTGCCTGCCGACGAACGGTTCCGCGTCCGGCGGCAACTGCCACGGAACGGGAGCGGCGCGCTGCGGGACGGCGGCGGTCCGCACGGGCCCCGCCAGCCCCGGGTCGTCGCGCAGGATCCGTTGGTGCAGCTGCTGGATCTCGGGACTCGGGTCGGCGCCCAGCTCCGCGTGCAGCACCCGGCGCAACCGGTCGTACGCCCGCATCGCCTCGCCGGGCCTGCCGCTGCGGTACAGGGCGAGCATCAGCTGGCCCCACAACCGTTCCCGCAGCTCGTACCGGCCGGTGAGCTCACGCAGCTCGGCGGCGAGCCCCGCGTGCCTGCCGAGCTCCAAGCGCGCCTGGACGCAGTCCTCGATGGCGTCGACGCGCCGGTCCTCCAGCATCCGGACGGTGGGCGCAACCGCCTGCGGGACCGGCACTCCGTCGAGCACGGGACCTCGCCACAGCGCGCCCGCGCTGGTCAGCCGCTCGACGGCCTGTTCGTGGTCGCCGCGCGCGAGACAGTCCCTGCCCGCGAGCGCGAGGGCGGTGAAGCCGAGGACGTCGAGGTCGTCCGGCTCCGAGGCCAGCAGGTAGCCACCGCTGGCCGTCTCGATCCTCGTGCTGCTCCTCCCGCCGGAGCGCAGCAACCGGCGCAGGTCGCTGACGTACGAACGCAGGTTGATCCGCGCGGACCGCGGCGGGGACCCGTCCCACAGCGCGTCGACGATCCGTTCGGTCGGCACGAAGGTGTTGGCGTGCAGGGCAAGCACGCCGAGCAGCACCCTGGCCATCCGCCGCGCCGGCAACGCGGGACCGTGGTCTGTGGCGATCTCGACCGGCCCGAGAATGCGAAGTCTCACCCACACTCTCCAGCGTCACCAGGAACTGTCGACGTTTCGAGCCTAGGGCCGGGAACGCCGGTCGTACGCACCCAATCGGAGTGAAGCGTTTGCGTACACGACGCCGTGTACGCCGTTGTGTACGCGGGCAGCCGATCGTGCCGGACATGGGAGCCGTCACAGTGCCATCGCCTCGGATGATCGGGCGAGAAGAGGAGTTGCGGGTGCTCACCGGGGTGGTGGAGACCGGCGGCGCCGCGATCGTGCTCGGCGAGCCGGGCATCGGGAAGTCGCGGCTCGTGACCGCGGCGGCGGATCACGGGGTGACGCGGGGAATGCGGGTTTTGCGAGGCCGGGCCGATCCCTCGGCACCGCTGCGGGCGTTGTCCGAGGCGGTGCTCTCACTCGCCCGCGACGACGGCCTGCCCGCCGACCCCGTGCTCCTGCCCTACCGGCACGCGCTCGCCCGGTTCGCCCCTGAATGGCGCGACAGCGGGACCACCGACGAGCCCCTTGTCGTTGTCGCAGAAGGGCTTCTGCGGCTGCTGGGCGTCCTCGGCCGCGACACCGGCTGCGTGCTGGTCCTGGAGGACCTGCACGACGCGGACGTGGGGACCGCGGCGATTCTCGACTACCTCGCCGACAACCTGGCGGAGCAGCGGGTGGCCCTGCTCGCGACCGCGCGGGACGAGGAGTGCCCGGTGCTGGAGCTGGCGCGGGACGGCAGGCGCTTCGGCCTCGCCGTGGTCGAGCTCGCCAGGCTGGACAGGGCGCGGACGGGTGAGCTGGTCGCGTCCTGCCTCAGCGTGGCGTCGAGCGCGGTGCCCCGTGCCGCAGCGGAGAGGGTGTTCCGCGACAGCGAGGGTGTGCCGTTCGTCGCCGGGGAGCTGCTCGCGGCCGGCCATCTCGTGCAGGAGCTGGGCGGGTGGTCGGTGCGGGATGGCGCGGACACCGTTGTGCCGGAAGCGGTCGTGCACAGCGTCGCGGGCCGGGTGCGCAGGCTCGGCCCCGAGCTCACCGATCTGCTCACCACCGCCGCGGTGTTCGGGCGCCGGTTTCCGCTGCCGGTGCTGCGGATCATGTCCGGTCTCGGCAGGCACGAACTGGTGCGGCGGCTGCGTCCCGCCGTCACGAAGCAGCTCGTCGCGCCGGATCACCTCGCGGCGGGCTGGTACTCGTTCCGGCACGCGCTGACCCCGCGGGCCTTGCTGGAGAAGGCAGGCGGCGAACGGGCCGAGCTCGCCCGGCGCGCCGCCGAGGCAGTGGAGGCCTGCTGGCCGGGGCTGCCCGGCGAGTGGTGCGCGGTGGCGGCCGGGCTTTGGCTCGTGGCCGGCGAAACCGGCACTGCCCGGCGGCTGTTCGTCGACGCGGGACAACGCGCGCTCACCGACGGGAACGCGGCCGCGGCCGTGGGGCTGCTGCGCCGGGCACAGGAGCTGGCGACGGCGTGCTGCGAGCCGATCGCGGTGCTGACACCGCTGCTCACCGCACTCGCCGAGGCGGGCGAGGTCGAACAGGCCTTCGCCCTGGCCGCGAACGTCGACGACCTCGGTCTCGATCAGGCAGGACGAGCCGTGCTGCACACCACGCTCGCGCAGGTGGCCGTGCGGGCGGGACTGCCGTCACGCGGCCACGAGGAGCTGGAAACCGCTCGGAGGCTGCTGGGCCCAGGCGCCTCACCAGAGCTCACCGTGAGGATCGACCTGATCACCGCCGGACTCGGGCACCCGGACGCGGAGGACCTGGCGTTGCGCGCACTCGCCCAGGCCGCCCGCTCCAGGTTGCCCGTCCTCGCCTGCGAGGCGTTGGAGCTGCTCGGAACCCTTGCGGTGCAACGAGACCCCGCCGAGTCGGATGCGCGGTTGCGGCGGATGGCCGAACTGGCGCACCGGCACGGGCTGCCGGCGATGCGACTGCGGTCGCGCGCGAGGTCCGCCGTCAACCACTCCCTGCGCTCCGGCGACGACACCCGGCTGCGTCAGGTGTGCGGTCAGGCGTTCGAGGCGGGCGCGGTTCTGGAAGGGCACCTGCTGCAGGCGAAGCTCGTCATGACCACGGTGCTGCGCGGCGAGTTCGTGCTCGCCGCCGAGCTCGCCGACCGCTGCCTGCCCGAGGTGACCCGGCTGGGTCTGCGGCAGGTGGCCGACGACGTGATCACCGCCAAGGCTGTCGCGTTCGCGCTGCGCGGGCAGCGTTCGGCGATGGAGCGCGCGGTCCGGTCGCTGGACGGCACCACATCCGCTCTGGCCGCGTGCGAGACGTTCTGCGCCCTCGCCGAGGAGGACAGGCGACGAGCGGTGGAAGCGCTGGACGTGGCCGATGCACGGGACGCGGCGCACCACCTCCAGGCGTGGCCGCACGGGCTGAGAGTTCTGCTGGGGGCGCTCGACGGCGAGATGGGCTGGTCGCACCACGGTGACGCGGTCGAGGCCGCACGCGCGGGATCGGCGTGGCACCGCCAGTTCCTCCTGCTGACCGAAGCAGTGCTGGCCGGCAGGGACGGGCGCGCCGAACAGGCGGCGGAGGCGATGGCGGAGCACGGCCGGGTCGCCGAACCGTTCGCGCTGACCCGCAGACTCGGGCTGCGGCTGGCCGCGGAAGCCGCGCTCACCGACGGATGGGGTGACCCGGCGAGCTGGTTGCGCGAGGCGGAGGAGTACTTCCACGTCGGTCAGCTGACCGCGCTCAGGAACGCCTGCCGCACGTTGCTGCGGGGAGCAGGGTGGACCGCGTCGCAACGCCGCACCGGCACCAGCGACGTGCCGGCCCGGCTGCGGCTGCTCGGCATCACCGCGCGGGAGAACGAGGTGCTGCGGCTGCTCGCGGAACGGCTCGGCAACACCGAGATCGCCAGACGGCTCTACATCTCCCCGCGCACGGCCGAAAAGCACGTCGCGAGCCTGCTCGCCAAGACCGGTGAGCACGACCGCAGATCACTGCACAGGTTCGCCATCGACCACCTGAGCGACCTCGCGGGCTGACCCCGTCACCCGTTGACCGTCGCGGCTTCCGCCTCCTCCTCGCCGACGCTGTCGAGGAGCACCTCCAGCCAGGCGACGATCAGCTCCGTCGCCTCCTCCGGCTCCGGCATGCCGATGCCCAGCACGTTCTCCTTCTGCCACAGCTCGAACACGGGCCGCCGCTGCGGTTCGACCACGGTGTGCCCGTCCGCGCGCAGCGCCTCGACGTGCCTGCGCACCACCGGTTTGTCCCACATGACCTCGTTCATGGCGGGGAAGAACAACGCCGGCCTGGTGGCGGCCAGCAGCGCGGTCTGGGCCGGTGACGAGCCGAGGCCGAGAGCGGTCGCCGCCAGCACGTTCGCGGTGGCCGGCAACACCACGATCCCCAGCGACCTCCTGGCGAACTCCACGGGATTGAGGTCCGGGTCGTCGCTGACGCAGACCTCGTCCGCGTACCAGCCCGCGACCTCGCGCCGCAGGAACCGTTCCGCGCTGTGCGTCAGCAGCACGCGCAGGCTCAGGTCGATCTCCTGCCGCAGCCACGTCAGATACCCCGGCATCCCCAGTGCGGCACTGGATCCGGTCACGATGATCGAAAGCGCGTCGTCTCGCATGCGCACACCGTCCACCGTCCCGCCCGGTGGTGGCCATGGGGGACGGCCCCCAATCCACGCACGGCGGCCGCGGCGAATTCCGGGGTCCCGTCCCCACTGCGGCACGAGGTCCGCCGCTGACACGGTGAGCTCCGCCGACGCCTCGGCAGAAACGGAGGTGACTCCCATGAAGAAGATCGCGATCCGCAAGAACGGTTCGATCAAGCTCACGTCTTCCGCGCCGGGCTACTGCACTCCTTGTTGCTGATGAACCGGGCGGCCGCTCCCGTGCTCTGCCCGGGAGCGGCCATCCACCTACCTCCCGGAGTTCTCGATGTCCGCGCATCGTCTGGAGTTCCACCCGCTGACCTACGTCGAGGAGCACGACGGGATCACCGTCGGCAGGCCCGACGCCGAGTCCTACGCCACGTTGCCGGAGGACGGAGCAGCCCTGCTGCGCCGGCTGTCGGAGGGCATGCCGGTGCCGGAAGCGGCCGACTGGTACCGGACCGAGTTCGGCGAGCCCATCGACATGGAGGACTTCGTCGCGGCGCTGCACGAGCTCGGGTTCATCCGCGAGGCCGGTGAAAGTCCTGCCGTGGCCAGGGAAGTACGGTTCCAGCGACTCGGCCGTGCGGTGTTCTCACCACTCGCCTGGGCGTGCTACGCCGTGCTCGTGGGCGTGGCGCTGGTCCTGATGGCCGCGCAACCCCAGCTGCGCCCGCACGCGGAGAACGTCTTCTTCACCTCCTCGCTCGTCGCGGTGCAGCTGGTGCTGACGTTCTCGCAGATCCCCGCTCTCCTGCTGCACGAGGGCTACCACGTGCTGGCCGGACGCAGACTCGGTCTGCCGTCGAAGCTCAGCGTCGGCAGGCGGTTGTACTTCCTCGTCGTGCAGACCGAGCTCGACGGTCTGCTCAGCGTGCCGCGGCGCAAGCGCTATCTGCCGTTCCTCGCGGGCATGCTCGCCGACCTGCTGCTGTTCAGCCTGCTGACGGCGACCAGTGCGGTGGCGGGGCCGAACCTGGTGGGGCGGTTGGCACTCGCCGTCGCTTACCTGGTCGTGTTGCGGCTGGCCTGGCAGTTCTACGTGTTCCTGCGCACCGACCTCTACTTCGTGTTCACCACCGCGTTGGGCTGCACGAACCTGCACGAGGCCACCACCGCGTACTTGCGTGACAGGTTCGCCTGGTTGCCGGGCGTCCGCAGATCCCCGCAGCAGGACTGGTCTCCCCGCGATCGGCAGGTCGCGCCGTGGTTCGCGGCGATCACCGTCGCCGGAGTGGGTTTCCTGTTGGTGACGCTCGTGGTCGCGATCCTGCCGGTGATCGTGGGGTTCGCGGTCAGGACGTGGACCGCGCTGGCGCAGGGCACCTCGGGCGGCGCGGGTTTCTGGGACTCCGCCGTGTCCGTTCTGTTGATCTTGATCCAGGCCGTCCTGCTGCTCGTGGTCTCCCGCCGCGACAGCTCATCGAGGAAGGAACGAGCATGAGCGAACACCTGTGGCGGACCGGTCCGCGAGCCGAGGCCTTCGGTGACGCCGACTTCGAGGTCGACTGCCACTCCAGACTGCGCGGGCCCTACACCGGCGTGGGAACCCTGCTGCGCGCGCTGGTGCCGGCCGTGCACGCCGAACGGCCTGATCTCGTCCAGCGCCACGCACTGGAGATCCTCTCCGCCGCGCCCGAGCTGTCCGGCCTGATCGGCGCGGGACCGCAGACCCTCACCTCGCTCGCGATTCCCAGTGAGCGCACGAGGATCTACCCCGCGAACAGGACCCGGCGGCTCGCCCACGGCGTCTTCGAGTTCCTGCGGTCGCACGCCGAACTCGCCGGCCACGATCCGCTGACGCTGGCGTTCACGAACCTCGACGAGGCCGACCACACCGACCAGGAGTTCGTCGCCATCGCGTTGCGGCGCAGCGGATCCGGCCCGCTGCGGTTCGTGATCACGACCCGCACCGAGCACGTCGACGAGGAGCTGGCGGCCTCGCTGCGCCGGTACGCGCGGCAGACCGTCCCGGCGCAACGTCCGGACTTCGGTGGCACGGAAGAAGAAGCGTTGCGGGCGTTCATCGACTCCGACTGCACCTCGGACGACCCCCGTCTGCTCGCCGCGTACGCCTCGGCAGCCGACGACGTGCGCGCCCGGCTGCACGACGAACGCGCCGCCCAGCTCGCGGGAGGTGACAGCAGCCTCGGGCTCGGTGCGTTGCTGTACCACCTCGAACACGGCAGCGATCCCGCCGGAGCGGGCAGCATCGCGATGCTCGACGCCGCCAACCACTGCTTCGACATGGGTTTCTACAACATGCTCCTCGACATCGTGCCGCGCGGCAGGGCGATCACGGATCCGGACGCGGAGCAGGAGCGCCACTGGCTTCTCACCACGAAGATGACCACCGCGCTCGCGTCGCTCGACCGCAGCCTGGAGAGCCTGCCGTACTACGACGAGCTGCGTGAGCGGCACACCCTGCCGATGGTGCACCTGTTCTGCTCCTACGCGATGGCGATGCTCTACACGCGTCATCATCCGCCGGAGCACAAGGACCACCACCAGGCCAAGGTGCTGCTCAACAATGCCGTGGCCATCGCCTCGCTGCTGCCCGACATCGAGCAGCGGACCTTCCAGACGGTGTTCCAGAACAACGGCAAGGCGCTGGTCGAGATGCACCTGGGCAACCTTCCGGGATCCCTCGCGCTGGTGAACGAGGGCGTGCGGCGGCTCGACGCGGAACTGGACCCGGAGAAGCACCAGCTGCACAGGTCGGTGCTGCTGAACAACAGGGCCAAGGTGCTGGTGGCGCTGGGCCGCGTCGAGGAAGCGCTCGCCGACCTCCACGCGGTGATCGAGGTCGACCCCAACTACCCCGACTACTACTTCGACCGCGCCGACGTGTGGCGCAGACTGGGCGAGCCGGAGCACGCGCTGGCCGACTACGCCAAGGCCATGACGCTGACGGCGCCGTTCCTCGAGCTGCACTACAACCGCGCCGACCTGCGCGCGGAACTGGGCGACCTCGACGGCGCGATCGCCGATCTGTCCTATGTGGTCGAACTCGAACCGGACCAGCTGGACGCGCGCATCAACCTGGTCAGCCTCCTGATCGACACCGGCTCGTTCGGCACCGCCCGCGCCTGCGTCGACGAAGGCCTGCGGGTGCACCCGGAGGACGCGCGGCTGCTGCACGCGAGCGGCCTGCTGGCGATGGAGACGAACGATCTCGACCTCGCGGCCAAGGAGTTCGATCATGCACTGCGCGTCGACGCCCAGCTCGTGGCCGCACGGGCCAGCCGCGCCGCCCTCGCCCACGCCATTGGCGACCAGGACGCGGCCATCGAGGACCTCACCGTCGCCATCTCACTCGACACCGGCAACCCGGACCTGTTGTACAACAGGGGTTTCGTGTACCAGGCGGCCGGAAGGTTCCGCGAGGCCATCGACGACTACTCCCGCGCACTGGTGCTGCCCGGAGCCGACGAACCGGGACTGCTGCACCAGCGGACGATGTGCGAGGCCGAACTCGTGGACCACCGATGACGACCCGTGCTGACCCCGCGCTCACCGGCGAGGACCTCCGCGCGTTCATGCGGACCTGGCCCACCGGCATCGCGGTGGTGACCAGCACCGCGGGCACGAACCCGGTGGGCTGCACGGTGAACAGCTTCACGTCCGTCTCCCTGCACCCGCCGTTGCTGATGATCTCGCTGGCCCAGCGCAGCAGCACCCTCGCGGTGATCCGGCAACGGGAGTCGTTCGCCGTCAACGTGCTCGGCTTCGCGCACCGCCAGCTCGCCACCCGGTTCGCCACATCCGGCGACGACCGGTTCGCGGGCGTGCCGTGGAGCGAACGCCTCGGCGTCCCCCTGCTGGACGACGCGACGGCCGCGGCGGTGTGCGAGGTGAAGCAGGTCGTCGAGGCCGCCGACCACGTGCTGGTGATCGGCAGCCCGTGCTGGTGCGGACACCGCGACGAGGGCGACCCGTTGGTGTTCTTCGACAGCGGGCACCACCGGCTCGCGTGACACCGCTCGGCAGGTGCTTGTCGAGGATCGCGGTGAACACACGTGGCCCGAACTCGTAGGCGAGGTGTGGGTGAAGGTGCGGAGCAGGTTGGGCTGCGCCTGAACGGCGAACGTGCCGGAGCTGCTCACGCCGATGACGACCGATGTGCGGCGAGAACCTGTGGTTTTTTCGTGGTTCGGCGTGGGGTTCCAGCAGGGTGGTCCCCGATCAAGTGAGTGATCGCGTCGGCGTACCGTCGGGCGGCGGTACGCCACATCAGGGGGACACTCATGCGGTTGGGACTGAACGGTTTCATCGATCCTGCGCTCACGGCGCACGTCGAGGAGATGCGGGGCCTCAACGCCCAGCGCGGAACCAGAAGGGGCCCAGCGAACCTCGACGAGGTGCGCGAGGTCCGTGCCGCGCTGACCGGGGCGGGTGAGTTGGTCGACGGCGGCGGAGTGCCCGTGCGGATTCTCGAGCCCCAGGGCACACCTCGCGGCGTCCACCTCGACTTCCACGGCGGCGGTTTCTACCTGGGTTCGACGGCCCAGGACGACGAACGCAACCAACGGCTCGCGGACGCCCTCGGGGTCGTCGTCGTGAGCCCCGACTACCGGCTGGCCCCGGAAGATCCCTGGCCCGCCGCACCCGACGACTGCGAGACGGCGGCGCGGTGGGTGCTCGACGCATTCGGCGCGGTGCCATTGACCATCGGTGGTTTCTCGGCCGGCGCCACCCTCGCCGTGACGACGTTGCTGCGCCTGCGAGAGCGCGCCGGCCGGTTCCGCGGTGCCGCGCTGCAGTTCGGCACGTACGACCTGAGCGGTCGGACTCCGGCGGGAAGGCTGATCAGGGACGAGTACTTCATCGAGGCCTACGCCGGTCACGTGCGCGACCGCACGATCCCGGACATCTCACCGATCTACGGCGATCTGCGCGACCTGCCGCCGTTGCTGATGATCGTCGGCGCCCTGGACGTCCTGCTGGAGGACAACCTGGCGATGGCGGCCCGCGTGTGCGCGGCGGGCGGTTCGGTGGACCTGCGGGTGTACCCGGAGTCGCAGCACGGGTTCACGAACCGGTCGACCGGGATGGCGAAGGCGGCACGCCAGGACATCGAACGGTGGCTGGCGGCTCTCCTAGACTCTGCGGGATGAAGCTCGGCGATGTCACGCGGACCGCACTGGCCTGCATCAGGATTTTCAACGGAGCGCTGGGGTTGTTCGCGGCGAGCAGGATGGCGAAGAGCCTCGGTGACGAGCTGGGCGACGACAAGCGGTTCGTCTACCCGGCGCGCATGTTCGGCATCCGCACGCTGGTCCTCGGCGTGGACCTGCTGACGCTGAAGCGGGACGACGCCTCCGCACAGCGGGTGCTGCGGCAGGCCGTGCTGATCCACGCCACGGACACCGCGGCTGCCGTGTACGCCGGGACACGCGGTGAGCTGCCCGCCAAGGCCGCGAAGCTGACCACGATCATCTCGGCGGTCAACACCGGGCTGGCGGTCGTGTCGCTCGTCACCTCCACAAAGGACCGGTGAGTGATCGACCAGGGAGTCTCCCTGGCGCGAACACCCTCTCCGACCGGCCAACCTGAGTCCTGTCGAAAAACAGGACGTCGAGAGGCCGAGGACATGCCCACCATCACCCTGACCCAGCAGACCACCGCGACCCCCGAGCAGTTCGTCGCGGGCCTCACCGACTTCGGCCCCGGCCGCGCCGAGCTCTTCCCCAACAGCGCCGACGACTCCCTGGTCGTCCACGAGAAGCGCGACACCTTCGCCGACGTCACCGAGGGCTCCGGCGGCATCTGGGAACGGCTGCACTACGACTGGTCCGACCTGGGCCACGTCGTGCTCCGGACCGTCGACTCCAACGTGTGGGGCGGGCGTTCCGGCCACACCTACACGTTCACCAGGCAGGCCGACGGCACGACGATCGTGCGGGCCGAGGTCGTGCGCGAGGGCAAGAACTTCAAGGGCAGGCTGCTCGGCCTGTCGCTGGGGTTGCTCGGGCCGAAGGTGCTGGGCGGCGCGCTCGCCAAGACGGTCAAGGCCATCGAGGCCCGGAGTTAGGTAAGGGTGCCCTGAGTCAAGAAGGCGGGCAGCAGATAACGTAGCCCGTCGTGAGCATCGTGGTGGAGCGACGCGGGCTGGATCCCGCACCGGCCGGGGCGCGCCCCCGGCGGCTGGCCGGGCTCGTGTTCCTGGTGGCGTTGCTCGGTGCCGTGGCGGTGCTGTCGCTGGTCGTCGGGGTGCGGGCGCTCAGCCCCGCCGAGGTGTGGCAGGGGTTGTTCGGCGATCCCGGCACCGACCAGCGGCTCACCGAGATCACGCTCATCGTGCAGACCCTGCGCGTGCCGCGGACGGTGCTCGCGATCGTGGCGGGGGTCGCGCTCGGGGTCGCGGGCGCGTTGATCCAGGGCCACACCCGCAACCCCATCGCGGACACCGGGTTGCTCGGCGTCAACTCCGGGGCGTCGTTCGCCGTGGTGCTCGCCGTCTACCTCTTCGGGTTGCAGAACCCGCTCCAGTACATGTGGTTCGCGTTCCTGGGCGCGGCGGCGGCCGGGGTGCTCGTGTTCGGGCTGTCGAGTCTCGGCCGCGGCTCCGGCAACCCGCTCACCCTCGCGCTGGCCGGCCAAGGGGTGACGATCTTCCTCGCCGCGATGACCACCGCGGTCGCGTTGTCCGACAAGCAGTCGCTGGACGTCTTGCGGTTCTGGAACGCGGGTTCCGTGCAGGGCGTCGGGTTCGACGTGATCGGGATCGCGGCGGTCTTCGTCGTCGCCGGGCTCGTGCTGGCGCTGCTGAACCTGCCGACGATCAACCTGCTCAACCTCGGTGACGACGTCGCGCGCGGTCTCGGCGTGAACATCGCGGCAGGGCGCACGGTCGGCGTCGTCGCCGTCACGTTGCTGGCCGGTGCGGCCACGGCGGCGTGCGGGCCGATCGCGTTTCTGGGGCTGATGGTCGCGCACGTCGCGCGGTGGATGACCGGGCCGGACTACCGCTGGCTGGTGCCGTACGCGGGGGTGCTCGGCGCGGTCGTGCTGCTGGCCGGCGACATCGCGGGACGGCTCGTCGTGCGGCCGGCCGAACTCCAGGCAGGCATCGTCATCGCCCTCATCGGCGCACCGTTCTTCGCGGCGCTGGTCTGGCTCGGGAAGTTCAGGCAGGCATGAGCACACAGATGCACCGCGGTGTCCGCGTCGCAGGGTGGTCGTGGGTCTGGCGGCCGTGGATCGTGCTCGTCACGGTGGTCCTGGCGGCGCTGACGTTCCTCGTCTTCTGCGTGTCGATCTCGGTCGGCGACTTCACGATCGAGCTGTCCGCGGTGTTCAGGACGCTGATCGGGCAGGGCGAGCGCGTCGACGAGTTCGTGATCATGGACCTGCGGATGCCGCGGGCGCTCGTCGGCCTGATCGTCGGCGTGGCGCTCGGGATCTCCGGCGCGCTGACCCAGTCGATCGCACGCAACCCGTTGGCCAGTCCCGACGTTCTCGGCATCACCGGCGGTGCCAGCGCCACGGCCGTCTTCGTCGTCACGGCGAGCGGCGGCGCGGCGGTGTCGAGCACGATCGGACTGCCCGCGGCCGCACTCACCGGCGGGCTGCTGACCGGGCTGCTCGTGTACTTCCTGGCGTGGCGCCGGGGCATCGACGGCTTCCGGCTGATCCTCATCGGCGTCTCGGTCAGCGCGGTCATGCAGGCGGTCACGACGTGGCTGTTGGTGCTGGCCGACATCCGTGACGTCGCCCGCGCGCAGTCCTGGCTCGTCGGGTCGCTCGACTCGCGGTCGTGGACCGAGGTGTGGACCACGCTGTGGATCACCCTCGCGCTGGTCGCGGTGGTGCTGGTGATCGCCTTCCAGCTCCAGCCGATGCACTTCGGTGACGACGTCGCCGCTGGCCTCGGTGTCCGGTACACGGCCGTGCGAGCGATTCTTCTTCTGTGCGCGGTACTTCTCGCTGGTGTCGCGGTCTCCGCAGCGGGTCCGGTTCCGTTCGTGGCACTGGTCGCGCCGCAGATCACGATGCGGCTGCTGCGCTCCCCCGTTCCGCCGTTGATCGCGTCGGGTCTCTTCGGCGCGTTGCTGCTCATCGGCTCGGACTTGATCGCACGAATCGTGCTGCCGAACGACATGCCCGTAGGCGTGGTGACGGCCATCATCGGCGGCCCATTCCTCGTTTACCTTCTGGTGCGCGCAAACCTCAAACGCGCAGCCTGAGGCAATCGAACGAATCGAATCGGGTGTCGAACCGAAAAAACCGAATAGTGTTCGCTCCCGTCGAACTAATTCGACAACACTGCAGGTCGTCTCGTATGGCAGAGCAGACTGCCTCTTGTAGATTCGACACAGGTCTGGCAATCTCACGAAGCAGTGTTAGCACTAACACAAATACGTGTTCCCGCTGACCAATTGCGACAACGGCAAATCCGTGGGGGCGCGACAACGGCAATGCCGCATTGGCGAATTGTCGAGGAGGATCACTGTGGATTCGATGGACCAAGTCCCACGCCGCCGTGGGACCCGCTTCCGGCGCGGCCGGTGGGCCTCGGCGCTGAGCCCGGTGCTCGCGACCGTGCTCGTGGCCGGTGCGGTGGTCGCACTCACTCCGAGCGCGGCGTCGGCGGCGACCGTCGACACGACTGCGTGGTACGTGCTCGTCAACCGCAACAGCGGCAAGGCGATGGACGTCGCGAGCGCGTCCACGGCCGACGGAGCGGCGGTCCAGCAATGGTCCCGCCACGACGGCGGGAACCAGCAGTGGCAGTTCGTGGATTCCGGTGGCGGCTACTACCGGTTGAAGTCGAAGAACTCCGGCAAGGTTCTCGACGTCGCCGGTCTGTCGGCCGCGGACGGCGCGAAGGTCCAGCAGTGGACGGATCTCAACGGCACCAACCAGCAGTTCCGGCTCGCGGACTCCGACGGCGGGTACGTCCGGCTGATCAACCGCAACAGCGGCAAGAGCGTCGAGGTGACGGGCCTGTCGACCGCGGACGGGGCGGCCGTCGTGCAGTACGGCGACTGGAACGGCGCCAACCAGCAGTGGCAGCTCGTCCGCGTGGGCGACACGGGCGGATCGTGCCAACTCCCGTCGAACTACCGCTGGTCGTCGACGGGCGTGCTGGCGACGCCGAAATCGGACTGGGTGTCACTCAAGGACTTCACCAACGTCGTCTACAACGGCAAGCACCTGGTCTACGGCTCGACGGTGGACAAGACCGGGCAGCACTACGGCTCGATGAACTTCGGGACGTTCACGAACTGGTCGGACATGGCCTCCGCACCGCAGAACACGATGAACCTCGGCACCGTCGCACCCACGCTGTTCTACTTCGCACCGAAGAACATCTGGGTGCTCGCCTACCAATGGGGCCCGACGACGTTCAGCTACCTCACGTCGAGTGACCCCACCAACGCCAACGGGTGGTCGGCGCCGCAGGAGCTCTTCTCGGGCAACATCCCCGGCGGTGGCGCACTCGACCAGACGCTGATCGCCGACGGCACGAACATGTACATGTTCTTCGCCGGTGACAACGGCAACATCTACCGCGCCAGCATGCCGATCGGGAACTTCCCGGGCAGCTTCGGCACCTCGTACACGACGATCATGACCGACACGCGGGAGAACCTGTTCGAGGGAGTCGAGGTCTACAAGGTCAAGGACCAGAACCAGTACCTCATGCTCGTCGAGGCGATGGGCACGGGCGGACGCTACTTCCGCTCGTTCACGTCCAGCAGCCTCGGCGGCACGTGGACCCCGCAGGCCGCGACCGAGAGCAACCCGTTCGCCGGCAAGGCCAACAGCGGCGCCACCTGGACCAACGACATCAGCCACGGCGACCTGGTGCGCACGAACCCCGACCAGACCAAGACCATCGACCCCTGCAACCTCCAGTTGCTCTACCAGGGCCGCAGCCCGAGTTCGGACGGCCAGCCGTACAACTCCCTGCCCTGGCGGCCAGGCGTGCTGACGCTCCAGCGCTGATCGCCTGACACCAACCGGACCGGCGCCCTCACCAGGAGAGGGCGCCGGTTCGTATGCTCTCGCGGACCGCCGGGCGTTCGGGCCCGGCTCGACCTGGGGGCTTCTCTTGAGCACCAAGCTGAGATCGTTGTGCCTGGCCGTCGCACTGGCGGCGGGCACGATCACCGCACTCACCGCGGAGAACGCCGCCGCGCTGCCCGCCACCTGCAAACCGACGGTGCGCATCTTCACCATGCAGGCCGACGGCGACCTGTGGCTGTACGACCACGCCGACCCGGTGAACGGCTCGTTCGCCTGGGCCGGAGCGAAGCAGGTCGGGTGGGGCTGGGGCGGCAAGACGTTCGCCGGTGCCGACGGGCGCGTCTACAACATCACCACCAGTGGAGAGCTGCGCAGGCTGCGGTACAACGGCAGCGGCTGGGACACGTACCCGAACGGACTGCAGTACGAGACCATCGGATGGGGCTGGCAGCGCTACCTCACCGAGCGCGACAAGATCACCACGGATGCCGAGGGCTCCCTCTACACGCTCGAGGGCGACCGCCTGCGGTGGTGGATGTTCAACGAACAGTCGGGGCAGTGGAGCGGCGGCAGCGGCCGGACGATCGACGTCGGCTGGAGCCGGTTCCACTCGATCACGGGAAGCGCTCCCGGTGCGCTCCAGGCCCGTGACGCGCAGAACGTCCTGCACCGCTTCCGCTTCGACCGCACGACCGAACGCGCGATGATCTACGACGAGGTCGACGCCTCGGCTGACTGGCGGCCGGGGGGCCAGATCCTGTCGCCGGGTGGGGACATCTACTACTCGGTGCGTGCCGACACCGGCGATCTGGTGTGGAACTACTACCTGGAACACGTGCCGACGTGGAACGCGGAGAAGGTCGTCGGCCACGGCTGGGGCACCGATCTGGACGTGACGGCGTCGACCACCGACTGCGAGGTGACGGATCTGCCGATGCCGAACACCAGCAGGCCGGCTCCCGGCGCCGAGGGGCCCGCGTCGATCGCTCTCCCGCCGGGCATCGACGACGCGCACGTCCTGGGCGTCGACACGACAGGCGGCCTGTACGACCTCAACGGCGGCGAGCGGGGCTGGACGACGACCAAGGCGACGGGCCAGTACGTCGGGGTGTCCGACGGAGTGGCGGGTGACGGGATCGCAACGCTGGCGAGCACGTCCGCCTCCACCGGTGACGTCACCCTGCACCGGGTCCCCACGGACAGGTTGCCGCACGTCGCGTCGCTCGCGGGGCGCATGGAGGGCAAGCCCGAGATCTCCCGCCGCGGCGACGGCACGATCTCGGTGTACGCGGCGGGAGACAGGGGTGACGGCACGCCGCAGCAACGCCTCCGGAAGCTGTACGTGCGAGAGCAGATCCTCGGCTACTCGCAGTCGCCCGAGTTCCGTCCGTGGCGCGACTTCGGGCACTACACCACCGACTACACGGGCGAGATGTCCGTCGTCTCCAGGGTGACCGGGTGGACGCTGATCGTGGCGCGGACGTCGACCGGCGAGTACGACGTGTTCAAGCACGTGCAGGGCACTGTGCCGGCTCTGCTCGGCAGACTGCCCGGCGGCCGGTTCCCCAGCAGGGTGGTGCTGAGCGGCGACGGTGCCTACGGCGTCTACGCGTTCGCACGCGTCGGCGACTCGCTGTCGTACCTGCACTACGACGAAGACAGCGGGTTCGAGGGCCAGTGGCGGCCCGTTGCCGACGCCGCGGCGAAGCACGTCACCGGTGACGTGCTGTCCGCGGGCGAGGTCGAGGGGCGCACCGTCGTCACCGCCACCGGCGACTGCGGCGTGTGCGCGACGATCACCATCGGCGAGAACTTCCAAGCGTGGCAACAGGTCGCACCTGACGCCGGACCGGCAGCCCTGGTGCGGGTGTTCCCCGTCAAGGGCACCGAGATCGGCGTGCTGACGGGCCCGGTCGGAGCGCGCAGGCTCTACACCGCGCCGTCCCCGCCGTGGAACACACCGATGGAGTTCACCGGAGGCCCCATCGGCTGAGCGCGGAAGTGTGCGGTCATGGGGACAACCCAGTTAGGTAAGGTTTCCCTATGACCGCGCTGCGCAACGATGTCGCCCGACTGGGGGCCGAGGGCGTCACGGTCGGGTACGCCGACCGCATCGTGCTCGACAACCTCGACGTCTCCGTCCCGACCGGGGTGATCACCACGGTCATCGGGCCCAACGGCTGCGGCAAGTCCACGCTGCTGCGCACGCTGTCCCGGCTCCTCAAACCGCGCCAGGGAACCGTGCTGCTGGACGGTCACGACATCGCGCGGCTCAAGACCAAGGACGTCGCGAAGCGGATGGGCCTGCTCCCGCAGACCCCGATCGCGCCGGAGGGCCTCACCGTCGCCGACCTGGTCGCACGCGGCAGGCACCCGCACCAGAGCTGGGTGCGCCAGTGGTCGAGCGACGACGCGGACGTCGTCGCCAAAGCGTTGCAGATGACCGGGGTCGCCGACCTCGCGCACCGCCCGGTCGACTCGCTCTCGGGCGGTCAGCGGCAGCGGGTGTGGATCTCCATGACGCTCGCCCAGGGCACCGACCTGCTGCTGCTCGACGAGCCGACGACGTACCTCGACCTCGCGCACGCGATCGACGTGATCGACCTCGTCGACGACCTGCACGAGGGCGGCTGCACGATCGTCATGGTCCTGCACGACCTCAACCTCGCCGTTCGCTACAGCGACAACCTCATCGTGATGAAGTCCGGGTCGATCGTCGCGCAGGGGCACCCGAGCGAGGTGATCACGAGCGACCTGCTGCTGGACACGTTCGGCCTGCAGGCGAAGGTCATCGACGACCCGGTCAGCGAGCGGCCGTTGATCGTGCCGATCGGGCGGACTCACGTGGTATCGAAGAGTGACCAAGGACTAGGTTAGCCTGCCCTAAGTGGGTGATAAGGTTCGGCTGTCCTAATTTCCACCGCCGCGTGGGCAGCGAGAACGAGGTGCCGAATGGGCCAGCGAACGACCATGACCTGGAAGCGATTGACCGCCGTGGCAGCAGCCGTGGTGGTCGGCGCCGGCGTCCTCGCCGGGTGTGGTTCGTCCACGCCCACGTCGACGCCTGACGCGAACAACGCCTCCGGTGGCACGTTCCCGACCAAGGTCGAGCACTTCTTCGGCGAGACGGAGATCAAGGAAGCGCCCAAGCGCGTCGTCTCCCTCGGCTACACCGACGACCAGACGATGCTCGCGCTGGGCGTCGTCCCGGTCGGCATGGTCGACCAGTACCCGAACCCCGAGGGCAAGAAGCCCGACATCAACACCCAGTGGGCCTGGGTGAAGGACAAGTGGGGTTCGACCACGCCCGAGGTCGTCATGAAGAACGGCGACACCGAGCCGAACTACGAGAAGATCGCGCAGCTGCGCCCCGACCTGATCGTCGCCGTGTACTCCGAGGCGGACCAGGCCTGGTACGACAAGCTGAGCAAGATCGCCCCGACGGTCGGCCGCACCAAGGCCGAGAAGGAGCCGTTCAGCGCGAAGTGGCAGGACAACGCGCTGCAGGTCGCCAAGGCGATCGGCAAGGGTGACGAGGGCGCCAAGATGATCAAGGCCATCGACGACAAGATGGCAGAGGCCAAGAAGGCGAACCCGGGCTGGGCGAACGAGACCGCGGTCGTCACGTCCTGGTACAAGGACGCCGTCGCGCCGTTCACCACCACCGACGTGCGCGGCCAGCTGCTGACCGGCATCGGCTTCAAGGGCAACACGAAGATCGACGAGATCGCGGGCGGCAAGTTCTACACGACGCTGTCGCCGGAGCGCATGGACCTCATGAACGTCGACCGCATCTTCGTGATCGCCGACGAGGCCGACCAGAAGTCGCTGAAGAACTTCCAGCTCTTCGCGAACCTGCCCGCGGTCAAGGCGGGCAAGGTCCACTGGCTGCTCGACAGCGAGGGTCCGGCCATCGGTGCCGCGATGTCGCAGGCGACGCTCGCGTCCATGCCGTACGCGGTCGACGAGCTGGTGAAGTCGGCCAAGTCCGCCGGCTGATCTCCACCCACCGAAAGGTCTCCCTCGTGACCACGAGTGTCTCCGCCGTGCCCGCGAACGTCCTGCGCACGGCAACCGGGCGGGAGGCCCGCCGGTGGGTGTTCGACCACTGCCGTTCCGCTCCCGGCCTGCCGATCGCCACCGTGCTGGCGACGGTGGCCGGGGCGGTGCTGCAGATCGTCCCGGTGTTCCTGCTGGGCACCGTGGTCGACGGGATCGTGCAGGGCCGAGACGCCTCGATCCTGTGGACGATCGGCATCGCCACGGTCGTGGCCGCACTGGCCGGCGCGGTCATGACCGCTGTGTCGACCTACCTGGTCGGCAGGGTCGGCGCGGAAATGCTCGCCAGACTTCGAGAAGGTGCGGTCCGCGCGGTGCTCGGGATGCCGAGCGCGCGGATCGAGCAGGTCGGCCGCGGTGACGTGCTGTCCCGCGTGGGTGACGACGTCGCCGTCATCTCCAAGGGTTTCCGCACGGCGATTCCGACGATCTTCTCGGCGGCCGTGCTGGTCGTCATCGCGACCGCGGGCATGTTCGGGCTCGACTGGCGCCTCGGCGTCGCCGGTGCCTGCGCGCTTCCCGCGTACGCGTTGGCGTTGCGCTGGTACCTGCCGCGGTCGCAGCCGCTCTACCGGGCGCGTTCCGAGGCGCAGGCCGACCGCGCGCAGGCGTTGATCAGCGGTCTCGACGGCATCGCCACCGTGCGCGCCTACCGCCTGGAGAACGTGTTCCGGGACAGGGTGACCGCCGAGTCGTGGCGGGTGCGCAACATCGGCATCGACGTCTTCCGGTTCTTCGGCCGGTTCATCGGCAGGGAGAACCGCGCGGAGTTCATCGGCCTCGGGCTGATCATCGTGGTCGGGTACTTCCTGGTGACCAACGGGCAGTCGTCGCTCGGCCAGGTTTCCGTTGCGGCGCTGCTGTTCCACAAGTTGTTCGTGCCGCTCGGCCTGATCATGGCCTTCTTCGACGAGGCGCAGAAGTCCGGTGCGGGACTGACGCGACTCGTCGGTGTGCTGACCGAATCCGACGGTGACGAGCTCGTCCGCAGTGCGGTCGCCGTTGACGCCGACGCACAACCGCTTCCGGTGTCGGTGCGCAGGGTTTCCTTCCGGTATCCCGAATCCGAGCACGACGTGCTCCAGGACATCGACCTGGACATCCCCGCCGGAACCTCGCTGGCGCTCGTCGGCGCGACCGGCGCGGGCAAGACGACGCTGGCCGCACTGGTCGCCGGCACGGGCACCCCGCAGGTCGGATCCGTGCACATAGGACAGACGAACCTCGCCGACGTCGACGAGGCCGGCGCCCGCGCGTTGGTCAGCATCCTGACCCAGGAAGCGCACGTCTTCGCCGGTCCGCTCGCGGAAGATCTCCGCCTGGCGGCGCCGGATGCGACCGACGACGAGCTGATGGACGCTCTGCGCACCGTCGGCGCCGACACGTGGGTCGAAGCGTTGCCTTCCGGGCTCCAGACCGATGTCGGTGAGGGCGGTGAGCGCCTCGACGTGACCAAGATCGCCCAGATCGCGCTGGCCAGGCTCGTGCTCGGCCGCTCCCCCGTCGTGGTGCTCGACGAGTCGACGGCGGAGGCGGGCAGCCAGGGTGCCGCCGCGCTGGAACGGGCCGCGCTGGCCGCCTGTCGGGGCCGCACCACGCTTCTCGTCGCCCACCGGCTGACCCAGGCGATCGCGGCGGACCGGATCGCCGTGCTGGACGGCGGGCGCGTGCTGGAGCAGGGCACGCACGAAGAACTCGTGGCGCGTGACGGGCGTTACGCGGCGCTTTGGGCCGCTTGGCGATTCGGATCATCGGCCACTTAGGTTAGGCTCACCTTCATGGAACAGGTGCTGCTTTCGACCGACCGGATCGCCTCTGTTCGGCGCCGTGCCGGTGAGTACCCGCAGCGGACGATCGCCGTCGCGAGTGCGGTGGCGCTGACGCACTGGGCGAACCCCGCACTCGAGGTCGACGGGCTCGATCTCGCCCCTGCAACGCTTTTCGGGGATCTGCTGGTCTGGGCCGACAAGGGGCAGCGGTGGGACGTCGTCGAAGAAGCTGACGGCTGGCGGATTCCACTGCCTTCCGGCGTCGATCCGGTTGCGGCGCAGCGCACTCTCGACGACCTCGCCGAGTTCCCGAACCGCGCCATCGGCACGCTGACGTCCCAGACGGTCGAGGAGCGCCTCGCGGACCTGGCCCGGTGGAACGACAACGAGTTCCCGCGCGACCGGCCGAGCATCGTCGAGCTGTTCCGCGAGCAGGCCCGCCTGCGCCCGGACGCGGTCGCGATCAACGACGGCGACCGCGCGTTCACCTACGGCGAGGCGCTGGCCCGTTCCAACCAGCTCGCCCGCCACCTGCTCGAACGCGGTCTGGGGAGCGAGCAGGTCGTCGGCATCTCGCTCGACCGCTCGGCCGAGATGGTGATCAGCCTGCTCGCCGTGCTGCAGGCCGGGGCCGCGTTCGTGCCGCTGGACCCGCAGTGGCCGGCCTCCCGCCGCGAGTCCGTGATCACCGACGCCCAGGTCGTCCTGCTCCTCGGCACCGGTGGGGAGGGCGAACCCGAAGCGGTCGCGGTCGACCTCGACGCGTGGGCTTTCTCCGACTACTCCGTCGAACCGACCGACGTCACGATCCTCGGTCCGCAGCTCGCGTACGTGATGTTCACGTCCGGTTCGACCGGCCGCCCCAAGGGTGCGATGATCCGGCACGAGGCGATCAGTGAACGCCTGCTGTGGCAGGTGCACCAGATCCTCCACTTCGGACACGACGACGCTTCCCTGTTCAAGGCGCCGCTGTCGTTCGACATCTCGATCAACGAGATCTTCCTGCCGCTCGTGTGCGGCGGACGGACCGTCGTCGTGCGCTCCGGCGGCGAGCGCGACCCGCACCACCTGCTGCACACGATCGCCCGCCACCGCGTGACGTTCGTGTACCTGGTGTCGTCGATGCTGGACGTGCTGCTGAACATCTCGGGCGAGGGCGAGCTGGCGAGCCTGCGGCACGTGTGGTGCGGCGGCGAGGTGCTCACTCCCGAGCTGTACGACAGGTTCCGCACACAGCTCGACATCCCGATGTACCACGGGTACGGCCCGGCCGAGGCCACGATCGGCGTCTCGCACGTGATCTACCGCGGTGAGGCGGAGCGGCTGTCGACGTCGATCGGCAAGGCCAACCCGAACACCGACCTCTACGTGCTGGACGACCAGCTGCGACCGTGTCCTCCCGGTGTCGGCGGCGAGCTGTACATCGGTGGTTTCCTGCTGGGCCGCGGATACGTGAACGCTCCTGGCCTCACGGCGTCGCGGTTCGTCGCGAACCCGTTCGCGGCGGACGGCTCGCGCCTCTACCGGACCGGTGACCTGGCGCGGTTCGCGCCGGACGGGTCGCTCGACTTCCTCGGCCGCGTCGACAACCAGGTCAAGATCCGCGGCATGCGGCTGGAGCTGGAGGACGTCGAGGTCGCGCTCGCCGAGCACCCGCGGGTCCGCCACACCTGTGTCGTGGTGAAGAAGAACTCGGCGGGCGGCAACTACCTCGTCGGGTACGTCGTGCCGGCCGACGGCTCGCTGACCGCGGACGCGGTGAAGCAGTGGGCGACCGAGCACCTGGTCGAGTACATGGTGCCCGCGCACGTCGTGGTGATGAGCGAGTTCCCGTTGACCCCCAACGGAAAGCTCGACCGCCGCGCCCTGCCGGAACCGACGGTCGAGACCGGGCCGGTCACCGCGGCCGCCAACGACGTCGAGGCCGCTGTGTGCGCCGCCGTCGCTTCGGTGCTGCGGGTCGAGCAGGTCGGCACCGACCAGGACTTCTTCGAGCTGGGCGGTGACAGCATCCTCGCGATCTCGCTGCTGTCGGCGTTGCGGGCCGAGGGAATCTTCGTCACCGCCACCCAGATCTTCGTCAACCGCACTCCGCGCACACTGGCCGCCGTCGCGTCGCTCGACGGTGCCTCGACCGTCGACCACGACGACGTTCCGACGGGTCCGGTGGCGGGTCTGCCGATCGTGCAGTGGCTCGGTGAGACCACGGACGCCGTCGACGGGTTCGTGCAGTCGGTGGTGCTCAACACCCCGGCGGCTTTGACCGCTGATGCGCTCACCCGGATCCTGGACGCCGTGGTGGCGCGGCACGACATGTTGCGCGCCAGGCTGGTGCGGGGCGAGCGCTGGTCGTTCGACATCCCCGCGACGGGCGCTGCCCAAAATGATCAGGCGCTGTGGGAGGAGAGCAACGCGCCGGTCGAGGAGTGCGTTGCTCTGGCGACCGCGGGCCTGGATCCGGACGCGGGCGTCATGCTGCGCGCGGTGTGGCGTTCCGAGGCTCGTCAGCTCGTGATCGTGATCCACCACGTCGTGATCGACGGTGTCTCGTGGCGGATCCTGTTCGACGACCTCGCTTCGGCGTGGCAGCAGGTCTCTTCCGGTGCGGCCGTTGAACTCCAGCCGGTCGGGACGTCGTTCCGCCGCTGGACGCAGCTGCTGGAGCAGGCGGACTTCTCGGCAGATCACTCGTACTACCAGCGCGCGTTGCCGGGTGTGGACCAGTTGATCGGTCGCCGGGATCTCACCGAGTCCGATGTCGTTGCGGGCGAACAGGTTCGCACGGTCACCGTCGGTGCCGCCGCGACCGCCGCGCTGCTCGGTGACGTACCCGCGTTGTTCCACGCCAAGGTCAACGACGTGCTGCTGACCGGTCTCGCGGTCGCGCTGGCCCGGTGGCGGCGGGACAACGGGCAGGACCAGACGTTCGCGCACGTCGAGCTGGAGGGCCACGGCCGGGAGGGCCGGTTCGTGCCGCTCGACCCGGATCTGTCGCGCACGGTCGGCTGGTTCACCACGTTGTTCCCGGTGACGGTGGATCCGGGGTCCGGCGACGATCTCGCGGTGGCGTTGAAGCGCGTCAAGGAAGACCTCGCACGAGTGCCGAGCAACGGTGTCTCGTACGGTGCGCTGAAGTACTTGGGGGACAGCACTTTCTCCTCGCCACGGCCGCAGGTGTTGTTCAACTACCTCGGCCGGTTCGGTGGTGGCACGACCGGCGACTGGCAGCTCGCGGAGAACGCAGGTCAGCTGGGCGAGAAGCGTGATCCCGCGATGAGGCTGCCTCGCGCGTTGGAGTTCAACGCTTCCGCCGAACCGGGTGCCGACGGCGAGCTGGAGCTCGTCACCGTCATCTCGTGGCCGTCGGGTGTGTTCACCTCCGAGGACACGGCGAAGATCGGCTCGTACTTCGTGGAAGCGCTGGAAGGTCTGGCCGCGTTGACCCGCGGTGGCCACTCCCCCAGCGACTTCGACCTGGTGTCGTTGACCCAGGCCGACGTCGACTCGCTGGACGGTCCCGCGTTGCGCGACGTCCTGCCGCTGACGCCGTTGCAGGAGGGCATGTACTTCCACTCGGTCTTCGACGACGAGTCCGCCCACCGGTACGTCGAGCAGCAGCTGCTGACGCTGTCCGGATCCGTGGACGCCCGCAGGCTCGAAGCGGCCGCGACCCGAGTGCTGGAGTTGTTCCCGAACCTCGCCGCGCGGTTCGTCGCGCTGCCCGACGGCCGGGTCGTCTCGGTGCTGGAGTCCGGGGTCCGCCCCGACTTCTCCACTGTGGACGGTCAGGGCATGACCGACGAGGAGGTCCAGGCGTTCGCCGAGCAGGACCGCGTCGCCGGGTTCGACCTCGCCCGCGGGCCGTTGATGCGCTACACGTTGATCCGGACGGCTCCGCAGCGGTACGTCCTGGTGCAGACCGTGCACCACATCATCGCGGACGGCTGGTCGGTGCCGCCGATGCTGCGCGCGTTGCTGGCCGAGTACGACGTGCCGGGTTCGGTGCACACGCGCGGCAGCTACGCGGACTACGTGCGCTGGCTCGTCCGGGCCGATGCGGCGGAGAGCGACCGCGTGTGGGCGTCGGAGCTCGCCGGACTGCCGGGTCCGTCGCTGGTCGTCGAGGGCCATGAGCCGTCGGAACGGTTCGCCGACACCGCGATCGACGCACCTTCTGGCTTCGACGAGATGCTGCGGGCGGCCGGAGTCTCCTTGAGCGTGGCCGTGCACAGCGCGTGGGGCGTGACGCTCGGCGGGATCCTGGAGAGCCAGGACGTCGTGTTCGGGTCGACGGTGTCGGGCCGTGACGCGGACGTGCCCGGGATCGACTCGATGGTCGGCCTGTTCATCAACACGATTCCGGTGCGCGCCAAGTGGTGCGGTGGTGTGAGCGCGGCCGAGCTGCTGGCTTCCGTGCAGCGGCACCAGACCGCCGTCCTGCCGCACCAGCACGTCTCGCTCTCCCGGATCGGCCGGCAGGCGGCGTTCGACACCCTGGTCGTGTTCGACATCGCGCTGGACGTGTCTGCGTTCCGGTGCGAGGGCTTCGAGATCACCGGCGTGGTGAACGAGGGCGCGCCGCACTACCCGTTGACCATCGAGGTCCAGCGCGACCACGACGGTTCTCTGCGGTTCAACCTGATCTACGACACGCTCGTGGTGCGGGAGCCGGGCGCGCGGCGGATCGTGCGCGCGTTCGTCGACACGCTCACCGGGCTGTTGACCGGTGATTCCGTTCCGGTTCCCGTGCTCGCGGACACCCGTGCCGGCGCGGACATCACGCCGGTGACGTTGGCGCAGCTCTTCGACCGGGCCGCTCTGCGCGACCCGGCCGCGACCGCCGTGACGTTCTGCCGCCTCGACGGCACGTCCGAGTCGATGACCTACGGCGAGCTCGCGGAGGCCAAGACCCGGCTGGCGGCGACGTTGCAGGCGTGCGGCGTCGGCCCGCACACTCGTGTGGCCGTCGCACTGCCGCGGTCGTTGGAGCAGGTCACCGCGCTGATCGCGATCGTGTCGGCCGGTGCCGCGTACGTGCCGCTGGACCTCGCCTACCCGGACGACCGTCTGGAGTTCGTGCTCGCGGACGCCGCTCCCCAGGTCGCCCTGGTGGAACCGGGTCAGCAGGACCGTTTCTCCGCGATGCTCGCCCGTGCCGGCGTCTCGGCTCGTGTGTTGACCACCGACGACGTCGTGCCCGCCTCGTTCGTGGAACCTGCCTCGGACTGGCGCCACCCGGCGTACATGATCTACACGTCCGGCTCGACCGGGCGCCCCAAGGGCGTCGTGGTGTCGCACGAGAACGTGGTCTCGCTGCTCGTGAACACCGCGCCGGAGATGGAGTTCGGCCCTTCGGACGTCTGGACCCAGTTCCACACCTACTCGTTCGACGTGGCGGTGTGGGAGCTGTGGGGCGCGCTGACCCACGGCGGTCAGCTGATCGTGCCCGAACACAGCCTCACCCGGTCACCGTTGGACTTCCGGGCGCTGGTTCTCGACCGCGGAGTCACCGTCCTCTGCCAGACGCCTTCGGCGTTCTACCAGTTCGTCGACGCGGACCTGCATTCCGACGTGCCGCTTTCGTCGCTGCGACGGGTGATCTTCGCGGGCGAGGCCCTGGACCTGGGACGTCTGCGCGGCTGGGTCGAGCGCTACGGCCCTGACCGCCCCGAGCTGGTCAACATGTACGGCATCACCGAGACCACCGTCCACACCACGTACCGCCTGCTGGAAGAGCGCGACTTCGGCCTCGACGTCAGCCCGATCGGCGGCCCGATCGCCGGCCTGCGGTGCTACCTGCTCGACTCGTTCCTCCGGCCGGTCCCGCCGGGCCAGGTCGGCACGATCTACGTCGCGGGCCCGCAGGTCACGTTGGGCTACAACGGCCGGCCGGGCCTGACGGCGTCGCGGTTCATCGCGGACCCGTTCGCGGGCGACGGCTCCCGGATGTACCACTCGGGAGACCTGGCTCGCCGCAACCTGGACGGAGAACTGGAGTTCCTCGGCCGCGCCGACCTGCAGGTGCAGCTCAAGGGTTTCCGCATCGAGCTCGGTGAGGTGGAGTCGGCGATCCTGTCGGTTCCCGGCGTCGTGGACGTCGCCGTGACCGTGGCGGACACCGCCGACCACCTGGTCGCGCACGTGGTGGGCAAGCCTTCGGTGGACGTTCTGGGGGTGTTGGGTACCAAGCTGCCGGTGCACATGGTGCCGCAGCGGGTCCTCTTCCTGGACGCGTTGCCGCTGACGGTGAACGGCAAGCTCGACCGTCGTGCGCTGGCCGAGCGGGCCCGGACCTCTGACGAGGAGCCGTTGCCGGCCACTTCGGAAGCTCCGGCGCTTTCCTCGCTGGTGGAGATCTTCGCGGCGGCGCTGCCGGGTTCTGCGGTGGACGCGGACACCGACTTCTTCGCGGCCGGTGGGGACAGCATCATCGCGATCGGGGTCGTCAACCGTGCCCGCGCACACGGTCTGCGGTTCACTCCCCGCGACCTCTTCCTGCACAAGTCCCCCCGCGCTCTCGCCGCGCACGTGGGGGCCCTTCGTACTCTCGGTGAGTACGAAAGCTCCCCGCGTACTCTCGAAACAGCGGCGGACGGGCCGGTGGTGCCGACGCCGATCGTGTTGCGGCAGCGGGAGCTGGGGGGCGAGCTCCGGATGTTCGCGCAGGCTCGGCAGCTGCCGTGTTCGAGTTTGGAGGAGGCGCAGCGGGCTGCGGAGGCCGTGGTGAAGGCGCACGCGGCGCTACGGATGCGGCTCACGGTGGAGCACGGCGTATGGTCGCTCGGAATCGATCCGGACTGGCAGGCCCCCTGGGGGGATCGGGTCCCCACTCCTATCGTCTCAAGCGGGTCTGACAATTCTGACGATCCGCAGGTCGCCGTCATCCTCGCCACCACCGACGACCCCCAGGTCGCCGCCAACGAAGCCGCCGCCCGCCTCGACCCCGAGTCCGGCGTCATGGCCGCCTTCACCTGGCTGGAGCCCACCAAGACGCTCGTCGTCGTGGTCCACCACCTGGCCGTCGACTCGGTCTCCTGGCTGATCCTCCTCGACGACCTGACCACCGCCATGCGCGGCATAGACCTCGCCCCGACCACCACCCCGTTCCAGTCCTACGCCGACGCCCTCACCCTGGACGCCCAGTCCAGCGGCGCCGACCTGCACCGCTGGATCGAGGTCCTCGACACCCCACCCCTCACCCCACAAATCGGCGCCCAGCGAGAAATCACGGTCACCCTCGCCGCAGCCATCACCAACCGCGTAGTCCACACCGCCCCCACCGCCCTCAACATCGGCCTCACCGAGCTGCTCGCCGGTGCACTCCGCACAGCGTTGACCGAAATCCAAGGCACCCCAACGGATCTGGTCATCGAGCTGGAACGCCACGGCCGCGTCCCGGTGCGCGACCACCACGACTACACCCGCACAGTCGGCTGGTTCACGTCCATCGCGCCGGTGAAGCTGAGCGCGCACACCGACCCCGTCGAGGCCGCCCGCGAACTCACCAGCAGGCAGCCGGACGAGCGGGCCCACGTCGGCTACGGCCAGCTGCGGTACCTCAACCCGCAGACCGCCCCGGTCCTGAAAGCACTGCCGACACCGCAGGTGCTGTTCAACTACCTGGGCAGGGGCAGCGAGGACCAGGCGCTCCACCTCGACCACACCATGCCGAGTCCGTACGCGGTCGAGGTCAATTCCTGGCTCGACGCCGAGACCGGGAGCCTGCGGGCCACCTTCGCGTTGAGCGAGGACGTGTCCGACGAGATCGCGGCCCGGTGGTTGCTGGCGCTGGAACGGATCGCGGACGCGTCGAACACCGCTCGGCGGACGGCGCCCGTGTCGCCGTTGCAGCGAGGGCTGTACTTCCAGGCCCAGCTCGCCGGGGACGCCGGGCACTACGTGGCGCAGACCTGCTTCACGTTCGACCGGCGGCTCGACGCCGACAAACTGGAGCGGGCGATGGCGCACGTCATCGCGAAGCACCCGGTGGTGGGTGCTGGGTTCGAGGACGAGGACGGATCGCCCGTCCAGGTGCTCACGCCGAACGCCACGGTGCCGGTCCGGGTCGTCGACGTGCTCAACCGCGAGGCCGTGGACGCGTTGCGGGACGAGGACCGGGCTACCGGGTTCGACCTGAGCGCGCCGCCGTTGGTGCGGATGGCCGTGCTGCGCCTGCCGGACGGGCGGGACGCTCTGCTGTTCAGCCACCACCTGCTGCTGTGGGACGGCTGGTCGCGCGAGATCGTGCTGCGCGACTTCTTCGACGCCTACCGGGCGATCCTCAACGGCCAGCCGCTCGACGACGCACCTGCCACGCCGAGCTTCGAGGACTACACGCGCACACTGGCCGCGAAGGACGCGAGCACCGCCGAACGGTTCTGGGCTCAGTACCTCGCGGACCTGCCGGGACCGACGCTGCTGGCCGGACAGTCCACTTCGGACTCGCTGCCCACCAAGATCGTGCGGACGCTGTCGGCAGAGCAGTCGGAACGCGTCCGGAACGCGGCACGCGAGAACGGCGTCACGCTCAACTCGGTGGTCACCGGCGCGTTGGGACTTCTGCTGGGCAGCGAGACCGGGCGCGGTGACGCGGTGTTCGGCGTGACGGTTTCCGGTCGTGAGGAGGAAGGCACCGAGGGAATCGTCGGCGTGCTGCTCAACACCGTGCCGATGAGGGTGTCCGCCAAGCCGCACGACAGCGTGGCGACGTTCCTCGCGGGAGTGCAGGCCTCGCGGGTCGACGCGATGGAGCACGAGCACATCGGGCTCGGCGAGATCCAGCGCGCCAGCGGGCAGGACCAGTTGTTCGACAGCCTGTTCGTGCTGCAGAACTTCCTCGACGACGACACCTTCACCGAGTTCAACGCGGTCAACGGCATCACGGCCCACGAGTTCGAGGACTCGACGCACTACCCGTTCACCTGGGTCGTGACGCCGGGCAGGCAGCTCACGGTCAAGCTCGAGTACCGGCCCGCGATCACCGAACCCGCCACGGCGCAACGGTTGTTCGACGAGTACCTGCGGATCCTCGACGACCTGGCGACGTCAGAGAACAAGATCGGCGCGATCGAGGCCACCGGTCCGAAGCCGGAGCTCAACGCGCCCAACGACTTCGGGAACAAGACAGTCGTCGACCTGTTCGACACCGCGGCCGACCGCAACCCGGACCGGATCGCTCTGGTCTCCCACGGCGACACGATGACGTTCGCGGAGCTCAGGGACCGCAGCCGGCACCTCGCCGGAGTGTTGAAGGACAAGGGCATCGGCGTGGAGACGTCGGTCGCCATCGCGGTGCCGCGGTCGTTGGACTGGGTCGTCGCGCTGTTCGGCATCCTCAGGTGTGGAGCGGCGTACGTGCCGTTGGAGCTGGACCACCCGGACGAGCGGATCGCCGCGATCGTCGAGGACGCGCGACCGGAGCTGATCATCACGACCAGCGCGGTGGCGCCGAGGATCCAGGGCACCACGTTCGAGCTCGACATGCCGTGGCCACGAGCAGAACCCGTGATCACGTTCGAGCCCGACAACCCGAACAGGCTCAAGCACGCCGCCTACACGATCTACACGTCCGGTTCGACCGGCAAGCCCAAGGGCGTGGTGACCGAGTACGCGGGTCTGACCAACATGCTGGTCAACCACCAGCGGCGGATCTTCGAACCGGTGCTGGCCGAGCACGGGCACCGGACGTTCCGGATCGCGCACACCGTGTCGTTCGCGTTCGACATGTCGTGGGAGGAGCTGCTCTGGCTCGCCGACGGCCACGAGGTGCACATCTGCGACGAGGAGCTGCGGCGTGACGCGACCGGGCTCGTCGAGTACTGCCTGAAGCACGAGATCGACGTCATCAACGTGACGCCGACCTACGCGCAGCAGCTGGTGGCCGAGGGGCTGCTCGACGCGGACCACAGGCCGGCGCTGGTGCTGCTGGGCGGCGAGGCCGTGACGCCGACGCTGTGGCAGCTGCTCGCCGACACCCCCGGCACGATCGGCTACAACCTCTACGGGCCGACGGAGTACACGATCAACACGCTGGGCGTCGGCACGTTCGACTGCGTCGACCCGGTGGTCGGCGTGGCGATCGACAACACCGACGTGTACGTGCTGGACCCGTGGCTGCGGCCCGTTCCGGACGGTGTCGCGGGCGAGCTCTACGTGTCCGGCGTGGGCATCGCGCGGGGCTACCTCGGGCAACCCGGGCAGTCCGCCGAACGGTTCGTGGCGTGTCCGTGGGTGCCGGGTGAGCGCATGTACCGGACGGGCGACCTGGTGATCCGGCGCCCCGACGGCAACCTGCTCTACCTGGGCCGCACGGACAAGCAGGTCAAGATCCGCGGTCACCGCGTGGAACTGGGCGAGGTCGAAGCGCGGTTCGCCGCGCACGAGGGCGTGCGGTTCGTCGCCGCCGTGGCGCAGGCCGACCCTCAGGTCGACGGCGCGTACCGGCTCGCGGCCTACCTGGTTCTCGACGAAGGAGCGGACATCGGGGCGATCGCGGCCGAGGTCGGCGCCGGGATGCCCGACTACCTGCGGCCCACGCACTACGCCGCGGTGGACGCGATCCCGTTGACGGTCAACGGAAAGGCCGACACGAGCGCCTTGCCCGAGGCCCGCCCGCTCGGCACCCTGGTCCAGCAGGAAGATCGGGAGCTGACCGAGACCGAGATCGTGGTCCGCGAGCTGTTCGCCGAGGCGCTCGACCTCAACGAGGACGAGGTGGGCGTGGCGAGCGGCTTCACCGACCTGGGCGGGCACTCGATGCTCGCGGTGCGGCTCGTCGGCCTGCTCCGCCGCGAGTTCGGTCCGGTCGTCACGATCCGCGACCTGCTGGCCCTGTCCACCCCCGAAGCGATTGCGCGCCACGTTGACGAACACTGAAGTCCGCACCGGCAAGGAGATCCTGCGGGTCGCCCTGCGCCGCAACGTCGGCGCGATGGCGTCCGGCACCCTGCTGATGGGGTCGTACCAGGCCGCGGAGACCGCCGTGCCGATCCTGCTCGGCGTGATCGTCGAGTACGCGCTGCGCGGCGGTGAGCTCAGCTCGCTGGGGCTCGCGCTGCTGGCGCTCGGGCTCGTCATGGCGACGGTGTCGTACTCGTGGCGGTTCGGCATGCGGATCCTGCAGAAGGCGAACACGACGGAGGCGCACCGGTGGCGCGTCGCGGTCGCGGACCACGGCCTGCAACCGGTGGCGCGCGACGTCGACCTGAAGTCCGGCGAGGTGCTGACCATCGCCACGGAGGACGCCGACCAGACCGCGGACATCATCGAGGTGGTGCCGCTGCTGGTCAGCTCGTTGGTGTCGGTGGTGATCACCGGTGTGGTGCTGGCGGTGATCAGCGTGCCGCTCGGCGTGCTGGTGTTCGCCGGCACGGCGGCGATCCTGACCGTGCTGAGCGTGATGTCGCGCAGGATCGGCGCGAACACCCGGGTGCAGCAGGCGAAAGTCGCGCGGGCCGGGGCGAAGGTGTCGGACCTGATCGCGGGTCTGCGGCCGTTGCACGGTTTTGGTGGCAGCTACGCGGCTTTCCAGGCCTACCGCCGGGTGAGCACCGAGGCGAAGAAGCAGTCGATCGTCGTGGCGCGGGTCAACGGCGTCTACGCGGGCACGGCCCTGGCGTTGAACTCGTTGCTGGCGGCGGCGGTCACGTTGTGGGCGGGACATCTGACGTTCCAGGGCACGATCACCATCGGTCAGCTGGTGATGGCCGTCGGCCTGGCGCAGTTCCTGATCGAGCCGCTGAAGATGTTCTCGGAAATGCCGAAGTACGTGATGATGGCGCGCGCCTCCGCCGAACGGATGGCGCTGGTCCTGGCCGCACCGCCGCTGATGACGCCCGGTGTCGAGGTGCCCGGCCCGGAAAGCGGCCTGGAGGTCTCCGGTGTCACGCACGGAACGTTGCGGGACCTGAGCTTCTCTGTGCGGCCAGGTGAGTTCGTGGCGATCGCGGCCTACCAGCCCCAGGCGGCGGCCGAGCTCGCGGCGCTGCTGTCCGTCGACGTGCCACCGGCTTCGCACGCGGGCGTGGTGAAGGTCGGCAAGCGGGACATCGCGTCGCTGACGATCGAGAGCGTGCGCGAACACCTTCTGGTCAACCCGTCACACCACGAGGTGTTCGCGGGAACGTTGCGGGAGAACGTCGACCCGTCGGGTTCCAGTGCGCTGGTGGAGGAAGCGGTGGCCGCCGCGATGCTGACCGACGTGGTGGCACTGCACTCCGAAGGCCTCGACTACGCCGTGCGAGACCGCGGCGCGAACCTGTCCGGTGGCCAGCGCCAGCGGTTGTCCCTGGCGCGTGCGTTGGCCGCGGATCCGGAGATCCTGGTGCTGCACGACCCGACCACGGCCGTGGACGCGGTGACCGAACAGCTCATCGCCCGCAACGTCACGGCGTTGCGCCGCGGCCGCACGACGATCGTGATCACCAGCAGCCCGGCGCTGCTCGACGTGGCCGACCGCGTGATCGTCCTGTCCGACGGCGCGGTGGCGGGCGAGGGCACTCACCGCGACCTGCTCGGCCGCGACTCCTCCTACCAGCTGGCGGTGGCCCGATGACGGTGTTCGAGTGGCGCGGCGGCCCGGCGACCCTGCGGTTCGAGAGCGTGCTGGAACCGGTCGAGCTGCAGCAGCGCGGCGACGTCTGGTGCGCCGAGGTCGACATGCCCGCGCGGCTGCGCGTCACGTACCACTTCCTGTGCGACGGCGAGGAGTTCGCCGACCCGCTCAACCCCTCGGGAGCGGGCCCGGACAGGTCGATCTTCTCGACCCCGGACCTGGAGCCGCAGCCGCACTGGCCGGTCGTCGGGCCGGACGAGGTGCTGGACGTGCCGTCGTTGCGCATCAGGTGGAACGGTGCGTTGGGGCGTAAGACAGTGCGCGTGCACAAGGGCGGTGACGCCGTCGTGCTGCTGCTCGACGGCGATGACTGGATGTACGTGCATCCGGCCGTGGCCGCGTTCGAGTCGGCGATGGGCGACGCGATGCCCACCCTGGTTTTCCTGCCCACACCGCGGGATCGCGACGCCGAGTACACGAATCCCGGTTTGTGGCAGGCGATCCAGGACGAGCTGCTGCCGCTGCTGGCGTCGAACGGCGTGACCGTCGACCCTGCGAAGTTCGTGGTCGCCGGGCAGAGTCTCGGCGGGCTGAGCGCGTTCCAGGCGGCGCTGGACTTCCCGCAGCTGGTGTCGCGGGTGGCCTGCCAGTCAGGGTCGTTCTGGTGGGCACGCGACCTGCCGGGCCACGGGATCTCGCTCGACGGACCTGCCGGTGGTGACACGGCCGAGCGCCTTCGATCAGGCCCTGATCTGTCCGGTCTGCGCGTGGCGTTCGACGTCGGCGAGCACGAACCGAGGATGCACCGGCACTGCGAGGCCGTGGAGGAGCTGACGTCTCAGGCGGGCGCGACCGTGCGCGTGAACCGGTCGCCCGCCGGGCACGACCGCGTCGGCTGGCGGCACGCGCTCGTCAGGGACGTCGCCTGGTTGCTCAGCGATCTGTGAGCTGATCCGGCAAGCTGTCCGGCATGTCCGTACCTCCGGTCATCTCCGTGATGCTGATCGTCCCCGACGCCGACGCCGCGGTCGCCTGGTACAGGACCGCGCTCGGCGCCGAGGAGCTGTGGAACCTGGGCGGCGTCGCCGGTCTCCAGATCGGCGGCGCGCCCTTCTTCCTCCACGAGAACAACCCCGAGAACCCGGCGGAGTCGAGCCCCGCCGGGGTCACGAGCGTCCGCGTCGAGGTGTTCACCGACGACCCCGACGCGTTCATCGCCCGCGCGGTGGCCGCCGGTGCCGTCGCAGGGTCCCCGGTCGTCGACCACCAGCTGCCGTGGGGAACGCACCGGCAGGGCGGCTTCACCGATCCGTTCGGACACAAGTGGTCCGTGGGCGACAGGTCACCCCTGCGCTGACTGCCACGGCCACACCTCCACGACGCCGTAGCCGACCGCGCACGGCGTCTTCGACACCAGTTCGACGGCCTTCTCCAGCGACTCCGCCTCGATGATCGCGAACCCCGCGACGGGCAGGGCCGACTTCTGGAAGGGTCCGTCCTCCACGGTCACACCGGCGTTCTCGTGGTTGCGCACCTGCACGGGTGCGCCCGCGATCCCCATCTCCGCACCTGCCGCACGCAGGCGGTCGTCGTGGGCGTGCGCCTCGGTGCGCAGGGGTTCCGGGGTCCGGTCGTAGCCTTCGCGGTCTCCGTATCCGATGGTCACGAACTTCGGCATCTCCGCTCCTTCCTCGTGTCACCAGTGTTGACTCGAGTGACGCCCGGAACTCATCGGATCGCCGCGAGCAGCCTCGCGATCACCTGTCATTCGCGATGTTCCCGCACGAGCGTCAGATCACCGTGAGATAACCGAACAGTCACAGGCAGATATACCGACCGACCACTCGGTCGGCGCTTCTGGTGTGCTCGCTGACATGGACATCGAGAAGGCGATCACCAGCCTGGACCTGCGCAGGAAGGTGCGGCTGCTGACGGGTTCCGCGCTCTTCGCCCTGTGGCCGGAACCGGAGATCGGGCTGGCGTCGCTGAAGCTGTCCGACGGGCCGACCGGAGTGCGCGGCGCGGAGCTGCGGGGCGGTGTGATCGCCTGCGTGCTGCCGAACGCGACGCTGCTCGCCCAGCACTGGGACGTCGCACTGGCCCGCGAGGTCGGCGAGGTGCTCGCGGACGAGGCTGCCGCGCAACAGGTGCACGTCGTGCTCGGTCCGACGATCAACCTGCACCGCACGCCGCTCGGTGGCCGGTTGTTCGAGGCCTACAGCGAGGACCCGTTGCTCACCGGGGCGCTCGCCGCCGCGTACGTGCAGGGCTTGCAGGACAACGGCATCGCGGCGACGCCCAAGCACTACGTGGCCAACGAGTCCGAGACCGAACGGCGCACGGTGAGCTCGGTGCTGAACGAGAAGACGTTGCGCGAGGTGTACCTGCTGCCGTTCGAGATCGTCGTCGAGGACTCCTCGCCGTGGGCGATCATGGCTGCCTACAACAAGGTCAACGGCATCCCGGCCACCGAGCACACCGAGCTGGTCGAGCGCGTGCTGAAGGGCGAGTGGGGTTTCGACGGCGTGGTCGTGTCCGACTGGTTCGCCACGTCGTCCACCGCCGAGAGCGCGAACGGCGGCCTGGACCTCGTCATGCCCGGCCCCGGCGGCCCGTGGGAGGACAAGCTCGTCGCGGCCGTCGAGGCGGGTGAGGTCGCCGAGTCGACGGTCGACGACCACGTGCGGCGCCTGCTGCTCCTGGCGTCACGCACCGGTGCGTTCGGCGAGCGCACCTGGCCGACGGACGTGCCGGCGCCGGACAGCGCGGTTCGCCGTGAGCAGCTGCGCAGGTTCGCCGCGGGTGGGATGACCGTGCTGAAGAACGACGGCGTGTTGCCGCTCAACGCCTCCCGCGTCGCGCTGATCGGCCGGCACGCGATCGACACCGTCGCGCAAGGTGGCGGTTCGGCCGGGTTGCGGCCGCCGCACGTCGTCAGCGTCGCCGACGGCCTGACGTCGTTGCTGGGCGATGCCGTGTCCGTTGTGGACGGTGTGGAGGTGCGGCAACGGCACGCAGCTCCTGGCGCCGGGGTCCTGCGCGACATCCGTGCCACGACGTTCGCCGCATCGGGCGAGGTGCTTGCTTCACGTGAGATGGAGGTCGCCGAGCTCGCCGCGTTCGGCGGGTGGGCGCAGGGTGCCGCGTCGATCGAGGTGTCCGGCGAGGTCGTGCTGTCCGAGCCGGCGCGGATGCTCGTCGGGGTGCGCGGGTTCGGCCGCTGGACGCTGGAGGTGTCCGGCGAGCAGCACGACACCCATCTGGCCTGGGCCGACGGCATCGTGGAGGAGGCGCTGCTCAAGCCGCCGTCCTGGACGACCGAGGTCCTGGTGTCGCCGGGAGACCGCATCACGGCCCGCGTGCGCGAGGCCGCCGCACTGGTCGGCCTGATCACCCAGCCGGTCCCCCGCCCTCCCGCCGACGCGATCGGCGCCGCGGTGCGGGCCGCGCGCGAGGCGGACGTGGCGGTCGTGGTCGTCGGCCTCACCGACGAGCAGGAGACCGAGGGCTTCGACAAGACGACGCTCGCGTTGCCCGGCGAGCAGGACGCGCTGGTCGCGGCGGTGGCGGCGGCCGCGAAACGCACTGTCGTCGTGGTGAACGCCGCGACGCCGGTGCTGATGCCGTGGCTCGCGCAGGTCGACGCCGTGCTGTGGGCAGGCCTGCCCGGACAGGAAGCCGGTGACGCCGTGGCGGCCGCGTTGACCGGCGCGATCGAACCGGCCGGGCGGCTGGTCACCACGTTCCCGCGCACCGACTCTCAAGCGTTGAGCCCGGTGCCGTCCGACGGCTCGTTGCCCTACACCGAGGGCACGGCGATCGGCTACCGGGGCGCTTCCGACCCGTTGTTCTGGTTCGGTCACGGACTCGGCTACACGACGTGGCAGTACGGCGAGGCTTCCACGTCCACTGTGGACGATGTGATCGACACGGTCTCGGTGCGGCTCACCAACACCGGCGAACGGCAGGGGCGCGAGGTCGTGCAGGTCTACCTGCGGCCGGAGGACGAACCGGTGCGTCTGATCGGGTGGACGGTCGCGGACGTCGGTGCCGGGCAGACCGTGCAGGTCGAGGTGCCGTGTTCTGCGCGCGTACAACGAGTGTGGGCAGGCGGCTGGCAACCGTTGCCCGACGGCGAGGTCCTGATCGCCCGCGGGCTCGGCGACGTCCGGGTCACCCTGCGCGCCGACGAGGGGTGAGCCGTGTCCTTCCCTCCCCGGTACCGGGCCAGGTCACGGGTGGACGTCTCCGGCGAGGAGTCCAGGGCGAAGGCCGTCGCCGCCGCCATCGAACTGTTCGCGCTGGCAGGCTTCAAAGGCACGTCGGTCGCCGCCGTCGCCGCGAAGACCGGCCTGTCGCAGTCCGGTCTGCTGCACCACTTCCCGAGCAAGGCGGCGTTGCTGGCGGCCGTGCTCGAGGAACGCGACCGCCAGGACGGCGACTTCCTGACCGGCACCACGGCGCCACCGCTGGGCTGGGCGGCGTTCGACGCACTGACCGCGCTGGTGGCGCGCAACTCGACGCGGCCGCACCTGGTGGGACTGTTCGTGCGGCTCGCGGCGGAGGCCGTCGAACCGGCGCATCCCGCGCACGCGTGGGTGCAGGAGCACTACGCGAGCGTCCGGACGTGGCTGACCGAGGCCGTGGAGGCGGGCAAGGAGCGCGGCGAGTTCGCTCCGGACGCACCGGTCGGCACGATCGTGCGGACGACGATCGCGGTGATCGACGGGTTGCAGCAGCAGTGGTTGCTGCAACCGGACGAGGTGTCGATGGCGGCGGAATTCGAGGCGTTCACCGGAATTCTGAGGGCTCGGTGGAGTACCGTCGGTTCCGGGTGAAGTCAGGTGACAGTGGTGGTTCCGAACTTCCACGGCAAACAGGCGCTCGACGCGTGGCTCGTGGGCCACGACGCGGGTCTGCTCCTGCAGAGTCCTGATCCGGACAGTCCCCATCCCCTGATGAACGGCGTCGTCGTGGCGCAGCGTCCTGCTGCGGGCACGCGCGTCGGACGGTGGGACGTCGTGACCGTCTGGGTCGAGGGCGGTGGTGACGGCAGCGGGGTGCGCGAACCCCGCCGTCCGCTGCCACAACGCCGTGAAGCGTTCAAATACCTCGACGAGTGTGGTTGAACAGCAGGTTGAGCACGAAGGCGGTCAGCGCCGCGCTGGTGATGGCGCTGCCGCCGATCACCTGTGCCCACGCGGGGAACGACTGGTAGATCTTCGGCGCCACCACCGGCAGCAACCCGACCCCGATGGTGACCGCGACGATCAGCAGGTTCCCGGTGTTCTCGAAGTCGACCCCGCGCAGGATCGCGATGCCCAGCGCCGCAACGGTCGCGAACATGACCAGCCCAGCCGCACCGACCACCGGGCCGGGCAGGGCCGCGACGACCGCGCCGAGCTTCGGGATCAGGCCCAGCAGCACCAGAATCGCGCCGGCGACCGCGGCGACGTACCGGCTGCGTGCCTTCGTGATGCCGACCAGGCCGACGTTCTGGCCGAAGACGGTGTCGAGGAACCCGTTCATCACGCCGCCCAGCACGCCCGAGACGCCCTCGGCGGCCAGTCCGCGGGCCAGGTCGCGGGACGTGACCGGGCGCCCGGTCATCTCGCCGACCGCGAGCACGGAGGCGGTCGACTCGGTGAACGTCACCAGCATCACCACGCACATCGACACGACCGCGGCGAGCGGGAACTGCGGCGGGCCGAAGTGGAACGGCTGCGCGATCCCCAGCCACGCGGCGCCACCGACGCCGGAGAAGTCCGTCAGGCCCAGCAAGATCGCCGCGATCGTGCCGCCGACCAGACCGATCAGCACGCCCAGCTGGCCGAGCAGGCCGCGGGCGAACCGGCCGACGAGCACGATCACCAGCACGATGCCGAACGCCAGCCCGAGCTCCCTGCCCGAACCCTCCCCGTCCTGACCCGTGATCAACCCGGCCCCGACACCGATCAGCGACAGGCCGATCACCGTGATCACCGAACCGGTCACGACCGGCGGGAAGAACCGGACGGCGCGGGCGAACGGCACCGCGATCAGGATCCCGAACACACCCGCGGCGAGCATCGACCCGTAGACCGCCTGCACGCCGTACTGGCCCGCGATCAGGATCATCGGCGTCACGGCGGTGAACGTCGCGCCCGCCACGACCGGCAGGCGGATGCCCAGGACGGTGCCGATGCCGAGCGCCTGCAGCACCGTGATCAGGCCGGCCACGAGCAGGTCTGCGTTGACCAGCAGGCCGATCGTGCGGGTGTCGAGGCCCGCCGCGGCGCCGAAGACGAGCGGCACCGTGACGCAGCCGGTGTACATCGCGAGGACGTGCTGCAAACCGAGCAACCCCAGGCGCGCGGGTGGCAGCACCTGATCGACCGGATGCTTCAGAGCGGTCTCCATGGACCCTTCGTAGCGCCTGATCGTTGCGGCGTCGTCACACCGGCGAGAAGTCCGCCCGCTCAGCGGTACGTGGCCGGTTTCCCAAACCGTTTCCGCCTGGCGGCACAAGGTGGTGGCCCGTTCCAGTCTGGGGGACCCGTCCGGGCCACCGGTCTTGTGAAGGTGGCCGACGCGCGCGGTGACTTTCACACGTCGGCCGGGTTCTTGGGGGAACCGGACCTGGCAGCTGCGCCGACCCCCTGTCCCAGGTCTTCCCAGGCCCGGCGGCGCAAGTACCGGATCTGGGTACAAAGGTGCCAGGGGGCGCGCACAGATTTCGCCCAGGCTGTGCACAGAAGGTCAGTGCGTGCGCGAGGATGACCCGATCAGGACGTTCAAGATCGTTGAGGAGAGACACGCCTGTGGAGTTCCTGCTGCTCGGTTCGCTGGCGGTACGGCGGGAGGGCGCACTGCTCGAGCTGGGCGGACCCCGGCAGCGCGCGGTGCTCACGATGCTGTTGCTGCACGCGGGCGAGGCCGTCAGCGTCGCCCAGCTGACCGACGCGGTCTGGGACTCACCGCCCGTCTCGCCCGAGTCCAACCTGCGCACGTACGTGGCCGGGTTGCGCAAGGTGCTGGGAGACCGGCTGATCACCAGGCCCGGTCACGGCTACCAGCTCCTCGTCGAGCCCGGCGAGCTCGACCTGGACGCGTTCGACGAGCTCGTGCGGGCCGGCGAGGAGGCGTTGGCGGACAACGACACCGGGGCCGCGGCGGAGGCGTTCGCCCAGGCGCTGGCCAAGTGGCACGGCGTCCCGACCGGGGAGCTGAGCGGTGGACCGTTGCTGCGCGCCGAGCTCACCCGGATCCAGGAACGCAGGCTCACCGCCGTCGAGCGGTACGCGAAGGCGGCGCTGGAGCTCGGCCGGTTCGACGACGTGATCGACCGGCTGCGGCGGGAGTCGGCGCTGCACCCGTTGCGGGAGGAGCTGTGGGCGCTGCTGATGCTCGCGCTCGACCGGTCCGGCCGCCGCGGCGAGGCGCTGGAGGCCTATGCGACCGCGCGCAGGCACGTGGTCGAGCAGCTCGGGGTCGAGCCCGGCGCGCGGCTGCGCCAGTTGCAGCAGGTGATCCTCGAGAGCCGGGTGTCCTCGCCCGCCGCGTTGAACGCGCACCGGCAGCTGCCGATGGACATCGCCGAGTTCACCGGCCGCGAGTCGGAGCTGCGGCGGTTGTGCGAGCCGGGGCCGCACTCCACGGTCGTGATCTCCGCGATCGAGGGCATGGCGGGCGTCGGCAAGACGAAGCTCGCCGTGCGCGCGGCACACCGGCTCGTGAAGCACTATCCGGACGTGCAGCTGTGGGCGGACCTGCACGGCTTCGACCCCGACGAGCTGCCCGCGGAGCCGGCCGCCGTGCTGGAGAGCTTCCTGCGCCTGCTGGGAGTTCCCGGCGGGCAGATCCCCGAGTCGCTGGAGGAACGGGCCGCGCTCTACCGCGACCGGCTGGCGGGCAAACGCGCGTTGGTGTTGCTGGACAACGCCGCGGGCGAGGACCAGGTCCTGCCGTTGCTGCCCGGCAGCGCGACCTGCGTGGTACTGATCACCAGCCGCCGCACGCTGCTGCGGCTCGACGGCGTGAAGTCGGTTTTGCTGGACGTCTTCACGTCCTGTGAGGCACTCGCGCTGCTCTCCCGGATCGCCGGGGAGGACCGGGTGCAGGCCGATCACGAGGCCGCCGAACGGGTCGCGGAGCTGTGCGGTCACCTGCCGATCGCCGTGGCGCTGGCCGCGAAACGGCTCGCTCGCCGTCCACAGTGGACGATGCTGGACCTCGTGGCGCAGCTGGAAAGAGGGGGCGGTCTCGGCACACGGGGCGTGTTCGACCTCTCGTACCAGGCGTTGCCGGAGAACCAGAGGCGCCTGTTTCGCCTCCTCGGACTCCACCCGGGAGAGGACGTCACGGCCGAGTCCGCCGCCGCACTGGCCGGTCTGACCGCGCACGAAGCCGCCGACCTGCTGGAGACGTTGCTCGACGAGCACCTGCTCCAGCAGCACACACCCGGCCGTTACAGCCTGCACGACCTGTTGCGTGCGTACGCCGTGGAGCAGGTCACCGCCACCGAACCACCGCCTGCACGCACGATGGCACGTCGCCGAGTGCTGGACTGGTACGTGCACACGTCGTGGCACAACGTGCAGCAGCTCAACCCCCAACGCAAGCTGGACATCCCACCCGCGGACCCGGCCGTGCACCCGCGCACGTTCGCCGACCGCGACACCGCGTTGCTCTGGTGCGACACCGAACGCGCCAACCTGGTCGCCGCGGTCCGCGACGCCGCCGAGCACGGTCTACCGGAACACTCCTGGACCCTCGCCCAGTGCCTGTGGGACTTCTTCAACCTGCGCAAGCACTGGGCCGACTGGCTCGACACGCACGAGGTCGCGCTCGCGGCCGCGCGTTCCGTCGGTGACCGCAGCGCGGAAGGCCGGATGCTGATCACGCTCGGCATCGGTCTGCGCGAGGTCCGGCGCCACGACGAGTCGATCGAGTGCTACCAGCAGGCGTTGACGATCTTCCGGGCGACCGGCGACAAGGCGCGGCAGGAACCGACGCTGAACAACCTCGGCATCGCCTACATGGTGAAGGGACGGGTCGACGAGGCGTTGTCGTGCTACGAGCAGGCCGCCGAAATCGCACGCGAGCTCGGCAACCTGCACACGGAAGCCGTGACGCTGAACAACATCGGCCTGCTGCACGCCGACGCCGGCCGGTTCGACGTCGCGCTGTCGCGGTATCTGCGGGCGCTGGAGATCCGGCGCGAGGTCAAGGACCCTTACAGCGAGGCCATCCTGCTCAACAACATCGGCGAGGTGTACCGCGGGCTGCTCGACCACCCCCAGGCCGTGTCGTACGTCGAGCGGGCGCTGGAGACGTTCCGCGCGATCGGCGACCTGTACGGGCAGGCGGAGTCGCTCGACAACCTCGGCCTGGCGCTGGACGGCATCGGTGACCGCCGCGGCGCCGAGAAGTGCTGGCTGGAGTCGGTGACGCTGTTCGAGGAACTGGGTGAGCCGAGGGCCGACGAGGTCAGGGCGCGGCTCTAGTGGGGCGGCGCAGAACGTTGCCGCGAGGCACCCTGCTGAGCGTGAATTACCCGCCAACGTACTGCGTCGCGCCACGAGAACTCAGCACCTGTTCGCGCAGGATGTCGGCGTGCCCGCAGTGGTGGGCCAGCTCCCGCAGCACCTGGAGGTACACCCAGCGCAGCGTCCGCGGCCCCATGCGGTGGCCCGTCACGACCGTGTCCAGCGGCAGGCCCGCGACCAGCTTCCTGGCCGTGGCGCAGGCTTCCCGGTGGGCTTGCGTGACGGTGGCGACGGTGTCGTCGTCGGAGAGCTGGAAGGACTCGTCGGGAGTCTGCCCCAGCCCGAACTCACGGCGGGGCGTGCCACCGACGCACTCCTCGAACCACACCCGCTGCATCCACGTGACGTGCTTGAGCAGCCCGAGCAAGGTCGTCGCCGACGGGACGAGCCTTCGGCGGGCCTCTTCCTCGGTGAGGCCGTCGAGGGTGGCCTCGACGGCACGGCGGTAGTCCTCGACGAAGGCTTCGAGCTGGGCGCGTTCACCGTCGAGGGGTACGTCGAACGCTCCGGAGGTCATGATCGCGACCCTAGCCAACCCGATCGTCAGATCTCCAGCGAATCCAGCAACGCGTCCACGGTCGGCTCGATCGCCGCGGCCGCCCGCGCGTCCCGGAACCGGCGCTCGATGCCCAGGTCCCGGCGGAAAGCCGCGTCCCCGCACACCTTCATCGCGAGGTCGGTCACCGCGACGGCGGCCTCGGTCGCGGTGACCGCCAGCAGCCGGACGCGGTCCTGCGATCGTTCCGGATGCCACGTCACCGCGGACAGCGTGTCGTTGTAGAGCACGCGGACCGAGTCGGTCCGCAGCCGCATCCTGGCGAGGTCGGCCCTTGTGCGCGGATCTCCGCCGCCGAGATGTCCCAGCGCCGCCGCCAGCGCGCCTTCCATCAGCCCCAGCGACACCGCGGCGCCGAGCACCAGGAACCACGGGTACGCGAGCTCCTCCGACCACAGCCTGTTCGACGCAGGTATGCGCACGGGATCCGCCTCCACGCACGTGGCGACGGTTCCGCGCAGGCCCATCCCGGCGTGGTCGGCCGGCACGAGCAACCCAGGTGCCTGAGCGGGGACCAGCCACAGCCCTGGGCCGCAGGACCAGACGTAGCTGTCCGCCTCCCCCGCCGCGATCACCCAGCTCTTGCGCGCCCGCACCTGCACCACGTCGCCGTGCGTCGAGACCTCGCCGCCCGTGCCGAACGCCGCGAGTGTCGCCAGGTGGCGGCCCGCCGCGATCTCCGCCCGCAACCAGTGCGGTCCCGAGCGGTCCAGCACGGCCGCTGCCGAGTAGTGCGAGCGCAGCACGGAAGCCGTTGCGCCGCATGCTTGTGCGACGTGTTCGACCACTCGTCCGGCCGCGCGCAGGTCCTGTCCCCCGCCGCCGACCGTGCGCGAGATCGTCATGCCCAGCAGTCCGCGCGCGCCCAGTGCGTTCAGGGCGGCGCGTGGGAATCTGGCGTGTTGGTCGATGTCGGCGGCGGACGGTGCCACGACGGTTTGCACGATGCGGAGCAAGTCCGCCCGATACGTCACGTGGGTGGGTAGAGCGAGTAGGAGGGGAAGTTGCCGTACGGCCGTTCACCCGGAGGCCCTTCCGTGACGGCGTGGACGAGCAATTCCCCGCCCACGAAGGCACCGCGCCACGAAGCGCCGCGGCCGCCGAACACCTCGTCCCGGTCACCCCGCGAACGAGGCTTGTTGATGCCGACCTTGAACGCCTGGACGTCCTCGCTCAAGCGTCGCGCCGTCGCCTCGTCGTCACAGGCCAGCGACGCGACCAGGGCACCGTTGGACGCGTTCATCGCGGCCAGCAGTTCGGCCTCGGTGTCCACCAGCACGATCGTGTCGACCGGACCGAACGGCTCGGCGTGGTGCAGCACCGACGACCGCGGCGGGTCGAGGATCGCGACCGGTGCCAGGTAGGCGGCGGTCTGCTGGCCCGGCAGGAACCGGCCGGAGCCGAGCGATCCCCGGTACAGCGGCACACCGCCCGCGCGGACGGCCTCGTCGACGACGTCACCCAGTTCCTTGGCCTTGGCGTCGTTGATCAGCGGCCCGAAGTCCAGTTCCGGCAGCTCGTCGCCGGGTGAAGCGACGGCGAGCGGGTGCCCGAACCGCACGTCCCGCACGGCGGGCAGGTAGACGTCGAGGAACTTGTCGAACAACGACCGTTGGACGACGTACCGCGGATAGGCCGTGCAGCGCTGCTTGCCGTAGTCGAAGGCCTTGCGGATCTGCGTGCCGAGCATCTCCCAGGAGTCGGTTTCCCAGACACCCCAGCAGTTCAGGCCCTCCTGCTCCAGCACGTGCCGCCGCTGCGAGTCGACCAGCCGCGCCGCGATGGCGCTGCCGACGTCCCGACCGCCCACAAAGGACACACAACCCAGGACCGACGATCCGACCAGCACCGGCGCCAGCTCGGCACCGCTGCCGCTCACGAGCGTCAGCGGCAGCCCCGACCTCACAGCCAGTGCCGTCGCCAGGGTCAGGCAGCTCACGCCACCGTCGGTCGGCGCCTTCGCGATGACGGCGTTGCCCGCCAACGCCTGCACGAGCATCGCGTGCATCAGCACGCTCATCGGGTAGTTCCACGACGCGATGTTGCTCACCGGGCCGGACAGCGGTGCGCGGCCTTCCAGCATCCCGTCGATCTCCTCGACGTACCACCGCACACCCTCGATGCAGCGGTCGACGTCGGCCGTCGCGAGCCGCCACGGCTTGCCGATCTCCCAGACCAGCAGCAACGACAGCAGGTCGCGGTGCTCGGTGAGGGAGTCAAGGGCCTCCGAGACGCGCGCTTTGCGTTCCGCGAGCGGCACTTCACGCCACTGCACGTGCTGCTCGACGGCGGAGACCACCGCCCGGCCCGCGACGTCGAAGTCGAGGAACGGCGGGCCCGCGGTGGTGGAGCCGTCGACCGGAGTGGTCGCGGGCATCGGTTCGCCCGAACGACTCCACGCACCGCCGAAGTGGTTGAGCAGCCGATCGTCGTGGAACGCTTCAGGTGCGACCCGGGCGCACCGCGAGTACACGTCGTTCCAGGAAGTTCCAGGCTTGAGGATCAACGACATCTCCAGCGCCCTCCCGGTACCTAGCGGTTCTGCACGTGCTGCCAGCCGAATCGGCCCTTGATGCACAGGTTTCCGTGCGTGACGGCGCTTTCGTGCGGTGAGGTGACCTTGACGATCTCGTTGTCCTGCACGTGCAGGGTGAGGTTGCAGCCCACACCGCAGAACGTGCAGATCGTCGTCGTCTGGGACTGCTTCGACTCGTCCCACGTGCCGTCCTGGCGCTTGTCGTGCTCGCGCTTGAAGCTCAACGCACCGGTCGGGCAGACCTCGATGCAGTTGCCGCAGTAGACGCAAGCGCTTTCGGGCAAAGGCGTGGCGAACTCGGTGGAGATCCGCGCGTCGAACCCGCGCCCCGCCACGGAGATGGCGAAGCTGTTCTGCCACTGGTCGCCGCACGCGTCGACGCACTTGTAGCACATGATGCACTTGCCGTAGTCGCGGACGTACAGCGGATTGTCCACTGTGGTCGGTTGGAGTTTCGTTTCGGCGTCAGGACCGAAGCGGGACGGGTCGGCGCCGCACGCCGACATCCACTCGTCCACGTGCGGCGTGGTGGACAGGTCCGTGGCGGACCCCAGAAGTTCCAGCACCAGCTTGCGGCTGTGTTGCGTGCGCTCGGACTCGGTGCGCACGACCATGCCGGGCTCGACCTTGCGCGAGCACGACGGCACCAGCGTGCGCGAGCCCTCGACCTCGACCATGCAGACGCGGCAAGCGTTTGCGGGCTCGAGAGTGTCGCCGTAGCACAGCGTCGGGATCGACTTCCCGACCGACGTGCACGCGTCGAGGATCGTCGCACCTTCCGGCACGCGAACGCTTTCGCCGTCCAAGGTCAGCTCGACCAGCCGCTTCGGAAGTCCGATTTCGACGATCGTCATGTCGCTGCCTCCTCTCGCCCAAATGATTCAGCACAGCCGAGCCTGTCGAGCGCTGATTCGATGGCGTTCCAGGCGGTTTGCCCGAGACCGCAGATGGACGAGTCGCGCATGACCTGCCCGACTTCCCGCAACAGCTGGAGATCCTCGGCACTGGTGCTCAACGGGCGTTTGCCGACGAGCCGGTGCAGCGCTTCTTCCTGGCGCACGGTCCCGATCCGGCACGGCACGCACTGCCCGCACGACTCGTCGCGGAAGAAGGCGGCGATGCGCAACAGGAAGCTGCCGAGGTCGGCGGTGTCGTCCAGCACCAGCACGACACCGGAGCCGAGCGTGGTGCCGGCGGCGCGGGCGTCCTCCAGGGTGAGCGGCAGGTCGAGCTCGTCCGGCCGGACGAACCCGCCTGCCGCCCCGCCGAGCAGTACCGCTCGCAGCTCCCGGCCTGGCGGCACGCCACCCGCCAGATCGAGGAGTCCGGAGAGCGTGGTACCGAACGGCACCTCGTACACGCCCGGACGACTCACGTTCCCCGACAGGCAGAAGAGCTTCGGACCCGTGGAACCGGAAGTGCCGATACGCGTGTATGCCTCGCACCCCTCCGTGAGGATCACCGGCACGTTGACCAGCGTCTCCACGTTGTTGACCACTGTCGGTTTGCCGAAAAGCCCCTGCTCCACCGGGAAAGGAGGCTTCGACCGCGGCTCACCGCGGAAGCCCTCGATGGAGTTGAAGATCGCCGTTTCCTCGCCGCAGATGTAGGCGCCGGCGCCGCGCCGGATCTCGATGTCGAACGAGAAACCCTCGTGGCCCATGATGTTCTCGCCGAGGAAGTTCCGCTCGCGTGCCTTGGCGATCGCGTTGCGCAGCAGGTGCAACGCGCGCGGGTACTCGCCGCGCAGGTAGAGGTAGCCGCGCGAGCACCCGGCCGCGAACCCCGCGATCGTCATCGACTCGATCACCGCGAACGGGTCGCCCTCCATGAGCAGCCGGTCCTTGAACGTGCCGGGTTCGCTCTCGTCCGCGTTGCACACCAGGTAGTGCGGCCGGACGGGCTGGCGGGCGGTCGCGTCCCACTTGCGTCCCGTCGGGAACGCCGCACCGCCGCGGCCCATCAGCTTCGCGTCGGTGACCTCGCGGATCACCCCGGACGGCCCGAGGAGTAGAGCCGTGCGCAACGCCGTGTAGCCGCCCGTCGCCCGGTAGTCGTCCAGCGACTCCGGATCGACGACACCAACCCGTTTGAGCAGCCGCAGGGCGGGAGAACCGGCCTGCGGCACCTCCGCGCGCCCGTCGTCGGTGCAGGAGGGACCGGCGGCCGCCACCGCGATCACCTCACCGGCGTGGGTGGGCGCGAGGAGCTGCTCCTTCGCCACCTCCCCCGCCTCGAACGCCAGCGCCGCCGGAGCCTTCTCGCACACCCCGAGACACGGGCTGCGCAACCAGCCGCTCTTCGCCCCGGCCGGCCCGAGCTCGTCGGTCAGCCTGTCGCACAACGCCTTTGCGCCGTTGACCTGGCACGCCAGATCGACGCAGACGTGCACGACCTTCGCCGGACGTTCGGTCAACGAGAACAACGAGTAGAAGCTCGCCACCCCGTACGCCTCGGCCGGCGGGACGTGCAGCACTCGGCAGACGTGGTTCAGCGCGCCCTGACTGATCCAGCCCACCCTGTCGTTGACCGCGTGCAGGGCCGGCAGCAGCTGGTCCCGCCCCATGCCGGTGAACAGGTCGACGACGACGCGTTCGGCCTCGGTGGGCTCGACGTCGAGCAGTTTGAGGTCCACTCAGCCCACCTTCCCGGACACAGCAGGCACCGGAAGCTTGTCGATGCGGATGGCGGCGGCTTTGTACTCAGCCGTGCCCGCGATCGGGCAGGTCGCCTCGATCGTGATGACGTTGACGTCGATCTCGTCCGGGAAGTGGAAGGTCATGAACACCAGGCCGGGCGTGAGACCGTCGTCGATCCGCACGGGCGCCTGGATCTGGCCGCGCCGGGACGTGATCTTGACTTCCTCGCCGTCGGTGACCCCGAGCATCGCCGCGTCCTGCGGGCACAGGTCGAGCGTCTCGCCCTTGCGCAGTGGCGAGGAGAACCCGCCCGACTGCACGCCGGTGTTGTAGGAGTCGAGCCGGCGCCCGGTGGTGAGCCGGAACGGGAACTCCTCGGTCAGCTCGTCGACAGGAGGACTGTGCAGCACCGGCGAGAACGTGGCGGGCATGCCGCGCTTGACCGGGTCCTCCTCCCACAGCCGCGCGTGCAGGAAGCTGGGTTCGAGGGAGTCCTCGCTGGGACACGGCCACTGGATGCCGCCGAGCTCCTCCAGCCGCCGGTAGGACATGCCGGTGTGCAACGGGGACAGGCTGCGCAGCTCGTCCCACACGTCCTCGCCGGTCTTGTGCTCCCAGTCGGCGCCGAGCCGTGCGGCGATCTCGCTCATGATCTCGATGTCGTCGCGCGCGCCCTCCGGAGGGTTGAGCGCCTTGCGCACCCGCTGGACGCGCCGCTCGCTGTTCGTGAACGTGCCGTCGGTCTCGCACCAGGCCGCCGCGGCGGGCAACACCACGTGCGCGAGCTGCGCGGTCTTGGTGAGGAAGATGTCCTGCACCACCACGTGGTCCAGGTTGGACAGTCGTTTGATCGTGTGTTCGCAGTCGGCCTCGGACTGCACCGGGTTCTCGCCGATGATGTAGACGGTGGTCATGTCACCGCGTTCCATCGCCTCGAGCATCTGGGTGAGGTTCCAGCCCTTCTGCGCCCTGATGTTCGAGCCCCACGCGGCGTTGAACTTGGCCGTGACGGCCGGGTCCGTGACGTCCTGGAAGCCGGGCAGCCGGTCGGGAATGGCGCCCATGTCACCACCGCCCTGCACGTTGTTCTGCCCGCGCAACGGGTTCAGCCCCGCGCCGTAGCGGCCGACCTGGCCGGTGAGCAGCGACAGGTTGATGAGGCTCAGCACGTTGTCCGTGCCGTTGTGGTGCTCGGTGATGCCGAGCGTCCAGCTGAGCTGCCCGCGGTCGGCCTTGGCGTAGGCGTGCGCGAGCTCGCGGATCAGCTCGGCGGGCACCCCGGTCTCCAGTTCGGCGACCGGCAACGTCCACGGCTCGACGGCCTTGACGAACTCCTCGAACCCTTCAGTCGCCCGCTCGATGAACGACGTGTTGGTGAGGTCGGACGCGATGATCTCGCGCGCGATGGCGTGGGCCAGCGGGATGTCGGTGCCGACGTTGAGCCGCAACCACCTGTGCGCCCACTTGCCGGTGCTGGTGAGCCGCGGATCGACCACGTACAGCTTCGCGCCCTTGTTGACCGCCTTCAGCACGTGCTGGAAGAAGATCGGGTGGGCCTCACGCGCGTTCGAGCCCCACAGGATGATCAGGTCGGCGTCCTCGATCTCCTGGTAGGAGGAGGTGCCACCGCCGCTGCCGAACACCTTGGCGAGACCGGCCACGCTCGGCGCGTGACACGTCCGGTTGCAGCTGTCGACGTTGTTCGTGCCGATCACGGCCCTGGTGAACTTCTGGGCCATGTAGTTCATCTCGTTGGTGGCCCGCGCACAGGAGAACATGCCGAACGCGTCCGGCCCGTGCTGGGCGACGTTGCGCCGGAACCCCTCGGCCGCGCGGTCCAGAGCCTCGTCCCAGGTGGCGGGGCGCAGGACGCCTGCGTCGCGCACCAGCGGCCGGGTGAGCCGCACGTAGGGCTCCGTCTTCTTCCGCCTGCTCATCAGGACACCTCCTACGTCCATACTGTATTCAATCTGCGGTATGCGCTAGTCCCTAGATGCGGGTTTCTACGACAGGGCTGGGGTGGATGGCTCCCGCGATCAGCTCGTGCGAGGCCGGGGTTCGGCTGACACCGACGAGTTCCGGTTCCAGCGGAGGGGGTCGCGTTTCGCTGGTCGTGTCGCCTCGTGTTGTCGGTTGCGCGGGTCGTATGACGAGCCGGGTCTTTTCATCGCCGCTTCGCGACGATTGCGATTGGGGCTTGACTTCGGGGCCCTTGCGAGGCGCTGTGTCGGGCGGAAAAGGCCGGATGCTCCGCACCCGCCCGATCCGAAAAGGCTAGCACCTCGCTCCCAAAGTCAAGCCCCAATCGCACTCGTGCGTGGTCGCGTTGGGCTGTTCGGCTCACGTCATTACCGCTTACCCGATGACGCATAGCCCTGTACGGCTCGCCTTCGGCATCGCGTTCCCGGGTGGGGTCGGCTGGGTGATTCACTCGATTGTGTTCGCACTTTCCCGTTATCTTACTGTGATCTTGCGGTAGAGTAGAACACGTGATCGAAACCCGACTCCTCTCCACCGACGAGCTGCTGCGCAGTCTCGTCGACGAGGTGACGGAAATCCGGGTCCGGGAAAATGCCGCGTTGCAGATCGTCGCCGAGCTGGATCGGCGTGGGGCCGCGAGCGAGCTCGGGTACAGGAATCTGCCGCAGGTGTTGCGGCACGTCGTCCGCTGGGATCTGCACGTCGCCACGCGGTGGATCGACACCGCCGCACTGCTGACCAAGGACATCACCCCGACCGGTAGTGAACTCGCCCCGGTGCTTCCGCTCACGGCGCAGGCGGTGGCCGAGGGCGCGTTGTCGGTCGAGCACGTCGCCGCGGTGGCCGCGGTGATGAAGACCGTGCCCGCCGAACACGAGGCGACCGTGGTGGGCTACGCCCGCACCTTCGAGCCCCGCACCGTGCGCACCCTG
>NZ_JBHRZI010000001.1:40433-71437 GCF_042649515.1 Lentzea rhizosphaerae | reverse complement strand
GGTCATCCTGACCGACCGCGCGATCGACTCCGACGACACGTCGCTGTACAAGACGTTCCTGGGTTCGGACTTCGTGGAGGAGGGCCGCAAGGCCGGTGACTGGATGGTCGCCAACGCCAACGGCCCCACCAACGTCGTCGAGCTGCAGGGCACCACCGGTGCCGCCCCGGCGATCGACCGCAAGAAGGGCTTCGAGGAGAAGATCGCCTCCAAGCCCGACATCAAGATCGTGGCGTCGCAGACCGGTGACTTCACCCGCTCGGGTGGCAAGCAGGTCATGGAAGCCTTCCTGAAGTCCCAGCCCAAGATCGACGTCGTCTACGCGCACAACGACGACATGGGCCTGGGTGCGATCGAGGCGATCAAGGCCGCGGGCAAGGTGCCCGGCAAGGACATCAAGATCATCACGGTGGACGCGGTCAAGGACGGCATGACCGCCCTGGCCAACGGCGAGATCAACTACATCGTCGAGTGCAACCCCCTGCTGGGCAAGCAGCTCATGGAGCTCGCCAAGAAGGTCGTCAAGGGCGAGGACGTCCCCGCACGGGTCGTCACCGAGGAAGGCGCCTTCAACCAGGAACAGGCCAAGGCCGCACTCCCCACGCGCCAGTACTGATCCCACCAAAGACTGCGGGACCCGTCGCTCTGCCCAAGTGGCGACGGGTCCCGCACCCCAATGACGAGGGTCCCAGCCATGACCGAGTCACCGTCACCGGTCGTCGAGATGCGAGGCATCAGCCTCGCGTTCCCCGGCGTGAAGGCGTTGCAGGACGTCGACTTCCGGCTGTTCCCCGGCGAAGTGCACGCTCTGATGGGCGAGAACGGCGCCGGCAAGTCCACCCTGATCAAGACCCTGACCGGCGTCCACCGGCCCGACAGCGGGCAGGTCGTGCTGGCGGGCACCGACGTGGCGTTCTCCTCCCCCGGCGAGGCGCAGAAGGCCGGGATCAGCACGGTGTACCAGGAGGTCAACCTCTGCGCGAACCTCACGGTCGCGGAGAACATCCTGCTGGGCCGCGAACCACGGAAGTTCGGCGGCATCGACTTCCCCGCCATGCGCAAGCGCGCGGCGGAAGTGCTGTCGCGCATCGGTGTGCACATCGACCCCGCGTCGAGCCTCGGTGAACACCCGATCGCGGTGCAGCAGCTCGTCGCCATCGCCCGCGCGATCACGATCGACTGCCGGGTGCTCGTGCTCGACGAACCGACGTCCAGTTTGGACGCCGGCGAGGTCGCCGAGCTCTTCCGGATCATGCGCGTGCTGCGCGACGAGGGCGTCGCGATCCTGTTCGTCTCCCACTTCCTCGACCAGGTCTACGAGATCTCCGACCGCATGACGGTGCTGCGCAACGGAACTCTCGTCGGCGAGCACCTCAGCGCGGACGTCGACCGCCGGGCGCTGATCGCCCAGATGATCGGCCGCGACCTCGGCGCACTGGAGGCGATCGAGGAAGCCGCGGAGAAGCACCAGGCCGACGGACCCGTGCTGGTGCAGGCGGAAGGACTCGGCAGGCGCGGCGCGATCGAACCGTTCGACCTCGACATCCGCGCGGGTGAGGTCGTCGGCCTCGCCGGACTCCTCGGCTCCGGTCGCACGGAACTCGCACGGCTGCTCTTCGGCGCCGACAAGGCCGACTCCGGCAGGCTCCTCGTCGACGGCAAACCGCTGCACCTGCGCGGCCCGCGATCCGCGATCGCCGCCGGCATCGCGTTCAGCTCCGAGGACCGCAAGGGCGAAGGCCTCGTCGCCGACCTCAGCATCCGCGACAACCTCGTGCTGGCCATGCAGGCCGCCCGCGGCTGGACCCGCCCGCTCTCCCGCCGCGTGAAGGACGAACTCGTCGAGAAGTACGTCGCGGCACTGGACATCCGGCCCGCCAATCCCGACGCGCTCGTCCGCACGCTCTCCGGCGGCAACCAGCAGAAGGTCCTCCTGGCCCGCTGGCTCGTCACCGAACCACGACTGCTCATCCTGGACGAACCGACCCGCGGCATCGACATCGGCGCCAAGGCCCAGATCCAGCAACTCGTCACGACCCTCGCCGCGGAAGGCACCGCGATCCTGTTCATCTCCGCGGAACTGGAAGAGGTCGTCCGCATCGCCGACCGGATCGTCGTCCTGCGCGACCGGCACAAGATCGCCGAGCTGGACGGCAGCGCGAGCCTCGACGAGGTCGTCGAACTGATCGCCGGCGGTGCCGCACCGGAGAAGGTGGCCTCATGAAGAACCGGTTGCTCTGGCCGCTGATCGCACTCGCGGCACTGCTGGTGCTCAACCTCGTCGTGACGCCGTCGTTCTTCGCGTTGCGCATGCAGGACGGTCACCTCTACGGCGGCCTGGTCGACGTGCTCAAGAACGGCGCGCCGACCCTGCTGATCGCCCTGGGCATGACGCTGGTCATCGCCACGCGCGGCATCGACCTCTCCGTCGGTGCCGTCGCCGCGATCGCCGGCGCGGTGACCTGTGTCCACATCGGATCCTCCGGTGACGCCGGCACGGCGTTCGTGGGCATGGCGATCGCGCTGGTGCTCTGCGCGGTGCTGGGCCTGTGGAACGGTTTCCTGGTCGCAGGACTCGGCATCCAGCCCATCATCGCCACCCTGGTCCTGATGACCGCGGGCCGGGGTGTCGCCATGCTGGTCACCGAAGGCCAGATCATCACCGTCAACAACGACCCGTACCGCCAGGTCGGCGCCGGGTTCGTGGTCCTGCCGATCTCGATCCTGATCGCCCTCGCGGTGCTGGGCCTGGTCGCCTTCACCACGCGCAAGACCGCACTCGGCATGCTGATCGAGTCGGTCGGCGTCAACCCCGAGGCCTCCCGCCTCGCCGGAGTGAAGTCCAAGACGATCATCTGGACCGTCTACGTGTTCGCCGCGGTCTGCGCGGGCATCGCGGGCCTCATGATCAGTTCGAACGTCAGCGCCGCCGACGCCAACAACGCCGGCCTGTGGATCGAGATGGACGCGATCCTCGCCGTCGTCATCGGCGGCACCTCGCTCGCCGGTGGCCGCTACTCGCTGACCGGCACCCTGCTCGGTGCGCTGATCATCCAGACGCTGACCACCACCGTCTACACGATCGGCGTCGCACCCGAGGTCACGCTGGTCTTCAAGGCGGTCGTCGTCATCGCGGTCTGCCTCGTGCAGGCACCGAAGGCCCGCGCCGCACTCAGCTTCCGGAAGGTGGCCGTCTCATGACCGCTCTCGCACAACGAGTGCCGTCACGGTTCCTCCCCGTCCTCGCGACCGTGGTGCTTTTCGTCCTCGCCTTCGGGGTGGGCTCGGTGCGGTACGACGGGTTCGCATCGGGGCAGGTCATCGCGAACCTGTTCATCGACAACGCCTTCCTCATCGTGCTCGCCGCCGGCATGACGTTCGTCATCCTCAGCGGCGGCATCGACCTCTCGGTCGGCTCCGTCGTCGCACTGTCCACAATGGTCACCGCGGCCGGACTCCGCGCAGGCTGGCCAGTCCCCCTGGTCATCATCGCCGTCCTGCTGATCGGCTCGACGCTGGGCCTGCTGATGGGCCTGGTCATCCACAAGTTCGACATCCAGCCCTTCATCGTCACCCTCGCAGGCATGTTCCTCGCCCGCGGCCTCTGCTTCCTCATCAGCGTGGAATCCGTGTCCATCAAGGACACCACCTTCCGCGACGTCGCCACCGCCGTCATCGAACTGCCCGGCGGCGTCACGATCACCTACAACGTGATCATCGCGCTGCTGGTCGTCCTCGCCGCCCTCTACGTCCTGCACCGCACGCGCTTCGGCCGCACGGTCTACGCGGTCGGCGGCAACGAGCAGTCCGCACTGCTGATGGGGCTCAAGACGTCACGGGCCAAGGTCGGCGTGTACGTCATCAGCGGTTTCTGCTCCTCGCTCGCGGGTCTGCTGTTCAGCCTCTACATGCTCTCCGGCTACGGCCTGCACGCGGTCGGCATGGAGCTCGACGCCATCGCGGCGGTCGTCATCGGCGGCACGCTGCTCGCGGGCGGCGTCGGCTACGTGCTCGGCGGGCTGGTGGGTGTGCTGGTGCTCGGCACGATCCAGACACTGATCTCGTTCCAGGGCACGCTCAGCTCGTGGTGGACGAAAATTGTGATCGGTGTCCTGCTGCTGGTCTTCATCGCCGTGCAGCGAACTATGATGCGTGGCCGCTTCCGTTCTCTCGCCTAGGAGTCAAGTGCTGTTCAGACGGTGGCCTGTGGCCGCAGCGCTCGCGTTGGTGGTGGCTGTGGCCGGTGTGGTGGGCGTGGTCGCGCTGCGCGGCCAGCCCGGTGTCACGGGTGAGGCCGTCGCCGCGGCTGGTGTGAGCGCCGCGGCCGACCTCGGTGAGGCGACGTCGGTGCCGAGCAGCTCGGCGAGTGCGGCAGCAACGACGACCACCACCACCACGACGACGACGACCGCACCGCCGAAGCCCCCGACCCCGGCCGCCGCACCCCTGGCTGGAAAGCTCCAGCCGGGCGTGAGCCGCACCGGGGTGGCGACGTTCTACGACTCCAACGGCAGCGGCGCGTGCTCGTACGACGCGAGCCCCGATCCGCTGACCGCGGCGATGAACTGGTCGGACTACCAGGACTCCGCGGCGTGCGGCGCGTACGTGCTGGTCAAGGCCGCCAACGGCAAGAGCATCACCGTGCGGATCACGAACCTCTGCCCCGCGCCCTGCCGGGTCGGACAGCTCGACCTGAGCGCGGAAGCGTTCGCCCAGCTGGCGCCACCCGTCCAGGGTGAAATCCCGATCACCTGGACGCTCGTCAGCCCGGCGCTGTCGAAGAAGATCTCGATCCGCTACAAGACCGGCTCCAGCCAGTACTGGTGCGGCATCCAGGTCATCGACCACCGCAACCCGGTGGCACGGCTGGAAGTCCAGGCCGGCGGGCAGTGGAGGCAGCTCAAGCGCGCCGAGTACAACTACTTCCTCTCCGAGAACGGGGCGGGCTGCGGCGGTCAGGTCGCGGTCACCGACCTCTACGGCGAACGCCTGGTCGTGAACGCGCTTCCGGTCAAACCGGACGTGGTCCAGCCCACCACCGTGCAGTTCGCCCAGCGCTGAGCGGGCGGGGAATGAGCTCCACGGCCAGACTGTTGATCGTGGACATGGCAGACGAGACCGTGGAGCTCAGCCCCACCGAGTGGGTGCAGAACCAGACGAAGAAGATCCTGGAGACGGGAACCACCGAGGGCATCAAGGTGCTCGGCAAGCCGATCGTGCTGCTGACCGTGCGCGGGGCGAAGAGCGGCAAGCTGCGCTACACCCCGGTCATGCGCGTGGAGCACGACGGCAGCTACGCCGTGGTGGCGTCCAAGGGCGGCGCACCCGAGCACCCCACCTGGTACCACAACATCAAGGCGCACCCTGAGCTCGTCCTGCAGGACGGCACGGTGGTGAAGGACTACGTCGCCCGCGAGGTCGACGGCGCCGAGCGGGCCGAGTGGTGGGAGCGGGCCGTGGCGGCCTACCCGTCCTACGCCGAGTACCAGACCAAGACCGACAGGCAGATCCCGGTCTTCGTGCTCGACCCGAAGTGACGGGCAGGCCGCGCCGCGGCTACCAGCCGAGGGAGAGCCCGGCGAGGTAGTCGCCGAGCTTCGTGGCGATCAACCTGTGGTCGCGCGCCGAGAAGTGCCAGTCGCACCCGAGCAGGTCGAGCGCGGAGTCCGCGAAGTTCCAGTACCGGACTCGGCTGTCGCCCTGGTTGGTGCGGTCCTGCACGACCTGGCGCGCGGCGTCGGCGAACGCACCGGACGCCTGCGGCACGCCCACGATGATGGTCGTGCCCGAGCCGTAACGGGTGCGCAGCTTCTCCAGGAAGGCGACGTAGGCGGACCGGTACGCCGCCACCAGGCTCTCCTGGGTGGACCACTGCTCGCCGGGCCTGAGCGCGGTGGAGAAGTCGTTGGTGCCGAGCCCGACCACGACGACCTGCGGCTTCCAGGTGCCGGGGTTCTGCCACACGTCGCCGTCGACGTGCAGCAACGCCCGGTCGTAGTAGGTGCGGTAGCTCGTGCCGGCGTCTCCGCCGTTGTAGTTGCGCACCATGCCTCGGCCGGAGAACGCGTTGACCTGGTAGTCGGCGTTCAGCGCGCGGGCGGTGAGCGCCCCGAAGCTCACGTCGGTGTTGGTGTTGCGGGCGACGCCGCCGTTCGAGGAGCAGTCGCGGGTGGTGGAGAGGTTGCCGTAGCCGGCGGTCAGCGAGTCGCCGATGAACTCGATCTGCCGGGACCGGGCCGCGGGCTTGGCCAGGATCGACCCGCCGCTCGCGGCGACGAACCCGCCGAACTCCCCCGCCGCCCACGGGCTCTCGGTCCGCTTGACCAGCCGGACGCGGTGCTCGGCGTTGCTCAGGTTGTTCACCCAGTGCGTGACCTTGCCCGGCGTCACCAGCGTCGCGACGGTCGTGCCGTCGACCTGGACGTCGTAGTCGTTGTTCGAGTCGTTCAGGACGACCCCGACGCCGGTGCCGCGGAACCGGCCCTCGAAGTAGACGCCGGGCCAGCTGTACTGCCCGGACTTGGTGACGCGGCCCGCGGTGTGCGCCTGGGCCAGACCGTCTGGAGGCGGCGCGGAGCCCGTGCAGGAGGTGCCGTTGAGCGCGAAGTCGGCGGGGGCGGGGCTCGTCGAGCCGTTCACGACGAAGCCGATGCCGGCGCTCGCGCCGGTGGCGAGCGAGCCGTTGTAGTTCACGTTGTCGACCGCGACCTGCGCGCCGGTCTGGCGCACCGTCCCGTTCCAGATCTGCGAGACCGTCTGCCCGCCGCCGAACGACCACGTGAGACGCCAGGAGGTGACCGGGTCACCGAGGTTCGTGACGTCCACCTTGGCGATGAAGCCGCCTTGCCACTCGTTGGTCACCTCGTAGGCGACCTTGCACCCGGCGGCGGCAGAGGCCTGCGGGACGCTGATCGTGACTGCCGCCAGCGCGGCGGTGAGGACGGCCGCGGCCGCCGACTTGGACCGGTACACCCGAGATCCTCCGTGCATCCACTGTGGACGGTTGGGGAAGCGTGCGCGAGAACGCTTCCACTGGACCGTAGCGTCGAATCCCGCCGAATCCGAGGGTCTTCGACGTTCGACGATCGCGGTCGAACGGCGTCGAAGTCGCGTCGATCTCCATTTCGGACAGTTGGACACGAACTCGGCGCATCGCCGGGTGGACTGTTCCGTCGAACGGGTGAACGTGCATGATTTGCCCATGTCCGCCGACGCGCCGCAGGCCACCGCTCGCCCGAGCAACCGCAGCACGTCCGCGACCATCCCGCCGTTCATCATCCGGTACCTCATCGCGGTCACCGACGACCTCGGCGTCGACCTGCGCCCGGCGCTCGCGCACGTGGGGCTGGACGAGACGCTGTTGACGTCCGCGGACCTGCGGGTCTCCTACCGCCAGGGCAGCGAGGTCATCCGGCGGGCCCTGAAGCTCACCGGGATCGACCACCTCGGGCTGGAGGTCGGCGCCCGGCAGCACCCGGCCGCGTGGGGCCTCATCGGGTTCGCGCTGATGGCCGCCGACACCCTGGGCACCGCCGTCGAGACGGGTGTGCGGTTCCAGAACCTCTCCGGTGCGATGGTGGTGTGGTCGGCGGGGCAGGCCGACGACGGCTTCACGCTGTGGGCGGACCTGCCGGATCCGGCGGTGGATCCCGGTGTCGGCACGTTCCTGGTCCAGGAGGCGTTCGCGAGCGTCACCACCGTCACCCGGTTCACCCTGGGCGACTTCCGGCCGCGACGGGTGGACTTCGCCTTCCCCGCCCCGCCGGACACCGCGCCGTTCGCCGACCTGTTCCGCTGCCCGGTCCGCTTCTCCGCACCTCGCAACGGTTTCGTCTTCCCCGCCGGGTCCGTGCGCACCGAGATGCCCTCCCGCGACCCGGTCACGTACGCCTCCACGCTCGCGGTGCTCGAGAGCCAGGTGGCGTCCCGGCGCTCCCGCCAGGACCTGCTGGAGGTGCTGGAGATCTCGGTCGCGCAGAGCCTTCCGTCCGTGCCGACCTTCGCCGAGCAGGCGCGCAGGCAGGCGACGGGTGAACGGACGTTGCGCCGCCGTCTCGCCGAGTGCGGCACCACCTACGAGGCGCTCGTCGACGGCGTGCGGCGGGAGCGGGTCGAACAGCTGCTGCGGCAGCCCGAGCTGACGCTGACCGACATCACGCGCCGGACCGGGTTCTCCGACGTTCGCGCCCTGCGGCGGGCGATCCGCCGCTGGCACGACATGACCCCGTTGCAGCTGCGCGGCACGGTGCTCGACCAGGACGACTGATCAGCGCGTGCGCAGCCACGTCGTCTTCTCCCTGGTCCACTGGTCGAACGCGGTCGTGGACTTCTCCGCGCCACCGAACCCCGACTGCTTCCAGCCGCCGAACGGCGTGGTGATGTCGCCTTCGCTGTAGGAGTTGACCGAGACGACGCCCGCGTGGATGCCGCGGGCCAGCCGCCAGGCGAGGTCGATGTCCCGCGTCCACACCGACGCGGCGAGCCCGTAGTCGGTGTCGTTGGCGAGCCGGACCGCCTCCTCCGCGGTGGCGAAGGTCTGGACGGTGACAACGGGCCCGAACAGCTCGTCGGTGAGGACGGCAGACCCGGCGGGGACGTCGGTGACCACGGTCGGCGGGTAGTACGCGCCACCGGGGTGCAGGCCGTCCGGCAGGTCCGCGGCGTGCACGCGGGCACCGGCCGCCGCGGCCTCGTCCACCGCCTTCGCCACCCGGTCCCTGGCGGTGTGGCTGATCAGCGGACCGATCCGGGTCGCGGGGTCGGCCGGGTCACCGACGACCAGTGCGCCGACGGCCGTGACGAACCGGTCCACCACCTCGTCGGCGATGTCGCGGTGCACCAGCACGCGGGAGCCCGCCGTGCAGTTCTGGCCGGCGGTGAGGAACGCGGCGTCGACCATGTTGTCGACGAGGTCGCCGAACCCGAGCGCGTCCGCCATCAGCACCTGCGGGCTCTTGCCTCCCATCTCCAGCGACACGCGCTTGAAGTTCGTCAGCGCGGCCGTGGCGAGCACGAGACGTCCGGTGGCGGTCGAGCCGGTGAACGACAGCGCTCCCACCACCGGATCACGGGCGAGTGCGGCGCCCGTGACGTCACCGGAGCCCGGCAGCACCGTCAGCACGCCGTCCGGCAGACCGGCCTCCCGCGCGAGACCCGCGAGGTGCAGCGCCGACCTCGGTGTCTGCTCCGCGGGCTTGAGCAGCAGGCAGTTCCCGGCGGCGAGCGCGGGGCCGATCTTCCACGCGGCCATGGCGAGCGGGTAGTTCCACGGCAGGATCGCGGCGACCACTCCGACGGGCTCGCGGGTGACCACGCCCAGGTGGCCGGGGCCGGTGGGCGCGACGCGGCCGAAGACCTTGTCCGCCGCCTCGGCGAACCAGCGCACCGACTCGATCGCTGCGGGCACGTCACCGGTGCGGCACTCGGTGATCGGCTTGCCCGCGTCCTCGCAGTCGAGCCGCGCGAGGACCTCGGCGTCGGCCTCCATCAGGTCCGCGAGGCGCAGCAGCACGGCCGCCCGTTCGCGCGGTGACCGCCGCGACCAGCTCTCGTGCGCCCGCGCGGCCCGTTCGGCTGCCGCCACGACCTCGGCCTCGGTGGTGACGGGCAGGGTGGTGATCAGCTTCCCCGTCGCGGGGTTGCGGACTTCGAGGCTCACACCGCCTCCTCGTAGCGGAACGCGGCGGGCACGGGAGGCCTGCCCTCGGTCGGCCAGCCCATCTCCCTCGCCAGCTTCGTCACGTGCTTCAGGTACGCACCGCTGTCGACGTATCCGGTGTGCCGCGGCGAGTCGACGAACTTCAGGCCACCGCTGAGGTCGGGCCGGTCCTCGCGGATCATCCGCGCGAACCGCTCGGATCCACTTCGGACGTACGACGCGATGAGCTGCGCCTGGAGGTCGAAGAGCTGGTAGGCGCCCGAGTTCGTCTCGATGAACCCGACACCGCACAACCCGCGGTGCTCGCGGGAGAACACCGACAGGTACAGGTCCGGGTGCTGCTCGTCGCCGAAGTACCGTTGCGCCACCGGAACCGCGTGGCGGTAGCCGGTGGCGAGCAGGATCAGGTCGAACTCGTCCCAGGTGCCGTCGGTGAAGACCACCGTTGTGCCATCGGTGTGCGCGATGCCGGGCTTGGCCGTGATGTCGCCGTGCCGCAGGTGGTGGATCAGCATCGAGTTGACGACCGGGTGCGTCTCGAACAGCCGGTGGTCGGGTGCGGGCAGGCCGAGCCGCGCGGGGTCGCCGTCGAACATCCTCAGCAGCGCGCCGAAGACCTTCTGCTCCAGCCACTTCGGCAGGTGTGGTCCGGTGTCGGACAACGTGTCGACAGGGCGGCCGAACAGGTGCTTGGGGATGAACCAGTAGCCGCGGCGCATGCTGATCACGGCGTGGTCGGCGGTGCGTGCGGCGTCGCAGGCGATGTCGCAGCCGGAGTTGCCCGCGCCGACGACGAGCACCCGCTTGCCGCGCAGCTCGGCCGCGTCGCGGTAGCCCATCGTGTGCCGGACCTCGCCGGTGAAGTGTCCCGGCAGCTCGGGGATGTTGGGGTGCCACTGGGAACCGGTGCACACCACCACCTGCGCGTGCACGGTGCTGCTGCCGTCGGCCCTGGTGACGGTCCAGGTGCCGTCGGGGTTCTTCTCGACGTCGCGGATCTCGACGCCGAACTCGATGCGCTCGGTCAGCCCGTACGCGGCGGCGAACGACCTGAGGTAGCTCAGGACCTGCCGGTGTGACGGGTAGTCGGGGAAGTGATCGGGCATCGGCCACCCGCCGAACGCCGACCTGGTCTTGCTGGAGATGAAGTGGGCGGAGGAGTACATCGGGCTGCCGGGGTTGTCGATGTCCCAGATGCCGCCGACCGCCGTGTGCCGTTCGACGTGCGTGTACGGGAGACCCCTGTCGGCCAGCGCCCTGGCCACAGCGAGCCCGGCGGGCCCTGCTCCGATCACGCACGTGTCAAGTTCGTTGTCGTCCACGAGCCCGCCCTTTCTCTTTCAGCTCAACGTAGTGACGCGGCGTTCAGCTGGAACTGACCGCATCGGCCACAACAGGGACCGCAGCGGCCGCCGTCGTCATCCGCAGCAGCGGCACCGAGGCGATCACCACGCCCACCGCGAACACCGCGCCCAGCACCGCGGCTCCCGCGTTGTCCAGCAACAGCCCCACCAGCAACGGGAGTCAGCGTTCGGGCACGAGCTCCCAGCTGCCGCCGTTGCGGCGGGCCAGTCCGCGGCGCTCCAGGTCCTCGAGGTAGCGGACCACTCCGCGGTCACCGCGCTTGCGGAAGAAGGGAAGGATCTTCGGCAGCAGGTTGGGCACGAGCATCGCCAGTCGTGCGCTGAACGACTCGCTCGGGCGGGCGTAGGCCTCCAGCCGCGGCTTGTCGAGCATGCTGACGACGGCCGCCACCACGTCGGACGGCTGCTGCGGCGGCTCCAGGAACTGCATGGAGTTACCGCCCTCGACGGCCTCCTGCCGCAGCATCGGCGTGTCGGTGGCCGACGGCAGCACCGATCCCGCCAGGATGCCCTTCTCCCGCAGGTCGAGGCCGATCGACAGCATCGCGCCGCGCAGCCCGAACTTGGACGCGCAGTACACCGGCGTCTCGCCCTGCGGGAAGATGCCGGCGAGCGACACGGTGCTGATCACCCGCGGGTCGCGCGACTTCCACAGCAACGGGATGGCGAGCCGCGTGGTCACCAACGGCGAGGTCGTGTTGAGCGTGATCTCCCGCTCGATGCTGGCGATGTCGCGCTCGTCGAACCGTTCGGTGCTGGTCATGCCGACGTTGTTGACGAGCACGTCCAGCCGGCCGTACTCCTCGCCGATCCGCTCGAACAGCTGCTCGATCTGCGCCCAGTCCATCAGGTCGCAGCCGACGCCGAAGTGGCCGCCGCCCGGCAGTTCCTCCGCGACCTTCTTGGCGCGGACCTCGTCGATGTCGACGACGACGCACTGTGCGCCACCGGACGCGAACCGCCGGCACATCGCGCTGCCGATGCCGCCGGCGCCTCCCGTGACGGCGATGACCTTGTCCCGGAAGTCGTAGCTCATGGCGGTGACCACCTCTTCGTGACTCGTTCAACTCGTTGTCACGAAGCTATTGGCGCGCGGCCGCGCTGGAACTGGCCGACGAGGCCACAGAGGGAACCACAGCGGCCAAACGCGGAACCGCCGAAAACCGTTCGCGGTCTTCGGCGGTTCCTGTCTCGAATGGAACGGATCAGGCGGTCGTGCCGGTGACCGCGCTCCCCGACTTCGTCACGTGGTAGGAGACCTTGGTGCCGCTCCAGTAGTGGAACGTGAGCGTCACTCGCTGGTTGTCCTTGACGTTGGTGAAGAACTCCGCCTTCAGCTCGGTCTTGCGGTCGGTGTAGTTCGGCGCGAACGCCTTGTCGAACTCCTTGAACGACGTCCAGTCGTGCGGACCGGCGAAGGTGCCGTCGTCGTACTTGGCCTCCATCGTGGCGAGCTGGTCGCCGCGGAAGTCCATCGGGATCTCGAACTTCTCCGTCGTCCCCGTCGCGTTGCCCAGCACGGGCGTGTCGTAGGTGATGACGTAGAACCGCCACGGCACGCCCTGGGAGAAGCGGGCCGTCAGCACGGCGTTGACACCGTAGGTCCGCGAGCCGCTCAGCTTCGTCAGCGCCGACGCGGTCAGGGTGAGCCGGTCGCCGTCGAGCGTGTAGTCGCGGCCCCTGGACAGGGCGATGTTCCCGTTGTACAGCCCCGAGAACTTCGCCCCGTTGAGGTTGAGCGTGACGGTCCTGGCGGTGATGGCGCTCGGCTTCGCGGTGAACACCTGGTCGGTCGAGGCGGTGGCGGACCGGGTCGTCCAGCTCGACTTGATGTGAGCGAAGAGCTCCGGATCCTTCCACTGGAACATCGTGCGGTCGAAGTGCTGACCGTTGTCCCACAACATGGTGGTGATCTTCTTGGTGCGGGCGTAGTAGCCGACGTACTCGAAGAACTTCAGCTTCTCGCCCTGCTCGACGGTCCCGGTGTGCCGGTCGAACCCGAGCAGCCCGAACTCGCCGAGGATCACCGGAATGCCCTTGGCGATGAAGCTGTTGTGGACGCGGTCGAACGAGTCGGTGTCGAACTGCTGGGCGGTGGCGTCGTAGCGGATGCCGCCCGCGACGTTCGCGCTGAACGGCCAGTAGCCGTAGGAGTGCACGGTCGCGATCAGGTTCGGGTCGTTCAACCCGCGGATCTGCTCCACCAGCGGGTCGACGTACTGCTGCTCGGTCGAGGTGTGCAGGGTCGGCAGGACCAGCAGACGGGTGGCGTTGTTCCCGCCCGACTTGCGCACGATGTCGTGGAACGCGGCGTTCAGCTCGGCGTTGAGCGCGATCTCCTGGGGCTTGCCCGTGCTCCCGGCGAACTGCGGCTCGTTCCAGCTCTCGAACATCAGCTTGGGCCCGTACTCGGTGAAGGCGGGCGTCAGCTGCTTCCAGAGGCTGTTGAACTGGGCGAGCACGCGGTCGTGCTCGGCAGGCATCTTCACCATCCACTGCCACGAGTCGTGGTGCACGTTGATCATCACGTACAGGTCGCGTGCCAACGCCCAGCGCACGACCTCCTCGACGCGGGCGAGGTAGTCGGCCTCGATCGTGTAGTCCGGTGCGGGGCCCTGGTGCTGGCCCCACGTCACCGGGATGCGGATGCTCTTGAAGCCCTGCGCCTTCACGTTGTCCAGCAACGCTTCCGTGACACGCGGGTTGCCCCACGACGTCTCGTCGGGGCCGGTGGCGTCGAGCGTGTTGCCGAGGTTCCAGCCCGGCTGCATGGCCGCCGTGTGCTCCATCGCGGTGAGGCTCGGACCGCCGTGGACGCACGTGACACCGTTGAGCGAGAACGACAACGGCGCCGTGTTGGCGTGACCCCAGGTGCCGTTGAGACCGAAGTTCACCGTCGCGTTCGTCGCGATCTTGGCGTTGTGGCCGGAGTTCTTGGCCGTGACGGCGTCATCGGACTCGCTGACCTGGGCGTTCCAACCGTGACCGAGCTGCTGGCCGGTCGGCCATTCCCACTTCAGCTCCCAGCCGTCGAGCGCGGGGCCGAGGTTGGCCACGGCGATGTCGGCGGTGAACCCTCCCTGCCACTGGCCCTTGACCGTGTACGTGACGCGGCACCCCGCCTCCGGTGCCGCGGCCGACGCCGGGGCGACGGCCGTGGCCAGGACCGTGCACCCGGCCACCACAACACCGAGAACTGTCCGTGCTTTGCGGAACATGAACCCTCGCAATCAGCTGAGCGGCTGGTAGTCGAACCAGTCGAAGTGGACGGTGCCCGCGGCGGCGTACATGCCGATGACGCGGCCGGTGAAGCCTCCGGAGACCTCGGTCGAGAGGTACTTGCCGTCGAGCGTGGCGAGCGAGGTGACCGTGCCGTCGGCTTCCTCCACGCCGAACGTGAGGGTGTCGGGGCCGGAACGCGCCTCCCACATCGTCGTCCTCTCGTCCACCTGCACGACGAGGACCACCGGCCCGTCAGGTGTCGGGCGGGACGCGACCACGGTGCGCAGCGGGCCGATGCGGGCGAGGACCCGGACCTCTCCGGACGCCACCTCGATCTCGTAGTGGTGGTCCTCGTCCAGCCGGACCGCGAGACCGCCGCTGCCCTCCGCCGGGTCGACCAACGTGCGGGCGCGGCACGACAGGTGCTGCTGGCGCCGGCCGACGAAGATCACAGCTGGATCGTCCACAGAGGACCCCCGGGCGTGCAGGGTCAGCCATCCGGAGCGTTCCTTGGTGGTGCAGTGCTCCTCGGAGCGGTCGCGCAACGACACCCAGCACGGCCGCAGCTCACCGGCGTCGAAGTCGTCCAGGTCCGCCACGGCGCCGGGGTCGCCGGACGTCAGCTCCCCCACGACCGGCCAGCCGTCGGACCAGGTCACCGGCGCCAGAAACGTCTCACGGCCGAGCACGTGCCATCCCGGCGTGCCCCCGCCGGGCCGCACGGCGAGCAGCACCATCCACCACGACCCGTCCGGTGCCTGCACGAGATCGGCGTGGCCGGTGTTCTGCACGGGCTCATCTGTGCTGCGGTGCGAGAGGATCGGGTTGGCGGGACACGGTTCGAACGGGCCGTTCGGGGACGGGCCGCGCGCGATCGAGACGGCGTGGCCGCGCTCCGTGCCGCCCTCGGCGATCATCAGGTACCAGTGCTCGCCGATCCGGTACAGGTGCGGTGCCTCCGGGGCCTTGGCCTTCGGGGTTCCGGACCAGAGCCGTTGCGGTGTCCCGAAGGTCTCGCCGGTCGCCGGGTCGATCCGGTACTGCTGCACCCCGGCGACCGTGCACCAGCAGTTCCCCTCGTCGTCCCACGCGAGATCCGGGTCGATGCCGCCGACGTCCGGCAGCAGCACGGGGTCCGACCACGGTCCCGCCGGGTCGGTGGTGGTGAAGACCATGTTGCCGCCGCCGTGGCTCACGCTCGTGACGATCAGCCAGAACCGGCCGTCGTGGTGGCGCAGCGTCGGCGCGTAGATCCCGGCCGACGCGGGGGTTTCCGCGGTCAGCCGCAGCTGGCTCGGCCGGTCCAGCGCGTTGCCGATCTGCGTCCAGTGCACCAGGTCGCGGCTGTGGAAGACCGGGATGCCGGGGAAGTACTCGAAGCTGGAGCAGACCAGGTAGTAGTCCTCCCCCACCCGGCACACACTGGGGTCGGGAAACATCCCCGGGATCACTGGCTGGGTCACCCGTCAACTCCTCTGGTCGTGAGCCGGTACAGCACTGCGGACGGTGCGGTGGGCAGAGTCAGCGTCAGCTCCGCGGTGTCCTGGCGCCACCACGCGACCGCCGACGAGGCAGACGGGTAGAGCCGTTCCACCACGACGTCCACATGGGACAGATGCGGCAGCTTCAGGACCGTGGTGTCCTCACCGCCACGACGCCAGACGGTCAGGTACGTCGTGGACGGCGTGGACGCGGTGAGAGCGAGCCACGGGTCGTCCCAGCCGGGAAGTCCCAGCGGCCAGGCGGGAACGGCCTGCGGCAGGTCGGCGCGGACGGCCTTGTAGACGGCCAGCGCCTCGTGCACGAGCGCACGCGCCTCCGGTTGCAGATCGGCGATCCTGCCGGAGAGGTGGATCCTGCCGAGCAGCGCGTTCGTCATGGTGAACGCGACCTCGTCGAGCGAGTGCTCCGGCAGCGGATAGGACCAGACGGCGGCCTGCTCCGGGGTGATCGCCGTCGGCGCGGCGGCCGCGATCGACGCGTACCGCTCCAGGTGCTGCTGGTCGCTGGTGGACTGCAGCTGCGTGCGCGACAGCAGCGCGTGGTCGATGCGCATGCCGCCGGACGCGCAGTTCTCCAGCACCAGGTTCGGATGGCGGTCCAGCACGCCGTCGAGCCAGTCGAGGTGGGCGCGGTTGTGGCCGAGTAACCCGTCCGCGGGGCTCTCGCCCGCCCGGGAACTGGTGCCGGAGCCGGGATTGATGTTGTGGTCGAGCTTCAGGTACCCGACACCCCAGCCGGCCAGCCGGTCCACCACCTCGTCCAGGTGGGCGCGGGCGGCGGGGTGGCGCAGGTCGAGGTGGTGGCGGCCGACGTCGGTGACCCGCACGCCGTCACGGCGGAAGAACGCCTCGTCGGGCAGGCTCTGCGCGAGCGGGCTGTCGACGCCGATGACCTCGGGTTCCAGCCACAGCCCCGGAACCATGCCGCGTTCCTGGATCCGCGTCAGCACCTCCCCGAGCCCGCCGGGGAAGCGGCTGCGCGACGCTTGCCACGCACCGACCGTGCCCCACCAGCTCTCGCCCTGCTCGGCGTACCAGCCGGCGTCGATGACGAAGTACTCCGCACCGGCGTCGGCCGCGGCGTCGATCAACGGCAGCAGTTGGGCCGTGGTCGGGTCGCCCATCAGGCAGTTCATGTAGTCGTTGAAGATGACGGGCAGGCCGGTGTGGTCGGGGTGGGGCCTGCGGCTCGCGCGGCGGTAGCGGGTCAGCGCGGCGAACGCGTCGTCCGGCCCGCCGTCGGCGCTGAACGCCAGCGAGACGGGCACGGTGCGGAACTCCTCACCCGGTGCCAGCACGCGGTTCCAGCCGTGGTGCAGCTCCACCGGCCCGGACAGCGCCACGTAGCCGGTGCCGTCGAGCTCACCGCACTCCCAGGACCAGCCACCGCCGTTGTGCTCGATCTGCCAGACCCACGTCCGGCCCGTCTCGCGGTCGGTGAGACCGCCCATGGGCAAATGGCCGTTGCTGGACCACACTCCCCGTCCGGCCACGGTGAACGCGCTCTTGTGCCGGTAGTCGGCCAGCCGTCCGTCCCGGTCCGGTGAACTGAGGCGCAACGGTTCGCGCCGCCACCGGCCTTCGGCGTTCCAGTCGTTCTCCGCCCACAGCACGTCGGCGCTGTCCGGCGGGCCTGCCGTGAGACCACCCAGCACCAGCGAGGTGACCGACTCCAGCCGCAGCGGAGCACTCCCCTCGTTGCGCACGGCGACCTCGGCGCGGACCGCGGGAACACCCTGCGGCGAACGGTAGGTCACCTCCACCGCCAGGCCACTCACCTCGTCGTGCAGGTCGAGGACGAGCACCTCCCAGTCCTTTTCGGACGGTGCGCGGTGGCCGCGGTACCGCAGCCGTCCGCCGATCACCGTGTCGACGAGGCGGTTGCTCGACCAGTGACAGCCGTGGTCCGTGGTCGTCACCTCCACCAGCGGCAGCGAGGTGCCCCTGCGGCGCACGCCGTCCTCGGTGACGTCGAACTCCCACTCCAGGGCTTCGTGGCCCCAGCGGATCGTGATCATCGCGATCGCCTCTCCCGCAGCACGGCGCAGCCGCCGGGCGGCAGTGTCGCCACCGGTTGCCCGGTGAGCAGGTCGTGGGTTCTCGCGAGCAGCGGCACGGTGTCGGGGCGGTGGTTGAGCACGACGTGCCAGCGGTCGCCGTTCGCGGCCTGCCGGGTGACGGCCTCGACGCCGGGAGGCAGGCCGGGCAGGACCGGGGTGACCCCGGCGTCGTCGAGCAGCTCGGCGACGAGCGCGCCGTAGTCCGTGCCGTCGAGCCGGGTGGACAGGTACCAGGCCGTGCCCTTGCCGCACCGGTTCTTGGTGATCGCAGGGGATCCCGCGAGCATCCCGTGGGTGTAGGTGGCGACGACCTCCGCGCCCTCCGGCCACAGCGACTCGCTCCACACCGTGCCGTGCGCACCGTCGGAGAGCGTGATCCGCTCGTCCTGCCGCAACGGCCGGTACTCCACGACCCGGATGCCGAGCGCTTCCCGCAGAGGCGCGACCGGATAACCACCGAGCCGTGCCTGCGCGCGGTCGTCGACGACGCCGCTGAAGTGCTGGACGAGCAGCGTGCCCCCACCCTCGACGTACCGGCGGAGGTTCTCCGCGCCGGCATCGGACAGCAGGTACAACGCCGGCGCCAGCACGAGCCGGTAGCGGCCCAGATCCGCTTCCGGGTGGGCGAAGTCGGCGACCAGCCCGGCGTCCCACAACGCGCGGTGGGCGGCACTGAGCGAGGAGTGGTAGTCCAGGTCGGACGACGGCAGGCCGTCCGAGTTCAGCGCCCACCACGCGTCGGAGTCGTGCAGCACGGCCACGTCCGCGGTGACGGTCGACCCGGCGAGCTCGGCGAGGGCGGCGACGGCGGCACCGGTCTCCTTCACCTCGGCGAAGACGCGGCTGTCCGGTCCGGCGTGCGGCACCATCGCCGAGTGCCACTGCTCGGCACCGGCCTTCGACTGGCGCCACTGGAAGAACAACGCCCCCTCCGACCCGCGCGCGATGTGGCTCAGGGAGTGCCGCAGGATCTCGCCGGGGTCCTTGGCCAGCGTCCGGCCGCGGTCGTAGACGGTGCTCGTGCCCTGTTCCATCAGCAGCCACGGCCGCCCGCCCGCGAACGACCGGGCGCGGTCGGCGGTGAAGGCGGCCTCCGCGGCCGCGTCCAGGCCGGGCGCGGACGGGTAGAAGTCGATGGAGACCAGGTCGACCTCGCGGCTCAGCGCCCACAGGTCGATGTTCTGATAGCCGGGCAGCATCATGTTGGTCGTCACCGGCCGGTCGCTGTGCGCGCGGATCGCGTCCCGCTGCTCCGAGTAGGCGGCGACCACCTCGTCGGAGAAGAACCGGCTGAAGTCCAGCAGGAGTCCGGGATTGCGGTGCCACTGGGTGGCGCGCGGCGGCAGGACCTGCTCCCAGCTGCCGTAGCGCTGGCTCCAGAACGCGGTCCCCCACGTCTCGTTGAGCACGTCCAGCGAGCCGTACTTCGCGCGCAACCACACGCGGAACGCGGCGGCGGTGTGGTCGCACCAGCACAACGTCACGTACTCGTTGTGCACGTGCCACAGGGCCACGGCCGGGTGGTCGCCGTAGCGTTCGGCGAGCGCGGAGGCGATGCGGCGGGCCGCGGCGCGGTAGGCGGGAGCGCTGATGCAGTACGTGTCGCGGCTGCCGTGCACCAGCCTGGTGCCGTCCCGCGTGACCGGCATGGCGTCCGGGTGCGCCAGCGTGAACCACGGCGGCGGCGAGGCGGTCGGGGTGGCGAGGTCGACCGCGACTCCGTTGGCGTGCAGGCGATCCAGGTGCGCGTCGAGCCACTCGAAGTCGTAGCGGCCTTCCTCGGGCTCGAGCAGTGCCCAGGAGAACACTCCGACCGTGGCCAGGTTGACCCTGGCCTCGCGCATCAGCTGGTCGTCCTCCTTCCAGACCCGCTCGTCCCACTGCTCGGGGTTGTAGTCGCCGCCGAACGCGAGGCCGCCCAGCCGGTCGGTGATCACGCCTCCTCCCGCACGGGCAGGTTCGCACCGTCGCGCAGGAACAACGGGATGCGGTCGATCGGTGCGGCGACGGTGACGGTCTGCCCGCCCTCGTGCTCCTCGCCGCTCCACACGTCGGTCCACCGGGCACCGGCGGGCAGGCAGACCTCGCGCTCGCGGACACCCGCCTCGGTGATCGGCGCGACGAGCAGGTCGGGTCCGAGCAGGAACGCGTCCTCGACCTCCCACGCCGCCGGGTCGTCCGGGAACTCCAGGAACACCGGCCGCATCGGCGGCACACCGGTCTCCGAGGCCGTGCGCATCTGCCGCATCACGTACGGGCGCAGGCGTTCCCGCAGTCGCAGGTGCGCGGCGAGGATCTCGTAGGTCTCCTCGCCGTAGGACCAGACCTCGTTGGCCAGACCGGTCATCGCGGGCTCCAGCACCTGCTCGTCGCCGCGGAAGCCGTGCAGGCGGAACAGCGGGCAGAACGTGCCGTACTGGAACCAGCGGACGAGAACCTCGCGGTAGGCGGGGTCGTCGGGGTCGCCGCCGTGGAAGCCGCCGATGTCCGTGGTCCACCAGGGAATGCCGGACATCATCACGTTCAGGCCGGCCTTGATCTGGGTGCGCAGCGAGGCGAAGTCGGTGGCGATGTCCCCGGACCACAGCGCGGCGCCGTACCGTTGCGCGCCCGCCCACGACGACCGGTTGAGCGAGATGATCTCGGTCTCGCCGGCCGCTTTCAGTCCGTCGTGGACGGTCCGGGCGTTCTCGCGCGGATACATGTTGCCCACTTCCAGCCCAGGGCCGGCGTGGTAGCGCAGGTTGTACTGGTGGCCGGGTTTGAGCTCGGGTTCACCGGCGTCCAGCCAGAACACCTTGACGCCGAGCTCGTGGTAGCCGCGCCGGATGCGTTCCCAGACGAACTCGCGGGCCTCCGGGTTGGTGGCGTCGTAGAACGCGACCTGGGCGGAGTACGCGCCGAGTCCCTTGTCCGGCCAGTCCGCGTGCGCCATCGGCCCGAACTCCGTGCCGATGAAGAAACCCTGGTCCAGCATGGGGTGGTAGTTCTCGCTGGCCGGGCTCACCGACGGCCAGACCGAGACCATCAGCTTGACGCCCATCTCGTCGAGCTCGCGGACCATCCCCGCCGGGTCGGGCCACTCGGCGGGGTCGAACTTCCACTCGCCGAGGTGCGTCCAGTGGAAGAAGTCGCAGACGATCACGGACAACGGCAGCCCGCGCCGCTGGTACTCGCGGGCGACCTCCATCAGCTCGTCCTGGGTGCGGTAACGGAGCTTGCACTGCCAGAAACCCGAGGCCCACTCGGGAAGTTCGGGTGAGTGACCGGTCGCGTCGGCGTAGCGGCTCAGCACGTCGGCCGGCTGTCCGGCGGTGATCCAGTAGTCGATCTGCCGGGCGCTGTCGGACACCCAGCGGGTGCCGGTCTCGGCCAGCTCGACGCGGCCGATGGCGGGCGAGTTCCACAGCAGGCCGTAGCCGCGGTCGGAGACCAGCAACGGGATGGTGACCTCGGCGTTGCGCTGCACCAGGTCGATGACCGCGCCCTTCTGGTCCAGCAGACCGTGGGTGTGCTGGCCGAGGCCGTAGAACCGTTCTCCCCGGTAGGCCTGGAAGCGCTGCTCCAGCCGGTGGTAGCCGTTGCCCGTCGCGGTGGCGAGCCGCGGGCCCGGCCACCAGAAGTGCGCGGACTGCTCGGCGAGCAGCTCGGTGCCGTCCTCGGTCCGCAGGAACGTGAGCCGTCCGGCGGACGCGCCGAGCTCCGGGGTGAGCTTTCCCTCGGTGTCGGCGTCGATCCTGACGGTGATCCTGCCGTTGACGAGGGTCGCGTGGTGCTCGGCGATCTTGATCTCCGCGTCACCACCGCCGGGCGGAGTGTCCAGCAACGCTCCCGGCAGGTCCTCGGCCAGCGGCCCGCCGGGGGTCGCCCTGACCCGGACGGCGTCGGGGCCCCACGCCTCGACGCGCAGGGTCTCGCCCTTGGCGCGCCATTCGAGGGCGGTGCCGAGGTCTCGGAAGTGTGGGGGCATGCGGGGGCTCCTCGCGTTCGTGGGGAGTGCGGAGAAGGTCAGGACTGGTGCGGCGCGGGCCCCGTGCTGTCCCGGACGGTCAGCACGGGCGTGAGCAGGACCCGGTCGTCAGCCGGCCGGTCGCCGGCGTTGATCGCGGTGATCCTGCGCATGATCTGCTCGACGGCGAGCCGGCCGAGCTCCTGCGCGGAACCGGTGACCGCGGTGAGCCTCGGCGCGAACTGCTCGGCGAGCTGGTCCTGGCACAACGCGATGACCGAGACGTCCTCGGGCACGGTCCGCCCGCTGGTGCGCAGCAGGGTCAGCAGCGGCCCGATCGCGCCTTCGTTCTGCACCACGAAACCGGTGGTGCCGGGACGGTCGGCGAGGATGCGGGCGAGCGTTCCCGCGGTGCTCTCGTAGGTGCCCTCGCACGACCGGTGCAGGAACCGCAGGCCGCGCTGTTCGGCGCGGCCGCGGAACCCGGTGAGCGTGCGCTCGGCGTAGCCCGCGTGGCGGTGGTAGACCCCGGAGCCGTAGCCGATGAACGCGACCTCGCGGTGGCCGAGGTCGGCCAGGTGGTCGGCGCACAACGCCCCGGCCGTGGCGAAGTCGTGGTCCACACAGGACAGTCCGCGCGCGTCGTCGGCCAGACCGATCAACGCCGCCTGCGTGCCGAGGGAGCGCAGCACCGGGATGCGCTCGTCGTCCAGCTCGACGTCCATCATGATCAGGCCGTCGGCCAGGCCGCTGCCCGCGATCCGGCGCACCCCGTCCGGGCCCTCGTCGTTCGTGATCAGCAGGACGTCGTAGCCGTGCTGACGCGCCGCCATCGTCACCGAGATGGCGATCTCCATCATCACCGGGACGTAGACGTCGGTGCGCAGCGGCACCATCAGCGCGACTATGTGCGATCGCCGCGCGGCCAGGGCGCGGGCACCGGCGTTGGGGTGGTATCCGAGCTCGCGCACGGAACTCTGCACCCGCTGCCGGGTCTCCTCGGAGATCGCGCGCTTGCCGCTCAGCACGTAGCTCACCGTGCTGGACGACACGCCCGCGTGCCTGGCCACGTCGGCAATGGTCACCATGAAAGATCAGCCCTTGATAGCACCGGTCAGGACGCCCGTGCGGAAGTGCTTCTGCACGAACGGGTAAACGACGAGCAGCGGAACCAGCGTCAGCACCACGACCGCCATCTGCAGCGACAGCGGCGCGGTCTGGGAGAACTGGGAACCGAACCCGGAGTTGACCGAGCCCGGCATTCCGTTGCCGCGGTTGACGTAGGTCAGCAACACGTACTGCAACGGCCACTTCTCGCTGTCCGTCGGCATGTACAACATGACGTTGAAGAACGAGTTCCAGTAGCCGACGCCGTAGAACAGCGCCATCACCGCGGTGACGGCACGGGAGGTCGGCAGCACGATGGACCACAGGATCCGCCAGTCCCCCGCGCCGTCGATCCGTGCCGCCTCGATCAAGTCCAGCGACGTGCTCGAGTAGAACGCGCGCAGGATCAGGATGTTGAACACGGACACCGCGCTCGGCAGGATCAGCGCCCACCACTGCCCGTAGCCACCGAGCCCGGTGACGACCAGGAACGTGGGGATCAGGCCGCCGTTGACGAACATGGTGACGATCAGCAGCATCAGGATGAAGCGGTGCCCGAGCGACCGCGACCTGGACAGGCCGTAGGCACACATGACGGAGACCGCCATCGAGACGAGCGTGCCGACCGCGGTGATGCCGAGACTCACCAGCAGCGCGCTGCGCACCGTCGAGTCCGCGAGCATCACCTTGTAGGCCTCGAGCGTCAGGCCGTCCGGCCAGATGACGAGGCCGCCCGCCCGGTTGACCGCGGCCTGGGTGGACAGGCTGGTCACCACGATGATCCACAGCGGCACCAGCATGACCAGCAGCACGCCGCCGAGGGTGATGCCCTTGGCGGCCTCGCCGGCCAGCGTCGGTGGTTCCTCCCAGGCCGGGCGCTCGGTCCGTCGCCTGCGACGAACCTCTTGGGGCGCAGAGGTCTCCGGGCCCGTTTCGGTGCGTTCGATCGCGAGTGTCATTTCAAGTCCTCCGACGAAACGCCGTCCTTCAGCGTGGAGCCGCACTTCTGCGGGGCAGAGCAGGACAGTCGATTGAGGATCAGGACGACGCGGCGCCGACGACCCACCTGGGCAGGCTCACACAACGGCTCGGTATTCTGTGAACTGTGAATGGACAGGTGAAGCGAGCGTTCAAGTTCCGCTTCTACCCGACCGAGGCACAGGCAGCTGAGCTGTTGCGCACGTTCGGATGTGTCCGCAAGGTCTACAACCTGGCATTGCAGGCTCGTACGGAAGCGTGGACGCTGCGCGGGGAACGGGTGGGCTACGCGACCACATCGGCGCTGCTGACCGGGTGGAAACGCACCGCGGAGTTCGCGTTCCTGGCCGAGGTGTCGGCCGTGCCACTGCAGCAGGCGTTGCGGCACCTGCAGACGGCATTCGGCAACTTCTTCGCCAAGCGTGCGCGGTATCCGCGGTTCAAGTCGCGTAAGAAGTCGCGCGCCAGCGCCGAGTACACGCGGTCGGCGTTCCGGTGGCGTGACGGTGCGCTGACACTGGCGAAGATGGCCGAGCCGCTGGACATCCGCTGGTCCCGGCCGTTGCCAGAGGGCGCGGTGCCGTCGACCGCAACCGTGTCGCGGGACGCGGCCGGGCGCTGGTTCGTGTCCCTGCTGTGCGAGGACCTCGGCGTGAAACCGCTGCCCACCACCGACGCGACAGTGGGCATCGATGTCGGTCTCGATCACCTGCTCGTGCTCTCGACCGGGGAGAAGATCGACAATCCCCGGCACGAACGGCGTGATCGACTCGTGCTGGCCAGGGCTCAGCGGACCTTGTGCCGCAAGCAGAAGGGAAGCAGCAACCGGGCCAAGGCCCGCGTCAACCTCGCTCGTGTGCACGCTCGGATCGCCGACCGGCGCACCGACCACCTGCACAAGATCACTACTCGGCTCGTGCGTGAAAACCAAGCGCTCGTGATCGAGGACCTGGCAGTGTCCAACATGGTCCGGAACCGCCGGCTCGCGCGAGCGATCGACGATGCGGGCTGGCGGGAGTTTCGGCAACTGTTGGAATACAAGGCGAACTGGTACGGGCGCGACGTGATCGTGGTCGATCGCTGGTTCCCGTCGTCCAAGCTGTGCTCGGTCTGCGGCGCGCTCACGGCGGCGATGCCGCTGCACGTACGTACGTGGACCTGTGGCTGCGGCGCGATCCATGATCGGGACGTGAACGCGGCACGCAACATTATGGCCGCCGGGCTGGCGGTGCCAGTCTGTGGAGCCGGTGTAAGACCTCAACGGAACCCTCCGGGCGGGCAGTCGGCGACGAAGCAGAAAACCCCGCGGCGCGAGCCGCAGGACTCCTCTCGTTCGCGAGCGGACGAAGTCAATTCCGGTACAACCCGTCTTCACCGAAGGCGTGCGCCAGCTTGTTCGCACCCCAGATGAGCAACAACGAGATGACGCTCTTGAACAGGCCCGCCGCCGCGCCGTAGCTGTAGTCGCCGGTGGCGATGCCGTAGTAGAACGAGAAGGTGTCCAGGACCTCGGCCGTGTCGTGACCGACGGCGTTGCGCTGGATGAGGAACTGCTCGAACCCGACGGTCAGCGCGTTGCCCAGGCGCAGCACGAGCATCAGCACGATGACCGAGCGCAGGCCGGGCAATGTGATGTGCCACAGCCGCCGCCACCGACCGGCCCCGTCCGCGGCGGCCGCCTCGTAGAGGTCGGTGTTGATCGCGGCGAGCGCCGCCAGGAACACGATGATCCCCCACCCGGCCTCCTTCCAGATCACCTGGGAGGTGACCAGGAGCGCGAAGGTGTCCGGGTTGGTCATGACGTCCCAGGTGCCGATGTCGTTGCTGCGCAGGAAGTGGTTCACCGCGCCGGCACCGCCGAGCATCTGCTGGAAGATCGTGATCGCCAGCACCCACGAGAAGAAGTGCGGCAGGTACACGACCGACTGGATGAAGTTGCGGATCCGTTCGGACAACACCGAGTTGAGCAGCAGCGCCAGCGCGATCGGGACCGGGAAGAACAGGATCAGCTGCACGAAGCTCAGGTAGAGCGTGTTCGTCAGCGCGCCCCAGAACAGCGAGTCGCTCATCAGCCGCTCGAACTGGTACAGGCCCGCCCAGGTGCTCTGCCAGACCCCGGCCAGCGGGTCGTACTCCTGGAACGCGGTGGCGAGCCCGAACAAGGGCACGTAGTTGAAGACCACGAGCAGGACGACGGCGGGCAGCGTCATCAGGATGAGCGACCGGTCGCGCTGCAACCTGATCCGCCAGCTCAGCCTCGCCGGTCGTCCCTCGCGATCCGATCGGAGCGTGGTCACTGTCCCGTGCCGAACTTCTGCAGGACGTTGTCGTTCGTCCACTGGATCAGCCGGTCACCACCGCCGCTGCTCTTCCAGTTCGCGACGGCGTCCTTCAGCTCCTGCACCGTCTTCTTGCCGTGGATGACGTCCTTGAGGGTGTCCTCGACACCCTGCCCGGCATCCGCCGTGGCCTGCGCCTGCGGCATGCTGATGTTCATGCCCCAGAAGACCGGCTTGGCGAGTGCCTTCACGTTGGCGGCCTGCCAGGCGGTGAGGTCCTTCGTGACGATGTCACCGGTGGGGTTGTTGACGACGGAGGGCGGCGCGGCCAGGAACGGGTAGGTCTTCGCCTGGACCTCCTTCATGCCCGCCTCGGTCGGTGCCGGCACACCGTCCTTCATCGTGAAGTGAGTGCCTTCGACGCCGAAGTTGACCATCGTGTACTCGGCCGACCCGAACGGCGCGGCCAGGTAGTTCGCGACCGCGAGGCACTCCTCGATCTGCTCCGGCTTCAGGTTGGCGTTGAGGTAGCTGATGATGTCGGTGGACTGCCCCATGTCGACGCGAGGCGCGCTCTTGCCGTCGGCGGAGAAGAAGTTGAACGCACCACGGCGGTAGTTCGGGTTCGCGGCCTGGCCCGACTGGAGGTCGGCGAGGTTCCAGGCACCCTGGCCACCGCCGCCGATCAACGTCTTGCCGCCGAAGAACCGGGTGTTGCCGCCGGCGTTGTCACCTGCCAGTGCGTCGGGGTGCACATACCCGGCGACCGCGAGCTTGCGGTTCCAGTCGGCCGCGTCCAGGAACTCCTGCGTCTCGTACAGGTGGATGAGCTTTCCGTTGTCCACCTTCCACTTCAGCGGTGCGCCGAAGGCGGTGTAGATGTACCGGTACACGTCGTCGAACGCCCAGACACCGCTCTTGGCGTCGGTCAGCTCCTTGCCGAGGTTCATCAGGTCGTCGGCGGACTTCACCTGGTCGGAGGTGATGCCCTTGGCCTCGAGGACGTCACGGCGGTAGAAGACGACGCCGGCGACCTTGAACCCGGTCGAGAACGACGGGATGCCGTACAGCTTGTCGCCCCAGGCACCGGCCCTCCACGCGGCGGTGGGGATGGCCGCGAGGTTGGGGTACTTCTTGATGTTGTCGCCGGACAGGTACGGCGTGAGGTCGGCGAGTTGGCTGCCGGCCAGGCCGCCTGTGTTGAAGTTGGCGTTCCACCAGCCGGGCAGGTTGATCCAGTCGGGGAGCTTCTTCGCCGCGGTCATCGTCGGGATGATCGTGTTGTAGTTGTTGCCGTCGGCGGGCTTCATCTCGAGCTGGACACCCAGCGCCTTGTTCATGGCCTGGTAGAAGCTGTTGTCGGCGGGTGGGATGGTGCCCCACAGGGGCGTGACCGCCGAGTACTTCCCGCCCTTGCCCGGCACGCCGGACACGGTCGCGACCGGGTTGGACGGGTAGCTGAGGAAGCCGGGGTCCGTCATGACGTCGGGACCGCCCGCCACGGAGGGGATGTCCGGCTTGATCGACGTGTTCGGCACGTAGGCCGGCAGCACGGCTTTCAGACCTGACTCGGAGTTCACGCCGGCCCGTGACGGGCCACCCCCGCCACAGGCCGACAGCAGCGGCCCCATCGCGACCAGACCCGCGGCCGAGATCGTGGCGCTCAGAAAGTTCCTGCGGTTCAACTCCATGCCCATGGCGGGACCGATCCTTCGTCGTCGAAGTGTCGAAGCGCTTAAACAGATGTCGGGCAGGTTAGTGATGCAGCTCGCATGAAACAAGACCGTTGACAGCAGAAACCCAAGCGTGCCACCGTCGAAACGCTTCACCGCTAGCTCCGACCTGAGGGGTTACCAAGTGGTTTCCGAGTCCGTGTCCGCCGCCGAGAGGCTGCCGTTCCGCGACCCCGCGCTGTCGACGCGCAAGCGCATCGACGATCTGCTCGAGCGGCTGACGCTCGACGAGCGGATCGCGATGCTGCACCAGTACTCACCGGCCGTGCCGCGACTGGGCGTCGCCGCGTTCCGCACGGGCAGCGAGGCGCTGCACGGCGTCGCGTGGCTCGGTGTCGCCACCGTGTTCCCGCAGGCGGTCGGACTGGGCGCGACCTGGGACGAGGACCTCGTGCACCGCGTCGCCGAGGCCACGTCGGTCGAGCTCAGGGCATTCCACTACCACCGCCCGACGGCCATCGGCACGGGCCGGAACAGCCTGCAGGCGTGGGCGCCGGTGCTGAACCTGCTGCGCGACCCGAGGTGGGGCCGCAACGAGGAGGGCTACTCCGAGGACCCGCTGCACACCGCGCGCCTCGGCATCGCGTTCTGCCGCGGGATGACGGGCGACCACCACCGGTTCCTGCGCACCGCGACCGTGCTCAAGCACTACCTGGCCTACAACAACGAGGACGACCGCTGCGTCACGTCCTCGGGTGTGCGTCCGCGCGTGCTGCAGGAGTACGACCTCGCGGCCTTCCGCCCGGTGATCGCCTCCGGTGCCGCGACCGGCGCCATGGCCGCGTACAACCTGGTCAACGGCCGTCCGTGCCACGTCACCCCGCTCATCGAGACGGAGCTGCGGCGCTGGGCGGAGCCGACCGGGCACGAGCTGTTCGTGGTCAGCGACGCCGAGGCACCGTCCAACCTGGTCGATCCCGAGCACTACTTCGACGACCACGCGGAGTCGCACGCCGCCGCGTTGAAGGCCGGCATCGACAGCTTCACCGACCACGGTGAGGACAGCGCCACCCCGATCGGCAGGCTGCGCGAGGCGCTCGAGCGCGGCCTGATCGACTCCGCTGACGTGGATCGCGCGGTGCGGCGGCAGCTGGAGATCCGCTTCCGCCTCGGCGAGTTCGATCCCGACCTCGACCCCTACGCCTCGATCGGCCCCGAGGTCATCGACTCCCCCGAACACCGCGCCCTCGCGCTGGAGGCCGCGACCGAGTCGATCGTGCTGCTGCGCAACGACGGCCTCCTGCCGCTTCAAGGCGCCCCGCGGATCGCCGTGATCGGTCCGCTCGCGGACACGTTGTGCGAGGACTGGTACAGCGGCACGCTGCCGTACCAGGTGACGGTCGCGGGCGGGCTCCAGGCGGTGCTCGGCGACCGCGGCGGCGAGGTGGTCGTGGCCGACGGCGCGGACCGGGTGGCGCTGCGCTCGCGCACGAGCGGCGAACTGCTCGGCAAGACCGCGTTCGACGTCGTCGACTGGGGCGACGGCGTGCTGACGTTCAAGTCGGTGGAGAACGGCCGCTACCTGAGCCTCAAGCGCGAGGACGGCTCACTCGCCGCCGACCAGGAGCAGATCAAGAGCTGGGACGTCTGCGAGACGTTCCGCCTGGTGCCGGTGGACGACTCCGTGTTGTTCCAGAACGTGTTCACGGGCCGGTACGCCGTCGTGGATCCCGTCGACGGAAGGGTCAGCCTCACCGCGGAGACGCCGGAAGCCGCCGAACGGTGGGAGCACGAGCTCCTGCGCGACGGCACCGCCGAGGCGCTCGCGGCCGCCGTGTCCGCCGACGTGGCGGTGGTCGTCCTCGGCAACCACCCGCTCATCCACGGCCGCGAGACCGAGGACCGCAGGAGCATCGCGCTGCCCGCCTCCCAGGACTCGCTGCTGCGCGCGGTCGCGGGCGTCCGCGAGGACACCGCGCTGGTCGTGATGAGCAGCTACCCCTACGCCCTGGACTGGGCCGACGAGCACCTGCCCGCCGTGGTGTGGACGTCCCACGGCGGGCAGGAGACAGGCCGGGCGCTGGCGGCCGTCCTGCTGGGCGAGGCCGAACCGTCCGGACGGTTGCCGCAGACGTGGTACCGCGGCGACGACGAGCTGCCGCACCCCCTCGACTACGACATCATCAAGGCGGGCTGGACCTACCAGTACCACCGGGCCGCGCCGCTGTACCCGTTCGGCCACGGCCTCTCCTACACGTCGTTCGCCCACCGCGACCTGATCCTGTCGTCGGACACGATCACTCAGAACAGCTCCGTCGACGTCTCGGTGACGGTGACCAACACCGGTTCGCGGCCCGGCAGCGAGGTCGTCCAGCTCTACGTCCGTGCCCTCGACGCCCGCTACGAGGCCCCGCGGCTGCGGCTGGCGGACTTCCGCAAGGTCAGGCTCGACGCGGGTGAGAGCCGAGTGCTGACGTTCCGGCTGGCCGCCGACCAGCTGGCCCACTGGGACGTCGCGACCAGCGCTTTCACCGTCGACCCCGGCGCCCACGAGGTGCTGGTGGCCCGTTCCGCGGACGACGTGGTGCTCACGGCACCGCTGACCGCGGTGGGCCCGCCTCCCGTTCCTCGCGCGGCCGTCGACCACCGAGTGCTCGCTGCCGATTTCGATGACTACTCAGGTGCGACCTTGGTCGACGCGACCCTGACTTCGGGCGACGCCGTCACCGCGGCGGGTTCTGCGCCGGCGACGCTGTGGTTCCGGTCCGTCGACCTGTCCGGCGCCGTCCGGGTCGAGGCGGAAGTGGCCTGGGACAACGGCGATCCGGGCGAACGGCTGGAGTTCTGGACAGGCGACGAGCTGCTGGCATCGCTCCCGGTGCCGGTGACCGGCGGCCGCTACACGTGGGCGACCGCGTCGGCCTCCCTCGCGACGGCGGTGGACGGGGTGCACGACCTGAAGGTGGTGCTGCACGGCACGTTCCGGCTGGAGGCTTTCCGGTTCTCCGCAGCCGGGTGAGACCGGTGGCCCGCCGAACCGGCGGTGGCGGGCCACCACCTTTCCCCTCTGCCAGGGTCGCTGGGCAGAGGCGGGGTGGCTCCGTCCCTGGAGGGCCCACCCCTTCTGCCTGGGCCACCGGGCAGAGCCGGGGTGGCCCGTCCCTGGCGGGAGGCGGGCCACCCTCAGGCGTCTGCAAGTACCACCAACCTGG
>NZ_JBHRZI010000001.1:24748-40422 GCF_042649515.1 Lentzea rhizosphaerae | reverse complement strand
CAAGTACCGCCAACCTGGAGTTGGTGGTACTTGCAGACGCCAACACCACCTTCGAAGGAGCCTCGATGCCGTTGACCGACCTCAGCCTCGACGAGCTCGTCCAGTACCGCCCGGACCTGCCCGGCCCGCAGGACTTCGACGCGTTCTGGGACCGCACCCTCACCGAGGCGCGCGCGGCCGGTGGCGTGGTCGAGGTCGACCGGGTCACCGACCACCTGTTGCGCACGGTCGACGTCGACGACGTCCGCTTCCCCGGCTGGAACGGCGAACCGGTGGCCGCCTGGCTGATGCGGCCGCGCGGCGTCGAGGGACCGCTGCCCGTCGTGGTCTCGTTCATCGGCTACAGCGGTGGCCGCGGCCTGCCGACCGACCACCTGCTCTGGCCGTCCGCCGGGTACGCCCAGCTCGTCGTCGACAGCCGCGGGCAGGGCCACGACACCCCGGACCGCGACCCGGGAGGCCCCCAGTGGGTCAAGGGTTTCATGACCCGGGGCATCGACTCGCCGGAGAACTACTACTACCGGCGCCTCATGACCGACTGCGTGCGCGCCGTCGACGCGGTGGCCGAACTGCCCGGGCTGGACGGGGAACGGGTGATCGCCGCGGGCGGCAGCCAGGGCGGCGGGCTGGCGCTCGCGGTGGCCGGGCTGACCCGCGTCGCGGCCGTGATGCCGGACGTGCCGTTCCTGTGCCACTACCGGCGGGCCGCGGAGATGTGCGGCGAAGGGCCGTACCAGGAACTGGCCGAGTACCTGCGCTGGCACAGCAGGCATCTCGTGGAACCGGCCTTCGCCACCCTCTCCTACTTCGACGGCGTCCACTTCGCGCAGCGGGCGACGGCGCCGGCGTTGTTCAGCGTCGGGCTGATGGACCCGATCTGCCCACCGTCCACTGTGTACGCCGCGTTCAACCGGTATGCGGGCGACGACCGGACCATGACCGTGTGGCCGTTCGCCGACCACGGTGGCGGGTACGGCTCGAACCCGGTCGCGCAACTGGAGTGGTTGCACGACCGCGGTCTGGGCGTCAGCTAGCTCTGGGCGTCAGCTGGCGGAGCCGATGAACTCGCGGACCGACGACCGCGGATCACCCGACCGCACCAGCGCCTCCCCCACGAGCACGACGTCCGCGCCCCACCCGTGGTACTCCGCGACGTCCTCAGGCCCCGTCACCCCGGACTCCGCGACCCGGACCGAACTCTCCGGCAGGTGAGGAGCCAGCTTCTGGAAGACCGCGCGGTCCACCTCCAACGTCGTCAGGTCACGCGCGTTCACACCGATGACCTCCGCGCCCACCTGAACCGCCCGCCCCAGCTCGTCCTCGGTGTGCACCTCGACCAGCGGGGTGAGGCCGAGCGAGAGAGCCAGGCCGTGCAGCTCCTCCAGCTGACTGCCGGGCAGCGAGACCACCATCAGCAGCGCGAGGTCCGCGCCCCAGGCCCGGGCCTCCCAGAGCTGGTACGGCGTGACGATGAAGTCCTTGCGCAGCACGGGAACGTCGACGCGCGCCCGGACGGCGGCGAGGTCGTCGAGGGAGCCGCCGAACCGGCGCTGCTCGGTGAGCACGCTGATCGCCGCCGCGCCGCCCGCCGCGTAGTCCGCGGCCAGCGCCGCCGGGTCCGCGATGGTGGCGAGCTCGCCCTTGCTGGGGCTCTTGCGCTTCACCTCGGCGATGATCGACACGCCGGGCGCGCGGAACGCCGGCAGCGGGTCGAGGGCCGGCGGTGCGTCCGCGGCGCGTGCCTTCAACTCGGCGAGCGGGAGCTCGCTCTGCCGCCCCGCCAGATCCTCGCGCACCCCTGCCAGGATCCCGTCCAGCACCGTCACGATCATGCCCTTTCGTCGGCGAACACCTGCTCCCAGCTTGCCGTACGGGCAACCGGGAGCAGGTGTCGCCTCTCCGGCCTCAGCCGAACGAGACGGAGTAGCTGTTCGTCGTGAAGTTGAGGCCGCCGCTCGACGAGGTGATCTCGTAGCCGAACTGCACCGCGCCGACCGTCACGTCACCGAACCAGCCGCGGCCGCGGATCCAGTCCATCACGGCCTTGACGTCGACCTGGCCGGACCCGGTGTTGGACGTGCGCACGAACGAGAACACCTGGTTCGAGCCGTTCGAGCCGCGGTAGACGTTCCAGCTGTGCCCGCCCACCGAGACCGACGCCTGCCAGGACCCGATCGGGCCGACGGCGCCGACCTTGTTCATCCACAGCATGATCTCGTAGGCGTTGTTGTCGGCCCAGATGTCGTACGCGGTCGTGTAGGCGCCGGCGTTCGGGTACGAGACGTTGAAGCTGCTCGACAGACTTCCGAGCGAGCTCAGCCTCCGGTTCACCATCCTCTCCGAATGCGGGTATGACTTGATCCCGCCGGTGTTGGGGTGGTTCGCCCAAACGCCCCAGTTGCTGTAGGAGTTCGCCCAGATCGTCTGAGGGCCGTAGCCGCTTCCCCAGATGTTGTTGCGCACCGTGTAGCCGCCATTCGACCAGGTTCCCCACCTGTCGGAGGAGCTCCAGGTCGCCGCCTGCGCGGTGCCGGACGCCACGGAAACCGTCAGCACGGCCGCCATCGCGACAATCAGCGCACGCATCAGTTTGTTCATCGAACTTCCCTTCCGCACCTCATTGAACGGAATTCGCGCCGCCACCGGATTCGAAGCGGTTCGCTCGATTCAAAGTAACATCGAAACCATCGAACACAACCGCGCGAAACTATTCGACTGCATTTGTCGCAAAATTATTCTGGATCCCGTTCTTCGCACCCGTACGACTCAGGAGCTTCGGCGGCAGCAACGTGAGCGACGGCGGCTCGTGGCCCGCCAGCTTGGCCATCAGCAGCTCGACCGCGTGCCGCCCGAGCACCTCGGCCGGCAGCTGGACCGACGTCACCCGCAGCCGCTCGGCGAGCTCGTCCGGGCAGATCGCCACGACGGCGACGTCCTCCGGCACCCGCCGCCCCTCGGCGCGCAGGCACTCCACGACCCGGCCGAGCACCGCCTCGTTGTGCACGACCAGCGCGGTCATCCTCGGCAGCTCCCGCAGCAACGTGCTGACGACGGCGCGCACCGAGCCGTGGCGCTGCTCGGCGGGCAGCGCGGTCGACGTGACGCCGCGCCGCATGGCCGCGGCGCTGAAGCCGGTGAGGGTCCGCTGCGCGAAACCCGTGTTGCGCGTGTAGACAACGCTTGGGGCGCCGAGGAAACCGATGTTGCGGTGACCGAGTCCGGCGAGGTGGTCGACGCACCGCGCACCGGCCGCCTCGAAGTCGAGGTCGACGCAGGTGAGGCCCTTGACCGTCGCCGGGTGCCCCAGCAGGACGGCAGGCTTGCCGAGGTCGCGCAGGATCGGCACCCGGTCGTCGTCCATGCCCACGTCCATCACCAGGAACCCGTCGACGCCCGCCACCCGGCGCAGTCCCGCGGCACCCTGGTCTGCGGTCACCAGCAGCACGTCCATGCCGTGCGCACGGGCGGCGGTGGCCACCGACGTCACGAACCGCATGACCACCGGCAGGTGCACGCCCTCCCGCAACGGCAGGGCCAGCGCGAGCACGTTCGCACGCCCGGAGACGAGCGCACGCGCGCCCACGTGCGGCCGGTAGCCGAGCTGCTGAATGCTTTCCTTCACCCGCACGCGGGTCCCGGCCGAAACCGGGCGTCTGCCGCTCAGCACGTAAGAAACCGTGCTGGGAGCTACCCCCGCGTGTTTCGCAACGTCCACGATGGTGACCACGCCGACACCTCCGGCCAGGACGAATCGAAGCGCTTCGAACGTAATTCGGAATGTGACACAGACGAAACTCGCGCGTCAAGCAAATGGCCCGTGTTCGACGATTTCGACGGAAACGGCGTCGATGTTCAACAGCCCGTTCGACTCCCCGGACCCTCCCGCAGCCCCCGCACGCCACCTACGATGATCGCCACCAGTCGAGACGACGAGAAGGGCGGGCATGATCACAATCAAGGAGGTCGCCCGCCACGCCGGCGTGTCGATGAGCACGGTGTCCTACGTGCTCAGCGGAAAGCGGAGCATCTCGGAGGAGACGAAGCGCCGCGTCGAGCAGAGCATCGCCGCGCTCGGCTACCACCCGAACGCCGGTGCGCGGGCGCTCGCCTCGAACCGCTCGCAGGTGCTCGGCCTGGTCGTCCCGTTGCGCTCCGACCAGAACCTGCCCGTCATCATGCAGTTCGTCTCGTCGATCGTGGCCTCGGCCCGCGACTACGACTACGACGTGCTGGTGCTCACCAAGGAGGCAGGGCCCGGCGAGGCGCACCGGGTCACCGCGCGGTCGATGGCGGACGCGATCATCGTGATGGACGTCGAGAGCGCGGATCCGCGCATCCCGGAGCTCCGTTCCATCGACGCGCCGGTCGTGCTGCTCGGCATGCCCGACGACCACGAGGGCCTCAGCTGCGTCGACCTCGACTTCGAGACCGCCGGCAGGCAGATGGCCGGGCACCTCGCGGAGCGCGGGCACCGGTCCATCGCGCTGATCGGCTCCCCTCCCGCCGTGTACGAACGCGGCACCAGCTACGCCGCGAGACTGCTGCACGGTTTCCAGAGCGAGACCACCAAGCGGAACATGCCGGCCTCGGTGCACTCGTGCGCGCCCGGCTACGACTCCGTCTCGGCCTGCCTGGACGCCGTGCTGCACCCCGACCGCGGCATCACCGGCCTGGTCGTGCACAACGAGGCGGTCCTCGGCACGCTGCTGCTCGAACTGCGGCGCCGGTCGCTCGACGTGCCCGCCGACCTGTCCGTGATCACGCTGTGCCCCGACGACGTCGCGGCGTCCCTGCCCGTGCCGCTCACGTCCATCGCCGTTCCCGCGCAGGAGCTCGGAGCGATCGCCGTCGAGATGGTGATGACGAGGCTCACACAGGAACAGGCTCCGGAAGTGCGTCTGCTCCAGCCGCGCCTCACCGACCGCGGCAGCACCTCTACCCGCTGAAACCGATTTCTCCTCCGCATTCGACGCAATTCGACTCGAATGCAGGTCGAACGCAGCCGCATCCCAATTCTGCAAAGTCCTTCCACACCGGACGTTCGCGTCGTAGCCTGCCGAGACGAAGATCCGCCGTTCGGGCGAACCCGATCTGGTTCGATCGCCGACACCGCTTTGCCGCAGAGGAACAATGAGACGACTGCTGGGTGTCTTCACCACCAGACCCACCGGATGGCTGTTGGCCGCCGCACTTCTGCTCATCGGCGCGGCCGGTGCGTGCGGAGGAGACGGTGAACAGGCGTCCCCTGCGGCGCCCACGACGACAACACCGTACGTACCGCAGATCATCGAACCGCCGGACAAGTCGGGGTTGACCGTGCGGCAAGTCGTCGACGTGCGCACGGTGCAGCTGTCCGACGGCGAGGAGGTGCGGGTCAAGGGACTGGCCGCACCCGACGCGTGCTGGGCCGACGCGGCCGCCACGTTCGCGAGGTCGATGCTGCTGGAGAAGCCGGTCGAAACCACACCGGACGGCGAGGCGCTGGTGTCGCTGCGGCTCGCCGACGGCACCGACTACGGCCTGCTCGCCGTCGAGCTCGGCATGGTGCGCAACGAGGCGGCGGACGACCGCGCCATGAGCGAGGCCGAGAAGACCGCGTCGACCAAGAAGCTCGGCCGGTGGGGGCCGCCCTGCACCGGTCAGACGTCCGCCGCACCGGCACCGTCGCCCGCTTCCGGTCCGACCACCACCACGACGGTCGCGGCCAAGCCCGTCAGCGGATGTTCCGTCGCCTACGTCATCACGGACAGGTGGCCCGGCGGTTTCCGCACCGACGTGACGATCCGCAACACCGGCAACGCCCCGCTGAGCGGCTGGACGTTGCAGTGGAAGTTCGCGAACGGCCAGAAGGTGTCGGAGATGTGGAACGCGACGTCGAAGCAGTCGGGTGCGGACGTCTCCGCGACCGCGATGAACTACAACCAGACGATCGGCGCCGGAGAGTCGGTGCTGATGGGGTTCACCGGCTCCAGCGGCAGCACCAACACCGCGCCGGGCGCCTTCAGCCTCAACGGATTCCCCTGCAAGCTCGGCTGATCACACGGGAACCTCCGCCAGCCCGCCGTCGAGCACCTGGCGGACGCCCGGCCGCACCTCCACGTCCACGCGCCGGTCGCGGTACCGCACCGCGACCGTGCGCCGCGCCGGAGGACCGTGGAGAGCCACCGCGGTCAGCTCACCCTCGCACCAGGTGAGGTCGACCGTGAGCCCGCCACGGGCGCGCAACCCGAGCACCGTGCCGCGCCGCCACGCGGGCGGCAGCGCGGGTAGCAGCCGCAGTTCGCCGGTGTGGCTCTGCAGCAGCATTTCGGCGATCGCGGCCGTGATGCCGAAGTTGCCGTCGATCTGGAACGGCGGGTGGGCGCAGAACAGGTTCCGGTAGACGCCGCCACCGCCCTTCGCGGTGACATCGGTGAGGAACAGGTCCAGCAGCTCCCCTGCGCGCTGCCCGTCGCCCAACCGCGCCCACAGCGCCGTTTTCCACGCGAGGGACCACCCGGTGCCCGCGTCGCCCCGCTCCAGCAACGCCTTCCTGGCCGCCGCCGCGAGCTCAGGTGTGCGTTGCGGGTCGATCCGCCGTCCGGGGTGCAGGCCGACGAGGTGCGACACGTGCCGGTGCCCCGGCTCGGCGTCCGGCAGCTCGTCCGCCCACTCGAGCAGCTGGCCGCGGCTGCCGATCGGAGGAGAAGGCAGTCGGGGCAACAGTTCCCGCGCCCTCGCCACCACCTCGTCCTCCAGGCCGAGAACGTCGGCCGCTGCCACCAGCCGGTCGAAGACCTCCCACGTCAGCGTCAAGTCCATTGTGGACCCGACGCCGACGGCGACCGGTTCGCCGCCGGCGAGGTAGTGGTTCTCCGGCGAGGTCGACGGCGCCGTCGTCAGCGCGCCCTCGTGCTCGACGAGCCAGGCGGCGCAGAACTCGGCGGCTCCGCGCAGCACCGGCCAGGCCCGCTCGCGCAGCCACTCCACGTCGCCGCCGAACTCGAAGTGCTCCCACAGGTGCAGGCTGAGCCACGCCGCCGCCATCGGCCAGTTCGCCCACGCGGGATCGCCCGTGCCCGCACCGACCGGGGTGGCGAGGCACCACGGATCGCTGTTGTGGTGCGCCACCCAGCCGGGCGCCCCGTACAGGGTCCGCGCGACGTGCTCGCCCTGTGCCGCGAGCTGTTCGACGAACTCGAGCAGCGGCTCGTGGCACTCGGGCAGACCGGTCGTCTCGGCGGGCCAGTAGTTCATCTGCAGGTTGATGTTGAGCGTGTAGTTGCCGCGCCACGGCGGGTCGACGTGCGGGTTCCAGACGCCCTGCAGGTTCGCCGGCAACGTGCCCGGCCGTGAGCTGGTGATCAGCAGGTACCGTCCGAAGTGGAACGACAGCGCCGCCAGCGCCGGGTCACGGGCCGCTGTCCGTTCGTCGAGCGGCAGGTCGGGAGCGGGTCCGAGGTCGAGGTGGACGCGGTCGAACAGTTCCCGGTGCGCGGCAACGGATTCCTCCCGGAACCGGTGCCAGCCGAGTTCGCGCGCCTGTGCGACGCGGGCGGTGGCGAGCCGGGCGCATTCGGCGGGATCGCGCTCCGGTTCGGCACCGGGACCGCGGTAGCCCGCCTCGGTCGCCACGTAGACAGTGACCACGTCGGCACCTTCGCGGTCGATCGTGGTCGCCACGGCGTACGCCATCCCGGCCGTACCGGACAGCCCGGCGACCTCGCCGGCGGTGAATCCCTTGCCGCCCAAGGCGTTGCTGAGACGCACCATCACGTCGGCCGCGCCCCGCACCCGCCAGGCCAGCACGTGCAGGCCGGCGTGGCAGACCGCCTCCCGCAGCACGTCGGCCTCACCCGCGCGACAGGTCACCGAGTACACGCCGGTGCGCAGGTCGAGCGCACGCCGGTACCCCGTCCGGGCACCACTCGTGCGGACGTCCAGCCGCAGGTCCGCGAGCGGCAGGTAGCGCGCGGTGTCCGGGCCCTGGACGGTTTTCAGCAGTGCCTCGGCCCCCACCGGATCTCCCGCCAGAGCGAGCTGCCGCGCTCGCGCCACCACGGCCGGGTCGCCGTCCGCGGGTGACAGGGGTTCCCCTGACCACAACCGGTCGTCGTTGAGCTGCATCAGCTCGGTCTCCACGCCGCCGAACGCCATCGCGCCGAGCCTGCCGGTGCCGAGTGGCAGTGCCTCCTCCCACACCGACGCGGGCTCGCGAAACCACAGGACGTCGTCAGCGCTCATGCTATTTCCACATCCAAATCGAAGCGATTCGATTCAATCGAGAGGAAAACTCGCACAAGGCCTCGGCGCAGTCAAGGCACGTCAGCGCGTACAGGCCGGAAGCCACGGGTTTCGACGTGTTCGGCGTCGAACGGACCCGCCCGTTCGATCCAGGTGAAATACAACACACATTCATCGATGGCCATTCCGCGATATGTGCCGATCCGTCCGGAACGCTAAGTTGATTTCAGCGTGAAAGGTGCCGCCCGGCGGTCAAGGCAGATGAGTGGAGTTCGGCGTGACTGCGGTGCGTGAACGAGGGCGGGCACTGGCACGGGTGGGCTCGCTCAGCCCGGTCGCCCGCCTGCTCGTCGGCAGCCAGCTGCTGTTCAACGTCGGCTTCTACCTCGTCGTCCCGTACCTCGCCGGGCACCTCGCGAACGACCTGGGGCTCGCGGGCTGGCTCGTCGGCCTCGTCCTCGGCCTGCGGACGTTCAGCCAGCAGGGCCTGTTCGTCCTCGGCGGCACCCTCACCGACAGGTTCGGCCCGAAACCCGTCGTCCTCGCGGGCTGCGCCGTGCGGGTGGCGGGGTTCGCCGTGCTCGCGGTCGCGACGTCGTTGCCGGGCGTGCTGGGCGGCGTGGTGCTCGTCGGCCTCGCGGGCGCGCTGTTCTCCCCCGCTGTGGAGTCCTCGCTGGCCCGTGAGGCGGGCCCGGACGGGCGCACCGACGCGTTCTCGATCTTCGCGGTGTGCGGCGAGGTCGGCGCGGTCGCGGGTCCGCTGCTCGGCGTGGTGCTGGCTGGTCAGTTCCGCGTCGCCTGTGTCGCGGGCGCGGTGTTGTTCATCGGGATCGGGTTGCTGCACTCGAGGTTCCTGCCGCGCCTGCCCGGCGAGCACCGCGACGAACCCGTGCTGGACGGCTGGCGCGAGGTGCTGGGCAACAGGGTGTTCCTGGTGTTCGCCGCCGGGTACTCCGCCTACCTGGTGTCCTACAACCAGCTCTACCTGGCGCTGCCCGCCGAGCTGAACCGCGTCGGCGCGGACGACAGGATGCTCGGGTTGCTGTTCGCGCTCGCGTCTACGCTGATCATCCTCGGCCAGCTGCCCGTGTCCGCCCTCTCGCGCAGGCTGCTCGGCAGGACCGGTGCGCTCGTCGGCGGGTTCGTCCTCATCGGACTCGCGTTCGCCGTGGTGGCGCTGCGCCCGCCGGGGATCACGGGCGCCGTCGCGTTCGTCGTGTTGCTCGTCTTCGGCCAGATGCTCGTCGTGCCACGAGCGAAGGAGCTCGTGCCCGTGCTGGCGGGCGAACGCAGGCTCGGCACGTACTTCGGTGTGCTGGCCTCCGCCGGCGGTGTGGCCGTGCTCGTCGGCAGCACGGCCGGTGGCGCCCTGCTCGAGCACGGCCGCGTCGCCTGGGTCGTACTCGCACTGCTGCCCCTGGCGGGCGCCTGCGTGCTCGCCGCTCTCGCGCGCCGTGCCTGGTGATCAGCCCGCGACGATCCGCCACTGCTGGTTGGAACTGTTGCTGTCGCTCCACTGACCGAGGTTCGTCCCGCTCGCCGTGCGTCCCATGCCGTCCAGGTACAGGCCGGTGGCGCGGTTCCTGACGCGCACGTCGTTGCCCCTGCTCGTGCCGGTCACCACGGTCCACTGCTGGCTCGTGCCGGTGTTGCCGGCGCGCTGGCCCGCGTCGGAGCCGTTGGACGTGCGGCCGGCGCCGTCGAGGTAGAGCCCGGTCGACGCGTTGCGGAACCGGACGTACGCACCGGTGTTCTCGATGATCCACCGCTGGGTGGCGCTGCCGCTGTCGGCTTCCTGCCCCGCCGCGGAGTCAGCGGTCCGGCCCAGGCCGTCGACGTACCGGCCGGTCGCGATGTTGCGGATCCTGACCGTGGTCGTGTTGTTCTCCGCGAGTCCCCACGCGTGGTGCAGCCGCTGCAGCCCGGACTGGTTCGTCAGCGACAACGTGGTGCCGCTCCTGGTGGTCAGGCTGTACCAGTCACCGTCGCGCAGGCCGGGCCAGTACACGCTGCCCATCCCGAGGCTGCGCAGCTTCGCGCTGACGCCGCGGACGTAGTCGGCCATGTACGACCCGCTGGGGATGCTGTAGTCGATGGCGTCGAAGTAGACGCCGTTCTTGGTGCCCGGCCCCATCGCGCCGCCCCACTCGGTGGCGATCGTGCGGCTCGCGTAGTTGCCGATGTAGCTCGCGATGTGGTCCGCCCACTGGGTTTCGCTCTCGTACCCGGCGAAGAACGAGTAGTCGTGGACCGCGAGCAACGTGCCGTTCAGCCTGCTGTCGCCGCCGACCGCGGGAACGTTCTGGGCGAGGCCCGCGCCGTCGAGGATCACGCGGCCGCGCGGGACGCTCGAGTACCTGCCGAGCCAGGAGTTGTACATGTTGTTGAGGTCGCTCGTGCTGTAGCCGTGCGGCTCGTTGATGACCTCGAAGTAGGCGTTCGGGTGGGAGCCGTACTTGGCGACGACCTTGTCCCACATCTGGTTGAAGGCGTTGGCGTTCTGCGGCCTGCCGCCGGTGTACGCCCAGTACGCGAGGATCACGTTGCCCTTGCCGAGCGCGGTGTCGATCGCGCCGGTGTAGGTGGCCCAGTAGTTGGCCACCGTCGGCTCGTTGATGGGCAACCGGACCGTGTTGGCACCGGTGATCGAGTAGAGCTGACCGACCACCCGGTCCGCGACGGTGGCGGCCGACGAGTAGGTGTCCGACGCGCTGAGCCCGGACGGGTACAGCACGCCGTTGACGAAGTTGTCCCTCTGGTCGGCCCAGTTCACGCCGCGGAACCCGGCCGTGGAGGCCTGTGCCGCGGTGGAGGTGCCAGCCACCACCCCCACCGCGACCAGCAGGGCCAGCAATGCGGAAAGCGCTTTCCTGAAACGACTCATCGGCTGCTCCACTGCGTTGTGTAACTGATCGAGGTCGTCCGACCGCACTGCGTGTCCGATGGCCATGAGAGCAGCCGCGCCGAGCCGCCGTCAAGAAAATGAGCATGCTTATTCGGGCCACTCAGCCGTGTGTCACCGACTCTTCTGACCTCCGTCGATTCCGCGTTCGATGGATTGTCCTGGCCGTTCGACGCGCATGTACCCTCGGTGGAACGGACGAAAAGTCTTACTCATGAAGGAGCCGTCTCGGTGGATGCAGATGCCGCGTACGCGCCGACCGCCTCGTACCGCCCCGGCTACGAGCTGGTGGCCGAGCGGATCCTCGAGCTCATCGCCGAGCTGGAGCTGCGCCCCGGTGACCGCATGCCGACCGAGAACGAGCTGGCGGGCCGGATGGGGACCAGCCGGACCGTGGTGCGGGAGGCTGTGAAGATCCTCTCGGCGCTCGGGAGGGTGCGTGCCCACAAGGGACGCGGGCTCTACGTGGCCGACGACGAGGGCATGCTCGGCTCGTCCCGGTGGGGCGGCTTCTTCCTGCCCACCGACCTCGACCACGTGTACATGCTCTTCGAGTTCCGCAAGGTCCAGGAGGTCGCCGCCGCACGGCAGGCCGCCACCAGGGCGACACCGGCCGAGCTGCGCGCCGTCGAGGTGGCGGCAGCGCTGTGCCGGGAAGGGCACGTCACCGGGCACGACGCGTTGTTCGACCAGGGCGACGACGACTTCCACCTGGCCGTCGCGGCCGCCTCGCACAACCAGTTCCTCGTCGCCGCCGTGCGCGAGGCCCGCCGGCTGCAGCGGCAGTCCAACGTCATCGGGCTGAACGGCGCGGTCGGCGGACATGCCGCGGAGGCCGTCGAGGAGCACGCCGCGATCTACCGCGCGATCCGCGACGGCGACGCCGACGCGGCCGGCGCCGCGGCCGCCGTGCACGTGGACAGGACCCTGGAGGACTACCGGCGCGAGATCCAGCGCCGCGTCTTCGGCTGACCTGGACCCGTCTTCCGGATTTGTGCTACAACCATTTCGGTGCTCGATGTGATGTGTCGCACCCAAGTCCTGACACACCACCGCGATCGCCGTCGTGTCCGCCGCACGACCGCACACCCGACGCCGCAGAACTCGAATAACCCCATGGAACGAGGGTTGCGATGTTCAGCAGTCCACCCGTGCGACGGCGGACCCGGTCGGCGACAGCCGCACTGGCAGCCGCCGTGCTCTCAACGACGGCATTGGTGTTGTTGCCCGGTTCCGCGGAAGCGGCGGCGAGCACTCTCGGTGCCGCGGCAGCGCAGAGCGGCCGGTACTTCGGAGCCGCGATCTCCGCGAGCCACCTCGGCGAACAGGCGTACGTGAACACGTGGGGCGCGGAGTTCAACAGCGCCACGCCGGAAAACGAGATGAAGTGGGACACCGTCGAGCCCAACCAGAACCAGTTCAACTTCGCCCCGGCGGACCGGATCGTGAGCCAGGCGCGCAGCCGCGGCATGTCGGTGCGCGGCCACACCTTGGTCTGGTACCAGCAGATACCCGGCTGGGTCAGCCGCCTGAACGGGAACGACCTGCGGTCGGCGATCGCGAACCACATCAACCAGGTGGCCGGTCACTGGAAGGGCCAGATCCACTCCTGGGACGTGGTGAACGAGGCGTTCGAGGAGAACGGAACCCGGCGCCAGTGGTTCGTCCAGCAGCGGCTCGGCGACGGCTACATGGAGGAGGCGTTCCGCACCGCCCGCGCCGCCGACCCCAACGCCAAGCTCTGCTACAACGACTACAACACCGACGGCATCAACGCGAAGAGCACCGGTATCTACAACATGGTGCGCGACTTCAAGTCACGCGGCGTGCCGATCGACTGCGTCGGCTTCCAGAGCCATCTGAGCCAGGGCGCGAACCTGAGCAGCTACCAGGCGAACCTGCAGCGGTTCGCCGACCTCGGCGTGGACGTGCAGATCACGGAGCTCGACGTCGGCGGCTCCGGTTCAGCCCAGGCCGCGACGTACCGGACGGTGGTCCAGGCGTGCATGGCCGTGTCCCGCTGCACCGGGATCACCCCGTGGGGCGTCACGGACAAGTACTCGTGGCGGTCGGGCGACACCCCGTTGTTGTTCGACGGCAACTACAACAAGAAGCAGGCGTACACCGCAGTGCTCGACGCGCTGAACGGCGGCGGTGGTGGTGGCGGCGATGGCACGCTGCGCTCCGTGTCCGCGGGCAAGTGCCTGGACGTGCCGAACTCCTCGACCAGTCCGGGAACGCAGCTGCAGATCTGGGACTGCCACACCAATGCGAACCAGCAGTGGACGCGCTCGACCTCGGGTGAGATCTCGGTCTACACCGGCGACTCGAAGCGCTGCCTCGACACGTCCGGCACGAGCAACGGCGCGAACTCGGTCATCGCGAGCTGCAACGGCGGCAACAACCAGAAGTGGAACGTCAACAGCAACGGCACGATCACGAACGTCCAGTCAGGACTGTGCCTCGACGTCAACGGCCGGGGAACCGCCAACGGCACCAAGGTGATCATCTGGACCTGCAACGGCGGTACCAACCAGCAGTGGACCGGTCTCTAGCCGCCGAACCCCGGCGCGGGTGCCGGGCTCAACCAAAGGTTCCTGCTCCAGCGCCACTAGGCCGGACAGGTGGTTTCCGGTGCCGCGGCACCGGAAACCACTCACGCCGTCCGTTCCCCCGTGAGCAGCTGGGTCGCGGCGAACCCCGCGTACAGCGGATCACTCGCGACGAGCTCGTCGTGGGTGCCCGCCGCCCGCACGATCCCGTTGTCCAGCACCACGATCCGGTCCGCCGAGGTGACCGTCGACAACCGGTGCGCCACCACGAGCACGGTCATCGTCTTCGCGGCGGCCGTGACGACGTCCCGGATCGCCATCTCGTTCGCGGCGTCCAGCTGCGAGGTGATCTCGTCGAGCAGCAGCAGGCGGGGACGGCGGATCAGCGCGCGGGCGAGCGCCACCCGCTGCCGTTCGCCGCCGGACAGGAACGTGCCGCGGTGGCCGACCTGCGTGTCCAGGCCGTCCGGCAGCCGTTCGACGAGCGTGTCCAGCCGGGTCTGCGCCAGGGCGTCGCGGATCTCCTCGTCGCCTGCCCACGGGCGGCCGTAGACGAGGTTGTCGCGCAACGTCCCGGACAGCAGCGGCGCGTCCTGTTCGACGTACCCGATGCCCGCGCGCAGGTCCGCGAGGTCCCACTCGGCGAGGTCACGGCCGTCCAGCAGGATCCGGCCCGCGGTCGGCTCGTAGAACCGTTCGATCAACGCGAAGAGCGTGGACTTCCCGGCACCGGACGGACCGACGAACGCGGTCAGCCCGGACGCGGGGACGTCGACGCTCACTCCGCGCAGCACTTCCGGCAGCTCGGGACCGTAGCTGAACCGCACGCCGGAGAACTCCAGGCGCGCCGCGTCCTGCCCGACGGCACAGGGCTGGGGGTCGCCGGCGGGTTCTGCCTGCATCTCGTCGACCTCCGACAGGCGGCGCACCGCGGCCAGTCCGATCTGCAGGCGGCTGCCCGCGTGCAGCAGCTGCCCGATCGGCTCGTTCAGGTAGAACAGGAACAGCAGGAACGCGACCAATGTGGACAGTGAGATCGCACCGGTCGCGACCCGCGCCCCGCCGATGCCGAGCACGGCGAGGAACGCCGCCTGGATCGCCAGGGTGTTGGACCCGTGCACCAGCGACTCCCACCGGGCAGAACGCAGACCTGCGCGCCACGCGTCCTCGGCACCGCGGTCGATCGCGGCGATCTCCCTGGCCTCCGCGCCCGCGGACTTGACCGTGCGGAAGGCGCCGAGCACGCGTTCCATCCGCGCACCGGTCTCCCCCACCGCGGTCTGCGCGGCGCGGGACGCCTTCTCGATCATCGGCATGCCCGCACCGGCGAGCGCGCCGACCACCGCGAGCACGGCGAGGGTGACGCCGAGCAGGACGGGGTCCATCACGCCCATCATCACGACCATCACGACGGACGTGACCGCACCGGTGACCAGCCCGACGAGCGCGCTGGTGCACACCTCGCGCAACAACGTCGTGTCGCTGGTGAAGCGCGACAGCAGGTCTCCGGGCTCGGTGCGTTGCACGGCAGGCACCCGCAGCGAGAGCAGTCGCCTGGTCAGCCGCTTCCTGGCCACCAGCACGACCGACTCCGCGGCCCGTTCGAGCAGGTAGTCGCCGATCATCGCGATCGCGGCACCAGCGAGCGCGAGGCCGACGAGCAGCACCAGGAGCCCGGTGATCGCGCCACCGGTGCCCAGCCGGTCCACCAGCGCCTTCGCGGCGAGCGGCTGGGCGGCCGCGGCCAGACCGCCGAGCAGGACCAGCGTCCCTCCGAACAGGACGGTGCGCCGCTGAGGGCGGACGTACCCCAGCAGCGTTCGCCAGGCCGGGCGGTCGATCTGGGTGCGCACGGTGACACAGCTCCGTTTCTCGTTGGACGGTCACCCGATCCTCGTGCCCTGCCACCTTTCGCCGTATCGCCGAACCGGCCGGACAGGCCAGCCAGGTGGCTGGACATCACCCTCCACCCGGCGGGCCCGCTACCGCGTTTGGCG
>NZ_JBHRZI010000001.1:0-24740 GCF_042649515.1 Lentzea rhizosphaerae | reverse complement strand
AAAGCACGTTCGGGCCGATAGATGGCCCGAACGTGCTTTTCGCGCCAAACAACAAGGGGCGACACGCTGGCGACACGCCGAGAGAACCCTGACCGTTCAACCTCATTGGTGTCCGGCGCGGATGGCGCGCGGCGACGCACCCCACACCCGGCGGCAGGCCTTGTTGAACGCCTGCAGGTCCGGGATGCCCACGGCTGCCGCCACCGCGGCGATCGGCAACGTCGACTCGCGCAGGAGATGGCGGGCCCGGTGCAGCCGGCGCTGGCGGATGTGCGCCACGACGGTCGTCCCCGTCTCCGCCCGGAACAACCTCGTCAGGTGGTTGTGCGACACCCCCGCGGCCGCCGCGACCTCCGCCACGCTCAACGGCCCCGCCAGGTTCGACTCGATGTGGGCGATGGCGGCGGACACCGCGGCGTGTGGTCCCGTGGCGTCGGACAGCCGCGCCGTGTGCCACAGCGCCGTCCACACCGCGGCCACCGCCATGGCGGGCTCGGTCGCCGCGACCGCGATCGCCTGGCGCAGCAACGTCGTGAGCACGGGCGTGTCGGCACCGGCGTCCTGCATCACCGGAACCGTTCTGGCCGCACCGGTCTCGGCCAGGCGCAGGTGGACGTACAGGTGTTCCGACCGTCCGCGGTAGTGGTACGTGATCCGCTCGCCGGGCGGCACCAGACTCACGTGGCCGGGCCTGATCCGGTGGCGGTGGCCACCGACGTCGAGCTCGCCGTCGTAGCCGTACAGGTGGAACTGCCACAGGTCCGGCAGCCGGAAGACGTCACGCGGGCGCGAGGTGCCGTGGACACCGACTCCGAGGTTCACGACGACAGGAGGTTCGCCCAGCCGCACGCTCACCCGCTCCACGGTGAGAAATTACCAGTATTGGTGAGTGCAACCCATTACAAGACAACGGGAAACGCCCAGACTTCGTCGTGTGGAAACCACTCAACTGCTGTCGTCGGCGCAGGTCGCCCGGTTCGTGGCGCAGGGCTTCCTGCGGCTCGACTCGGTCGTCCCCGACGTCCTCAACCACGCGGCCATGGCGGCGATGCCGCACGGAATGCCCGATCTCCCCTACGGAACACCGCTGGCGGACGCCTACGAGGAAGGCTCGTTCGTCCGCCGGATCATGGACCTCCCGGCGATCGCGGGCGCCGTGCGCAGTCTCGTCGGCCCCTCCCCGAACGTCGACCACCACGCCGTGCACGTGCGGGAGCCGCACGAGGGCGCCGCCCAGCACCTGCACGCCGACGCCATCATCGACACCCGTCCCGACGCGTTCGACGTCCAGCTCATGTACTACCCGCACGAGGTCACCGCCGAGATGGGCGGCACGCTGCTGGTGCCGGGCAGCCACCTGCGCCGGACCAACGAGACCGACACCGGCCGCTACCAGAACCTGCGCGGCCAGGTGCGCCTCACCTGCCCGGCCGGCACGATCCTCCTGCTGCACCACGGGATCTGGCACGGCGGCCGGCGCAACGACTCGGCGCACCGGCGGTACATGTTCAAGATCCGGCTCAACCCGACGGTCCCGCAGATCCGCTGGTGGGACACCACCGACCTCGACTCACCGGAGGTGCTCGCCGAGCTCGACACCAGGATGCCCTGGTACGAGTGGGCGACCGGACGGCTGGAGATCTACAACCGGATCAGGCTCTGGCGGGCGCTGACGTGCGACCCGGACTTCGACCTCGACCACTGGGTCACCAGGGTCACCAACCGTCCGGGGAGGACCGCGTGAAGCAGCGAGTTCTGGTGCTGTACCTGGCGAACTCGGCGCTCGACGCCCCTGTCGTCGGCTGGTCGTCCTACGACGGCACCGGGCGGACCGCCCCGACGGCCGGCGACGGCGACGAACCGCCGTACGAAACCGGCGTGGACGCGCTGCGGGACGGGTGGCGGCTGTTCCAGGCCTCCCAGCTCATCCCGCCGAACCCCGGTCACGAGTACGACACGTCGTTCCTCAAGCACGAGTTCTTCTTCGAAAAGCTGGAGTGAAGGCCCAGGTAGGTCAGCGGACCGGGGTCGGCGATCGGGATCTCGTGGAAGCCGAGCCGGTCGTAGAAGGCCCTGGCCGCGGTGTTGGCCGTGACCATGCCGAGGTGAACGCCCGGCACCCCCTTGCGCCACACCGCGTCGAGGAAGGCCGACATCAACGCGCGGCCGTGCCCCTGTCGCTGGTACTGGGGCAGCAGGTCGATGTGCAGGTGCGCCGGATAGTCCTCGAGCCCGGGCACGAGCATGCGTCCGGGGTCGTGCATCAGCCCGATCATGACCTCGGACGGCGTGACCGGCTGGCTGGTCGGCGCCGGGTACCGGTGCACCAGCTTCGGCAGCCAGGACTCCCGGTACTGCTCGACGAACGTGGCCGTGTCGGCCGTGCCGAGAACGTAGCCGACGGCACGTTCGCCGTTGTCCAGCACGAAGGTGAGGTCCGGCGCCAGCTCGGCGTAGGGCCCGGCGAAAATGCTCGGCATGAGGTCGAGGTCCGGGTAGATGTGGCGCGAGTCGCCACCCTCGTGGGCGGTCCGGACGCAGATGTCGTACAGCGCGGCGTGGTCGTCCGGGCGGTAGGGCCGGACGACAGGTGATGGGCTCATACTCACCATCGTCGCTCACGTGGGAGCGCTCCCACAAGACGGTTTCCGACGAAGGCGGGGGCCGGTGACCGAGCGTGCCGAAATCGGCCGACGCGACTACACGTCGGCGAAGCGACCCGAAATCCCCTGTGGACGGTCAGCACGAACCCGCCGACGACGCACCGCCAGCAGCTCGGAAAGCGCTTTCACACAACGATTGACGGCCCCGCAAACCTCCCTCTACGTTGAGATTTCCGAGCAGTTCCCGGAAAGGCAGGGTCAATGCGCAGACGTTCACTCCTCGGCGTGGCCGCCACGGCGATCGTCACCCCTGCGGTGACCGGCAACCGGGCGATCGCCGACCCGCGAACACGGGGCAGGTCCCGCTGGGTCAACACCTGGGTCTCGATGCCTCAGCTGTGCGAGCCGCACAACATGCCGCCACCGCCCTTCACCCAGGGTGAACTGGTGCTGGCCAACGCCACCCTGCGCCAGACCGTGCGGGTGACGATCGGCGGCCGGCGGATGCGGCTGCGCTTCAACAACGCCTTCGGTGGCGCCACTCTGCCGATCACCGCCGTCACCGTCGCGCTGCCGAAAGACGGCAAGGCGGGCGTGCACGAGGTCCAGCCGGGCACGGTCAGGAAGGTGACGTTCAACGGACGGTCCTCAGTGGACATCACGGCCGGGGCGCTGGTGGTGTCCGATCCGCTCGACTTCCCGCTCGAACCGGGCACGAACCTCACGGTGAGCGTGTTCCTTGCCGACGGGCAGGCCTCCAGCTCGATCACCTCGCATCCGGGTTCCCGCACCACGTCCCACCTGATCGCCGGCAACCACGTCGAGGACGCGGGCCTGCCGAACGCCACGCCCACCGACCACTGGTACTTCCTGAGCGGTGTCGAAGTCGTCGCGGACGCCAGAGCCCTCGTCGTCATCGGTGACTCGCTGACCGACGGCCGCGGCTCCACCACCAACGGCAACGACCGCTGGCCCGACCGGCTCTTCGACCGGCTCCAAGCCGGTCACGACACCAGGCGGATCGCGGTGCTGAACCAGGCCGCCGGTGGCAACCGCGTGCTGAACAACGGTCTCGGGCCGAGCGTGCTGTCGCGGATCGACCGCGATCTGCTGGCGCAGAGCGGTGTCGCGTGGCTGCTGTTGTTCGAGGGCGTCAACGACATCGGCACGGCCGCACCCGACGAGAGCTCGCAGAAGAAGACAGCCGACGACCTGATCGCGGGCTACCAGCAGGTGATCGAACGGGCGCACACGCACGACATCCCGGTGTACGGCGCGACGCTGCTCCCCTTCGGCGGCGCCGGTTACGACGACCCCGGCGGCTTCCGCGAGACGGCCAGGCAGGCGGTGAACCGGTGGATCCGGACCAGCCGCCGCTTCGACGCCGTCATCGACTTCGACGCCGCCGTACGGGATCCCGCGACTCCCCGGCAGCTCCTGCCCGCGTTCGACGTGGGCGACCACCTCCACCTGAACCCGGCTGGGTACCGGGCCCTGGCGGAGGCGGTGCCGACGCGCCTCTTCCGAGGCTGAACCTACGGGTTGATCCTGGTGTAGGCGGGTTTCGGCCTCAGGTTCGAGTCGAAGAGGCAGGCCGCGCCTTCACCGGGGAACGTGCCCGGCACCCACGAGTGACGGTCGGTGTAGCCCCACGTGGTGAACTCGACGCACCGTGAGACGGCGTGGCAGTCGTCCCAGATCTGCTTGTACATGGTGGCCTGCTGGTTCAGCTTGTTCTGGTCGGCCGGCAGCTGGATGCGCACGTCGGCCTCGGTGATCGCGATGTCGACGCCGAGGGCGGCGAGCCGTTCGAGGTTCTGCCGGAACCCCGACGGGTAGCCGTACCGGGTCGCCAGGTGGGTCTGGATGCCGACGCCGTCGATCGGCACGCCCTGCTGCTTGAGCGAACGCACCAGGTTGTACATCGCGTTGCTCTTGGCGTTCATGCCCTCGGTGTTGTAGTCGTTGATGTAGAGCTTGGCCGAGGGGTCGGCGGCACGGGCCGCGCGGAAGGCGTCGGCGACGAAGTTGTCACCGAGCCGCGTCTGGAAGATCGACTGCCGTCGTGAGCCGTTCTCCTCGAAGATCTCGTTGACGACGTCCCAGGCACGGATCTTGCCGCGGTAGCGGCCCATCTCGGTGTTGATGTGCTGCTGGACCACGGTGCGCAGCTCGCCGCCACCGAGGTTGTTCAGCCAGTTCGGGTACTGGCTGTGCCACACCAGCGTGTGCCCGCGCACGGTCTTGCCGTTCTGCTGGGCGTAGTTGACGATCGCGTCCGCACCGGACCAGTTGAACTGGTTGCGGTTCGGTTCGACCACCGCCCACTTCATCTCGTTCTCGGGGGTGACGCTGTCGAACTCCCGCGTCAGCACCGATCGGTAGTCCGCCTGACTGCCCAGGGGCCCGGCGGCCACCGCACTGCCGACGTACCTGTTCGTGATGTCCTTCAACGGTCCCGCTGCGGTTGCCGGAACCGCCTGGCCCGTCACCATCACGGCCGCCGCCGCCGTGATCGCGAGAACCCGTGGTAAGCGCAACTTCATTGTCGCTCCTGTTGGGGTTGACTACATGCGTTTGCTCTCCGGCGGTCCGAGGTAGCTCGGTCGCAGTCCGCCGGTGTCCACGACCAGCTTCTGCACCACGACGGTCGGATCGACCATCCAGAACTTGAGCACGTGCGGTCCGGGGGTGAGCACGTGCCTGGTGGCAGTGAGGCAGACGTTGTCGGAGGTCATGCGCTCCCACGGCCGGTTCAGCAGGGAGTGGTCGGCACCGGTCGTCTTGATCACGTCCACGACCTGGGGTGCCGCGTCGTCGAACGACACCGCGTACCGCAGCCCCGGTACGGGCAGCACGCCGGCCCGCGGTGAGAGGTGCGCCCACACGGTCACTTCTCCCGCGGTGAACAACGTCATCCGGTACTCCAGCCGCGGACCACGGCCGGGATCCTGGCTCGCCGCGGTGACCGGGAACGGCTTCAGGCCCGCTCCGGTCCGGCCGAGGTCGGGGATGCGCCGCCACCGCACGCCGTTCGCGGCGATGCTGGCGCTGTGGTGCTCGGCCTCCATCGACACGTATCCGTTGGCTTCCATGAACCCGTGCCGCCACGAGCGCGGCACCACGGGGTTGCGGACCACGGCCTCGACGGTCACCGTGCGACCCGCGCCCGACACCACGATCGGAACGCGGGTCGTTCCCCTCGGCGCACGTTTCCAGTCGACCTCGACCGTCGCCCGCAGCTGTTTCTCGACCTGTCCCGTCGCCGGCCGCACGACCAGCCACGGCGCACCGGCGCGGATCGTGCAGCCGAACGGTGTGCGGCCGCGGTTGAAGGCGTCCACGAACTGTGCGGGCTGGGTCTGGAACGGGCTGAACTCCGGCAGCACCGGTGTGTCCGAAGAGGACGGCCACCACTGCTCCGAGCCGTCGATCGCGACGCCCATCTCGGCACCGTCGGCCGCGGTGATCCGGCGGACCGGTGGGAAGATCTCGTCCGGCAGCGCCACGTGGTCCTTCTCCGGCTGCTGCCACGGCGCGTTCGGGCCGTAGCGCTCGACATCGCCGTAGCCGATGTGCGGCTGCGTCTGGAACCCGTTCCACTTCCCACCGGCGACCACGGTGTTGAACCGGTTGGCCAGAGCGAGATCGTCGGCGAACCGCGCCTCGGTCGTCGCGGCGAGGTCGTTCGCCAGTGCCCTGCCTTGCCCGGCGTAGAAGAGGTTCGTGAACTCAGCGTGCCGCAGCTCGTACAGGTTCGCGGTGGCCTTCACCTGGTACAACACGAGTTCGAAGAAAGCGTCCCGGTACGCCGCCGGAATCCGTGCGGCGATCTGCTCGGCTCGCTCGCCGAGCTTGCGCCACTCCTCCGTCACCCGGTCGATCTCCCGGTAGTGGACCAGGCTGAACGGCGTGGCCTTGTCGTCGTAGACGATCGCGTTGCCCTCGACGTTGATGCGGCGGTTCAGCAGCTCGGGTTTGCGCCGCGCCTGGAGCGTGCCGTACGTGTGCAGCACCTCGGCGATGGCCGCTGCCTCGCGCCTGCCGAAGTTCTGTCCGGCGTACTCACGCTCCCATGTGGACAGTCGCTCCAACGGCAGTGCGGAGGGGTTCCACGCGTAGTCGAGGAAGAACTGGGTGGGCAGCTCGTTGCTCTTGAAGTCGCCGACGTTGGCCACCCACAGCCGGGAGATGCCGTACTCGGCCGCCTGGTGCAGCTGCTCCCACAGGTTGGCGAGCGCGCACGTGTCGACCCACTTGTAGTTGCGGCCCAGACCGACGTAGTCGAAGTGGTAGTACAGGCCGTACCCGCCCGCGCGTGGTGGCAGCGACTGGTCCGGCAGTTTGCAGAGGTTGCCCCAGTTGTCGTCGGGGAACACGACGGTGACGTGGTCCGGTGGCCGCAGTCCCTTGTCCCAGTACCGCAGCACTTCCTTGTACAGGGTCCAGACCTGCGGGATCTCCGCCGGGTCGCGGCCGGTGACGCGGGCCAGCACCTCCTGCTCGGCGGCGAGGATCGACTGCATCAGCTCGATGCTGTCGCCGTCGGGCAGCTGGGTGTCGCCGTTGCCGCGCATGCCGACGGTGACGACGCCCTCGAAGTCCTCGTCCACCATGCGTTTGATGCCGTCGGCCCAGTACGCCTTGATCGCCTCGGGGTTGCGGCGGAAGCTCCACTCCCCCGTGCCGCCGTACGGGTCCTGCCCCGGCTTGGCGTGGCGGTTCCACTCCTCGATGCCGCGCATCATCGGCGCCTCGTGCGAGGTGCCCATGACGATGCCGTAGCGCTTGGCGGTGGCGTGGTTGAGCGGATCGTCCTCGGCGAACGCGCGGCCCCACACCGCCGGCCAGACGTAGTTGCCCTTCAGCCGCAGGACGGTCTCGAAGACCTTCTCCCAGAACAGGTGGTTGAACCCGCCGGGGTGGCCCGGTGCGTGACCGGGCCCGAAGTAGCGCGGCGCCCACGTGCCCAGCGCCGGGTTCTCGTCGTTGATGAAGATGCCGCGGTACTTGACGAACGGTGTGCCGAGGCTGCGCCGGTCCGGTGACACGTGCAGCTCGTCGCGGTGCTCCACGGGTACGTCGTCCCACCAGTACCAGGGCGAGACACCGATGCCGCGGGAGAGGTCGTACGTGCCGTAGATCGTGCCGCGCGGGTCGCTGCCGGTGAGCACCAGCAGGCGTCTGCGACCTGTTCGCACGACCTGGGTCAGCGACGTCTCCCACTTGCCCGCGACGCCGGCGACGTCGAGGTCGAGCCCGTCGACGAGCGGGCTGCCGAGAGTGCCGATCAGCACCGCGTCACCGTCGGCAGGGAGCGCGTTCACGAGCTGCGGCTTGATCCCGGTGACGCGCTCGACGTCCGCCTGGAGATCGGCCGCGACCCGCACGACCCCGGGGTGGTCAGCGGCGCTGACCACGATCGGTGCCGCTCTTCTCTTCGACACCAGGGGAAAGCGTGCCGAACCGCCCTGCCCCGACACGAGGTCGGCCGCAGAGGCTGTTCCGGTGACGCTCGCTCCCGCTGTCAGAGCGGCCAGAAGCTGCAGGAAGTTCCGACGGGCGAGGGGCGAGGTCATCGTTGAGCTCCTCCTCCAGGTGTCAGCCCTTCACCGAACCGGTGAGACCTCCCACCATTCGGCGTTCGGCGAGCACGAAGAACGTGAGTGCCGGGATCATGGACAGCGCGGTGAAGGCGAGCACCTTCGCGGTGTCCTCGGTGTGCTCCGACTGGAACATCGCGACGCCCAGCGGGAGCGTGAAGTTGCTGGAGTCGTTGAACACCAGCAGCGGCAACAGGAAGAAGTTCCAGCTGCTGACGAACGCGAGCACGGACACGGTGGCCAGTGCGGGCCGGGACAGCGGCAGCAGGATCCGCCAGAAGAACCCGAGCCTGGCCGCGCCGTCGAGCAACGCGGCGTCCTCGAGCTCCGTGGGAATCGCGTTCATGAACGGCCGCAGGATCACGATCGTGATCGGCAGGGAGAACGCCGCCTCGGGAATGGCCACGCCGAGCGGGTTCTCCAGCAGCCCGAGCTGACGCAGCCACAGGTACAACGGCAGCGTCGCGACCCCGAGCGGGAACAGCAGGCCGAGGGTGAACACCGTGTAGAAGAACTCGCGGCCTCGGAAGACGTAGCGGGACAACGCGAACGCCGCCATCGAACCGAACGCGACGGCCAGCGTCGTCGCGATCACCGCGATCAGCGCGCTGTTCCAGAGCAGTCGCCAGAACACCGGCGAGGTCAGCACGTCCCGGTAGTTCTCCCACACCCACGGGCCGGGAAGGCCCGCCGGCGAGGAGTTGATCTGGGCGGTGGTGCGGAACCCGCCCAGCAACACGAACAGCAGCGGCACCACCGTGATGCCGACGACGGCGAACGCGGCCAGGTAGCCGGCGGTGTTGCGACGTGCCATCTCAGCTCACCGCCCTGGTCAACGCGCCGTCGGTGTCCCGGCGCAGTGCGAACCGCTGGTAGAACAACGCGAAGGTGAAGCAGATGATGAACAGGATCACCGCGACCGCGCTGCCGAACCCGAACTCGTACCGTTTGAACCCGTGGTCGATCAGGTAGGTCGCCATGGTCGTGGACGCGTTCGCGGGCCCGCCCAAAGTCATGATCCAGACCAGGTCGAACAGCTGCAGCGACCCGATCACCGACAGGAAGATCCACACGCGGATCGTGGGCCCCAGCAACGGGAGCACCACGTGCCGGGTGGTCTGCCAGCTCGACGCGCCGTCGAGCGCGGCGGCCTCCCGCAGCTCGGCGGGGATGCCCTGGAGCCCTGCCAGCAGGAGGATCACGCCGAACCCGATGTACTTCCAGGTGATCACGACGAACAACGTGTAGAGCACGAGTCCCTGGTCGGCCAGCCACTGGTGCACGAACGACCCGAGGCCGACACTGCGCAGGACCTCGTCGACGAACCCACCCGGTTGCAACATCAGCAGCCAGATCACCGCGGTCACGGCCTCGGACAGCACGTACGGTGCGAAAACCACCATGCGCAGGAACGTCCGGCCGCGCAGCTTCCGGTTGAGCAGCAGCGCGAGGCTGATGCTGAGCGGGAGCTGCACGATGATCGAGAGCGCAGCGATGATCAGGTTGTGCCCGATGGCGCCCTGGAACACGTCACCGGTGAAGGCGTCGACGTAGTTGTCCAGGCCGACGAAGTCCGTCAGCGGGCCGAAGCCGTTCCACGAGTAGAGGCTGTAGTACGCGGCGACGCAGATCGGCACCAGGACGAACCCGGCGAACAGCAGCAGGCCTGGTCCCAGCAGGAGCGTGAGCTCGAGCCGGGTGCGCAGGCGCGACCGCCGCCGGGTGCCCCCGGCCGCTGGCGCGTGCGGCACGGGGGCGGTCGGTGGCCGCGTTGAGATCGCGGCGCTCATCACTTGTTCCCGGCGGCTGCTTTGCTGACCGACCCGACGATCGTGCTCGGGTCACCCTGTCCTGCGAAGAAGTTCGCGATCGCGTCGTTCAGCGCCTGGCCGACGTTGGTCGGCATCGCGATGTCGAAGTAGAACTGCAGGTGCGGTGACTTCGACACGTACTCCGCGATCTGCTTGTGCGTCTCGGTCTTCAGCGACGCCACCGCGGCCGGGTGGACGGGCAGGCCGGAGCCCGTCGCGGCGAGCTTCTTCTGCACCTCCTCGCCGACGAGGTGGCCGAGGAAGTCCGCGCACGCCTTGGCCGCACGCGTGGTGCAGGAGAAGCCGTCACCGCCGCCGAGGACGGCCTTCGGGTCGCCCTGACCACCCGGCACGGCCGGGAACGGGAACCAGCCGATCTTCGAGTCCAGGTCCTTGTCCTCGGTCAGCGACTGCATCACGTCCGGGTTCCAGTCGCCCTGCAGCTCCATGGCGGCCTTGCCGGTCGCGAGCATGCCGGCCGAGCTGCCGGCGCCCTGCTGGGCCGGGGTGCCGACGAAGCCGTCCTGGAACGGCTTGGTGTCCAGGAACGCCTTGAGGTTCTCGCCCGCCTTGGTGAAGCACGGGTCGGCGAAGTCCTTCTTCTCCACCGCGGTCTTCAGCGAGTCGACGGAGCACTGCCGGATGGCGAAGTAGTTGTAGTAGAAGGCATCCGGCCAGCGGTCCTTGCCGCCGACGGCGATCGGCACGAGGTTCGCCGTCTTCAGCTTGGCGACCGCGGCGTTCAGCTCGTCGAGCGTGGTGGGCGGACTGGTGACTCCGGCGGTGGCGAAGAGGTCCTTGCGGTACCAGAACCCGACGGCGTGCATCTGGTACGGCACGCCGTACTGCTTGCCTCCGGACTGCCAGCCCGTCGCGGCCTGGCCGAGCGGGCCGATCCAGCTCTTCGACGCCTCCGTGATGTCGGCGAGCTTGCCGGAGCTGAGCTGCGAGACCAGTGAGCCACCGCCCCACTGCTGGAAGATGTCCGGTGGTGTGTTGCCCTGCAGCGCAAGGGGCACCTTGGTCTGGAACTGCTCGTTCTGCAGCGGCTCGATCGTGAACGAGACGTCCTGGTGGGTCTTGTGGAAGTCGTCGGCGATCTGCTGCCAGATCGTCTTCATCGGTTCCGTGGTCCGGTTGTGCCACCAGGTGAGCGTGACCGGACCGTTGGCTGAGGCGTCGCCGCCACCCGAACCACTGCACGCGGCGAGCAGGAGCGTCGCTGCGGCGGCGAGGGCGACGGACAACTTGTGCACAGAACGCATTGAGGTCCACTCCTGACGACGGTGGCCGAGTTGGACAGGCGGTGAGCGGTGCGCGACGGGTAGTGAGAATTGCGCGTCCGCCGCCGTGTGTCAATCGTTGTCGATAACGTTTTACAACGCTAGCCTGGCCCCCGTGCCTCCCCGCTCTCGTGTCACGATCCGTGACGTCGCCGCTCAGGCCGGCGTCTCGGTCGCCACCGTGTCCAAGGTCCTGAACCAGCGCTACGGCGTCTCCGCCGACACGTTCGCGAAGGTGACGGCCGTGATCAAGGAGCTGGGGTACGAGGCGAGCCTGGTCGCGCAGAGCCTGCGCAACCACCGCACCAACGTGATCGGCATCCTGGTCGCCGACATCGAGCCGTTCAGCACCGAACTGCTCAAGGGCGCGGCCGACGCCATCCGCGGCACCGGTTTCGAGCTGGTCGTGTACTCGGCGGGTGGACGCACCGGCGACCCGGAGGGCTGGGAGCAGCGTTACCTGACGCGGCTCAGCGGCACCCTGGTCGACGGTGCCGTGCTCGTCACGCCCGCCGTCGACCTCGAAGGCCTGCCCGGCACACCCGTCGTCGCCGTCGACCCGCACACCGGGCGCGCGGCACTGCCCACAGTGGACTCCGACAACCTCCACGGCGGACGGCTCGCCACCGAGCACCTGCTCGCGCTCGGCCACCGCCGGATCGCCCTGCTCACCGGCCGCGAGGACCTGAAGTCCGCCCAGCAGCGCGAAACCGGCTACCGGGGCGCGCTCGCCAGCGCGGGCATCGAGGTCGAGGAGAGCCTGATCCGCCGCGGTGACTACGACCACGACGTGGCGGCCGACTCGGCACGGGCGCTGCTGAGCGGACCCGACCGTCCGACCGCCGTGTTCGCCGCCAACGACATCTCCGCCATCGGTGCCATCGAGGCCGCGCTCGAGCTCGGCCTGAGGGTGCCGGAGGACCTCTCGGTGGTCGGCTTCGACAACATCCCCGAGTCCGCGCTGTGCACCCCTCCGCTCACGACGGTGCAACAGCCGATCCGGGAGATGGGCCAGCGCGCCGTCACGTTGCTGGTCCGGCTCATCAACGGCGAAGAGCCGGAAGACACGCACATCACGCTCGGCACCGAGCTCGTCGTCCGCCAGACGACGCGCGCACTGCTTTCCTGACTCCAGGAGGACCTGTGACGACCGAGGCCACCACGTCCGGCGAGCTCTGGCGCGATCCGCAGGCCGCGCCGGCCGACCGCGTGCGCGACCTGATCACCAGGATGACCGTCCGCGAGAAAGTCGCGCAGCTGTACGGGGTGTGGGTCGGCATCGAGTCCGGCGGCGAGGTCGCACCTCACCAGCACGACCTCGCCGCGCCGATCGACTGGGACGAGCTCGTCCAGCACGGTCTCGGCCAGCTCACCCGCGTGTTCGGCACGCGTCCCATCGCGCCGGAGGTCGGCGCCCGCAGCCTCGCCCGCACCCAGCGGGAGATCATCACGCGCAGCCGGTTCGGCATTCCCGCCGTGGTGCACGAGGAGTGCCTGACCGGCCTCGCCGCCTGGCAGGCCACGGTGTACCCGTCGCCGCTGTGCTGGGGCGCGAGCTTCGAACCGGACCTGGTGCAGCGCATGACCGAGCTCATGGGCCGGTCGATGCGCCGCCTCGGCGTGCACCAGGGCCTCGCGCCGGTGCTCGACGTGACGAGGGACCTGCGCTGGGGCCGCGTCGAGGAGTCGATCGGCGAGGACCCGCACCTCGTCGGGCTCATCGGCAGCGCGTACGTCTCCGGGCTCGAGTCGGCGGGGATCGTCGCCACGCTCAAGCACTTCGCGGGCCACTCGGGTTCGCGCGCCGGACGCAACCTCGCGCCGTCCTCGGTCGGCCCGCGCGAGTTCGCCGACGTGCTGCTGCCGCCGTTCGAGATGGCGCTGCGAGCGGGTGCGCGTTCGGTGATGAACTCCTACACCAGCAACGACGGTCTTCCGGCCGCCGCCGATCCCGGGTTGCTCACCGAACGGCTGCGCGACGAGTACGGGTTCGCCGGGACCGTGGTGGCCGACTACTTCGCCATCCCGTTCCTGCACAGGCTGCACGGCGTCGCGGCGGACCGGGAGGACGCCGCGATCCAGTCGCTCGTCGCGGGCATCGACGTCGAACTGCCCACTGTGGACTGTTACGGCGAACCTCTGCTCGCCGCCCTCGACGCCGGCACCGTCGACGAGGCGGTGGTCGACCGCGCTCTCGAACGCGTGCTGCTGCAGAAGCTCGAGCTCGGCCTGCTCGACCCGGACTACTCCCCCGACGTGCCCGGCGACGAGATCGATCTCGACGACGCCGAGTCGAGGGCACTGGCGCGGCGACTCGCCGAACGGTCGATCGTGTTGCTGCACAACGACGGACTGCTCCCGCTCACCGGCAGGCGCAAGGTCGCCGTCGTCGGCCCGCGGGCGAACGACGCCGGTGCCGTCATGGGCTGCTACTCGTTCCCGTTGCACGTCGGCGTGCACCACCCGGAAGTACCGATCGGCCTCGACGTGCCCACCGTCGTGGACGCGCTGCGGGCCGACCACGACGTCGTGTTCTCGCTCGGCTGCCCGGTGCTCGGCGGCACGGACGAGGAGATCGCCGCGGCCGTCGAGGCCGCGCGCGAGTCGGAGGTCTGCGTCGCCGTGCTCGGCGACCAGGCGGGCCTGTTCGGCGCGGGCACGTCCGGTGAGGGCTGCGACGCCACCGACCTCAGGCTGCCCGGCAGGCAGGAGGAGCTGCTGGAGGCGCTGCTCGCGACGGGCACCCCGGTCGTGCTGGTGCTGCTGTCCGGACGGCCGTACGAGTTGCACCGCCAGATCGACCGGCTCGCGGCCGTCGTCTGCGGCTTCTATCCCGGCGAGGAGGGCGCGTCCGCGCTGGCCGACGTCCTCAGTGGACGGACGAACCCGTCCGGCAGGCTGCCGGTGACCTTCCCCGGCGCCGGCACGAGCCAGCCGTGGACGTACCTCGTCGCACCGCTCGGCGAGCGCACCGACATCAGCAGCGTCGACCCGACGCCGCTGTTCCCCTTCGGCCACGGCCTGTCCTACGCGCCGGTCACCTGGCTGACCGCCGGCGTCGAGGCGCGGGAGTGGCCGACCGACGGCACGTGCCGGCTGGTCACGGTCCTGCGCAACGACAAGGAGATCGCGACCACCGAGGTCGTCCAGATCTACCTGCACGACCCCGTGGCCGAGGTCGCGAGGCCGACGCAGCAGCTGATCGGCGCGGTGAAGGTCGACCTCGCACCCGGCGAGACCCGCACCGTCACCGCCGAGCTGCACGCGGACCTCACCGCCTACACCGGCCGCGCGGGCCACCGTCAGGTCGACCAGGGCGACGTCGAGCTCCGCGTCGGCAGGTCGAGCACGGACGTCCACGCGGCTCTGCGGCTCGTGCTCACCGGCCCTCGCCGCCGCGTGGGGTACGACCGCGTTCTGACACCGGTCTTCGACATTCGGTAGTGTCCATTGCGGACAGGCCGGGTTGTCGGAGGAGTGCTCTGTGCTGGAGATCAGCGGACTGACGTGGGCCGTGACGATCGGGTTGATCGTCCTGTTGCTGGCGGTGGACCTCGTGCTCGCGGCGTGGCGCCCTCACCGGATCGGCTTCCGCGAGGCCAGTCTCTGGTCGGTGTTCTACATCCTCGTCGCCGTGGGTTTCGGCGTGTGGTTCGCCACGGCCCACGGCGGCGGGTTCGGTGCGGAGTACTTCGCGGGCTACATCGTCGAGAAGAGCCTGTCGGTCGACAACCTGTTCGTCTTCGTGATCATCATGACGACGTTCCTGGTGCCCGAGGAGCACCAGCACAAGGTGCTGACGTTCGGCATCGTGCTCGCGTTGATCATGCGCGGCATCTTCATCGCCGTCGGCGCCACGCTGCTGTCGTTGTTCTCGTTCATGTTCCTGCTGTTCGGCCTGCTGTTGATCTACACGGCCGTGCAGCTGTTCCGGCACCGCAACGAGGACCCGGACGTCGAGAACAACGTCGTGGTGAAGACCGCGCGCAAGCTCCTGCCCGTCACGGACGACTACGTGGGCGGCAAGATCTTCACGCGGATCGACGGCAAGCGCATGGCCACTCCCCTGTTCGTGGTGCTCGTGGCCATCGGCGGCGTCGACCTGCTGTTCGCGCTCGACTCGATCCCCGCCGTGTTCGGCGTGACCGAGCAGCCGTACATCGTGTTCACCGCCAACGCGTTCGCGCTGCTCGGCCTGCGCGCGTTGTTCTTCCTCGTCAAGGGCCTGCTCGACCGGCTGGTGTACCTGTCGGCCGGTCTCGCGGTCATCCTCGCGTTCATCGGCGTCAAGCTGATCCTGCACTGGGGTCACGTCGACATCTCCGCGTCGATCCCCGAGGTGCCGACCCCGCTCAGCCTCGGCGTGATCATCGGCATCCTCGTGATCGTGACCGTCGCCAGCCTCGTCAAGACGCGCAACGATCCGTCGGCGAAGGCGCACGCGGGGGCGCTGCACGGCCACAAGGAGCCCGGAACCGACTAGGGTTTCTGCCCACGCTCGTCCGTCGATATCGGAGGTGCACCGTGGGTGCCGGCACGTACGGAGACGCCGCTTACCGCTTCCTCGTTCCCGACGCGCCGCACCACAAGCGCACCGACTCGGACCTGTTCCCCGCGTTCGACTCCACCCGCGCCACCACGCTGAACGTGTTCCGCGCCAGGCCGGGTGTGCAGCGCCCGCGCCTGATCTCGTCGTGGTCGGGAACGATCGAAAGCCTGCTGCTCTCGTTCCCTTCCTACGGCGTGCAGGCGCCGGAACTCACGGCGGGCTACCGCTCGGTGATCAACGCGATGCGCATCGGGACCCGGTTCGTCGTGGTGCACCACGAGAGCGACCGGCAGCTCGTCGAGGAGTGGTTCAGCGGGCATCCCGCCACGAACGTGTCGTACGTGCCGATGCCCGACTACGTCGACTTCACGGACTGGGCGGAGGACGGCTACCTCGCGCTCGTCGACGCCGACGACACCGACGACCTCCGCACCTACCTGCTGGAACCGTGGTCGTTCCCGCGCTCGGGCGACTCGCTGATCGCGGACACCGCCGAGGAGTTCACCGCGCTGCGGGCGAGCCAGGCGCCGCTCGTGTTCCAGGGCGGGAACTGCCTGATCGGTGACGACTTCTGGTTGCTGGGCACGGACTACGTCCTCGACACGCTCGAACTGATCCGCAGCGGCGAGCTCCCGATCAGCGTGCCGGAGGGCCGCACGGAGGTCGAGTTCGTGCGGGAGCTGTTCCGGCGGCACGTGGACAGCACGCGCGAGCTCCAGCTCGTGGGCACGAAACGACCGTTGGGCCTGAAGAGGTACTACGCGACCGTTTCGGACGGGGAGTTCTTCCTCGACCTGCCCGGTGGCGGCACCGGGGACCTCCAGCCGATCTTCCACATCGACATGTTCGTGACGCTCGCCGGACCGGCGGACGACGGCCGGTTCCGCGTGCTCGTCGGCAGCCCGGCGCTCGCCGACGCCGCACTGGGCACGAAGTCGCCGTTCGCGTTGCAGACCGCCTACGACGAGATCGCGGCCGAGTTCGACCGGCTGGGCTTCGCCGTGGTGCGCAACCCGCTCGTGCACCGGCCGCAGATCACCCAGCGCCTCACGTTCGCCGCTTTGCGCGACTTCGCGGCCACCCCGGACGGTGCCGAACTGCGCGAGGTCGTCGCCCAGTTCACGGCCGCGGGCGCACAGCCGGACACCGTGGTCCAGGTGCGGTCGTGGCACCACATCACCTGGAACAACTGCCTGGTGGAGAACAGTTCCAGCGCTGGGAAGTCGGTCTACCTGCCGACGTTCGGGTACGGCGAGCAGGCCGACCTCGCGGTGATCGACGACGAGATGGAACGGCTGTGGACCGGTTTCGGGTTCTCGGTGGTCCGGCTCGCCGACTTCAACGCGTTCGCCAGCCGTCTGGGCGTCGTCCACTGCATCAAGAAGTACCTCGGACGGGGTGAGTGATGATCGACCACCTGGTCTACGCCGCGCCGGAGCTCGACGCCGCGGTCGACGAGATCGAGCAACGGTTCGGTGTGCGCGCCGCGGGCGGTGGCCAGCACCTCGGTCTGGGGACGCACAACAGGTTGCTCGCGCTGGGGAAGCGGACGTACCTGGAGATCATCGCGCCGGATCCGGGCCAGCCGGAGCCGGATCTGCCCCGTCCGTTCGGAGTGGACGGTGTGACGACGCCGGGCCTGGTCGGCTGGGCGATCACGTGCGACGACATCGACCAGGCGCGGACCGCGGCCGCGACCGCGGGTTTCGATCCCGGCGCCGTGATCGACGGACAACGGCGGACGGCCTCGGGTGACGTGCTGCGGTGGCGGCTGACCAGCAACGCCCTCACCGGCGGAGTCGTGCCGTTCCTGATCAGCTGGGGTGACACGCCTTCACCGGCGATCTCCGCGCCGCCCGGTCTCGTGCTGGAGTCGGTGCACGTCGAGCACCCCGAGCCGGCGCTGATCACGTCCTGTCTGCACGCCCTCGGCGCCTCGGTCGAGGTCCGCTCGGCCCCGGAACCCGCCCTCGTCGCCGTGATCTCGGGGCACGAGCTCAGATAAGTAACACTTGACTACTTAGTAACAGGTGTTACACGATCCGCGGCATGGATCTGCACGAGGCCGAGCCTGCACGCGATCCGCGGGTGCGCCGCACCCGTGCCGCGGTGATGCAGGCCGCCTTCGACCTGGTCAGCGCACGCGGCACGACCGCGATCACGGTCTCCGAGATCGCCGAGATCGCCGACGTCAGCCGCCGCGTCGTCTACCAGCACTTCGGCGACCTCGACACGCTGCTGCTGGAGACCGGCCTCGACCTCGCGCGGCGTGAGCTGCTGCCCCGCCTGGCAGATCTCCGCGAACCCGTGGACGGGCGTGCGGAAACGCTCGTCCTGGCCCGGCACTTCTCGGACAACCGGGTGTTCTACCGCGCGTTGCTGACCGGCTCCTGCGCGTTCGCCCTGGACCGCGGCCTGATCAGGCTGTTGCTGCCGCTCAACCGGCACGGCGTCGCGCACCGCTACGGCGACAAGCTCTCCCCGCAGGCGATCGACGACCTCGCCGCGTTCATCACCGGCGGCGCGGGCTCGTTCGTCACGACCTGGGTGGTCGACGGCGCGCCCGACCCCGAGGCCTTCACCGACCGGCTGCTGAGCGTGATCTCACTCATGATGGAGCTCAGATGATCAGCTATCTCCTCGAACGCAAGCTCAAGCTCTCCCCACCTCTGACCCGCAACGTGGTGGTGCAGCGGGATCTGCGCGTGCCGATGCCCGACGGCGTGGAACTGCTGGCGGACAGGTGGATGCCGCGCTCCGGTGGCGACGGGCTGCCGACCGCGTTGATCCGTTCTCCTTACGGCAGAGGCATGTTCGGCACGATGTTCGCGAGACCGCTGGCCGAACGCGGCTACCAGGTGGTGATCCAGAGCGTGCGCGGCGGGTTCGGCTCCGGCGGCACGTTCGACCCGATGCGGCAGGAACGCGCCGACGGCCTCGCGACCCTCGACTGGCTCGTCGCCCAGCCGTGGAGCGACGCGATCGTGCTGTACGGGCTGAGCTACCTCGGGCACGTGCAGTGGGCGGTCGCCGACCAGCTGCCGCCGCAGGTCAAGGCGATGATCCCGATCGTCACCGAGTCCGCGTTGACGCTCGAGTTCCTGCGTCCCGACGGCATCTCGCTGGAGACGCCGTTCGGCTGGGGCGTGCTGGTGGGCACCCAGGAACGCCCGCTCGCTATGCTGCGGAAACCGTTCCAGGACCGCAAGACCGCCAAGGCGCTGCACGTCCTCCCGCTCGGCCGGGCCGACGTGGCCGCGCTCGGCGAACCTTCCGCGTACATCCAGGACATCCTCACCCACGACGCCGGTTCCGCGCGCTGGGAAGGACTCGACCACAGCCCGCGGGTCGCCGGCGTGACGGTGCCGGTCAGCTCGATCGGGGGCTGGTACGACATCTTCCTGCCCGGTCAGCTGCGCGACTACCGGGTGTTGCAGGACAACGGCCGGAACGCGCGGCTGACCGTCGGGCCGTGGACGCACACCGACATCACCGGCACGCCCGTCGAAGAGGCCTTGGAGTTCGGTCTCGCCCACGCCAACGGAGTGACGCCGCCGCACCGCGAGCCGGTCCGGCTGTACGTCATGGGCGAGGAGGCCTGGCGCGACTTCCCGTCGTGGCCGCCGCCCGGCTACTCGCCGCAGCGCTTCCACCTCGCTTCCGGAGGTGTGCTCAGCGCCGGGGTTCCTGCGGAGTCCTCAGTGGACTCCTACCGCTACGACCCCGCCGATCCCACGCCCGCCGCCGGTGGTGTGCGCCTGGCCGGGGACAGCGGCCGAGTCGACAACACCGCTCTGGAGGCGCGGCCGGACGTGCTCACCTACACCACACCGGTGCTGGAGGAGGACGTCGAGGTCATCGGTGACGTGAGCGCCGAGATCTGGTTCTCGTCCAGCCTGCCGCACGCCGACGTGTTCGTGCGGCTCTGCGACGTCGACCCTGACGGCCGGTCGTGGAACGTGTGCGACGGCCTGGTGAGCCTGTCCAACGCCACCGAACTCCAGTGCGCCACCGTGCGGCTGTGGCCGACGGCGTACCGCTTCCGGCGCGGGCACCGCATCCGCGTTCAGGTGTCCAGTGGCGCGTTCCCGCGTTATGCGCGCAACCCCGGCACCGGTGAGTCACGGGCAACCGCGACGACACTGCTGGCCGCCGACCAGACCGTCCACTGCGGACAGTCCGTGATCACGCTGCCGGTGCGCTGACGGTCAGGGGCCCTTGCCTTTGCCCTTGCCGGACTTGCCCTTGCCGCTCTTGCCGTTCTGCTGGACCTGAACGGGCGGCTGCGCGGCGGTCTCGGCGACCGGTTGCTCGGCGACCGGCGCCGGCGTCTGGGTCTGGGTCTGGGTTTGCACAGCGGTGCTCGGCTGCGTCGAGACGGGCGCGGTGGTGGCCGGTGGCGCCGATTCCGCCGGTCCGGTGCGGTTCTGCGCGAGGAGGCCGGTGCCGGCCGCCGCGATCAGGACCGCAGCGGACGCGGCGGCGAGCAGTCCACGTGAACGACGCGGGGCGACGAGGATCTGCGTGTCCTCCGCGAGCAACACCTTGGCGCACTCACGCGCGGTGGGACGGCGGGCGGCGGACAGGGATGTCATCAGCGTCAGCAACCGCTTGAAGCCGAACGGCAGGTCGTCCGGCACGACCGGCGGCCGGTGCAGCCTGGCCACGGCCGCCTCGATCTCGGCGCCCTCGTACTCGCGGTGCCCACTCAGGCATTCCAGCAGCACCAACCCCAGCGCGTACACGTCGACCGCCGGGGTGATCTCGCCGCCGCGCACCTGCTCCGGCGCCAGGTAGGCCGCCGTGCCGACGACCTGGTCGGCCCGCGTGAACCGAGCGCCGTCCACGAGGCGCACCAGGCCGAAGTCGGCCAGGCGCGGGACGTCGTCCTCGCCCAGCAGGATGTTGGAGGGCTTGATGTCGCGGTGGACGAGCCCCTGATCGTGCACGTGAGCCAGTGCGTCGGCCAGTGCCGCTCCGAGGCAGCGCACGTCCTCGACGTGCATCGGCCCGTGGTCGAGTCGGTCGCGCAACGTGCGGCCCTCGACCAGTTCCAGCACCATGAACGGTGTCTCGCCGGTCGTGTCCGCGTCGTAGACCGTCACCAGCCCCGGATGCGACAGTCCCGCGAGCGTGCGGATCTCGTTGTCGAACCGGCGCGCGTCCGCCAGGTCGCGGCCCTTGCGGAACAGCTTGATCGCGACGTCACGCGCGAGCACGGTGTCCCTGGCGCGGCGCACCTCGGCCACGCCACCCGTGCCCAGCACCTCGCCCAGCCTGTAGCGGTCGGCGAGAAGACTCCTGTCCGGCATGACCCGGGATTCCCCGCCGAACGGGTGACCTAACCGTCGGGGAAGTGGAGTCACCTCCATCAGGAGGTGGGGCCGCCGCCAGGACCGTGCGAATCGGCAGCGACCGAGGACGTTGGGTGGACAATCCAACGTGGTGGAACGCCGGTCTCGTTTGGTGACACCGTGTGCACTGATCGCCGTTGGCGTGACGATCGGCGGTTGTGACGATCGCGGGGCGAGCTGGGTGCGCGAGTTCCTGGCGGTAGACGCGGAGAACAGGTCGCTGGAGGACATCGCGATGCCGTTGTCGGCGACGGCTTGGCCGGGATCGGCTTGCGGTGGAGCTTGCGCGGGTCGGCTTGCGGTGGTTCAGCGCGGGTTCCAGCGGGGTGGTCGCCTTGTGCTGTTCGTGTCGCCTTGGGTTGGTGGTTGCGCATGCCGTATGACGAGCCGGGTCATTTCATCGCCGCTTCGCGACGATTGCGATTGGGGCTTGACTTCGGGGCCCTTGCGAGGCGCTGTGTCGGGCGGAAAAGGTCGGATGCTCCGCACCCGCCCGATCCGAAAAGGCTAGCACCTCGCACCCGAAGTCAAGCCCCAATCGCAAGCGTGCGTGGTCCCGTTTGTTGGTCGGCTCACCTCATTACCGGCTGCCCGATGACGCATAGCCCTGTCCGGCTCGGCTCCGCCATCGCGGTTGCTGGGTGCTCGGCTTCGCCGTCGTGGCGTTGATAGTGGGAGGTTCGGCTCGGCTCGTCATTGCCACTTGGCTTCAGCTTCGCGAGATCAGCCGAATTGGGCGTAGCCTCACGGGATTGGCCTCGCGGAATTAACCCCGCAGGATTCGCTCGTTGCAGGATTGACCTCGCGGGATCGACTCCTTGCGGCAGAAGTATCACGCAGAAGGAAGAAACGGCCACCCATGCAGCCGTTGGCTAGTACTACAGCCGTAGGCCGTGATCTTTTAGTCGTCGCTGGTAGTGGCATTGCCGGGCTCGGTGTTGGTGGCGTCGTCGCCAGTGTGACCAGGCCTCGGTGTGGGAACGCGGGTGCGGGGTGAAGGTCAGGGCGGCGTGCAGGCGCCTGCTCTCGTTGACGCTCAGCGGGATCAGGCCGTCATCGCGGTCTGCAGAGCCCCCTTTTGTGTTCTCGCGGTGACCGCGAGGAAGGCATGGGCGAGCATCGCGAGGGTGATGTGCCGGTACGAGGCGCCGTACTTGCGGACCTGGTAGTGGTCCAGGCCGACCTCGTTCTTGGCCGCCTGGAAGCATTCCTCGACCGCCCATCGGCTTCCGGCCACCAGGACCAGCACGTCCAGCGAGGCCGGTTTCGGTGTGTGGCAGAGGAAGTACGCCAGTTCGCGGACGCCCTTGGTGTTGGGGGTGAGCGAGCGGCGGATCAGCAGACTGTGGTGTTCGCCGGCGTCGACCAGTGCCCAGTCATACAGCCGTGGCCCCTTGGCGCCGTCGCCGCAGGAACGGCGCTGCCAGGCCGTTTACGGCACGAGCCTGGCCAGTGTGTCGGCGCGTCGCTTTCCCGCGGCGGTGGGGAGTTCCTGCTTGCACGGGATCGCCCTGATGTAGGCGATCTCCCGTTGTTCCAGCCAGGACCGCAGGCCGGGGTTCTGGCCGTAGGCCTCGTCGGCGGTGAACCAGGAGAACGGCACCCCGGCCTCGACGGCCCGTTCGAGCATGAGGCGGGCCAGTTCCGGTTTGGTCGCGAACTCGACCTCGTCGTCGATCCCGGCCTCGCGGCAGCGGTCCCGGTCAGCGCACCAACTGGCCTCGGGCAGGTAGAGCTCGCGGTCGATCAGCGCACGTCCGTGCGGGGAGGCGTAGGCCAGGAACACCCCGAGCTGGCAGTTCTCGATCCGCCCGGCAGTGCCGGAGTACTGCCGCCGCACCCCGGCGGACTTGACGCCCTTCTTCAGGAACCCGGTCTCGTCGGCGACCAGCACCGCCTGCTCATGCCCGAGATGGTCGACTACATATCCACGCAGGTCGTCACGCACCTTGCCCACGTCCCACGCCGCGTGATTGAGCAGACGCTGCATACCGTCCGGGGTGGCCTCGCCGGCCTGCTCGGCCAGGGTCCACCCGTTCTTGCGTTCGGTCCGCGACAGCAGGCCCAGCACATACGCCCGCGCCCGCCTGCGGGTCTGGACCTGCACGAACCGGCCCGCGCACCGGGCGAACAGGCCGTCGAACCCGGCCCGCCACGCCTCCAGGTCTAAGATCGGCAACGCGGCCACCGTTTCGCTTCGAGTCCCAACACACCTCGAAGTTGATCACGGTGGCCGTCTCACATCCCCGCCAGGTCATCGACCAAGATCACGCCATGCGGCTGTAGTACTAGGCGGTGTCGGCAGGGGTGCCCTCACCGTGGTCGGGCAGCGGTGGCGAGGGTCCGGGGTCACGGCGGCAGTCATCAACGTCGCCTCGCCGTGGGCAGGCATCTTGATCAACACCGCTTCGCTGTGGTCAGGCGGTGTTGATCAGGTTGCGTCTGGGACTTCGCTGTGGGTCGAGCCAGGCCGGTGGGTAGAACGTCGGTATCCCGGTCACCAGCCTGACTTCCCACTTGCTCTGGTGGATCAGGGTGTGGTGGTGGCGGCAGAGCAGCACGGCGTTGTCGACGGAGGTGTCGCCGCCGTCGGCCCAGTGGCGGATGTGGTGGGCGTCGCACTGTCTGGGTGGTCTGCCACAGCCGGGGAAGGCACAGCCCCGATCCCTGGTGACCAGGATCCTGCGGATTGCGGCGGGGAAGGTGCGGGTTTTGCGGCCGATGTCGAGCGGCTGGCCTGTGCCGCCCAGGACCATGGGGATGATGCCCGCGTTGCAGGCCAGTTGACGGGCCTGGTCGGCTGGGATGTGGTCGCCGTTGTCGAGGGTGGCGTGGCCGATCTGGTTGGCGAGGTCGTCGTAGGGCATGGTCAGGGTGAGGGTGACTGGTTCGCCGCCGTGTTCGGGGAGTTGGTCGGCGCGCAGCATCAGGTCGATCAGCTCGGCCAGGGCGTCGCCTTCGCGTTGCTCGCGGCTGCGCAGGTCCGGGCCCTCGTCCGAAGTCTGCGGGCGGGGCTTGGCCAAGGGGTCGATCAGTGCCTCGTACTTGGCGCCGGTGACCTTGTCCAGCTTGGCGCGGATCTCCAGCCGTCCGTTCTTCCAGCGCATGATGTGTTCGTTGCCGGGCGGCGCGGGCTCGGGATCGCGCGGCTCGGGGTCGTTCTGGTAGAGGCGGTAGAGCAGGTCTTCGCCGAACTTGCGCACTTCGTTGGGTTCGTGGTCGCGGGCGTAGTCGACCATGGGCGCTTCGGCTTCGGCGGGCAGCGTTTCCATGGCCTTGGCGACCACGGCGACGTGCTCGATCGACAACGCACCCTCCGCCACCGCCACGGCAGTAGCGGGCAGTTCGGGCTGGAGCTCGCTGCCGGTCGGAGTGATCGCTCCACTGAGCCGCGCGGCGGTGGTGACCCATTTCCTGGCGGTGGTGAGATCCCAGCGGACCGCGTGCCGCAACACCTGAGCCAAATCCTTGTAGCCGAGCTCGCTGGCGGCTCCGCGCCGTTCGAGCTCGGCGATTTCCTGCATCATCTCGCTCTCG